>CAZVNL010000014.1:0-58274 GCA_964628055.1 uncultured bacterium | reverse complement strand
TGGGGAATTGCCTTAAATTAAAACGATATGTCAGTGCACCGCTTAGCGCACACCAAAAAATTTTCTCTACGGATATTTGTGAATAGGCGTACAGCCCGTGCCAGTCCTGGCGTTTGGCTTTGGGGTCAATTAAGGGTGTTACTAGGTATTAGTATGGTGGGAGTGTTGTTTTTGGGAGGTCTGTTAAGGAGTGAAAATCGTTATCCTATCATTTTAGTGCACGGTTTAATGGGTTGGGGACGTGATGAAATGGGGGGGTATCTTTATTGGGGCGGATCCAACGACCTGGAGGCCTATCTACGAGAACAGGGTTTTGAGGTTTACACGGCCTCGGTGGGGCCGGTCTCTTCCAACTGGGACCGGGCGGTAGAGTTATATTATCAGATCAAAGGTGGCCAGGTGGATTATGGCCAGGGGCATGCCCAAAACTATGGGATTATCCAACGGCCGGAGGGGAAGATTTTCCATGGTCTGTATCCTCAGTGGGATGCCCAACACCCCGTTCATTTGATCGGGCATAGCATGGGCGGCCAGACGATTCGCATGTTGCAGTATTTGCTCAGCACGGTGATTTACAGTGATTCGGCAGGAACCATTCCTGAAGCCGATTCCCTGCTGGGCCGGCAAAATGAAGGCTGGATTAAATCCATTACCACCCTCTCCACACCCCACGACGGTACTACCCTCTCGGATATTGTGAATAAGAGCATCCCCTTTCTTCAGGATTTTATTGCGGTGGCGGCCGTAGTAGGAAATAATTTCTATGACTTTGATCTTCAACAATGGGGGTTCGAACGGCGGGAGGGTGAGTCCTGGTCGGAGTACTTCCGACGAATGCGTGAAAACCCCGCCTGGGGGACCAAGAATATTTCTACGTGGGATACCAGCCTGGAAGGCGCCCGACAACTGAATACCTTGGTGCGAGCTGATCCCCAGGTCTATTACTTCTCTTTTGCCACTTCCAGTACGGTTTTGGACTCTGCCACTGGTTTTCATATACCGGATAAAACCACGTCGGTTATTCTGCGCGGCAACGCTCGGATTTTAGGGCGTAAAACTGCCTATTGGGGCAACGGATCCGCCACGGACTCCACCTGGCTTGAGAACGACGGCGTGGTTAACACCATTTCCATGACCCGGCCCACTACCGGCCTGAATGGTCCCGATCCCATGGAGATCTATTACCAGGGAATGCCCCTATCTCCTGGCCGGTGGTACTTCATGGGAAAATTGCACCTGGATCACAAAAAGATAATTGGCCACGGCCTGGACAAAGACAGTGAGATAGAAGCCATATGGCAACTCTATCGCGATCACTGTGCTCTGTTGTGGTCCTTACCAGAGTAAGTCTAAGAGGGTAACAAAATGGAATCGAAACATATCACCATTGCCGATTTATATCAATTTCGATTGGTTTCTGATCCCCAAATGGCGCCTGATGGGACGAGGGTGGTTTTTGTAGTAGAACGTATGTTACAAAAAGCCAAGAAGTATGTTACCAATCTTTTTATGGTAAATACCGCGGGTGGAAATCTACGGCAGATCACATTTGGGGAGCGCAAGGACCACACCCCCCGTTGGTCCCCGGACGGAGGTACCCTGGCCTTCATTCGCCAGGAGAAGACCAGTAGTCAGATCTGGCTTTTGCCCATGGCTGGCGGTGAGGCCCGCCCGTTGACAAAGCTTCCCCGGGGCACCGTTTCCCACTTGCGTTGGTCCCCCGAGGGAAAACGGATCGCCTTTTTATTCCACCCCTTGAGCCAGGAAGTGGAAGTGGACGACAAGGGCCATCCTAAGACGCCCGTGTATCGTCACATTAAAGACCTCTGGTACCGCTTGGATGGGGAAGGGTTTTTCGACAGTGAGTTTACGCATGTGTGGGTAACCACGGTTCCCCGGGGCCGCTGCCAACAATTGGTGGAAGGCCCTTACCATGATGCCTTCCCCTGTTGGTCTCCCGATGGAAACGAAATTGCTTTTATTTCCTTTCGCCATCCCAACTGGCAGTACCTTTTGGAGGAGCAGCACGTTTACCGTGTCCCTGCCTCGGGAGGGAGTGTAAAGCAGGTGCGCGCTCCCCGGGGGCCAAAGGAAGGGCTTGCTTATGATCCCGAAGGAAAAACCCTGGCGTACCTGGGTCATCAACATCCCTACCATAGTTGGGGAGCGGTGAACTACCTGTTAAACACTGTCACGTTGACTGGCAGGAATCACCGCGTGTATGGCGCGCAATTGGACCGCACGGCCTACGCCTTGACGTTAGGCGATATAACCCCCTCCTTACAGGTAGTTTCGCCGGTGTGGGATCCCCAGGGACGGTTCATTTATTTTGGCGTATCCAGTAACGGTCGTCAACCGCTACTCCGGGTTAAAGTGAGCAATGGGGCCGTGGATTGGGTGACCAAAGATGAAGCCGTTGCCATCTCCTGGAGTTTGGACCATGCCGGTTCCAAGCTGGTCTATCACGGGGCCCAGTTACACGCTCCAGATGAACTTTTTGTTGTTGATTTATCAACGGGTTCAGAATCTCAGCTCACCTGGCTCAACCGGCGTTATTTACGGCGTAGGGACTTTTTGCCGGCCGAGGAGATCGTTTTTAATAATGGCCGGCAGACATTGCAGGGTTGGTTGGTAAAACCACCGCAGTTTCACGCGCAGCGTAGATACCCACTCATCTTAAATATTCACGGAGGGCCACGGTGCCAATACGGGCGTACCTTTTTCCATGAAATGTATGTTTTAGCGGCGGCTGGCTACGTTGTGCTTTACACCAATCCCAGGGGCAGTCAGGGATATGGGGAGTCTTTCGCCGATGCCATCACCGGGAAATGGGCCGAACCAGCCATGAGCGATCTCCTGGCCGCGGTGGATCATGTGCTGGCGATGGGTTTCGTGGATGAACAGCGGTTGGGAGTGACCGGGGGTAGCTACGGTGGCTATATGACGAACTGGATCGTGACCCATACCCATCGTTTTGGGGCCGCAGTGACTCAACGGAGCGTTTCCGACATGTCTAGCATGTTCGGTTCTTCGGACATAGGGTGGGACATGCATTATGAGTTCAAGGGCACTCCCTGGAGTCGCCCGGGGGTATATCGAAAATGGTCTCCCATGACCTATATTAACCGCTGTCGAACCCCGCTCCTCATCATCCACAGCGAGAATGACTTACGTTGTAACATTGAGCAGGGAGATCAAATGTACACGGCTCTGAAATATCTGAAACGGGAGGTGGAATATATCCGGTTCCCGGAGGAACCGCATGGCCTGTCCCGCCATGGGCGGCCGGATCGACGTGAAGTGCGATTAAAGTTTATGGTTGATTGGTTCAATAAATACCTGAAAATTTAACTGAGTATTAATAGCTTTGCTCGCTGTTAGGAGGGGGCATAACCGCTAATCCAGCCATGACAATCAAATCTCTGTGCTTAGCGCCGTATCGATCAGGAAGCCGAATGGATGAAAACGGGTCTTTTACCGAATAGATGATCGAAGGAGAGGACCTATACGACCTCATTTTACGGGTCATTGCTGGCTGTTCCACGCCTAAGGACTGGCACGGTTAGTGCGCGTGTGCGTAGCCCTGGCCTGCGATACCAGCAGTATTCCCGGCGTCTCTATTTCCTCATCAACACGCACGCGAACGGCGAGTTGCACGATATGAGTTTCGACGTGATGGCGCCCTTGTTCGCCCGTGATAAAAAAGACATTTTGTTTATCTAAAACGTTATTTCGAGCCTCTGCTGCCAGAGATGGAGCGGGGATAAGATTGTTCAACCTTATGGTTGAAACCTCTCATTTGATAAATATGACGAGCTCGCGGGGAACGTTTGCTTAACTAAGGTGTCAGCCATTACGCTCCCATGAATATTATCCAATTAGAAGAATATTTCCAGCGTTTACGTTGATCCCTTTCTTCTGCGCCCAGCGCCCGGTTGAACCTGTCTCGACTCGTGGAGTTTCTCGTACATCTTCCCGATCAGTAGGATATCCAGTTAGTCCAATCCTACTACCAGGAATTGATTGGGTCCTTCTTGGAATTGGTTACCCCGGCGACGCTCGCTTTCCGTCCCATCGATTTTCTCCGGAACCTCGTTGAGGAAATCCAACGGTTTAAACTCACCTGTCCTACCCCGACCCGTTCAGAGACTTTTCAACGGGTAGAGACGTTCACCGTGCATTCCCTGGCCCAGACGCATTTTTATTTGGGCGAATGGCAGCACGGTTTGCATTATCTGGATCGGGAAGGAGGTTCGCTGTCTACTGCGGCGCTTTTCTCTAACGAAGAGAAGAAAAGTGCCCTCTCACTGTGGGCGCGTTTTAACCAGTTGGTAGAGAAGGTTCAACTGGTAGACGAGCGCGTGAAAGCGGTATTGGAGCGTATGGCCAAGGAGTGGTCCTCTTTAGTGACTGAGCCACTATCAAAGCGGGTATGGTGCGTTCTCCTTGAACAGGAAGAAGCCACGCGCTTTACTGAGGTTGGCCCCATCAGCACCATTTTGCCCCTGGCGTTGAGCGGCACTCCGCGTCCTCGGGATACCGACCAGGATTATTTCTTATTCAACAATCGCGCCCTTTCCCTGAACGACCTGCTTCATCAGCAGGTTCAGGATGCCAGCACCTGTGCGCGGAACGTCTTATCGCTCTCCCGCTCTCAAAAACATCAGTATTATAGGTTGCTCTATTCTTTTTCCCAAAAAGATTCGTTTTATCCGGGGGATTCGCTGGGATTAGGATTGGGGCTTTTGGACCTGGCCCTCTTAAGTGAATTGAGCGGCCAACCCTATCACCTGTATTTCTCCCAGCGGATGGTCGTGACGGGGGCCCTGGATATGTTGGGAGAGGTACGACCCATCGGGGATCAGTCTTTGCGCGTTAAGGTGGAAACCGTTTTTTATTCACCTTTTGCTGAAATCGTTTTAACGTTTAAAAACACTGGTGAAGCCGAGAAGCGCCTTAACTCCCTAGGCCAGCGCCACAAGGGAAAGAAGGTTACCATTCACCCTGTTAAAACCCTGGGGGAGTGTCTCCAGAGGCCATCAATCGTGGTGAAGAAGAAGGTTCCCCTGGCGAAGCGCGCCTTCGCCACCCGGCATAGACGGATCCGGGGAGCGATCGCAGCGGCGGGGGTGGTTTTAATAGGGCTTGCCATTTGGTTATTCACGTAGCGGGAAGTGACCCCGGTGAAGCTAATTTCCCAGGAACAGTATGTTATGGCGTTAAATGTCGTTGGCGAAGAGTTGTGGCGGTATAACGTTGGGGTTCAATTAAAGGAAGAATATTCCCTGAATACAATATCCATATACAAACGCTACGTGTTGGTGATTTGGACGGAGACAGCCAGCTAGAGGTAGTGTTCGGTATGGGTTATAGCTCAGATAAATCTGTGGACGGTAGCATTTACTATTTCACCGAATCCGGGGAGTTGCTCTGGCGGTACCACGATCATCCCATTTTGACCTTTGGGACGGAAGTAATGGATGATTACTATACAACGTAGTTAATAACCAGTTATGATTTTGAGGGGGATGGTCAACAAGAGATCATTACTGTGTTTAACAATAGGCCCTGGTATCCGCCCCGCCTAGCAGTATTTAATTTGCAGGGCAAAGTATTGGAAGAATACTGGCATTCGTCGGGGTATATCGGGTGTGTGTCAGTCATAGATATCGACCAGGATAGGGTTGGTGAAATCCTGTTTGGGGGGGCCAATAATGATTATGACCAGGCGATAATAGGTGTTTTAGAGTATGGCTATATCTCCGGGCATTCACCGGAGGATGACGAAAATTATGTACCCCAGGGTGTCCCGCGGGGGACGGAACGTTACTATTTGCGCTTTCCCCATTGTTCCAATTTGATAGCCATGCCGGATAATGCCCGCATGGACACCCAATCTATCGAAAATCTGGATCATGACCAGATCCGGGTGGGGATAAATTCAGGTTTATTCGAGTTAGCGGTAAATATGATGTTTCGGATTACGTATGGTCTCCAAGTAGTGGAATTCGATTTTAGCGATGATTTCAATCGCGCTTATTTTAACCGCTATGGTCATAATCTCAGTGTTGATTTTTCTCCGACATTCCTCCGAGAGTACTTCTCCAAGCTTGAGTTCTGGGATGGGGATCGCTGGGTAACCGAGCCCACGGAAAATAAGTACTGGCGGGAGAGAAAGTAGAAAAAATAACAATAATTTTCTGAGGATTGAAAAAGTGTTACTATAAGTGAAAAACCAAGTCAATATAATAGACAAGATCAGTAGGTCTTATGAAACCATGTTTGGTGATTATGGTAGTGCTATGAATAAACACTCTGATCGGTACGTTCTGTTTTTTCTAATTGGTATCCCGAGTATAGTAACCATAGGGAGGGCCCAGGATTTTTTCGGTCGCAGTAAGGAATTATACGCCAAGGCCATGGAAATGAAAAAGGTGGGTAATTACACCGAAGCGGCGAAGAACCTGAGCAAAATCATCGACAAGTATCTTAAGTCGGAGGTTATTCAGGAAGCCTGTTACCAGCATGGCGCCGTCCTATTTCGGAAGTACGAGTGGCAGTACTGGCAAACGAAGGGGTTGCACAAGTATTTCCAGGCCCTGAACTCCTTTCGCCAGGTGAACACCGCTGTAGATACCCTGGCGGCCAAGAGCCTTCACATGCAGGCCCGCTGTTTTCGGAGAATCGACTCCCGGCTGGCCATGGCCTTATACGACTCTGTTGCCCAACGCTATCCCGACGATCACCTGGCCGACGACGCCCTGTTCATGTCTGCGTACATTGTGATCCCTATCCGCAGAATTCCATCGCCAAGTATGAACGCCTGCGCCGCCGGGAATACGTCCAGGCCGCTAGTATTTCCCTGGCCCTCATTAATAACCCTTTGATTCGTGACCCCTCCGAGGCTTACTGGATTCTGGGGCAGGTTTATCCCCGTTATTATTTACTCCGCCTGGCGTATCAATCCCTGAAAATAGCCCAGGGGGGGTTGGTCTCCCCGGCAGATCGTTCAACCTGACTGGAGCATATGGTCGATTATGCCCCAGATTCAAAAGCCGTGGAGGCGCAACTGCGCGACGCAATTCGCGATACTTCCTTCTCTGATTATAATAGGGTCAAGTTGGCGGTCAGGCTTATGGGACTGTTTGACGTTCGAAATGCCAATCTTAGTGAAATGAAAGCTGTTTGGGATGCATTGCAGAGCATAGAAGATAAAGCCCTCTCGCCGGCCCACAGGACTATGGCTTACATTTACTTTGGACGCGGTTTATTGGTTAAGCTCAGCAGGAAGCAGCAATGTTGGTTGTCTCCGTACCGGAACCGGATGACGCCATTAGGGTTTTGTTACGCTGTGCTTTTTACAGCCGGTACATTAATGATGACCGGGAGGGGTTGCGCGCCCTGTTAGGCCAAGCCTTAGGGATTTCTTCCCAGGCCGGACTCCAAAGCCAGCAGAATGACATGTTGGCCTTGGTTAAGGAATGGGAGTGAGTTCCGGGGTATGCTGCTACTGTCTCCAGACGCCCCGGTTTGCGAAGACCAAAAAAATGATCCTCCTGCGGTGAAGACGTTCACCATGCACAAAAATGACATTAAAACAATACTATTTCCGCGGTGCTATTTTCAAGAACTACAAAAGCTTAGAGGTTAAACCGTACCTAATGTATTGAATTATGCCTCTGCTACCCTTTTTGCTAACCCTTTTGGTTATCTATCGTATTGTAACTTTCCCAGGAAAGATATTGGTTTGTTTAGTACCCACTACGTGGGATAATAGACGTGATGAGCTTGATGGTGGCTTGATTAATGTGGGATTGAATGGAAAAGAAAGAGCCTTTTTAATTTTTCAACCTATTTTTAAAATTTTTTCCGAACTTTCGATAAATGTAACTACAATGAGATAGCGTTGCGTGTGGGGGCGAGGATGTACTCTGTAAGTTTTGTTACACCTTGGTTTGTAGCCCCCACATGCTACTGCTGCCCCGAGGGATATTTTGCTGCTTGCTATCCCTTCTACACTTTAAGTTTATTGCTGGTTTTAGAGGTTACTAATGACCATTGATATTCACACCTTTGGGCAACTGGATCTCCGGGTGGGGACTATTGTACACGCCGAGCCATTCCTCGATGCCCGGAAACCGGCTTGCCGCTTAAGGATCGATTTTGGTCCCCTGGGGATAAAATACTCCAGCGCCCGTATCACCGATCATTATTCATCCGAGAAATTGAAGGGCCGCCAGGTGGTGGCCGTTGTCAATCTGCCTCCCAGGCGTATCGCTGGCTTTCGCTCAGAGGTGTTGGTATTGGGTGCTGAGGCCCGGGAAGGGGGCGTAGTGCTATTGGAACTGACGCAACCCTTACCCAACGGTGCCCGGGTAAAGTAAAACTAAAGGAGACTCGTAAAATGGAAATCACCCGTGAAACTCTATTGCAGGCCCTCAATAAAGACCTGGAATGGGAATTCGCCGCCGCTGTGCAGTACGTTCAACATGCGGCTGTTATGACCGGCCCCGAATACGAAGGCATCATCAAGGAATTGGTCATTCACTCCCAGGAAGAAATGGCCCACGCTGTCATGTTGGCCGAACAGATTGTCTTTCTTGGGGGAACTCCCAGTGGTGGCGTGGAACAAGTAGAAACGGCAGCAAAAACCGTTACGATGCTAGAACAGGATTTGAAGGGGGAACAACAAGCCATCGACGGATATCGACAGCGCATCTACCAGGCGGAACAGTTACGGGAGTACGGCCTGCGGCGCATGTTAGAGGATATTCTCCTGCAAGAAGAAGAGCATAAACGCGACTTATTGACTGCCCTGGGGCGGTGAACTGCCCCGGAGACCACCGAGAGTAAAAAAACCTTAATATGGTCTAGAACTCTCCGTCGCAGTTGTGGCGACACCTTGGCTATGCTGATCCTTTATCTATTTTTATTGCTCTGTAGCCCGGCCGTCATAACGGGTCAACCTGGGGAATTCCCTCCCGGCTGGGAGGCCCTCCACGATAGCGCCGGTTGGCGGTTGGCCCTGCAGGAGGAATCCCTACGGGTCTACACCAAACCCCTCTCTGTGGCCCCCATCCCGGCCCTGCGGGTGGAGGTGGAAACTACCGCCCCACCAGCGGCCCTTCTGAACTTAGCTTGGTCTGTAGAACATTACACCACCTTGTTCCAGAAAGTGTACGTCACCCGCTCCGGTATACTGGAACCCGGTTTTCCCGTACATCTCGGTTGGCAGGTGGTGGATACGCCCTTGCTGAATCCACGCCTCTATGTCTTCAAACAAATACGGTCGCCGTCACGTATTGATTGGGTTCAAATCCTCCCTGATACACTGAGCCTACAATGTCCCTCCTGTATACTCCCCGTTTTGAATTTTGGTTCCTGGGAAGTAGTACCCTACGAGGGACGCACGCACCTGATCTACCGGGTGTGTACGGACCCCGGTGGTTCTGTGCCGGTTTGGTTGGTGGACCAGGCCAATCGCCGGTATCTGCCGGAGATGCTGCGCCTGTTGGTGCAGGCAGCCCAATCTGCCCCCAAGGAAGGTGATTAGTCATTGCCCGTGCTGATTTGATCCTACCCTTGTACTTGTTTATTTATTATTTGTAATATACAACTATGGAATTTGGTGAATTACTTCGTTCCTTTCTTCTGGACCTCCAGCGCCTTTTTCGACTGCATATGTCTTATCCTGCTCTCACCCTTCCCCAAATATTGTTGCTCACGGCCATTCCGGATGAAGGCATGGACATGACGACCCTCTCCCAGAGCTTGGGGGTGGATAACAGCACCATGACCCGCCTGGTAGAGGGGCTGTTACGAAAAAAGCTGGTGGTGAAAGAAAGGGGAACGGTTGACCGACGGGTAACCGTTGTCAAACTCACTGACCAAGGGGAGCGCCTGCAATGGGACTTGGAAGAGCGTATTGACGCTGTGGGTGAAGCCCTTTATGATACCATCCCCCCCATAGACCGGGAAGAAGTAAAGGAAATATTGTCCACTTTCCACTGGACCCTTTCTAAATACCTGCTACATCGACGTTAATATTGTATAATACAAATAAAATGTTTAATCGTGACTTTGCAGTGGAACTGCTTGCCTGGTATCAGCAACATAAACGACGCCTCCCCTGGCGGGAGACCCGGGACCCTTACCATGTCTGGCTGGCTGAAACCATGCTCCAACAAACCCAGGTGGAAACAGTTATACCCTATTACCACCGGTGGCTGAAAAAATTCCCAATTCTTCAGTCCGTCGCTGAAGCTCCTATTGATGACCTATTGAAGTATTGGGAAGGGCTGGGGTATTACCGCCGGTGTCATCATTTTCATCAGGCTGCCCAATATATTTTTAAAAATCACGAGGGTACCGTTCCTCAGCAATGGGCCAGTTTTCGACCTTTACCGGGGGTGGGTGATTACACCGCTTCAGCCGTCTTATCGATTGCCTTTAACCTTCCCTTGCCAGCCATAGATGGCAATATACGTCGCGTGGTGGCGCGCCTTCTACGAAAGCGGAATTTGACACCCTATAACCAACGGATAATCAAAAGCAAATTGCAAGGGTGGTTGGATAAAGAGCGGCCAGGAGATTTTAATCAGGCCCTTATGGATCTGGGGACGCTGGTATGCCGACCGGACCAAGCCCACTGCCAGGACTGTCCCCTCACGAAGTATTGTCAGGCCTACAAAACGGTTAACCCCAAAGCCTACCCGCGCACGATTCGTAGAAAACCACTTCCCCACTACCAGGTGGTAGCTGGGATCATTTGGCAGGGGGAACGTTTCCTCATCCAGCGCCGCCCAGACAAGGGTCTCTTGGGCGGTTTATGGGAATTCCCGGGCGGCAAACTACAGGCTGGTGAGACCCATCAGGCCGCCTTACTCCGGGAGATTCGTGAGGAATGCCAGACCGAGATCGAAGTGTTAAGAGCAATAGGGTCCGCCCGCCACGCCTACACACATTTAAAAATTACCTTTACGCTCTTCCATTGCCGTCTCCGGGATTCAGTTGAAATTCCCCAGGCGCAATCCCGTCGCTGGATAACCCCCGCAGATGTTTCGCGCTATGCTTTCCCCCAGGTAAATCATAAACTTTTCCCCCTACTGGACCAACAGGGTTGGCATGTATAGGTCGGTTGTTTCTCTGCTCCTCTGGCCCCTGGGGTTGGGTATGTTTATAATCGGAGGCGGGCTTTATATCGCCCTTATTCTGATTTTACCGCCGCAGCGTCTGCACCCCCTGGCGCGACTCCTCTCATGGCTTTTGCTCCTCAGTGGGGGCCAGTGGTTACGGATTCAAGGCACACCCCCCTCCCCGGCAAAAGGACCCTATTTGTACCTTTTCAACCACGGGTCTCTTTTCGATGTGTTTATCGTGACCGCGGCGGTGCGCCATTATGTTACCGGCGTGGGAGCCGATAAACAGTTTTCCTGGCCCATCTGGGGTTTCTTGATCAAGCATTATGGGGTGATTCCCATAAAACGCCGTCATTTGGGGAAAGCCATTCGCAGCCTGGAGGCCGCTGAAGAGGCCATCCGGAAGGGAATTTCTTTCATTCTCTCCCCGGAAGGCACACGAACCCTCACCGGTACCATGGGTCCTTTTAAAAAGGGTCCCTTTCACGTGGCGCTACACACCGGAGTGACTATCGTGCCCATGGGATTGAGTGGTGCTTTCCGGGCCAAAAATAAAAACGATTGGCGCCTGACGCCGGGAGTCGTTACTGTCCGTTTTGGTGAACCAATTTTTGAGGGGCAATATCAGGCCTTCACCGTTGTGGAGTTACGTGATTATGTTAAGGAAAAAATTGCTAAATTGATCCAGGAAGAAAGGGGTCAAGTTCGAGAATATGCGACGTGTAGCTTACCGTAGATTAGGGAGAGTCAAAACATGGAGTTGAAAGAACTCGTTTGTGTAGTAACCGGTGGGGGAGGTTCCGTAGGGCAGGCTTTGGTGGCTGAGTTGGCGCGCCAAGGTGCCACCGTCGTGGCTGTTCGCCATGGCGAACCCACCGGGGAAATCGAGCCCAATAACGATCATTATCTGGTTCACGGAGAACTGGTTAAACGACTCAGCGCCGATGCTATTGTGGAACACGTTGTGGCCAAGTTTGGCCGGATTGACGCGTGGATCAACACGGTGGGAGGCTTTCAGGGAGGCACCACCGTAGAGTCCGCTACCGCCGAGGAGTGGAAACAGATGATGGCCGTCAATTTCATTACCACCTTGAACAGTTGTCAGGCGGTGCTGCCCCACATGAAAGAACGCCGGACAGGGTGGATCATTAACTTTGGGAGCTATTTAGGCGAGAAGGGTATGGCATTGGCTTCGCCCTACGCCGTGTCAAAGGCGGCTGTCCATGCCTTAACAAAGACCATCACCGAAGAGAACAAAGATTTAAATATTGTTGCCCGCGCCCTGTTGCCTACGGTTATCGATACACCTGCCAACCGAAAAGCCATGCCTGACGAGGATACCAGCCAGTGGTTGCTACCCGAGGACGTCGCCCAGGCCGTTACCCGGCTGTTGCGAAACGGAACCGTTGGTACGGCCGGACCGGAAGAGGTGCTCATACACCTAAGTGTGAATATTCTTCAAGAAGCAGCAGAGGCGGAGACGGATATTCTTTCCATTTTTGACGAAGTAGTGGGCGTCAAAGAAGATCATCCTGCAGAACCTATCACCGAGCCTGGTGAACCCTCTTCAGAAACAACTGTTGAGGAACCGGAGTTAGAAACGGCGGCGACCCCCGAGGTGCAAACCGCGGCGGCTCCCACTGCTGAAGAAACGCCTCACTCGGAGGCGGCTACGATGAGGGAGGCCAACGAACCATCAGAAGCTGAGACGGAGAACGACATCACTCCCGATTCAGAACTGGCCACCTTTTCCATGGTGACCCATTTGAAGACCCGGGGTCTCTATCGCCAGGCTTTAGAGGTATTGGAAGCCCTGACTAAGCGCGGCGAGGACTTGGATCGCATCAATCAAGAGCGGATGGAAATTACCGAAATGATGACTCCTGGAGTAGAACCGAAAGTTTCTGAAGACAGCGCAGGTGCAGCACCAGATGAAAAAGAGGAACCGATCCCGGAAACTGTAGCAGGTGAAGGGCCAGCCCCACCACCTGAGGCTGAAGAAGCCCCACCGCAGGAATCAGGTGAAGGCGCTGAAACGGCCACCCCGGCCCCACAAGAAGAACAAGTGGAGGACTTGAATGCCATGCCTCCCGACGTTGTGGAAGATCAGGGGACGAGTGAGCCATCTACGCCGGAAAAAGGTGGGCCTATCCGAACCACCACCGCCTTTTTAATACTTTTATTAGTGGCCATTACGGGTTTGGGAATTCAGGATTGGGTCTCGCCAGAAGCCTCCCTTGTCTCACGCATGATCCAAGCCATGTTGGGGACTATTCCCCTCCATTCCCGCTCTTCCACCGCCACGCCGCCCTCCTTACAATCTGCGGCGGTGACGGGATTCATCGATACTTTATTAGACCAGAATGCGGAAGAGCCTGAACAGGAAGCCCAGCCGGCTGCCGTAGATACGGCAATGGCTGCAAGCGTTGAAGCCGGGGAACCGGCTGAGCCCGACACCACGGAAGCGGCTCCAACTACCACAGGAATGGAGGATACCGTGGTGGTCGCGCCGCCTGCCGAACCGGAGACACCTGTTGGAGCAGCCGAGCCAACAGCCGTTGAAGAAACAGTTGAAAAGGAACCTCCCGTTGCTGAGGCATCGCCTCCAAACCCCCAGGAGTTGTTTCAAGAAGGACAGTTCCACGAAGCCGCCCAGGCCTGGCTCAAGGTAAAACAGGCTTCTCCCGCGGGCTACACCATTGTGTTGGAATACGTTTGCCTGGATCAGACCATTCGGAACGCCTACCAGGCTGTGGAGGCCTCTCCGGACCTATTCCTTTTACCCAAGCAAATCCAGGAGCGCGATTGCTTTGTCATCTGTCTGGGAGAATTTCCTGACAAGACCACCGCCCTGGAGCAACTGACAAAAGTTCCTTCCTGGTTCCAGGAGAACGGGGCCCAACCCCGGGTCCGTCCGCTGGCAAAGCTGCTTCCGTAATCGCTCGTGCCCCATTTTCGGTATGGGGGAGTAAACCGGCAGTTCTCCTGTCGTTTAGATTATAGGCGGTCCAAACCGTGAAAGACTTATTTCTTTTAAATCCCAAGATTACGTTCTTGAATCACGGCTCTTTTGGAGCCTGTCCCCGACCGGTTTTCGAAGATTACCAGCGGTGGCAACGGCGCCTGGAGGAGGAACCGGTGCAATTCATGGGGGGAGCGGTCTACGAACATCTCCAGGGATCCCGGGAGGCCCTGGGTATCTTCATCGGTTGCTCGGGCGATGACCTTGTCTTCGTTCCCAATCCCACCACCGTCAATACGGTCATGCGCAGTCTTGACTTGAAGCCTGGGGATGAAATTCTTTCCACCAACCACGAATATGGAGCCCTTATCCGGGCTTGGCGCCATTACGCTGAAGAGACGGGAACTCGTTTCATTCAACGGGAGATAGCACTCCCGGTGACGACTGCCGACGACTTTGTAGAATGCTTCTGGGTGGGGGTGACTGATCGCACGCGGGTGATTTTTATCAGCCAGATCACCAGTCCTACAGCCTTGATTTTCCCCATAGCGGAACTGTGCCACCGGGCCCGGGAACGGAACATCTTGTCGGTTGTTGACGGCGCCCATGTCCCCGGTCACATACCCTTGAACATGAGCGAACTTGACCCCGATGTTTACACCGGCGCCGTCCATAAGTGGTTGTGCGCCCCCAAGGGGTGTTCCTTCCTTTATGTTCGCCGGGAGCTGCAACCGCGCATTAAACAGTTGGTGACCAGTTGGGGCTCCGCCGGCCGGGATCCCAGCCCGTCACCTTTCTTGGTGGAACACCAGTGGCAGGGGACCCGGGATTTAAGCGCCTTCCTCACCGTTCCCGCCGCCGTCCAGTTCCAACACGATTATCTTACCGACAGTGTGAAACAACAGTGCCGACAATTAACCCTTCAGGCCCGCGAACGCCTTCTATATCTGTTTGGTACAGTGCCCCTATCCCCAGGTACCGATACCTGGTTAGGGCAAATGGCCAGCGTGGAACTGCCTATTCAAGACGGCACTTCTGTTCAGCAGAAATTGTATGCAGATTTCCAAATCGAGATTCCCATATTCCACTGGGAAAACCGGAATTTGTTGCGCGTCTCTGTCCAGGTTTACAATGATGCAGATGACGTGGACCGTTTACTCAGCGCCTTGAAGCAGGTTTTATGAACCCCCGCTATCTCTACTTATTTGACATCGATGGTACCCTCCTGGCCCCTGGGCGGACGCCTCGGGAGACCATAAACGCGGCTATCCAGCGCGTAACTGGACACAACCCGGATTTGCGCTACGGTGACGTGGCTGGTTTTACCGATCCCCTTATTGTCCGGCGGGCCTTGCAGCAGCAAATAGCCGTAAGTGGGGACCTCAGCACGTTGATCGACCAAGTGTTGGAGGACTATCTGGAACAGGTACAACGACGTTTTCCGCAAGCTTCCGACCCGGTGGTTTATAACGATGCAGTGGCCTTCTTAAAACGCGTTGTTTCAGCCGGGGAAGCGGTAGGTTTGATAACGGGGAATCTTGAAGGGGTAGCGCGGATCAAATTGGAACGCTTCAACTTGTGGGATTATTTCCCCTTTGGCGTGTTCGGGGACGACACGGAGGAACGCCGCGCTATGCCCTGGATTGCCCGGGAACGGGCCTGGGATACCTACTGCGAGGCGTTCCCCTTTAACCGTATGGTTGTAGTGGGCGATACGATTCACGATGCCCGTGCGGCCCAGACCTACGGGGCGCGGAGCATTATCGTCTGCCGGAGACTGGATTACCAGGATCAAATTGCAGCTATTAAACCCACGCAACTGGTAAGCACCCTGGAAGAAGCGGAGATTATTCCTAAAGGATAGGTGAATTTCCCCTCCACCGCGCTGCAACACTATTTAGACTGTGGAGGCAATACACTACTGTCCGGTTAAAATAGCGTTAATTGAGGCACCGGTTCCCTGGCCTGCTTGATTGTTTTCGCATTTAGGGACAAAATATCGATTAAATTTGTACGTTCCATCAAGACTTCTCCAATCATTTGCCCCAGTTCCATCAGGGAATAGCCCTATTTTGTCTGATATTTTATATAGGTGAGCAACAAATAGTAGCCCATGGCCACCCACACCTGGGTTAACACTGCATTGGAACTGGTTCTCCTTGATAAAGCATCTAATTCTTTGGGATAATTTATCCCCATTTTGAGGAGGGCCAGACCACCTTTAAAACTTTAACCGGACACTACTGACTGCAAATTCTAAAAGGGTAAAGAATACCTGGCCATGAGGTTTCCTTCAATAAACCCGGTTCGTTCCCTTTGCCCATCAATGTTAGTGGCTAGGACTACTGATATTCCGAACACCATTTCAACCGGCCGGGGTAAAGAAAAAGGAAGGAGGTCATTAAGACGCACCTCACCACCGCCGGATATTCCGTACCCCTTGCCCAATGATCCTACCACTACGTTTATTGTCAGAGGTGGCGCCCAGCTAAAGTATTCTTCCATGGTCAAAGAAACCTCGGGACCCACAAACCAGTAGCGGTTGTTGGTGTTAAAGATTCCCCGATGCAACCCCAATCCCATGGTAAATGACCGGGACAAAAAGGTAAAGGTGTAGGGCGTTCGCACACATAGGGCCCAACCGTAAACGGGCGCCGCGGAGAGATGACGGGCACGGTAGAGAGCGTAACTGGCGCCTAACCCCAACTGGTAGTGCCGTTCTACAAGAGATTTTGCGGGCTCCTCTTCAACCACTGGTTCTTCAACCTGTTCAGGCTCTGGCGCAGGAACCTCAGCAATTACCTCCTTTTTAACCACCATTGTATCCTTGGGCGCTAGGGTAACGCCGTACTGGGCCTCGATCTGTTTCACCAAGAGGGACAACTCCTTCACATCCACCGTTTTGAAGTATTTCAAAATTTCCTCCTTGGTAATTTCCTGGCCTCGTTGCTCGGCCTTACCTAACCGCATGGGACGGGGAATAAACCGTTTTTCCAATAATTCACCACGGGCGTCAGTCACCGTCATTAACGTCCCTTTGCCTTTGCGAGAATAGGTATATTGTTTGGAAAGCCGCAAAGTCCCGGTGGGGGTGAAATAGTCAGTCCGCTTCATACGCAGGTCTTTGCTGAAAGTCAACTTATGGGAGCCAACGACTGTAGAATCAGCCCTATAATAAACAGAAGTAATACTTTCCTCCACAGTTGGTGTTTCCCGTTCCAAGCGGTACTTGAAGCGGTAAAAGTAGTAGAGATTGCCCAAGGGGTCGTACACCTCTACCGTGCGGGGGATTCCCCGGTACTCCCCCTTAAACTTGGCCATCCAGCCGGGATGCATTTCACTCACATCGGGGGCAAAAAGGTAAGCGTTCAGGGTGGTCAGGGGTTTTCTTACGTGGAATTCTACGGTATAGGCGGAGCGACTGCCTGACTTATCCCAGATGAGATGATAGGTCCACACCCGGCGACCATTGGCGTTGTAGTACACCACGTTTTTAATCCGCCCCTTACGATCAAATTGGGCCTGGTAGTAGGACTTGCCCGGTAGGTCTTTCTTGGTGAGTCCCTCGGATAGTTCCCTGCGCTGGGGGTTCCAGCAACGATAATACAATGTCAGGGATGACCCCCGGGAGTCAGAAACCTTTGCTTTTGGTATTGACGGAGCCGGGACGTACTCCACCTTCAGTAACTTGCCCTGGGGAGTGTAAACTGCTTTAAAATAAGCCTGTCCCTGCAATTCCTCCGGGTTTACCGCTTCATCTAAAATGGCTGAGCGAATGAGTTCCGTGGGGAAATATTTAACCACCGTAGTATCGGGTTGCTGGCCGATAACTATTGCTAAATAACACCCAATTAGCAAAGGACAGAGTTTTCTCATACCCGGTGGATACCCTAAGTGTAAGCCCAGATCAGGATAGCCACCACGGCCAGGAGCATTCCGTAGCCAATCCACTGACTGCTGGCTAACTTTTGTTCGTATGCGGCCACTTCGGCCTCTAAAGAGCGGTAGCTGAGTACCACACGCACGATTGCTCCGCGTTCCACCAATACATCCTGCCTCCCAAGGTAAAGAATATCCTTCACGGTGCGCTTTTGCGAAAAGGGTGGTCCATCACCCAGCTCGCTGTCCGGGAAATAGCTGACCCGATGCCACCCCGGTTGCACATCAATGAGGCCCTCTAAAGGAGCTTCACCTACCAGGTGACCGTCGACATAGATGGGAGTTCCCGGTGTGTCACAGACAATCTTCAGGGCTGTTCGCGGGGAAGCTTCCGACCAGTCAATTTCCTGGGCCGCACCTAGAGCAACGAGTCCCAGGCTTAACCAAATACTGCCTGGTAAAGTGTGGAAGACTTTCATCCCTGCGACTCAATGGCCAAGGGCCTGCAATTCTTTCTGCAACCGGGCCACCTCAAGGATCAATTCCGTGGAATCCTTACCGGTAGCTTCCAATTCCCGAATCCTCACCCGGGCGGCTTTTATCTTCTCCTTCAGGGGTCGTGACTTGATGGTCGTCAGGCATTCCCGGAGTACTTGGAGCGGATCCTCGGTTTCCAACTCATCAAAGAGGATTTTAGAGACCGCTTCCCGCTCGGTCTTTGATTCAAAACGATCCACAACCGTGGCTAAATCCAACTCCGTTCCCTGGTCTAAAAGAGCCTCGGCTACCTTCTTCAATAACGGTTCGCTAAACAGCTCCACATGGAGGTGCTCCTGAACATAGGACTTCACCTGGGGATAATACGCCACCAAGACGTGGATGATCTCCACCTGGGCTTTTTGTTCTAACGAAGTAAACAGGAGCGGAGATATCTCGTCAGGTAGGGGCTCATCGGGAAAGGTCCGGCGACGGCGAAGAACCTTTTGGAATTGCTTCAGAATATCTACCTCTTCCAGATGTAATGCCTCGGCCAAAGCGCGAAGCAGGTCGTCGCGCACGATGCCATCGGTAATGGTGGCAATCTCCCGTAGTATCTCCCCCACAAAGCGTGAGCGCTCCGTAGCCGACAGACTTTCCACCGCTACGGTCTGAAGATGAAAATTCAATAATGGCAGTGCCTGGCTTATGGCTTTCTTTAGCGGTTTGACCCCTTTCTGCCGCACCCAGTCATCCGGGTCTAAACCGGTGGGCACCGGGACGACTAAAGGCTCGACCCCGCCGCGGAGAAAGGTGTACCCGGCGCGCAAAGCGGCCTTTACACCGGCTTCGTCTCCGTCATATACCAAATACACCCGCGAGGTGACCTTCCGTAACTGGGCAGCATGCCGCTCCGTCAGGGCCGTGCCCGAGGCTGCAACCACATGGCGTAACCCCGCCTGGTACAACTGTAAAAAATCCAGGTATCCCTCCACCAACAAGGCCGCTTGCTGGCTACGTATAGCTTCCCTGGAGACGTGTAATCCATAGAAAACGTCCCGCTTATAATAAATGGGGGTCTCGGGGGAGTTGAGATACTTAGCGGCATCCTCAACGCCAAAGACACGCCCACCAAAGGCAATGACCTTACCAGCCGTGTCAAAAATGGGAAACATTATGCGTGAACGGAAACGGTCTACAAAGCCACGCTCCGTCTTGGAAAACAGGCCGGATTTCTCCTGAATGTCAGTCGGATACTCCCGGTCCTGGATGGCCTGGTAAAGAAAATCCCAAGACTCGGGCGCGAACCCCACCATGAATTGCTTCAAAATGTCCTCCGAGAACCCGCGTTCTAAGAGATATTCCCGGGCTTCCTGCCCCCTTTTAGAAAAAAGGGTGTCGTGGTACAATTCAGCGGCTACCCGGTGCAATTCGTAAAGGGCGCTGAGAAATTCCCTCTTCCCCCCTCCCGCTTCCAGTTCCAGGGGAATTCCGTAACGATCCGCCAGTTTCTTAACCGCTTCCACAAAGGATATTTTCTCATAATCCATGAGAAAGCTGAATACGTTTCCCCCGGCGCCGCAGCCGAAACAGTGGTAAATTTCTTTGTCCGGGGCTACACTAAAAGAGGGCGTTTTTTCGTGGTGAAAGGGGCACAAACCGAAATAATTTCTGCCCCGGCGCTTGAGATCCACATACTGGGAAACTACCTCCAGGATGTCGGCCGTTTGTTGTACCCGGTCGATAACGTCCTGCCTTATGCGAACCATCAGTCCTCCGCCTCCACTGGCGTCTCGATGACTTGGTCCATGAAGTTTTTTCCCTCCTTTACGAAATCGGGCCAGTTAAACAAGGTGGTAATCCTGGTCCGTGTTTCCCGAAGGGTCTGGCTCATAAGGGAGCTGGCGAGAATCTTTTGAGACCAACGGGCACCGGGCAACATCTCCATGGCTGTCACTACCACCATTAAGATCAACAGCCCTTTCAACACGCCGAATCCCAGCCCCATCCAGCGGTTAGCCCAGCGGGTGGATTTCGTAAGCAACAGCAAATGCACAAAACGAGTTAATAAGCGTACGGTGATAAGGGTCAGAGAAAATAAGAGCACGTACCCCAGGGGTTGAACGGGTATCTGAACTTCGGGCAAAACGTTCTCCAGATGGACGGTAAACACGTTTACATATCGCAGGGCCACCACGTTTGCCAAAATCAAGCCTAACAAACGTCCCATTTCTTCCACCACTCCCCGTTGGAAACCGATGATCCCCATCACCAAGAGAAAGAAATAGGCAATTCCGTCAAAGAAGGAGACGGAGGTCATGGGAGTGGTATTAATTTTGTGGCGGTCATTATTTCATGCCGCTCCCAAACGTTCTTTCACCAGGACCTGGGCCCGGCGTCCGTCCAGGCGACCGGCCCCCCGTTTCATAAGCACGGGCATCACTTTACCCATGTCGGCCAGAGAAGTCGCCCCCACCTCCTGAATAACTGTCTCCACCAATTGGCGGGTTTCCTCCTCACTCATCGCGGAAGGCAAATATTTTTTCAGCACGTTCAGCTCAGCCGTCTCCGCCACTACTAGATCCTCGCGCTTCCCCTGGCGGTAGAGTTGGATGGATTCCTCATGCTGTTTTGCCAGAGACTGGAGGGCCTTAATTTCTTCGGCTTCTGACAACTCCTCCCGGCGTTCGATGCGCTTGTCCTTCAACCAGGCCAGGGCACGCCGTAGGGCTTTGGTCTTGACCTTATCCCCGGCCTTCATGGCCTGGTACATATCTTTTTGTAACGTTTTAAATAACGACATGAACTTTATTCCTTACGCTTTGCGATGTTCTCTATTGCGAAATTCAAGCTTACCCCTGATCAATGCGCTTCATGGCGATGAGAAGTTGTTCCTGATCGGACTCAAAGCCGATGAAGCGTCTTCCCAGACGTTTCGCCACCAGCCCCACATCTCCCCGGCGCATGAATGGGTCCACCACCCAGTTAAAACGAAAACTGCTGGCCTCCAGAATTCGTTGCACTACCTGATGGGGCAAATCGCCAAAGGCCGGGCTTGGAGACGCTCCCTCAAATTCAAGAATATCCTCCCAGAAATTAGAATGGGCGGACATTGTACCTAACGGCTTTTCATTAACGATCGCTTCCCGGTTGTACTGGAAATCTCCTGTCTTAGTGGCAAACCAAACGTCGCTCAACATGTTGGTCCAAGTAGCCGAGGGGCTAAATTTCTCTGCCCGGAGATTGCGCCAGGTAATGCGCGTTTGGACGCGAAAATAATTGCTCAAAAGAGCGTGATACATTCCCGAAAAGCGCCAGCCACACCCCAAATAAATGGCTCCGGTGGGCTTAATGACCCGGTAACTTTCCTTTAACCAACGGTCGTTCCACGCATAATAGTCCTGCAAAGTCATGCGCTGTGGGGATGAGCCCTCCCCTCCACCGGGCTGTTCCGGAGAACTCGTCAGGAGTAAATCTACCGTGTTTTCGGGAAGTTTTTCTAACCCTGTTGCCCCTTCTCCTAAAAATAGGCCCTCCACCAAGGACCCCTCCTCCACATCCAACTCTTCCAAAGTTTGAATAGCCGGTAAATAACGGTTCAGGTCGGCGATGGTGATACCCGGATACGGTTCCAAGGGATTTTGGAATAGGGGGTTAAAGGGATCTTTGCTATGACTGACCATGATAAAATTTAGAACCCCTGAAGATTACAAAAAATTGATTCCCCAAATTAGGTATTGACCATTTTTCCTTTCGCACGGGCGACGCGCGAAAACGCTTTCCCCATCTTCCGGGCCACAAACAGAACCAGGAAAAATCAAAATAAGTTATTGTTTGCAAATTTTATCAGCCAGAGCAAAATTCGGTGACGTGTCCAAGAAAGTTATCTTTATTTGTACCGGCAATTCTTGCCGTTCGCAAATGGCCGAAGGTCTACTCCGCCAGTTGGGAGGCGACCATTATGAAGTCTTTAGCGCCGGAACACACCCCAGCCAGGTTCACCCCATGGCTGTTAGCGTCATGGCCGAGTGGGGCATCGACATTTCTCACCACTCCTCCGACCCCATCGAGGACTATCTTGATAAAAACATTGATATCGTCATTACTCTATGCGACCAGGCCAATCAACTATGTCCCACTTTTCCAGGGTCGGTAGAAAAAATTCACTGGAGTATTGACGATCCCTTCCGCGGCTGGGATTATAATCCGAAAAACCTTGACCCCTACCGGGAAACACGTGACGAATTGAAACACAAAATCGAAGCCTTTCTGAGCCGACACCGCGAGTAAATCCATGAATTAATCTCAAGCCTGCCATCTATTTTGAAGTACTTTCCCTTTTACGTCTTGTTTACCCTTCCGCTCTGTGCACAGGTGCTCATCACTGAGGTCATGTACGATCTGGACGGTACCGATTCACCCAACGAATTCGTAGAACTGTTCAACCTCTCTTCGACCGATACGGTGGACCTCACCGGCTGGCAGATTCGTGACAAAAGCAGTACCGACGCCATCGTAGACTCTGGTTTCGGTCGGGAACTACCCCCCTTAGGATACGGCCTTCTTTTAGAAGGAGATTATAATTTCTCCAGCGGTCTTTATACCGACTCTATTCCCCCGGGAGTCATTTTAATGAAAGTGGACGACTCCAGCATTGGCAATGGCCTCTCCGCTAACGATTCCCTTTATCTCATCGATTCCAGTGGAACGATAATCGACTCCTTGGGGTGGAACGACATTGCTCCCGACGGCTTCAGTATTGAGAAGCTCCGTCTCAACTACCCCAACACCCCCAACAACTGGCGAGCCAGCGAAGACTCCCTGGGAACTCCCGGGGCGCCGAACTCCGTTTTACCCCTCCCCGTTGACGGCGAAATTTTACCAGACGCTCTGACTTTCACGCCGCCGGTCATCTCCCCCGGTGAATTCGCCACCCTTTCTATCACCATCTCGAATCAGGGATTAAATCCGATGGATGGAGAACTCAACACATCCTGGGCTGGAAACTCACTGGAAACCCTCTCTGTCCCTACCATGAATCCGCTGGACACCCTGACTTTAACGACTATCCTGGGACCATTCCCTTCCGGTCCACAAACGATTGTGACTACCCTCATCATTCCCGCCGATGGCGACACCATGAACAACGAAGGCTCCGCTCTCCTGGGAGTGCGCTACCCGGCCGGAACATTTACCATCAACGAGTTTCTGCCACAACCGTCTAACGGTCAAACCGAGTTTGTGGAATTGGTCTACCAAGGTATCGACGGGGTCAATCTACAAGATTGGCGGGTAACGGATAATAACGTCGGCCTGGCCTATCAATTGCCCGAAACGATGGTAGCGGCAGGAGATTTGATCGTTGTAGCCCACGATTCCGCCCTGATTAATCTCGTCCCACCGGACGTGCAGTACCTGGTTCCTCAGGGAGGCTTTCCCAGTCTCAACAACAGCGCCGACGCGATTCGGGTCTTCGACCCCTTCGAGACGTTGATCGACTCCCTATCCTACACGAATCACTGGGGCTACTCGACGGGAATTTCTATGGAAAAAATATTCCCTTACTACCCCTCTGAAGATTCCACCAGTTGGTTACCGGCCATTGATTCAACGGGCATGACCCCCGGGAAGGTGAACTCAGTAACTCCCCTGGCGCTGGACGGCGCACTCAGCCCCAACGGAATAAAATTCACCCCTCCTTTCCCACAGTCGGATGAGCCGGTAACCGCCACTGTCACGGTGGCGAATATCGGTGTTACTCCTTTCACGGCCACCTTAAGCGTGTACTGGAATGCCTCCCTTTTGGATCAGGTAACGGTGCCGTCCCTAGCCATGGCCGAAACAACGCTGGTGAGCGTTACCCTGGCACCGTTCCCGTCGGGAATTCAACCCCTGTTGTTTCAGTTGGAGGTGCCCGGGGACCTGAACACGGCGAACAACAGTCAAATCGATACGCTCCGCGTGCGCTATCCCTTCGGGACGGTTCAATTAAATGAATTCATGGCTAAACCCAATAACGACCAGGTAGAATTCGTAGAGTTGGTGAGTCTGATCCACGTCCGCCTAGAGGAGTGGTCTATCAGTGACAATAAAAAGTCTGGACACCGTTTCGCTACCATTTCCGTAGAACCTAACGATTACCTCATCATCGCTGCCGATTCCGTATTACTGCCCCTGGTGCCGTCGGGAGTGCCTTTTCTCGTCCCCGCCCGGGGATTACCAGCTCTAAACAACAGTGGTGACGCCCTCTATCTCTACGATATGACCGGAACCGTCATCGATTCCTTGCACTACGACCCTCAATGGCCCCTTGTCGATGAGCGTTCTACAGAGAAAATCCGCCCGGAGTACATTTCTTCTAATCCTCACTATTGGAAGGTCTCCACGGCCCCGCTGGGGATGACACCCGGCACGTTGAACTCTGTGGCCCTGTTCGACGTTGACGGTGCCCTGCTTCCGGAGGCTATCCAACATAAGCCTCACTATCCCCGTCCCAATGAACAGTTCAGCCTTCTGGTCCCCGTGGTGAACGTTGGCGTGACCGACTTCAATGGAAACGTAACCGTGGAAGAACAGGACGAGGAGCTTGCCTCGGCCCCAGTTCCTGCCATTGCACCTTCCGAAACAACCCTGGTAACCCTGGAGCTGGAGCCCCTCACTCCCGGCGAACACGTGGTCCAATTAGTCCTCAGTAGCTCTGTAGACATGAATCCTACCAACAACATTGCTCACGACACGATACTGGTAAGCCACCCTTTTGGAACCACTGTCATCAACGAATTTTTTTGCCGACCCGACAGTAATCAAACTGAGTTCGTCGAACTGTACACCTCCCAGCAAATCGAATTGAAAAATTGGTCCCTCAGCGACAAGGCCCAACAACGCCACATTTTCCCTACCGTCACGCTCCTTCCTGATAGCTACCTGATAGTGAGCGCCGATTCGGTCCTTATACAACAGTTTCCTGATATTCAAACCCTGGTGGTACCCTTAAAAGGGCTCCCCAGCTTGAATAATACCAGCGACGCCATTTACCTCTATGACGCCACCGGGACGATCATTGACTCTCTCGTCTACGATGGAAACTGGCCTATCATCGACGGCCGTTCCACGGAGAAATTCCGCCCCGATTTTACGTCCAACGATCCTCAACGCTGGGGTTTAGCTGTTAATGAACAGGGCATGACTCCTGGTACTATTAACAGTGTCTTTTTTGGTACCTTGCCAGAGAAAGGGAGCCTCCAACTGGCACCGAACCCCTTTTCACCAGACGGCGACGGCGTGGATGACGTCCTTACCATGCACTATTGCCTTCCCTTTGCCCAGGCGACGGTGAGGGTGGAGATTTTTGACGTAATCGGCCGTACCATTGCCACTCCTTACTGGAACCGCTACATCCCCGAAGAAGGTATCTTAACCTGGACGGGGAAGCGCTCCAACGGGCAGTCAGCACGTACGGGGATTTATATCATCAAAGTCACTGCTCGGGATGTGTCTACCGGTAAATATTGGGAAAAAATACGGACAGCGGTACTGGCGAAACGATAGTATCGGGAATTCGCTATCCCAATTCTATCTACCGAGCAAGGGAAATGTCTCGCCCAGGAACTTTGTCCCCTTATTTCGACCCGAGATATGCGTCAATGACCCAGGTGAGCGACCAATTGTGACCTAAGCGGTGCCCATCTAAAAGGGGGGGTAAAACGGTTACCATGCTACCGGGTATATTCACCACCTGAGGGTCCGTGTCCAGCATGCGGTAGGCCCCATCCTGCTCCTGGATGGTACGCCATTGATAGAGGGTAACCTGGGGTGGCAAAACCAAGGTGCTGTCGAAAAGCACAGGGCTGTGCTCACCGCAGCGTTTGACGATGGCCGGGTGCCCTGCCAAAGGGGCAGCTACGACGTGGACTTCAAACACCGGCGCCGGCACTGGCGGCTCACTGGCCAGGGAGACGGCCAGTAAACCGCCGTAACTATGGGCAATTAACACCAATTTCTTTACCCCGGTCATCCATCCCAGTAAACGCCTAATATCCTTTTGGATTAGCGCTACCAGCGTATCGGGGCACAGGGTCCAATCGTAACGGTAAAAATAAGTGGGGAAACCAGTCTGGGCTAACCGCTTAAGGAGGTAAATCCATTCATAACCTTGGGAGGCATAGCCGTGGAGCGCCAGGTATAGAATGCTATCGCTGTTCACCGGCGCGTCAACGATGCGGATCCAACCGGTACCTCGGGCCATGAGGGCTTTACCACTGATCTTGACGTCCGAACCAAGGCGAAGTTCTTGAAATGAAAAGGTCTGATAAGGTAAAGTCTGGGCCGTAACCGCATTGCCGGACAATCCGGCAAAATACACCAGCAAGACAAGTACGGACGAGGCCCTGAAAAGCCGAAAGAGGTGTTTTTTTCTACACGGCATTCCTTCCTCTACCCTGGTAGTTTTACAAACCCTTTTCACCTCCAATGATTGACAGAAAACGAAAAGGGGTACACGCTCTGCGGGTACCCCTTTCTATAGTTAGTGACATGAAAGGCGTTTAACGTAAGGTAAACCCAACACCTATGTTTGCCGTTGAGTATTCACCGACGTTATAGTCAGCATTAATGCTTAACACGGCTAACTTCAAACGCAGTCCCACGATCGTCCTAAAAGTATTATCACCATCCAGGGAAAAGCTGACGGGAAGATCCATGTTGTTTTCACCAATATAGGTGTAATTCACATCCATGGAACTGCTCTCCAATCCAAAGCCCCCGTAAATTGTGAGAAAGGGGAGGCTTTTACTGGCCTGTAGGGTCATAACACTATGGTTTGATTCCAGCACATCCCCCAGCTTAAGGCTGGTCAAATAGTATCCTGCCGACAACTGTACCGGAAACATGGGGATGGGAATAAACTGGGTCAAGCCAATTTTACCACCAAAACCAAAAAAGGACAGCTCCCCGGCATCTCCCAGATTGGCCTTGGGGAAACCCCTCAAGGTTACCTCGATATCCATGGGTAAACCAACCGATACCTGGGGCATGATCATGGGTAAAGCGGGGAAACCGAAACCTTCCGGAGTTTTGATATCAGGCAAATTTTCCCCGATGGCAGTGCTAATGTCGTCGCCGGCGTAGGTATCTATGTCACTCTCACTTAATCCCGTTGTGCTGGCAATCTGGCTTATCACAGAGTTCGTCGCTGCATCCGTATCCACCGCTATTATATTACTCTCTTTCTTCCCAAAAAAGGTGGACGAAGTACGGTTTTCATCATACAGTTCGTCGGGTGAGAGTTTCACAGTAACCGTTTGGGTTTGACCGGTGGCATCGTTAAAGCTGATAGGGAAAGATATTGGTTGGTCGGAGATGTAGAACTCATACTCCTGGCTAGCGTCGGGAACCGCCACGACGGACACATTAAGCGTCACGTCGAAACCCAACATCTTATGGGACTTGGCCGTGTGGAAAGTCCCCGAATTAACCCCCGTACCGAAAGCAGTAACTACGGGGCTCAAATAGCCCTTGGCATTCTCTTGCAACATGGATTCCAAAGTTTCTTGAAGAGTCTGACCATAGGAAGGCAGGGTTATCATGAGTACCGTAACGACGACTGTAAGTTTGTTAAAAACTGACCGCATAGTTTGGCTCCTTTGTTTATGTGTTACCATTCCGAAAAGTTTACGTTCTCTTTCCTAGATAAAAAATGCGGTTCGTGAAAACCTCCCGGAAAAAATATCATCGCTAATTTAACAGCTTTTTCAAGGGTTTAACACATTTTATTTTTTCCCGTGTGTCTCCCATCACAGACCGGAACAAACCGTACGGGAAAAACATTACACCTCCAAAACTGAAAGGAGGCGTTATGTTGCGCTTGCTGTTAACGGGATTCTTACTTTTTAGCTTTACTACTGCCACCGCCCAAAAGACCCTGAAAGGCAAAAAAGTGGTTGCAATTAAGGCTGACGAGGAAGAGGTGGAAATCAAGGCCCACGTGGAAGATAATATTCTCCAGTTGACTATCAAGAAAGACGGCGATACCAAGACTTATGAGGTAGACCTGAATAACGAGAAAGCGCTGTCGGCTTTAGAGAATGAATTAGAGAATTTACAGTTCGACGTCGACGTGCGGTCACCGGTGGATGACGAGGATGAGGACCTTCGAGACATTTTCATCAATCGGATGAAAGGGAAAGGGGGTTACCTGGGAGTGCAAATCCAGGAGCTCACCGATCAACTCCGGGATTACTTCAAGGTCAAGGGAGATGGTGGCGTCCTCATTTCCGCAGTGGTTCGCCAGAGCCCGGCCGATAAAGCACACCTCAAAGCAGGGGATATTATTACCCGGATTGATGACACAATTATCAGCGACCCGCGGGAATTGACCCAGACTATCCGCAGTTACGATCCGGAAACGGAGGTGACTATTACCTACTTTCGCCGGGGCCGGGAGCAAAACACGACGGCCACTTTAGGCGAACAAAGCCGTTTATCATGGAAACTGGATATGGAACCCAATGCCCACGGCTATTTCTTCGACAAAGAGCTTTCGAAGTTCGCCATACCAGACTGGGAGAATTGCCGACCTTCGCACCTACCGAAAGACATTCAAGAGGAATTAAAGGACCTTCGTGAAGAACTGGAAAAATTGCAGGAGGAAGTGGAAGCCTTAAAACAACCTTGAGCTGAAGGGGGTCGGTAAATAATCGATCCCCTATACTGCGTTCTCCTTTATAAACCGTTGAATCTGCTCCCCCAGGTCAATAAATTGCCCCCAGAGCATTCTTTATAATGATGATTCATAAACGCACCTTGGTCCTCGCCTTATTGGGCTTCTGCAGCCTTTTTTCGCAGGATTACTATTGGCCGATTGAGTCCGGACAAACTTTCTCCTCCAACTTTGGAGAGTTCCGGGGTGACCATTTCCACATGGGCCTTGATTTGAAAACCGACCGTACCGGCTACCCCGTCTATGCTGTGGAAGACGGCTATATTTCCCGCATGGTGGCCAACTTTGTGGGTTATGGTAAGGCTTTATATCTCACCACCGAAAAAGGCTACACCGCTGTCTATGCCCACCTAAATCGTTTTGCACCCTTCCTGGAACAAATTCTGAGAAAGCAGCAGGGAAAAAAACAATCCTACCTGGTGAATACCTACTTCCGGCCGGGTAACTTCACAGTGAAAAAAGGAGACCTTATCGGTTACTCCGGGGATACCGGGTATTCCTTTGCCCCCCACTTGCATTTCGAAATACGTAACGCTAAAGAGCAACCCCTCAACCCCCTGACGCACGGGTTTCAAGTCCCTGACCTAATACCTCCCATTCCCTTCGAAATGGCAATCATTCCCCTGTCTCCCAATACCTGGATCAACGGCAGCACCCTGCCCCAGATCCTACCTTTCCTACGGGATAAAAAGGGCCGTTACTCCTTACCGGACACAGTGAATGGCTCCGGTACTTTCGGACTCGCTCTACGGGCTGTCGACCGGATCCAGGGGGTCCCCAATAAATACCAAATCTACCAAGTTACCGTATCGGTAGATCAACAACCGGTTTACAGCCTGACCTTCGACAGCCTAGATTACGATGAATCCAACTCCGTCCGCATTGTCCAGGACTATCGTCTAAAGCGGCTGAATTTGGGTGCGTTCATACGGTTATATCGTCGTAAACATCTGCCGCAAACAACAATAAATCGGGATAGTCCCACAGGGATCCTATCGCTAACACCGGGCTACCACTATTTAGAAATCGACGTGGAGGACGCCGCTGGCAACCGAAGTCTTTGCACGGGCACCTTGTTCATCCAGCCCCCCATAGAAATAGCCCTTCAAACCCGCGGTGAAACCACCACCGGTTTTACCTACCTGTTGAAACCGGTGCGAACCAAATTCCCCTTAAAATCCGTAACCGTTTACAGCTTTACACTTTTCGGATATGCCGATGCCCAAGTGACTATCCTCCAGCAAGAAACTACACCCGAGGGTCTCCGTATTACCCTCCCTCGCAAGGAGGTGCAGAATCGATTGTTGCAATTTTTAGGCGTCAACATATTGGGGGGCCACTCCAAACCAATCCACTGGTCCGGCCCGCTAAACCGCATCTCCACTACAAAACCGGAAGTGGACCTGGAAATTCGCCAGATCGAGGGAAACGTGTATCTTCAGGTGGAGACCAAACCCTTTACCTCCTCCCCCCTCCTCCTAAAATTACAAAAGGGCTCCCGCATCGTCCCCATTCTCCTGGAACAGGTCCAACCCACTGTTTATTTAAGCCCGGCCTTAACCCCGTCTACAATAGCCGGAACTGACCAGGTTATTACCCTCTTTTCCGACGACCTGGACTGGGAAACCCGCTTTAAATTCAATCCCCAATTAGCGGTCCCCAACACGCTCACTACCGTCTTCTCTAACGATCGCTTATGCTCGGCGCAAATACTCCCCACCTCCCTGTACGAATCCACCCTCATGTGGATTGAAGTCGTAGACAACCCCGCTCCTGCGGAAGGTGGGACTTTGCTCTCCCGAGCGTACCAACTCCAGCCTTTTGACGTTCCCCTGCGAGACACCTTACGGGTTGGGATTCGCTACAAAGAGGCCTATCGTGATCTGGAACACCTGGCCCTGTACTACTACGATGCCGACGACGGTTGGACCTACATCCCCTCCCACAATTCCCGGAGTCGCCGCGTCCTCACCGGGGCTCTATCCAGCATGGAGGCCGTCGCTATCCTTCAGGATTCAACACCTCCTACCTTTACTGGCTTTTTCCCTGGTGACGGCGGTCGCTACTCATTCTCTGACGTACGAAGATTATGGGTGCAAGTAAAGGATGATCTCTCCAGCATAGACCCACGGGAGTCCACCCTAACCCTTACACTGGACGGTGTTGCCCTGCTTTTGGCCTACCAACCGGTGAGAAAAGAATTATCCTACAACCTGGTAGAACCCTTATCTTCGGGGGTCCATACCATGACTGCCACTGTGAGAGATAAAGCCGGCAACTCTGCTACCCGAACGATCCAATTCACCATAGATTGATGTTTTTCCCGTACCGCGACGATAACCCGAGAATCCTGGTTCCCTATGTAAATTACTTCCTCATTGCGCTCAATGTCCTGGTCTTCCTGTACCAAACAGGGCTGGGCCTCACCGATCCCCGCCTCCCCAGGCAATTCATCCACGCCTATGGCCTCATTCCAGCTGACTTTGCCCTGGCAAACATTTTTACCTCCATGTTCATCCATGGGGGATTGTTCCATCTAATAGGCAACATGTGGTTTTTGTGGATCTTCGGAGATAACGTAGAAAGTGCCTTTGGCCATTGGAAATATCTCATTTTTTACCTGCTCTGTGGGATTGGCGCCGCTTTAACCCAAGTGTTAGTCAACGCCTCTTCCCCCATTCCCATGGTAGGCGCCAGTGGGGCCATCGCCGGCGTACTCGGAACCTACATGGTCCGGTACCCCCATGCTCGCGTTCATGTACTGATTTTCATCTTCATTTTCATCACCACAATCCAGGTACCTGCATTCTACGTCCTGGGGTTCTGGTTCCTGGTTCAACTCACCAACGGTCTGGGAACATTAGGCATCGACACCACCGGTGGCGTTGCCTGGTTTGCCCATGTGGGCGGTTTCACCATGGGTGTCATCTTCGACCAGCTTTACCAGAGGGTTCGTTTTGAACGTTACTAACCTATGAATACTATACAAGCACTGATCGACCAAGCCGTAGCCATGCGTTCCCGTGCTCAGGCACCTTATTCTCATTACACCGTGGGGGCTGCCATACTAACGAAAGCGGGGACCATCGTTGGCGGTTGCAACGTGGAGTCCAGCAGTTACGGGCTAACATGCTGCGCCGAACGAATCGCCATCTACAACGCCCTCTCGGCGGGACACAAACAGTTCAAAGCCCTGGCAGTAGCCACCGAAAATGGCGCCCCACCCTGCGGCGCTTGCCGACAAGTAATTTGGGAACTGTGCGGCGATATCCCAGTGTATCTCACAGGCAAGGATGGACACTACACCACCACAACCAGTAAGGCGCTCTTTCCAGAACCTTTCGACCAGACCAACCTGAAATGAATACGATCCCTATTCTCATCGGTATCGCCGGGGGAACTGGCTCCGGTAAAACCTCCATCGCCAAGCAACTCCTCCATGAATACGGACCGGGACAGGTGGTGGTCATTGAACAAGATTCCTACTACAAAGACCTCTCTCACCTCCCCTTAAAAGAGCGTCACCATCAGAATTTCGACCATCCCGACGCCATCGATATCACGCTCTTCACTCAGCAGGTAAAACAGTTAATGGCCGCTGAACCTACCCAGGGACCCATTTACGATTTCGCCACCCACACCCGCAAGAAAGAGACGCGGACCATCGAACCACACCGGGTTGTCGTCGTGGAGGGGATTCTAACTTTACACTACCCGGCCCTCCGAGACCTCATGGATATTAAAGTGTACGTAGAAACGCCGGCGGACATCCGCTTTATCCGCCGCTTAACGCGGGACACCCGGGAGCGCGGTCGATCGGTTCAAAGCGTCATCGACCAATACCTGTCAACGGTGCGGATCATGCACCAACAATTTGTGGAGCCCTCCAAATATTATGCCGATATTATCATACCGGAAGGAGGCCAGAATATCGTCGCCATTGATCTTTTGAGGACCAAAATTCACGCCATTCTCAGGAATTTGTAGATGTCTCTGATCGTTTCTCATCAGACCGGTTCCATCGAAGTCATCTGCGGCAGCATGTTCAGTGGAAAGACGGAAGAATTGATTCGCCGGTTGCGGCGGGCCAAGATCGCCAAACAAAAACGGTTGTCTTCAAACCGCGCATTGATGATCGCTACAGCAGCGAACACATCGTCTCCCACAACCAAATGATGTTGGAAGCACACCTGGTAGAAGATGCTGAAGAAATCCTCCGTTTGGCCCAGGAGACTGAGGTGGTGGGCATCGATGAAGGCCAGTTCTTCGGCCCTAATTTGGTGTCGGTTTGTAAAACTCTGGCCAAACAGAAAAAACGGGTGGTGGCTGGATTGAATACTGACTACCGCGGCGAACCCTTCGGTCCCATGCCCACCCTCATGTGCGAAGCTGACTATCTAGACAAGCTCTAGGCAATTTGCGTGATCTGCGGAAATCCAGCTGGCTACACTCAGCGCACCAGCCAAGATTCAGCGCAGGTGATCATCGGTGAAACGGACATCTACGAAGCCCCCAAAAATGAAAGAGGTTAAAACGCCATGCAACAACTAATTGGTTTCCTGGGAATCTTCGCTATCCTCGGTCTGGCTTACCTACTATCCAACAACCGCAAAGCAATCAACCTCCGTCTGGTTTTATGGGGATTGGGACTGCAACTATTCTTCGCCTTGTTCATCCTGGTTACCCCCATAGGCAAACCGCTCTTCAGGTTTTTCAATAAAGCCATTATGACCCTTCTGCAATTTTCCGACGAGGGCGCTTACTTCGTTTTTAACGAACTGGCCCTCGCTCCCGGGCAGGAAGGATCGTTGGGCAGGTTCTTTGCCTTCCAGGTTCTCCCCACTATCATTTTCTTTTCCGCCGTCATGGCCATTTTCTACCACCTGGGCATCATGCAATTCATCGTGAAAATCATTGCCAAAGCCATGCAAAAAACCATGCAGACCAGCGGTTCGGAAACCCTCTCGAACGCCGCTAACATCTTTGTTGGGCAGACGGAAGCCCCCTTCATAATCCGCCCCTTCATCGAGACCATGACCCGGAGTGAACTCATGGCCATTATGACCGGTGGGTTCGCCACCATCGCGGGCGGGGTCATGGCCATTTACGTGAAATGGCTCTCGAACATCCCCAACATCGCCGGGCATCTCATGGCCGCCTCGGTGATGAGCGCCCCTGCCGCCCTGGTGATAGCTAAAATTATCTACCCAGAAACTGAAGACTCCCCGACACGTGGGACCCTGAAAATGAACCTAGTCAAGCGGGATGCGAACGTTATGGAGGCCATCGTGCACGGATCTTCCGACGGCCTACGCCTGGCCGCTAACGTGGCGGCCATGCTCATTGCTTTCGTGGCGCTGGTGGCAGGCATCAACTACGGGTTGAACTTAGTGGGCTTGAGCCTGGAACAAATCCTTGGGTGGATTTTCTCCCCCCTGGCCTTTACCATGGGGGTCCCGGTGGAAGATATGTTCAAGGTGGGAACCCTCATGGGGGAGAAGCTCGTCCTCACGGAACTCATTGCCTACGGGCATCTTCACGATATGATCCCCCAGCTAAACGAGCGGTCGGTTATTATCGCCTCCTACGCCTTATGCGGCTTTGCTAACTTCGCTTCCATCGGCATCCAGATTGGCGGGATCGGCGCCCTGGCCCCGAACCGCCGCCGGGATTTAGCCCAGGTAGCCATGAAAGCCATGTTCGGCGGGGCGTTGGCTTCGTGGCTCACCGCAACCATTGCAGGAGTGCTGATTTAAGCTTATTATTGAACGGGATTGAATACCATGCGACTCATCTTTATCGGCCCACCAGGCGTGGGAAAAGGGACCCAAGCCGATCGTGTCAGCAAACATTTTGGGATCGCCCATTTGTCCACCGGGGACATTTTACGCGCTGAAATAAAATCCCAAAGCCCCATCGGCCAGCAAGCCAAAACCTACATCGACCAGGGTTACTTAGTCCCCGACGATATCCTCCTTACGATCATGGAAAGCTATTTACGACGTCCCGAGTGTGCCCGCGGTTACCTCCTGGATGGCTTTCCCCGCACAATCCCCCAGGCTCAGGGCCTGGATCGCCTCGTGCAACAATCCCATCACTCCCTGGATGCCGTCATAAACCTCACTGCCGAGGACGAAGAACTCATCCAACGTCTAATACGGAGAGGGAAAACCTCCGGACGTAGCGACGACAATCCCACTGTAATCACCAAAAGATTAGATGTTTACCGGAAGTTGACACAACCCATTCTGGGGTACTATGAAAAACAAAACCTGTTAAAAACCGTCTATGGGGCAGGGCCGATCCCTGAAATCACGAACCGTATTTTAAAGGTGTTGAAATAAAATGTTAAGAGTAGGGTTAACGGGTGGCATTGGTTCCGGAAAGAGCGCCGCAAGCAATATCTTAGCGGAACAAGGAGCCTTTGTCTTCGATTCCGACGCCGAGGCAAAACAAATCCTCGAAACGAATAAAGAGGCGCAACAGGAACTCATTGCTGAGTTTTCCACGGATATTATGGGAGCCGACGGCGCCATTGACCGGAAGAAACTGGCTCGCATCGGCCTACAAGACGAAGACCACCAGTTGCGCCTTAACACCATTGTCCACCCTTACGTGTTCAACCGCATTGACAAGACCTTTGAACAGATCAGCCAATCGAAAAAGTACAGCCTCTTCATTGTGGATGGCGCCCTGATCTACGAATCGGGTTATGACCAGCATCTGGATTACGTCATTGTCGTTACCGCCTTGTATCGGCACCGCCTGGAAAGGGCTTTGCAGCGGGGAAATCTGACCCGGGACGAAATATTAAAACGCATGGACTTACAATGGTCCGAAGAAGAAAAGCTGCGCATGGCAGATTTCGTGATCCATAACGATGGCGGCTTAGAAGACCTGAAAAAGCAGGCCCTGGAAATCTACCGTCAACTAACTTAAGACCCTAGGGTTCCACCCTGGAAAGCGGTCTTGGCGCTTCACCGGGGGTTAAGCTGATTTTTTCCCAGAAGAACATCGTTTAATACTAAATTAACTTCCTGCAAACGGGAACCAGCGATAAAATTGGAGGTCTGGTATGGAAATTCGTGATCGGCGTGTACTCATCTTAGGAGGTTGGGGATTAGTGGGTATGGCCATAATACGCAGGCTGGTCCAGCACCAACCTCGAGAGGTGGTTATCTTGTCTTTAACGGAGCCGGAAGCCCGGGAAGCCTGCTCCCTGATGAAAAAGGAGGCGCCTCAGGTAAAATTCACTCCGGAATGGGGGAACATCTTCGTGCGCACTACCTTGAAGGACTACCCCCGGGAAACGCTCCTCAATAATCCCCAGCACCGTCACACCCTCATGGAAGATACTATGGAAGCCCTGGACGAAAGCACCATGGAAACCTCCTTCCTGCACAATGTAATCAGTAAACATAAACCCGACATCATCATCGATTCCGTCAACTCCGCCACGGCCCTGGCCTATCAAGACATCTACAATAGTTACTACAGCTTAAAACAGGAACTCTCCCAGGCCCAGGAAACAAATACCCTCTCGCCCGAACTCACCACGGCCCTGGAAAAATTGCTTACCACCCTGTACATTCCCCAAATAATCCGCCATGTGCAAACCTTGTACACCAGCATGGTGGAGAATAAAACCCGCTTGTACATTAAAATCGGCACTACCGGCACAGGGGGTATGGGGTTGAACATTCCTTACACCCATAGTGAAGAGCGGCCATCGCGGGTTCTCTTGAGTAAATCTTCCCTGGCTGGCGCCCATACCATGTTGCTATTCCTCATGGCGCGAACACCCGACGGACCCATCTGTAAAGAGATCAAGCCGGCGGCGGCCATTGCCTGGAAGGGCATCCACTATGGGGAAATAAAACGCCGCGGCCAACCGATTCAACTCTACGACTGTCCTTTAGATAAGGCGATGGTCCTAAAAGATCTTTTTGATTTCACCGGAGAAGGCAACTGGACCGCCCTGGACGATACGCTGTGCTCTGTGTACATTGACACCGGCGAGAATGGCATCTTCTCCCTGGCGGAATTCGAAACCATTACTTCCGCTGGCCAGATGGAGTTTGTCACCCCCGAAGAAATCGCTGCCAATGTCATTTTAGAGATTCTTGGCGATAGCACCGGGCATGATATTTTAAACGCTTTAAACAATGCCATTATGGGGCCCACCTACCGGGCCGGCTACATGCGCCATCGGGCATTGGAGGAAATGGAGCGCCTGGAGAAGGAGCACGGCGTGGAGAGCGTCGCCTTCGAAATACTGGGCCCACCCCGACTGTCAAAAATCCTCTACGAAGCCTACATTTTACGACAGGTCTGCCCCGAACCAGAGCGCATCCTGGAACAGGATTACCGGGAACTCACGGCCGCCGTCGAACGGTACCTGTCCCAGGCCCGGGACTTACGGGCTCAAATTTTATCTATCGGTATTCCCATATTACTGAGCGACGGGAAACATCTCTTGCGCGGTCCGGAAGTGAAAATTCCCGTTTCCCTGGGGCGGAAATCCATTCGCATCACGCCGGCAAAAATCGATAACTGGGCCTACGCCGGGTGGGTCGACCTGCGGGAAAGCAATATGAAATTATGGCAGGATCGTATCCGCCAAATTCTTGACTTTGTACACAGTATCCCTGCCGATGATACCAGCTCCCGCTACCACCACGGACGCCAGTACTGGAACGTGGAAGAACCGCTCAATATTGGTAAACTAGCGGCGTGGATTTTTATTAACGAAGAGAAGGGCCGGCGAATTAAACGCTGACGACCCCACCGGCCAATAAGTTAAAACTGCGGTCCGCCCGGTCGGTATTTATTCAGCGCCCGGGGTTTCCCCAGAATCTCCCGGAGCACAATGGCCTGTTTTAAAGTGCCCACATCTTCGAAAAAGGAGCCTACCAGGGGCGTGGTTGCAATCCTGGTCTTAAGGATTCTGTAAGCGCTACCTTCCTGTGCTTCCGCATCTTCCCGATCTTTCTGCTCATCGCGCCGTTTAAGTTCCGAACGCAACTGAGAAACGTCTTCCCGGGCGAGCTTTAAGCCCTCTCTTTTAGCCGCCCTGGATTCCCGGAGCGTTTCGGTGGCAGGTTTGGGCTGTGGGAGAGGGGGCATCTCAGCTGCCTCCATCATTTCCTCTGGTACGGACTCCGGCATTTCCTCTGGCATTGCCGGAGCCGGTCGACCGAAGGGGAGTTCCTCTTCCCCAAAGAGGTTTTTCAGAAAATCAGGAGGTTCCCATTCCGGTTTAGGTTCTTCCTGTTCCCCCTCTAATCGTTTCCGGGCCGCTTTCTGCTGCCGCTTTTTTAACAGGGTAGAGAGTAAGTAAAGGAGCAGCAGGAAGAGCCAATAACCTATACCTTCCATGGCTTATGATTTCTTTCCCGGATGTGGCGGAGTCGTTTCGCCCCCTTCACCGGAGATAGACTCCCGCATGGCCGTATCGGCTTGGATATTGCGCATGTTGTAATAATCAAATACGCCCAAATTCCCTTCGCGGAAAGCCTGGGCCATGGCGCGGGGAATTTCGGCTTCGGCTTCAACCACCTTGGCACGCATCTCCTGGGTACGGGCTTTCATTTCCTGCTCGGCTGCAATCGCCATGGCCCGGCGTGTTTCGGCCTTGGCCTGGGCAACGCGCAAATCGGCCTCCGCCTGGTCGGCCTGCAAGCGGGCGCCAATGTTTTTTCCCACGTCCAAGTCAGCGATGTCAATGGACAAAATCTCGAAAGCGGTACCGGCATCCAGACCCTTGTCTAGTACGGCCCTGGAAATGTTATCGGGGTTCTCTAATACTTCCGAGTAGGTAGTTGCTGATCCAATGGCGCTCACGATCCCTTCACCGACGCGGGCGATGATCGTTTCATCCGTGGCGCCCCCTACCAATCCGGGTATGTTGGTGCGTACCGTAACCCGGGCGCGGGCCTTCAGCTCAATCCCATCCTTGGCGACGGCCGCTAAATACCCATCCCGGGGAGCGTCAATCACCTTGGGATACACGCTGGTTTGAACGGCCGTCTTTACATCACGACCAGCTAAATCGATGGCTGTGGCCGTCTCGTAGGGTAATTGAATACGGGCCTTGTCAGCAGCGATCAACGCCGCCACCACGTTGGCGACTTTCCCCCCTGCCAAGTAGTGGGTTTCCAACATATCGGTGGTGATGGTCTCCAACCCGGCCTTGTAAGAGTTGATGACACCATCGGTGATGAGCCGCGGCGGAATCTTACGCAAACGCATGCGAATCAAATCGATGATGGTAATCTTCCCTAACCCCAAACTCACTACAGACTGAACCCACAATCCCAAGGGGACATAGTAGAACAGTACGAGAAGGAATAAGATTAAAAGGGCTAGAATTACCATAGATACAATTGTCATTTCAATTCTCCTTTACCTGATTATTAACTTTTCGTACAACAATACGATTCCCCTCTACGGAGAGGATTTTTACCAGTTCGTTCTTGTCCACATACGTCCCCTCGCTCACCACGAACAGGCGCTGGGCCTCCACGATGATCCAGCCAGAAGGGCGCAGCTTGGTGTCAGCGATACCTACTTTGCCAACGAAGGGCTCTAACCCCAGGGAAGTGGAATATCCTGCTTTGCTGCTTTCGATACCCGGTGCGGTGAGATTCTTCCAAAATTTGGTTTTCGTCATGAGTTTAAAAATGAGAAACAACCCCACCAGACCACCCAATATGCCAATGGTTAATCCCGTCAATGCCATGGTTTGAATTTCATTCCCTACGGGAATATCGGGCAACAACAGTTCGTAGAGTCCCCAGAGTAACAAACCGATCCCCGAGAGACCAGCCAAGCCAAAGCCAGGAATGAGAAATATTTCCACCATTAATAGAACGACTCCCACGAGGATGATAAGTAAATCCGTCATAGTGGCTAGTTCAGCGATGTACGAGGCTCCCAGGGAAAGGGCCAGGCACACGGCGCCGAAAGTACCCGGTAGCCCCCAACCAGGACTCTGGAGCTCAAACAAAATTCCTAAAAATCCAAAAGTCGTCAGCAGAGAGGCTACAATGGGATGGGTGAGGAACCGAACGAAGTTTTCCGACCAGTTAATAGTGGCGGTTCGTACCGTGGCCCCTTCCAAACCCAGGTCTGCCAAGACTCTCTCAAGGTTTTCCGCCTTCCCGTCGGCCATCTTGTATTTGAGGGCCAGTTCCGTGGTGAGGGTAATCAATTTCCCTTCTTTCCGGCCTTCGATGTCCGTGACTTCCACCGTGTCATCGTCAATTATCAGATACTCGAAATGCAATTCTTCATCCACCATACCCTTGGCGATTTCCACATTTCGTCCGTGTCTCTCGGCGGTGGCAGCCATCTCTTCGCGCATGTAGCTGATGACCTTTTCACTACCCTTTTTCCCCTGGAGATCCACGGCGGTGGCGGCTCCCATGGTCCCCCCTCCGGTCATGTAGATCGTCTCACAAGAAAGGGCAATGAGCGACCCAGCAGAAATAGCGCGACGGTTAATGAAGGCCACGGTGGGGACGGTGGCGCCTAAAATGGCGTCTTTAATCTGGGTAGCGGCATCCACCCGCCCACCGAAGGTGTCAATATCGAAAATAATGGCACGGGCCGATTCGGCCTCGGCCACGGCAATGGCCCGACGAATAAAGGGAGGCAGTCCCAAATCAATGGTTTTTTTGATGGGAATACGATAAACCACATCCATTTCCCCGGCCATTAAGAGGGATCCCAGAAGGAGTAATAAGAGACGGAGCATTTTCATCGGTCTATTTTCAACGAAAATACCCTGGAATTTCGATGTTGCACACCGGGAAATTACCTTAGATTTGGGACAAACGAGATGAAGATTTTGCCAACCCCATGAAGTCCGCCCACCACCTTACCTATCGAGCCCTGGTTTTTCTATCAATGCGACTTAAGCGCCATACCCCGGCCAAGCGGAAGCAGTGGGCCCATCGCTTGGCTAAATTCTTCTATCAGGTGCTCCCCCTGCGTAAAAAGGAAGCCCTCAACAATCTCCAAAATACCTTTTCAAAACACTCCCCAGCTTACTGGGATAACGTGCTAAAACAGTGCTACCATTTCTTCAGCCACAATTTTCTCCAGTTCCTCGCCTTCCCGAATTCCTATCCTGCGGAGGCTATTTCCGTTTCCGGCCGGGAGCATTTAGATTGGGCTCTACAGGAAAAAAGGGGGGTAGCGTTGGTTACCGGGCACTTCGGCGCCTGGGAAATCTTGGCCGCCTGGTTGGGAATCAATCGTTATCCCATCGTGGGTATTATCAACAGACAAAAGAATCGCGGAGCCGATCGCTTCTTCAGGGAGATCCGGGAGTCCAACGGGGTGGAAATCTTCTACCGCAAAACAGGATTGAGCTTCATGTACCAGGCATTGAAAGACAATAAAATTCTCGGGCTGGCCAGCGACCAGGATGCCCGGCGGCGAGGCGTTTTTGTCCCCTTCCTCGGGCGCCTTGCTTCCACTCCGAAAGGGGCTGCTCGGTTTCATCTCCAGACCGGAGCGCCCATAATCTTCGCCACATGCAGCCAGACCGGAAACAGCTATCACCTGAAATTTGAACCGGTAGTCATTCCCAACCCCGCCACGGTGGAGAACATTACTCAGTCCTTCACTTCCCTGCTGGAAAAGGAAGTCCGCAAATACCCTGAACAATACTTCTGGTTCCACCGCCGCTGGAAAACGAGGCCGGAAGCCCAATCAAAATCCACCAGCGAGCCGACGAATACATGATCCGTGTTCCAGCGGCTACCATTAGACGACCCGCACGCTTTCCAACAGGCCTTGAAAGTACTGCACCAAGGTGAGATTATGACCTACCCCACGGACACCCTCTACGGTTTAGGTGTGGATGCCACTAACGACCAGGCCATTGACCGCCTGAACAGGTTGAAAGGGAGAGCCAGTCCCTTGAGCGTGGTAGCGCCGGACATCCCTACCGCTCTGAGTTGGACGACCTTGGAAGGGGACCTCCTACAGTTGTTGGCGCGCCGACTCCAGGAGTCTAGCACGGTCATCGTGCCGGTGCGTCCAGGGATTATAAGTGAAAAAGTATTAGGCTCCGGCCACACCCTAGGCATCCGCGTACCACAACACCCTTTTCCCTCTCCGTTGGTGGCAAAATTCGGTCATCCCATCACCACGACCAGCGTCAACCGCAGTGGTCGACCGCCCCTCAATGACCCGGAGCGGATTCTCCTGGAGTTCAGTAAAGAAATTGCCCTACTCATCGATGCTGGCCCTCTGCCCCCTTCCCCAGGGTCCTCTATCTACCAAGTCCAGCACAACCGTCTCATTCGCATCAGACCTTAACCCCGTGAATCGACTCCCTTTCCTATCCATTCTCCTCGGTGCCTTGGCCCTGGGGCAAGAAATACCCTTTGCGGTGGGTGAAGAATTAGAATACACCGCCCAGTTTGAATTCATTCCGGCGGGGAAAGCCTTTTTAAGGGTTCTCACTGTTGACACTGTCAATGGTTACCCCACCTTCCACGTGCAATTTTTAGCGAAGACCGGGGCTGTCGCTGACCGCCTCTACAAAATACGTGATCGAGTGGACATTTGGATTGACCAGAAGGGCCTCTTCACCCATAAACAGGTGAAACGCATCCGTGAGGGGAACTACCGTAAAGAACTGGAAATGGTAATCAATTACCGAGACTCCACAGCCATCGTGAACAATGATACCAATACCGTGGATCATCCGTTACGGGACCCTTACTCCCTTTTCTATTATTTACGGACGACCCCCCTGAAAGCGGGACAGTCGTTCCACTACACCACCTTCGAAAACAACAAGACTACTGAATTTCAGTTAAAAGTCACGGGAAAAGAAATCGTCAACACCCCTGCGGGCACCTTTCCCTCGTTGGTCGTACGTCCCTTTCGCAGAGGCAAGGCCCTCTTTAAAAACCAGGGGGATGTACAAATCTGGTTCAGCGATGATAAACTGCGTCTGCCCGTGCAGATTCAGATTAAACTAAAATACGGCTCGTTACTGTTGCGATTAAAAAAGGTTACTTTATAAACAGTCGCCCAATATCGTTCAATATAACTGTGGCCATTAATAATAAGAGAAAGGCCATGCCAATCTGCTGAATAACCAACCTGACCTTGATGGTAAGCTTTCTCCGGGAAATCAGTTCTATGAAGGTTACTAAAATATGACCCCCATCCAATCCCGGTATGGGGAGGATGTTAATAAAAGCGAGGTTGACACTAATGAGGGCAATAAAGGTTAAGAGGGGAATCCAACCGGCCTTGGCAGTTTCACCGGCCAACTGGGCGATCATAATGGGTCCTCCCAGGTCTTTCAGGGAGGCTTGGCCGGTCACCAGCATGCGGAGGGAGGTGATGATTATGGAAAAACTATTGAGGGTTGACTGGGCCCCCGCCTGCATAGATGCTAAAAAACCCACCGGTCGATAATAAAATTCTGGGGCGATCCCGATGGCCCCCAGGGTATCCGGATGTCCTTCCTGTAGAACGACCTGGTAATAGGTCACGACTTTTTGGCGAAAGACGTTTCCATCACGCTCTATTTGCAGTTCAACAGCTGTTCGAGGAATCTGGTGGATAATATTGGATAGTTCCATCCAGGAAGAGATTGCCTGACCGTCGATGGAAATGATCCGGTCGCCGGGTTGAAGACCGATCTCCTCTGCCGGCATTCCCTCCAGCACCTGAGCCACCACCGGCTCGTCACTCACTTCGGGCAGGCCCGTTTTCATAATCACGCCGGTAAAAAGGATAAAGGCTAACAGGATATTCATCACTACCCCGGCACTCATGACTCCCATTTGGATCCAGGAAGGTTTGCTGAGTAGTTCGTCAGGGGCGTGGGTGATGGTGGTGTCCAGGCTTTCATCGATGAGCCCGGCCATTTTTACATAGCCTCCCAGAGGAATGAGGGCCAGGCAGTACTCCGTGCCACTGCCCCGACGTCCAGGGCGGGAGAGAAACGCTTCCCACACCGGTCCCCACGTCTTTTTACCGGAAGATTCCCAGCGGAAAAAAAATACCTGTATGCTCCACCCCTGGGCTACCGAAGTAAAGGTGATGAAACGGGGCGGGAAACCCACGGAGAAACGATCCACACGAACTCCGCCAGCTCGGGCAGCGAGGTAGTGGCCCAACTCATGGACAAACACCAACACACCGATAACAATAATCGTGGCCCACAAGGTCGTCATAAGATTATACCAATCACTCTCTTACTTTGCACTTAGATTAAAGCTCTACCAGTAAGTTACAAAAGTTCATCCAATTTTATACGCTCTAACAAAATGCGTCGCCCACCGCTCCAACTGTTGTAGATCGCTTAGGGAAGGTTTGGCAAGCCAGGCGTGCGCCTCCCCGGCAGCCTCGATAATAAGCGGGATATGGGTAAAGGGAATCTCACCCGCTAAAAAGCGGTACACAGCCTGTTCGTTGGCTACGTTCAACACCGCCGGCTGGGTCCCACCACGGCGTAAAGCCCGGTAAGCCAATTTAATACATGGGAACCGCTCCAGATCTGGGGCTGCAAAATCCATGCTCCCCACCTCGATTAAGTTCAACCGTTCCCAATTGGCCTCTCGATGCCGTGGATGGGTCAGGGCATATTGAATGGGGATTTTCATATCCGGGACCCCCAACTGAGCCTTGACGGAACCATCTTTGAACTCTACCAGAGAATGAATGATGGATTGGGGATGAATGACGATATCAATGGCATCCGGACTTAATCCGAAAAGCCAATGCGCTTCGATAACCTCCAGTCCCTTATTCATCATGGTGGCCGAGTCGATGGTAATCTTCTTTCCCATTTTCCAGTTGGGGTGCCGTAAGGCTTCTTCCGGAGTAATATGCGTAAAAGATTTACGATCCCGCTGGCGAAAAGGCCCCCCACTCCCGGTTAAAATGATGCGCCTCACATCCTCGATCGACTCCCCTTGAAAACACTGCCAGAGGGCCGAATGCTCACTGTCTACAGGAAAAACCTGGGCACCGGTTCGCTCTTTGGCCTCCTGAATCAAACTACCGGCCATGACCAGGCTTTCCTTATTACTCAAGGCCACGTCTATACCAGCTTCCAGAGCCAACAAGGTAGGTTCCATGCCCGCAGAACCCACTAAACCGTTCAAGAGCAGATCAACATCCTTGCGGGCGGAGAGTTCGAGCAGACCCTCACGACCAGAGAGCACCTCGATATCCGCCCCGGCCAGCCGCTTAATTACCTGCTCCCCAGCCGCTTCATCCACCACGGCGACGGCTTCCGGACCATACTTCAGGGCCTGTTCCACAATTAGATCACTCTGGTGGTAGGTGGATAAACCCACCACCTCAAACTGAGAAGTCAGATTATCAACGACCCTTAGGGTATTTACGCCGATGGAGCCGGTGGAGCCGAGAATCGTCAGCCGACGAGCCACTAACGTACCCCTCGTATTAAGTCCACGGACAGATTCAGTAATTGGGAAGCCACTTTAACCTGGAGGCCTATATTGAACCGCCGCACCGGAACGATCACAGAGGTGAAATAATAAGGAACGCTGGACTTGATCCTATCAGGTACGGGAGGGTCATGGGGCATGGTGATACGTGTGGTATAGTTACTAATACCTACTCCGTACTGATAAGGATAGCGCCTGGTTCCCTGGTTTCTCCGGAGGAGAAAATCAATTGTCCTACTATCCAGGTGGCGGGGACCCTCCAACCGCCCCAGGACGACGCAGGCTGACCACTCCTGAGCTTCCGATTCAGTGATGAACAAATCGAGACCATAGCTGGTAAGGTGGACCAAGTCTTCTCCGGAAATAAAACCGCTCAGACTCCCTGTAAGGAACATGTTGTTGGAGACCAGGATTGCCCCGTGGAGGAGGGGAAAACCGGGGATCGTTTTTCCAGTAAGGGTGCGGTTGCCATAATTCTGTCCCCACCCTAAGGAGACTCCCCAACGGAATCGAGAGCGGCCAGCGCGGTCATAAAATGGATGGTGGCCTATCTTGAGGGATACCGCACTCATAAGGGGCTTTACCTGCGCGCGAAACAGACTGTCCGGTACAGCGGATAAATCAAAGGAGAGCCCTTGAGCTGATAGAGGTATTGCTTTAAAGAGTAGGAGGAAAAAACAGAGCGTGAATCGAGGAAACATGTGCAGGCAAGGTAGTATCAGAGGATGCCACGTTCGCTGGCGCGGATGAATTTGATAATATGTTCAACCTCGGGAGTAGAATCCAACTCTTTCTCGATGGCCGTCAGGGCAGCCGAACGCTGGTAGTTGGAACGGAAGTACAGGCGATAGGCCTTTTTGATTGCCTGGCAGGTGTCGGTGGAGAACCCCCGGCGCCGGAGGCCCACCCGGTTAATGCCGGCATAGCGCAAAGGTTCGCCAGCAGCCAGAATGTACGGGGGAACATCTTGCACGATTCTATAACCGCCTCCCACGAAAGCGTGGCTCCCAACCCGACAAAATTGATGCACCAACACCCCCCCTCCCAGGGAAACGTAATCCTCCAAATATACATGGCCTCCCAAGGTGGTCAGATTCGCTAGAACCACATTTTTCCCTAACTGACAATCGTGCGCCACATGGCAATAAGCCATTAACAGGGAATGGTCCCCGATCCGGGTAATGCCCAAGGCCGCCGTTCCACGGTTAATAGTCACCGACTCCCGAATAATCACATGATTCCCGATATGAACTTGAGTGGCTTCCCCCTGGTATTTTAAATCCTGGGGAGCTTCCCCTATAGAGCAATTGTGGAATATCTGGCAATGTGCACCGATCCGTGTCCCCCTCCTGATGGTGGTAAAATTCCCGATGGTGACGTGGTCCCCGATGGTCACTCCATCTTCAATGACTGTGCACACCCCCACGGAAACACTCTCGCCCAGTTCAGCGCCGGGATCAATCAACGCAGTGGGGTGGATATTCGTAGGAGGTGACAGACTTATACTCGATCGACGATATTGGCCATGAAAATTGCTTCAGCGACCACGCGTCCCCCCACGGTAGCAAGGCCTTTAATCTTACAAGCCCCCAAGCGCAATTTCATTAGCTCCATTTCCAAATTCAGTTGGTCGCCGGGGATGACTGGATGGCGAAACTTGGCCCTTTCCACGGTCGAGAAAAACATGTTCTTGGTAAGCGGGTTCTCCACACTGTTCAATACCATGAACGCTCCGGCCTGCGCCATGGCTTCCAGGATCAGTACTCCCGGCATTATCGGCTGCCCGGGGAAATGCCCCTGAAAGAACGGTTCGTTTATGGTTACATTCTTGATGGCCGTCAGGCGTTCCCCCAAAGTCATATCCACGATCCGATCTACCAGCGCAAAGGGGTAACGGTGAGGCAATAATTTCAGAATCCCGTTGATATCTAAAAGATAATTATTGGACACCCATTGTTGATACCGTTTCTGAATAATCTTCTTCTCGTAGACCTTCTTAATTTTGCGCACCAATGCAACGTTGGCAGCATGACCGCTCCGGGCGGCAATGATATGCCCCTTTATGGGCATCCCCAGCAGGGCCAAGTCCCCGATTAAATCCAGGGCTTTATGCCGCACAGGCTCGTTGTTGAAGCGCAATTTTTTCCCGTTCAAAATGCCGTTGGTACCCAAGCTTATTTCCTCCTTGATGCCAAAGAGGCGGCGCAGGCGATCGGATTCTTTTTTATCGATGGTTTTATCGACGATCACAACGGCATTGTTCAAGTTACCGCCTTTAATCAGGCTTTGTTCTTTTAACGACTCCACCTCGCTTAAAAAACAGAAGGTACGTGAAGGGGCGATCTGCTGAGCAAAATCTTTTTCCATGTTGTAAATAGCCGTGTACTGGGTCCCCAGGGAAGGAAACTTGTAATCGATCATAAAGGTAACGCGGAAACGGTCCGACGGCAAGACGTGGATATCAATACCCTGGGTGGGATCGGAATAGGTCACGGCTTCGTCGATATCCAGCACTTCCCGCGGGGCGTCCTGTTCCACGAACCCGGCTGCGAGGAGCGCGTCCACAAAATCTTTGGCGCTCCCGTCCATAACGGGAGGTTCTTTATTGGTCAGCTCGATGAGGGCATTGTCAATTCCGAGTCCCGTCACAGCCGCCAGGGTATGCTCCACGGTGTAAATACGAACACCATCTTTTTCAATGGTGGTTCCCCGAGAAATATCCACCACGTGGTCAATGTCGGCACGGATTTCGGGGCATCCCTTCACGTCCATGCGGTGAAAGCGAATGCCAAATCCCACCGGGGCGGGTTTAAAAGTAACCGTGCTTTCTACGCCGGTGTGGAGCCCCACCCCCACACAGGAAGCGGGTTTAGCAATGGTGCGCTGTTTCCTATCCATTAAGTATCCAGAGTTAGAGTTGAATGTTTTTCCAAACGGCCCAGGCGTCTTTTAATCCTTTCAATCTCCGTTAGGACGGCTTCGCGTTTATGCTGCTCACGTATTTCCCGGGCCGGCATCCCGGCGTAGACTTTGTTCCCCGGCAGGGATTTGGTTACACCAGTTTTAGCGGCAAAAACAGCCTTATCGCCAATGGTCAAGTGCGGTGCCACGCCAGCTTGACCGGCAAAAATACAATAATCACCGACAACCACACTCCCTGCCACCGCCACGTGGGCCGTCAAGAGACAACCGGCGCCAATGCGGACGTTGTGGGCAATGTGCACTAAATTATCAAATTTACACGCTGGGCCAATAATGGTATCCCCCAGGGTCCCCCGGTCAAAAGCACAGTTGGCGCCGATTTCCACATCATCCCCCATAACTACCCGTCCCACCTGGGGAATTTTATGATGTACGTCCTCCTCGGTGACAAACCCAAAACCGTCGCTCCCAATCACCGTCCCACTATGCACAACGACCCGGTGGCCAAGGACACACCGGGAATAGATTTGCACTCCCGGAAACAAGATACATTCATTACCTAAAACGGCCTCTCCGCCGATGAAACACTGGGGACCGATGCGCGTCCCATCGCCAATCTTGGCACCGGATTCAATAACGGTGAACGCTCCCACGGCAACCGCTTCGCCAAGTTCAGCAGTGGGATCAACAACCGCCGTGCGATGGATACCGGGCGCATAAGCCACTTTTGGGGGATGAAACACCTGGAGAATCTTCACCACGGCCAGTTGCGGGTTCGGGACGATGATCCCCGGTTTGCCCATCAACAGGGAAGCATCGGTAGTGATGATCGCCGAAGCCTTCGTAGTAGCAACGTAACGTTTGTACTTCAGATTGCTCAAAAAAGTAATGGTGCCGGTTTTACCCCGTTGGATCTCCGACACGCCGGAGATGGGTGTTTGGGAATCTCCCACGGGAGTTCCTCCCACCAGGGTTGCCAGGTCAGCTAAGGTTTGCAAAAGTAGGTTTAGGGATTAGTTATCTTCTAAGATATTGTACTTGCGCAGCTCGTAGAGGACGTCGTCCGTGAGATCATAAACAGGATTGGCGTACAGGAGCGACACCGATCCATCCAGGATGAAATCGTAATTTTTAGCCGATGCTACCTTATCCACAGCCCGTTTCACCTTGGTAAGAATCTCATATTCCATTTGCGCTTGTTTCTTGTACAGCTCCCCTTCCGGGCCCACCTTGTTGCTCTGGTAGTTTTGAATGTTCCGCTCCGCAGTGGCGATCTCCTGCTCTTTTTCCCGCCGCCATTCGGGTGAACTCATCAATCGCTGGGTCTCATAAGCTTGTTTTAGGCTGTCTAAACTCATGAGCATCATCTGGTACTCCCGCTGGACTTCACGGAATTCCATTTGGAGTTGTGACTCGGCATCCTTGAACTCCTCGTACTCCGCCCGGATGCGATCCGATTGGACAAAACCAATCTTAACCTGAGCCACGAGAGTCGTACTCATCAGCCCGGTTAGTAGGACACCGTTGAATAATTGTTTGACCACCTTAACCTCCTTCGCTAGTTGGTTGTTATCAAAATTAAAATTGTTGACCGAAGAGGATGGTATAGTTCCACCCTTCGGGTTTACCATTGCCGCTCACATCATCAAACCCGTACCCCATATCAAATCCGAGCATCCCGATCATGGGCATGAAGAAACGGATGCCAACTCCCGCTGCGCGTTTCAAACTCAAGGGTCCTCTCCGGGCCAGATTAAAGGGCTCGGTCATGCTGGTAGTGTTCCAGACATTACCGCCTTCGGCAAAAGCCAGGCCGTAAATGACTGGGTTATCAGAAAAGGGCACTCGGAGTTCCACCACCGCGCGAAACAGGGCGTTACCTCCTACAGGATTGCCCCGGATCAACGGGCCGATGGAATTGTCACTGTAACCACGGAGCATATTCCCGTAAGGGATTCCGTTCCCCCCCATGACGAATTTTTCGTCAAAGGGAACGATGGACCGCTCGCCTTTTTCCGCCGGAATCGGCTTTATGACACCCATTTTGAGAGAACTCATGAGAACAAATTTCCAGAATGTAGGTGTATACCATTCCAAATTCAACACATGTTTATAGAAGTCTTCATTGCCCCCTAAGAAGCCGCCGGAATAGGTGGCTTCCCAAACAAAGCGGGACCCTTGGGTGGTAAACTCAGGCCGATCCCGGCTATCCCGGGAAAGTACCTGGGTGATATTAATCCCCTTGGTCACTTTAAGACTCTTCACGTAGCGCTCCAAGTCTTCGGGATTACCCTGGTAGTTCTTCTTGACGATGCGAAACACCCAATAGCCCCGGAAAAAATCATCCGGCCACTTAAAACGGCGACCCCACTGCACCGAACCGCCCCGGGTGGTCACGTCCAGGGGGAAATAGTAACTGGTAGCCTGCCCCTGGAAAATATAAAAGGTCGAGAAACCCACGCGATTGCGTGTATCGAAAATCATGGGGTCGACGAAACTAAAATTGAAAGATTGGTACTTGGAAGTGGGTTGATTGGCATAGAGGGTGTACCGGGAACCTACATTGAAACTCAGCAGCAATTGCTGGCCCAGGCCACGGAAGTTATTGAATTCCACGCCACCACCGCCGGTCATTCCGTACACTCCGCTGAAACCGATATTGGCATTGGCCCGATCCGAAGACTTCTCTTCCACGGTAATTTCCAGATCGACCTCATCTTCATCCACCGGGGTTACGTCAGGAACTACGTTGCTGAAGTAGTTGAGAATAAACAAATCCCGCTGACTGCGAATTAAATGATCACGATTGAACACGTCCCCGGGAAAGATTCGTAGCTCCCTGCGGATGACATTCTCCCGCGTCTTCGTATTCCCGTGAATGTAGATGTTGCGAACGTAAACCCGATGGTTCTCGGTAATAACAAAATGGATATCCAATGAATCCTTCCCCACCGGGATAAAGTTAGGGTTGATCTGGCTGTAAATATAACCCCGGTCCATGTAGAGCCCCTGGACGTTGTTGTACAAAGCGACGTTAAACTCTTCCTCATCGTAATAATCACCGGATTTCAGGTTCAGGACGCGTTCCAGGGTGGGGATATCGAAGAGGGTATTCCCTTCCCAGGAAAAGTTCCGGTAGCGGTAACGGGGACCCTCTTCCACGGTGATCATTATAGACATGGAGCGTTTGTTAGGGCTGTAGAGGGTCGTATCCCCTAAAATGGCAAAGTCCCGATAACCGTGGTTGCGGTAAAAGGTGGCCAGTTTTTCCTTATCCTCCTGGTACTTATCGCGTTCGAAGTACGATCGCCAGAAGAGGTACCAGCGCTGTTGTTTGGTCTCTTTCAAGACCCGTCTTAAGCGGTGGTCAGAAAACGCCTGGTTGCCCTCAAAGTTAATATGCTTAAGCTTAACCTTTTTGTTTTCCTTTATCCAAAAAACCAGATCGCGTGTCAGAGCCTCTTTGGGGGTAAGGGCTGTTGTGTCTCCCTTAAGTGGAATCAACTCACCTTCCACCTCGGCCAAGAGATAGCCTTCCTCGGCGTACAAGTCTTTGATTTCGTCTTCCACTTTTTTGATCAGCCCTGGTGTGATACGCTGGCCGGTGCGTAAGTTCACTTCCTCCTCGAACTTTTTATCCTTCAGTTTTTTATTGCCCTTGTATTTCACCGATCCTAAAATAGGATTCTCTTCCACCAAGATCGTAATAAACACACTCTCGCTGGATTCCTTATCCAGGTGAATCTGCACGTTTTTGAACAATCCCAACTGCCAAAGACGTTTAACCGCCCGGGAAAAATCGCCCGTGTTAATTGTCTCCCCCGGTTGCAAACCCGCTGTGTAGCGAATCATTGTATCGGAGGTGAGGCGATTTCCCTCTACTTCCACGCCTAAAAGGGTTATCTGCTCGGGGACCTGAGCCAGGAGGGCCGTGAACAAATACGCGCCAGTTAGGTAGACTGCGAGGAGACGTTTCATCGTTTTTTTCGAACCTGCTCACTGAGGAGTCCGAACCGCCGTTCCCGGTGCTGGTAATCTTGAAGGGCCTCCAACAACTGTTGCTCCCGAAAGGCCGGCCACAATTGGGGAGTGACGCAAAGTTCGGTATAGGCGATCTGCCAGAGCAGGAAATTGCTCACCCGGTATTCCCCACCGGTACGAATCAATAAATCCGGATCAGGTATGTGGGCCGTGTAAAGATACTGCCCTAAAAGCTCTTCACTGATGGATTCTGGTTCGATAACCCTGTCCTGTACGTCCTGGACGATCCTGCGGAGGGCCCGGACAATTTCCTGACGGCCACCGTAGCTTAGGGCGAGGTTTAAATTCAGGCCCGTGTTGTTGCGGGTCAACTCCATGCCATGTTGAAGGCCTTTCTGGGCTGCTTTGGGCAGGGTTTCCAGGGCGCCGATAGCCGTAAGGCGCACGTTATTTTTATTCAGAGCGGTCACTTCTTTTTTAATAGTAGTGAGCAGGAGTGACATGAGGGCGGAGACCTCCTGGCGCGGGCGGGCCCAATTCTCGGCGGAGAAGGTGTACAGGGTAAGGTGTTTAATCCCCATTTCGCCACACACGCGGGTAATCTCCCGCACGGAGTTGATGCCTTCCCGGTGACCAGCGACCCGGGGGAGAGAGCGTTGCTTAGCCCAGCGCCCATTCCCATCCATAATGATAGCAATATGAGCGGGAAGGGAACCTGCTTCCAATACCGCTTGTCGTAATGTGTCTAAAGTCATGCTTAGATGGCGTCCGGATAAATAAAAACGCGGGCGAAATTACCTTTGTCCTCGCCATTATTCAATACATTGTCCGTAAGGGTGACTGCCTTGCCGGACTAAACGCACCGGCTGGCGTCCTGTTCCTTCACCGCCGTCAGGGGTAAAGTTCGTCGTTAAGACCGCGGGATCGACCCGGTGAATTCGTTAGACCGGACAGGTAGCGACAACCCGCTCAGCGATCGACTGAAACACCCCCACCAAGGGGGCGTCAGGAAAGCTGACCCCTAAAGGTGTACCGGCGTCCGTGGCCTCCATGAGGGCTGGAGAAAGGGGAATTTCCCCCAAAAGGGGAACGCCCAGACGCTCACTTTCCGCCCGGCCTCCACCGCGTTTAAAAACGTTCAACTCCACCTGGAAGCGACCCGCTTCATCCAGTCGGACGGGTTCCTCGCCTCCCCCCACGTCCATGGAGAGCGTTAAATCTCCGGGAAGGGAGCCTTCCTTCCATCGAAAACGGCCCTGAAGTTGAAAACCGGACATATTCTCAATCACGCCTAAAACAGGGGCCTGTACCTTCCGGAACATATCAGCCCCTTTGCGTACGTCGGTGAGAGCAATATCCTGGGGCGTAGTCACAATAATCGCCCCGCTGATACGGACCTTCTGGGTCAGGGTGAGTTGTACATCACCCGTACCAGGAGGTAAATCCAATACCAGATAGTCCAGCGTGCCCCACTCCACGTCGTTAAAAAATTGCTCCGTCATCCGTGCCACCAAAGGCCCTCGCCAGATTACGGGGGTGGTGTTGCCACTGATGAAACCGAAGCTCATCACCTTCAGTCCATAGCAATCCAGGGGGACCAGCTTCTTGTGGGCCGTTATTTGGGGATGTTCATTGACCCCCAGGATCGTAGGGAGCGAGGGACCATAAATATCCAGGTCTAGTAGGCCGACCGTATAGCCGTGTTGTTTCAGGGCCAGGGCCAGATTGGCCGCGATGGTAGATTTCCCTACGCCGCCTTTACCGCTGGCGACGGCGATGACGTGCCTGACCCCTGTTAGGGGATCGGGCGCCGGGACGCCTCCCGGAGGGACCTGGGACGAAGGCTGATCCCTGGCTGGTTGGTCTACGAGTTCCACACTCACGGCGTGGAAGCCGCCGGCTTTTTCCAGGATCGATCGCACGGCTTCCACTACCGTTCTCTTCTTGGTTTCATCCGTAGTAGTAATTCGCAAGCGGACTAAAACCGAGGCCTTGTCCACCACCACGTCAGTCACCATCCCAAAGGAGACAATATCCCGGCTGAAACCGGGGTAGTTAATAGACCTTAACAGTTGTAGAACGTCGTTTTTATCCATAGTCACTGGCAGATGCTAAAAACGGCCGTTAAGTACGGCCGTTTTTCGATGGAACGGTCGCGTTGAATTAACCAGGGTATTCGCGATCGTAATAATCGTAATTGAGTTTGATGTATTTTTCCCACTCCTCGGGAACTTCGCTCTCCTCGAAGATCGCTTCCACCGGGCACTCCGGTTCACAAGCGCCGCAATCGATGCACTCCTCCGGATCGATGTAGAGCATTTTCCCTTCCAAATTGTCGGGATCGTACCCGGCTTCATCCCATTCATCCTTGGTGGGATGGATGCAATCCACCGGACAGACATCCACACAAGCGGTATCACAAACACCGACACAGGGTTCACAAATAATGTATGCCATCAGTTTTCTCCTACCTAAAAGGGTTCTGTTTTGGGTTTATTATTCAGGACTATTCAGGATCAAGCTCAAATATAAGATTTGAATTTAGAGGCTTTTTTCCTTAGGAAAAAATTATTTTGCTGTCATTGAGCCTCTTTAAACAAACTAATTCTCCAAAAGGAGAGGGAAATACCGTCCAGCGAGAGACAATTATAAAAAGGGTTCTCAATCCGCTACTTAACTTACGGGGACAGGGACCTGGCGGTAATAAAATTGAAAGGTTGCTTTCCACTTTCGCCTGCCCCTAAGCTATCACGGTAGTATGGTCTCCCCACAACGTAAAAACATCACCTGCCTCTGGACCGCCCAGATCATCTCCGCTATGGGAGATGCCATGTATCAATTGGCCTTAATGTGGCTAATTCTGGATCTGACGGGTTCTTCAGTCGTCACGGGCTTCGTGGCCTTAAGTGCCTACCTACCCGCCATGCTATTCGGCCTGTTCTCCGGAGTCCTGGCAGATCGCCACGACCGGTTGAAACTCATGATCTTAGCCAATATCAGCCAGGCCCTTACGGTCATTATGATACCCTTTTTGCTGTACCTGGGGGTAGAGCAGGCCTTTTACCTGGGTCTATTGGCTTTCATCCGGAGCAGTTTTAGCACCTTATTCCCTCCGGCCCTCAACGCGTTCGTCCCGGAGATCGTCCCTCAAACGCAACTGGTGAGGACCAACTCCGTCCTGGCCACGGCCAATCAGTTAGCCTACTTGCTGGGTCCGGCGTTAGCAGGTGTCCTGTTAGGGGTTATTTCCATTCGTTTCCTATTCATCTTTGACGGCGCCTCCTTCCTTTTGGCGCTGGGGTTCTTAGCCCTCGTATCCCGGCCGGCGGTTCCCGTTGCCACCCAACAAAAACCCACGACCTGGAAAGGACTAATCAAGGGTTTTCAATATCTCCGGCAGCATCCCACCATCGGTTGGCTCATTGGGTTAACTATACTGAATAATCTTTTCATCATGGGACCAGCCATTGTCGGCACTCCCATCTTAGTGAAGGAAGCCCTCCAAGGAACGGTTTCCCAATATGCTTTTGTAGAAGCGGGGCTGGCCCTGGGGATGCTCTTAGGTTCCATCTCCGTTTATCGTTACGGCTCGCGGTACAGGGGGGGCACACTCCTCCTAATAGGCATGGTCATGGACGGGGTTACCTATGCGATCTTTTATTTAGCCCATTCCATCCCCTTCGTCATGGCTATGATCGTCATTCATGCCCTGGGAATCCCCATGATCACCATTTCCCGTACGGCCCTAATTCAACGTAACACGCCTAACCAATTCCACGGGCGCCTTTTCGCCATGGTCCACTTAGCCGTTGTGGGAATGACGGCTTTCTCTGCGGCCATCGTGGGTATGTTGGCCAGCGTGATCCCGATTCAGACCGTCTTCCTGTATTTCGGTATTGGCGGGGCCCTCTGCGGTCTGGTGGGAGCCTTGGCCCCCCAAATGCGTAGAATGAATTAGGACAATGGAGATTCGATGAATCGAGTGACCTCTCAAGCTAAATAACCATCAATGCCGACGAATACTAACAATCGGTATTAAGGCAACATGACTCATTCCTCGAAGAAGGCATACTACCTGGTTTTAGACCAGGGAACTTCGGCTACCAAGATCTTCCTTTTCGATGGGCGGCATAATCTATGTTACACTTCCCGGCGTAAGCTGCACCTGCATCGTCCGGCCCCCCATCACGTTGAGGGCGACCCCTTAGCTATCGTCCAGACCTGCTACCATTTACTCGAAAAGGCGCTGGAGTACAATCGCACGCGGGGAGGGAGCATTCGCGCCGTGGGCCTGGCGGTTCAGCGCTCCACCTTCCTGTTCTGGGATAAACGGACGCTCCAGCCCCTCACGCCAGCCCTGAGCTGGCAGGATAGCCGGGCCAAAACCGAAGTGGCAACCCTGAAAACCCATGGCGAGATGGTCCAGGAACGCACGGGAGTTCCCCTCAGCGCCCATTTCGGGGCCCCCAAATTTTTGCACCTTATCCGTCATGATACTTCCCTACAACGTACAATTAAAGCAGGACAGGCCTGGTTTGGACCGTTGAGTGCTTTCCTGCTCCATTTCCTCACGGGCCGGGCCGGCGTGGAACCCACCATCGCCAACCGCTCGTTGCTCCTGAACTTGAAAACACACGCCTGGGACCCGGCTCTCTGCCGCCTGTTCACCGTGCCTGAATTTTGTCTACCACCCCTAGTCCCATCCCTGGGTTCTTTCGGAAACATCCAGGTTGACTCAGAAGAATTACCGGTTATTTGTGTATTGGGCGACCAACAAGCAGCCCTAATAGGACAGGGAGGCCGGCAGACGGGAAGCGTCGCCATGAATTTTGGCACCTCCGGTTCCGTGCAAATGAACACGGGACAGGAACCGGTAATCCTTAAGGGGCTTATCAGCAGTCCCCTATTAACCACCGGCACCTATGGGGAGTACCTGTTGGAGGGTACCATCAACGCTTGCAACGCCCTCTTTTACTGGCTGGAGTCGGAACTGGCTATCACCCATCACCAGATGCAGTGGGACGGGCGTTGTGCGAAGACGGAGACGGAGGGGGTGTACCTGCCAGGGTTTGTGGGCCTGGCTTCACCCTACTGGAAGGACAATTTAGAAACCTCTACCCTCGGCTTAAAAAAGGCCCGTAAAAACGAAATCATCCGGGCGGCCATGGAGTCCATTGGCTTTTTAGTTTACGATATTCTGAAAGTGATGGAGCAATACCGCCCCTTCAGGGAGCAGACCCTGGTAGCCAGCGGCGGCGGGGCCCGACCCCCACTGCTGCAATTCATTGCCGACCTGGCACAAATCCCTATCGGCCACACTCCCATGAAGGATTGCACCGCTTATGGAGTCTATCACTTGTTGAGGAAAGGATTGGGCGAAACGATCCCGCCAAAACCACCCTGTGATCACGTGTACAAACCCCAAATGGAGGCTGGAGAACGCCAAAGGAAGATTGAGCAGTGGCGACGACTATTGGAAGCAGCAGGAATTAAATAAAGTAACAATATTGATTATCGGCTACACACCAAACGAAGCTTCTTTAAGGCATCTAAAAGTGTAATGGTGACAACTAATTAGAAAAAGCAATGTTAGCATTTGGAATGGCACTATATTTTCGCCTCCGGCCTTCCATGGTCACTGATACACATCTTGATTCCATTAAAGGCGATAAAATGAGTGAGATATTCGGTAGGGAAAGCCCGGTTTTAATGCTCAAAAGCGACGGGAAAATCCCCGGTTGGGC
>CAZVNL010000013.1:0-59446 GCA_964628055.1 uncultured bacterium | reverse complement strand
TACAACATTGTTTGCTGTTAATGGTTGCGTATCGCATAACAATATATTAAGCTTCACATCTGTACAAAACAAATGTTTCAATATATTTTTTGGAACAACATACACAACTATTTGGTAATAAGATTGTTCTCGTATTTGTCCAAATTTCCTCGAATTCCCCCTTAATATTTTTTAATTGGACGATTCCTACCATAAAAATGTCCTGGACAGCATATTTCAAGTTAATTTTGGATCACATATTCAAAGTACCCTAAAAAAGTATTTTTTGAATCCTTTAGAGGATTGGTTTATGGAAAAGTGGTTAAACCGGTCAAAGATCGTCGAGCACGAAGGATTAAACACGCTTATTTCAAATATTTTGGACGGTAGTGCTACACTTTAAAATACTAGGCTTCACTCCAAAACATACTCCCCAACAAAGAGGGCTAGTAAGCTAAATATCTACAAAAATCCTGTCTATCACCAAACCACCTTTGAACGCATTTTTCCCCAGGGAATTTTATTTGTTGGCACTTCATAGCGACCCTAAATTTCTTCTCATGTCACGGATTAATTCTACTCTGGCTACCTTGCTTCCCTTCCTACCCCGCTGGATGGCGCGTCCCTTCGCCAACCCCTATGTGGCTGGAGAGTCAACGGAATCCGCCCTGCAAAAAGTCCAATTGCTCAACCAACGAGGCTACCTGGCTACCTTAGATATTTTAGGAGAACATGCCCATGACCAGAGATGGGCCATGACTATCCGGGATCGCTACCGAAACCTCCTGGAACAAATTGCAGACCAGCAACTAAATTGTAATATTTCTCTGAAACTCACCCACATCGGCCTTGATATTTCCCCCGACCTGGCCCTGGAAAACACCCTCTCCATTCTCCAGAAAGCCCAAGAAACCGGGAATTTCCTGCGGTTGGATATGGAGAATTCTCACTACACCGACCAGACCATTCATATTTACCAACAAGGGCTAAAAACAGCGCCACAAATTGGCCTTGCTTTGCAAGCCTACCTATCCCGCACTTTCGAAGACGTACGCCGGCTTCTATCGCCCCACTTCAACTGCCGGATTTGTAAAGGTATCTACCGGGAATCTCCATCTATCGCCTTTCAGGATAAAGAGGAGATTCGGGATAATTTCTTAAAACTGGTCCAACACATTTTAAAACGGGAAGGATTTGTGGCCATTGCCACTCATGATGAATTCCTCATTGACACTTTGGAAACGTGGCTACACCAAGAAAACATCGATCTTCAACGATTGGAATTCCAGGTATTATACGGTGTCCCTATGGGGAATCGCTTACGTCAACTTTTAGCCCACGGCTTCTCCGTGCGCGTCTATATCCCTTTCGGAGCGGACTGGTTCGATTACTCCCTCCGTCGCCTGAAAGAAAACCCAGACATCTTAGGTTACATTATTAAAAACCTGTTTAAACCGAGCGAACACAAGTATGAATGAGTTAGAGACCATAAAAAGAATTCTGGCTTTTAAAACTATTGCTGTGGTGGGACTGTCCCCCAAACCAGAACGACCCAGCCACGGCGTGGCAGCCTATTTACAGTCCCAAGGTTACCGTATTATTCCTGTCAACCCCGGATACGACCAAATATTAGGTGAAAAAAGTTACGCTTCCTTAAAGGATATTCCCCATCAGGTGGAAGTGGTGGATGTTTTCCGTCGCTCTGAAGCCTTGCCTGGTATTGTAGCCGATGCCATCGCCATTAAAGCCCAGGCTGTTTGGATGCAAGATGGCGTCACTAACGAAGGGGCAGCCAAACAAGCCCAGGAGGCAGGGCTGTTGGTGGTTATGAACGATTGTATGTTACGGCGTCACCGCCAGCTATTTGGTTAAACACCCCCTAAATAAAACAACTACTATTCCTGGCCTCCCCGCTGACCCCAATTCATTTTCTGACGAAGAATCTGAAAGTAATTTGTGTCGTTAAATTCCACCATGTTAATTTTATACCCCGCTCGCTGAACGAAAACTTTCGACTGGTAGGTGAGATATTCAATGACTTGTCCATCGATAGCCAGGGCGATATCCTCTCCGTGATCGTCAAGGAAACTGATCTCCAGAATCCGACGGTCAGGGAGCACCAACGGGCGTAACGTCAAGGTGTGGGGACAAATAGGGGTCACAACCAGGGCGCTGAGACGGGGTTCCACGACGGGCCCCCCGGCGGAGAGGGAATACGCCGTGGAACCGGTGGGGGTCGCAATGATGAGGCCATCCGACTTATAATGGGCCACAAAACGATCATTAGCCAATAACTGACAAGAAAGCAGGCGTAAGGACTTCCCCCGATCGATTACCACATCATTGAGAGCATAAAAGGTGCGCGGTTCCTTCCCGTTGTAAGCATCACATTTTAACACCAAGCGGTGTTGGAGGTGGTAATTTCCCTCCGCCATGAGATTTAAACGGGGGAACATATTCTCCAGGGTTACTTCCGCCAAAAAACCCAATTCACCCAAGTGGATTCCCAAAATGGGCGTTTTTCGATGGGCTATGGCCCGCCCCGCGGATAAGATGGTACCATCACCTCCCAACGCCAGGAGAAAATGCAGTTTATAAAAATCCTCGGCACTTTCTATGATCTGAAAGGCAAAGGGAAAATTATCTGGCAGGCGATCCCTCACCCGAGTAGTTAAATAGACCTCCAAGCCCTTTTCCTGCGCCCAAGCCATAATTTGGGGCAGCAAGTCCCAAAACACAGGCTTTCCGGTATTCCCCCAGATTCCAAATCGCCGGGGCTTTTTCACTAGGTAACCCTCCTAAATATGATTACTTCCCGTCCCTGTTGGGAAAAGCCCGCGAATAACTCTTTACTCACAATGTCTTCTCGGTTTCGCCGGTGGCTGGTGGGTGGGGAACGTCTTTTAGGGTAAACTCCCCTTTTTCATCTTTCACCAATACCTTTAAACGCGCTTCGGCCCCTTTGAGCGCTTTCCGACACTGCTCCGATAGGCGCATTCCTTCCTCAAAAAGTTCTAAACTCTTCTCCAGGGGTAGGTCTCCCGATTCCAACTGGGCAACCACCTCCTCTAAACGTCGATAGAGTTCCTCAAAAGGTTTGGTTTTCGACTTCTTTGCCACAGGAAAATTTACTCCTTTTCAGGAATCATCCCTGCACATTTCCAACCTTCATGCCTCGTTTTATAGTCTTCACTTTTTCGGCCTGAAGCTCACCATGCGCCAGGTGGAGAAGAAATCGCTCCCGTGGTTTAATGTCCCCGGGGGCCCGTAGAATGGCTTTATCGACTTCCCGAAAAGCAATGGCATAACCCCGCTCCAGTACCTGATGAGGATTAAGAACCTGCAATTCCTTTTCCAACCCTTCTACCTGGGAGTAAAATAGCTGCAAATGATGGCGAAAGGCTTGGATAAGTTGTTGTTGAGCGTAGCCGACCTGCTTGGCAAATTGGGCCAACCGTCGTCCCGGTTGTTGGATCAGCAAGCGTTCGGTTATATGGTCCACCTGTTGCCAGTCCCGTTCTAACACTAACTCCATGGCCTGTGAAAGGCGCCCGTTCAAGGTCTGTAATTGACTTACGATTTCGTCCCGAGCAGGGGCTACCAATTCGGCGGCAGCTGAGGGTGTAGGGGCCCGAATGTCCGCTACCAGATCGGCAATGGTAAAATCGGTTTCATGCCCCACAGCGGAAATGATGGGTATTTCACAGGCTGCCAGGGCCCGTGCTACCAACTCCTCGTTAAAGGGCCATAAGTCTTCCAGGGAGCCCCCGCCCCGCCCTACGATGAGAACCTCCGGCTGACCACTCTGCACCAATTCCTCAATAGCGGCTACAATGTCAGCAGCCGCCTGTTCTCCCTGCACCAGGGTGGGCCGGAGAATAATCTGCACCTGAGGCGCTCGGCGGCTCAGAATATTCACAATGTCCTGCAAAGCCGCTCCCTCGCCAGAGGTTACCACCCCCACAACCCGAGGAAACGGAGGCAAGGGCCGTTTCTGCTCTTCGGCAAAAAGACCCTCTTCACGCAACCGTTTTTTCAAGGCCTCAAAAGCTAAATACAAAGTTCCGATGCCGGCGGGTTCCATCCGTTGGACCAACAGTTGATATTGACCCCGCGGCTCGTATACCGAAAGGCGTCCCTGAAGCAGAACCTGCATCCCGTGGCCCGGTTCAAAGTTTAAAAATTTGTTATGGCCCCGAAACATGACGCACCGGATTTCAGCCCGCTCATCTTTTAAAGTAAAATACAGGTGCCCCGAACGATGACGAATAAAATTGGAGAGCTCCCCGGAAACCCACACCAGGGGAAACGCTTCCTCCAACAACCCCTTGATCTGTTGGGTCAGTTGGGAAACGGTTAAAATATTGTCCTGGTTCATCACGGTGCCGGTATGGAAGGTCGCCCAGCGTTAATCCAACAAGTCCACCAATAACTGGCTACCATGACCACGGCCCGACCCAAGCAATCCTCAGCAATGGTCTCCGTTTCCCGGTAGAGGCGCGCTAAATACGGTTTTTCGAAAGAAAGTACCTCGTAAGTACTTAAACGCTCTCTTTGAGTGGGCGTTAACACACGCCGTGCCAGGGAATCGGCGCGCAATAAAGAGGGATATAGGTCATGTGAGCGGACGATGATCTCCAGCGTATTCTCTAACGGTTGTTGGAGATAGACGACCTCCCCCACGGGTTTAAAAACGGGGATAAATTCATCTACCATCCGCGTTTCCCAGCGAAAATGAACCCCCTGGTTGTCGGTAAGCTGACCGTTGTAGTTGGCCGTCGTGTGAAGCGGCATGTGGATATCGGCCACATAGTGGCCCAATATTCCCATGTAGAAGGTGGCAGATTCCCATTGACCCCGTTTTAAAAGTCGTGTAATCCGTTTCATTGTTTCCTGTATGGCCCAGGGAACCACCCCCCGGGCATTCACCGCACTATCCCCGTAGCTCTGCACGAACGCCTGGAAATCGTGCGGGGTACTCTCCAATACGTCGGGTGGATAGAGGTCCAGGTCAAAATAATGCCGATGTGACTCTTCGGGATAGGCTTCTTTGATATAGTCAGCGGTGGGGCCGTATAGGTCCAGCTCGTTGGCATGTTGGGCTGTATAGTGGCCCAATGGCGCTGGAACTAATCGGGCCGCCTGGCGGTTTATTCGCCGGTGAACCGTATAGCCCCAGGCCCAGGCCAGGTCGGCCGGGACCACGAGGAGCAGAAAGACGCTAACAAATAAATAGCGGCGCCGCACAGGGCGACCCTTCCCTAGCGGTTCTTCTTCTTATGACGATCGGCACGGAGACGTTTTTTCCGCTTGTGAGTGCTTATTTTCCTTCTTTTCCGTTTTTTTCCACAGGGCATAGTACAACCTAAGGTTTGATGTTTTGTAGAGATTCATTGACCCGGGAACGCATGTACTTAGACGGTTTGAACGTGGGTACGTAACGTTCTGGCAAATAAATGGGGGCGCCGGTACTGGGATTCCGAGCCTTTTTGGGTAAACGGTGACGAACACCAAACGACCCAAATCCCCGCAGCTCAATATGTTTGTTCTGAGCCAAGGATTCAATGATGGTAGTCATGATTCCGTTCATCACCGCCTCCGTCTCCACCTTGGTGAGACCCGTGGCCTCGGCCACAATATCTACAATATCCTGTTTTGTCATGATTTACTCCCATCGCCAGCGGTAAGCCGGTCGGGCCGACCACCATCGGCTGGCTGTTTGTTCAACTTTACCAAAAAGAAAATCTATTAACGAGGGACGTTTCCGTCGCTCCCATAACACATTGGGCTTCCCCTTTATGCCAGACAACTCGCCCGCCAGGGAAATGGCCGCCTCCAACGTCCCTAAGGTGTCAATCAATCCCAAGGTTAGGGACTGCTCTCCGGTAAAAACCTGTCCGTTGGCCAGGGTCGTTACCTGGGATTCTGACAGGTGACGTCCTTCCACCACCGCCCGCACGAACTGTTGGTGGAGATTGTCAATCACCCCTTGGAAATAAACTCGGTCAGCTTCCGTGGGAGGACGGGTAGGCGACCCGGCGTCTTTTAAAGCGCCGCTTTTAATGGTCTCCATCTCCAAGCCCACTTTACCCAACAACTCAGTGGCTACCGGATACTCCATGATCACCCCAATGCTGCCGGTAATCGTGCCGGGATTAGCCATAATCCGTCGGCATCCCAAAGCAATGTAATACCCCCCCGAAGCGGCAATACCCCCCATGGAAGCTACCACCGGTTTTATGGTATTCAGAGACTTTACCCGCTCATATATTTCTTGCGATGCGGCCACCCCTCCACCTGGACTCTCAATACGTAACACCACCGCCTTCACGTCTTCGCGTTCGGCGTAACGATTTAAAGTCCGGACGGTGGTTTCCGCCGAAAAGATCGGGCCCTCCACCTTCACCACCGCTACCCTAGGACCTAAGGCGAAGCGTTCTCCCCAGGGGCTCCAAAAGGTTAATCGTAAAATAAGAACCAATACCACCAGGACACCCAATCCTATCCACACCCAACGATAGGAAGAGAAGCGACGCTGATAGGGTAGATTCAACCCTCTTTTACCCAGATGACGAGCTTTTGCCCGGGGTAGATATATTGACCATATTCCAGACCGTTCCAACGGCGAATTTTACTGGCCCGGGTGTGATAATTTTGGGCAATGTGCCCCAGGGTATCCCCCTTCTTAACCCGGTAGGTAATTTTTACATAACCGGCCTGTTCTCCCGGGGTGAGCTCCGCCAAAAGGGACCTTCCCCGAACAGGGATGGTCAATTTCTGACCCGGGAGAATCTTATGTCGGTTGCGGATTTTATTCACTGCCGCTAAGTCGTGGATGGAGACCCCGTACTTCCGGGATATGGACCAGAGGCTCTCCCCCCGTTTCACCCGGTGAACCAGATACTGGGGAGCGAAACGCTCACTTTCCGGTAGGGCGTTGAAATTACGTACGAATTCGTCCTTTCTCCCGGGAGGCAGGCGAAGGACATAGGGCCCGTTGGCTGGTGTGGCCGATTGGCGCAGTTCGGGATTATAAGCCCGGAGAGTCTTCACTGAAATACCGGCAGAGCGGGCAATCACCGAAAGATCGCCGCTGTGTTCCAGGGTTACCTCGTCGTAGATGAAAGGAGCTGGTTCGGGTCTTTTAAAACCGTATGTTTCAGGATCGCGGCCGATGATGGCCGCGGCCAAGAAAAAGGGAATGTAGTTCCGCGTCTCTTTCGGCAGCGAATGGAGCTGCCAGAAGTCGGAGGTCTGATGAAGACGCGTGGCTCGGGAGATCCTGCCGGAACCGGAATTATAAGCTGCTAACGCTAAATACCAGTGATCGTATTCCAAATACAGGTCACGGAGATATTTACAGGCCGCATAGGTAGACTTGATGGGGTCCCGGCGTTCATCCAGGTACCAGGTACGTTTTAAACCATACTTTTTGGCCGTGGCAAAAATGAATTGCCATAAACCAGCGGCATTAGCCCGGGAATAAGCCTTGGGGTTTAAACCGGACTCAATCATGGCCAGGTAAACCAGCTCCGGGGGTAGGCCCTCCTGAGCCAAAATGTTCTCGATGAGACTTCCGTACCGAGCGTACCGGTCTAACCAGATCTGGAATTGCCGTTTCCCCCTGGTCTGGAAAAATTTGATATACTGATCCACAATCTTGTTTCGGACTAACGGGATATGCCCATCCCGATCGTCAATGACCGTGAACTGGCTGGCACCCATTTCCACTTCTAAAGGTTCGGTAAATTCTTCAATAGATTCCCGTATCCGAGCAGCTGTAATTGGCGCTTCGGTCTTCTCCAGGGAGCGTAAGCGATGGGTATAAATTTCCACCAGGGAAGACTCAAAACGATCAAATTCTTCCTGATCTTCGGGCGTTTTATCTCCAAACTGGTCTGCTTCCCCTAATAATTCATAGATCCGGTCTAAATTATAGATCACCTCTAAGGTGTCTTGGTGAACATCAGCGATGAGGGCGTCGCTGAGCAAGACCTTAACATCCCGCAAGAGTTGGGGAAGACGATTCCCTGATTCATCATAGCCGTTGCCCAACGTATAATTCCCGTGTTGACGGGTTCCGTTCCCCTTCGGCGTAGGGGCCACGGACTCCCGGCCATTTCCGGGGTCCCCGGGAAGCGGTTGGTCCTGCGCTTTACTTAGGGATAGCGGGAGCAGTACTAATAGTAGCGTGATAGCGGTAATTGGTCTTAACATCTATAGTTAGAGGAAATAGAGCGGGCGAAATTAGCGGTCATGCCCTCCTCAGTCAAGGATTTTACGTGTTGCCTGGTAAATACGTTGAATTAGTTCCGTGGTGCTGCGCTGGGATTGGAAAGGAATCGTTACCACCCGGCCTCCCCGCTCCAGGATGGCCCGGCTCCCAGCGATCTCCTCCACTTCGTAATCGGCTCCCTTTACTAATACATCCGGTTCCAAACGCTCGATTAAATTGGCAGGAGTGTCTTCCTCGAAAATAACCACCCCCTCCACCGCGCGCAGATGGTCCAGGATAAAAGCCCGGTCCCTTTCCGATTGTATGGGCCGGGGCGGGCCTTTCAATCGTTGCACGGAAGCGTCGCTGTTCAAACCCACAATTAAAACATCCCCTTCCCAGCGAGCGGCATCCAAGTATTCCACATGCCCGCGGTGTAACAGGTCAAAACAGCCATTGGTAAACACAACCCGTTTGCCCGCCTGCTTCCAGGAACGAACTTGCCGGAGAGCCTCTTCCTCAGTCCAAACAGCCATGGTCTTTTCGTAAAGGACAGAGGTTGCAATGACGGTGACGACAGTAGGTCTTATCCAGGTATATGAACCCCTGCCAGACCCAGAAAGGACGTAAAAAGGCCCGTCCTAATAGGGGCTCGAACTGACGTCGGTATTTTCCATACCCCGTAGGGAGGGCTAAACGATACCAGCAACGATACCAACGTTGGTAAGCTATCAGGTCACGATCTACGAGACACCTCCCTGCTAAATAGGGATAAAAGACATTCCCTAACAATTCGGTTAAGATAGTGGGACCCCCAAAGTCGCCTAAAGCAGCGTGAAAAGCGTGCTGGAACTGAACTGGGTTCTGGGGATACTCTTCCTGCCACTTATGAAGGAAACATACCAGGGCGGCTGCTAATGGTAAACGCCGTTGGGGCCAGTTTTGGGGTCGAACCCCGCGCCGCTGCCAGCTAAAGTTCAGGCGCGTGTAAGCCGCCTTTAAAAGGGGTTCCAAGGTAAGGGGGGTGAATGCTTGCGCTGGCAAATCAGTCACAGACTGGGCCAGTTGTTCAAATCCGGCTTCATTGCCGCCGGTACCCAACACGCGGTAACAAGCCTCTAACAATTTCCTTTTGTTTTCACTCCCTTGCGCCTGGAAAACCAGGACTCTTTTCCACCACCGGCGAACACTCCCCTGCCAGATAGGTCGTTCTGGGTAAGCAACCAAGTCCCGAGCGGTTAAGCGGCACAGCGTTGAAGCTGGTGACGGTTGCGGAAGGACCACCGTGGGACAGGGAACCGGGTGCGTGGGAGCCAGCTGGCGGACAACGTGCAAAACAACCGAGGCGTAACGAGGATCCCGGTGATGGCTGTGGCACCACCAACTGTTTTCATGCAAATGGCATTCCACTGCCCCGGTAACGTAGACTCGGTCGTAAAAAAACTTAGCTCCTAAAATATCGGGACCGGCATGGCGATTCCGTCGACCTGGATCTAAGAGGAGCAGGGGTTTCCCTTCACGATCATACAAAACCGTTCCAGGTAAAAACCGTAACCACTGCCATACTAACTGCCGCTCGGTGAAAAGGGGTGTTTCCCAAATTCCTAACAAATTTACCGGGAGGTCCCCGGCGTTGGAATAGGCGATCCTCATGGGGACGATGACTCCTTTTGCCAGGCGGTTTTTAACTGGCTTACCTCCTGCCGGACCCGTTCGGCAAAATCCCGTTTACGGAGGTCCTGCAAAGAATCGGTTTCTATGGGTACTCCAAGGCGCAGCTCCACCGGTGCCGGCGTCAGTTGCCAGGAGCCTTTCCCCGCCACTTGGCCGGTGCCGCAAACGGCCATGGGAACCACCGGCAGCCCTAAATCCAGGGCCAAACCCAAGCCCCCTTTTTTAAACCGGTGCACCTGCCCGTCCACCGAACGGGTTCCTTCGGGAAATAGGAGCAGCGAGCGGGGATTCCGCCGCAGGGAACGCCGAGCCTTGGCCAACGACTCCATGGCTTTTTTATGGTTCTGTCGATCAATAAAAATATGCCGGGCCATGACCATTCCCCAACCGAAAAAAGGGATTTTCCGGAGTTCCTTCTTAGCCACCGGCACCAGTTGAAAAGGTAAGGCTGCAAAGGCCAAGGGGATGTCGAACGCAGACTCATGGTTACCTGCAAACACATATTGACGGTGGCGAATCAAATGCTCTAACCCTTTCACTTGGTAACGAATCCCTCCCGCCCAGAGGAGAATTTTCGACCAGATACGCCCAATATACCCCATGATTCTTCCCCGCCACTCGAACAATGACAACACCATCCCCACCGTGGCCAGGACCAGGGTCCACAGGGTTAAATTCAATAAAAACCAAACGCGCCGCAACTACCCCAAAATCTCCTGACCGACGTAGGATTGAAGAACCCGCGGAACGATCACCTTTCCCTCGGGTGTTTGATAAGCCTCTAAGAGGGCGGCTACGAGCCGGGGAGTCGCCAACCCGGACCCATTGAGCGTATGCACGAAGTCCACCTTGCGATCACGTTCCCGACGGTACCGTATATTCCCCCGCCGGGCCTGGAAAGCCTCAAAGTTGCTACAGGAAGAGACCTCCAACCACTGACTAACTCCCGGCGCCCATACCTCCAAATCGTAACACTTAGCCGCGGCGAAGCTTAAATCACCGGTGCACAACTCCACCACACGGTAAGTGAGGTCCAGGGCCTGGAGAAGGGCCTCGGCCTGGGCCGTGAGGCTTTCCAGCTCCTCGTAAGAAGTCTCCGGAGTCACAAATTTCACTAATTCCACTTTATTGAACTGATGCAACCGCAACAACCCCCGGGTTTCTTTCCCATAAGAACCGGCTTCCCGTCGGAAACAGGCCGAGTAAGCCACGTAATACCGGGGCAGAATGGCCTCTTCTAAGATCTCCTCCTGGTGAATATTGGTAACGGGCACTTCGGCCGTGGGAATGAGGTACAATCCATCGGTGGTGGTCTGGTACATGTCCTCGGCAAATTTGGGTAACTGTCCACAGGTACGGGGTGCGTGTGACCGCGTCAAAAAGGGCGGGAAAACCTCCGTGAACCCATAGTTCTCTACATGAAAATCGAGCATGAAATTGATTAAGGCGCGTTCCAATTTGGCGCCCCACCCGGTGTATAGGGGAAACCCCGTGCCGGAAATCTTGGCTCCCCGTTGAAAATCCAACAGACCCAATACCGTTCCTAAACGCACATGGTCCTGGAGAGGAAAATCATGCTGCCGCGACCCTTGCCACTCCCGGACAACGACGTTGGTCGCAGGATCGGCCCCTACGGGTACGGAGGCGTGTGGCAGGTTAGGGATGACCTCTAGGCGCGCTTCCACCTCTTCCCCGAGGGACTGAATCTCCGCCTCCAGGGTTTTAATGCTCTGGGACACCTCCCGCATTTTGGCAATGGTCTCTTGGGCGTCGTACCCGGAGCGTTTCAAGGCTCCGATGGCCTCCGAAACACGATTACGCTCGGCTCGGAGGGTGTTTACCTGGTGGATGAGCTGGCGTCGACGTTCATCCAGGGTGCGGAGGGCTTCGATGTCCACTTCCTCCCCCTTGGCTTTCACCCCCGCAAGCACTTCCTGAGGGTGTTCACGGATTTGAACAATGGGTAACATGCAATTTTCCTGAAAATTAAGTAGGGGAAACTATTGTGATCTGCCCGGATTCGCAACGACCTAGGAAGGGAAATTTAGAAAAAACACAAAGGGGAAACAGACATCATCCCCAGGTCGAAACCCGTGGTATGCACCAGGTAATAATCTCTCAAAAGAGGAAATAATGTTACATCGTTGCCTCAGGGAATACAGAGCATGGAAAAGGCAAACATAGGTCCCCGGGGAAAATTACACTCCCCAAATAGGTTAAGATTAACGCCCGCGGCCGGAAAGCATGACCCAGAGCGTACTCAGGGCAATTTTCATGTCCAGGGAAAAACTGAGGTTTTCAATGTAATAGAAATCGTACTTCAATTTCTGACGCACATCCCTTAAGTCCCGGTCATAGGGATGTTTGATCTGGGCCCAACCCGTAATCCCCGGGCGAATCTTGTGACGGCGGTAATAAAAGGGATATTCCTGAATCAACTGATCCACAAAATAGGGCCGCTCTGGCCGGGGACCCACCAGGCTCATTTCGCCCTTGAGGACATTTAAAAATTGGGGGACTTCATCCAGGCGGAAACGCCGTAACCAGCGCCCCACTTTGGTGATGCGAGGATCGTCTTCCCGGGCCCAGGTAGGGCCGGTCTGCTCTTCAGCCCCCTTATACATGGATCGGAACTTATACACCGTGAACGGTTTCTGATCGCGGCCTAGGCGCGCCTGGCGATAGAGAATGGGACCCGGCGAATCGATCTTGATCAAAAGGGCAATAATGCCCCAAAAAGGGAGAAATAAAAGTAAGGCCGGAGTGACGATTACCAAATCCAAAAGACGTTTGAAAACCCGGTTGTAAAGGGTATCCAAGTTAGGATTGACCTTAATGAGGGGTAGGCCATAGATCTGTTCGGTTCGGGCCAGGCCACTGATCACTTCGTAGAGGTCAGGGACGATTTTAATGGTGACTGGTGAGCCGTTGGCCAGGGCGATGATGTTCATCAAACGGCCGTGTTCCAATTTCTCCAGGGCCAACACAACCACTGACACCTGATTGGATAGGATAACGTTTTTCAGCTGGGGCTCCTCGCCTAATACGGGGGAGTCATTATCCCCTGGAGAGTCAGGATCATCCTGGGCCCGGACGAAACCGATGATATCGTACCCCTGTTGCTGATGGTTGGCCATTTGTCGAGCCGTATGAAACCCCCGGGGATTGGCCCCCATTATAACGGTACGCTGGCGACCAATACCGTTGCGTAATAAATACTTTTGAAAAGAACGGAATACCACCCGGGACCCAATTAATCCCACGGTAAGCAACAACCAGTAGCGTAAACTGGTCTCGGGCGTAATAGGCCACAGGTTCCCAAGGGAATTGATGAAAACCCCTAAGACCAATACAGTGAAGGTCGTCATCACCTGCCGCTGGATCTCGCGAAAGCGGGAAACGGTGGGATCACCATTGTACAAACCCAAGGCTAAGAATAGGATACCCCATCCAACCTGTAGCAGCACAAAAACAGTGGTGACTCCTTGCCAACTATAACCCAGTTTCTGCAAGACCGGTAACAGTGTAAACCGGTAGGCCAGGAAAGCCGGGATGGCGTCTAAGAAATAGATCGTCCAGGCCTGTACCCAGCGGGGCAGACGGATGCGTAAGTGTTGGATGAACTCCAGTGACATGAGCTACAATGTAGGGTAAGAATAAAGGTTAAAAAATGTGCTGGGTCACATGAAGAGTGAAAATATCGCTCCACAGCTCGTTCATAAGGCCTCCTTATTTAAGCGTTGGGGACAAGAACTGTTAGCGATTTATGGCGATAGAACTCCTAAATGTTGGCTAAAGTTAGGCGCTTCCAAAGTCGTTGTCAAGTTTCTGGTTTGAAAAGGGTAAAGATTTTCCTTAGAAAAAGTCGTTTAAAACTTCGTAGAATCTCCCGCATTATGATTCTCCATCGGAAAGCGATCCCTGGCTATTGTCTCTTAGGGTCCCTAATCTGGGCCGGCTGCCTATTGCTACCGCTCCTGGCCCAACGAATCCCCGTTGATTTGGAACACAGGGCTAATTCCCTCCTGCGACGTTATGCTGCCTGGGGGACTACAGCCGCGGGCCTTACCGGATTCTACCCTTTCCGTTTTGGGGAGACCGATACCCTGTTACAGGAATTGCCGAAAAACCTTCCCCTTCCTTCGACCTACTTCAAAGCCCTCCGGCAACGCTATCAACGACAGTTCGTCCTCCCACAACCAAAAACCACCGTGGCGGGACCCTGGCAAAAACACAACATCGCTAATACCCTTTCCACCAACCTCATCGTTTACCACCCTAACCTACCCGAACCGCGACTCATCACCGTCACCGACAGGGCAATAACCGTATGGGTTGATTGGCAAGAGCAGGGGTCTTTCTACCAACAAAATGCGACGGGAGGGGGATATTATAACGACCAGTTAACTATCAGTGGCGAGCTATTCCACCGCCTTTCTTTTTATAGTCAATATTCTCTTTACCGTTTGACGAATAGTGATCACTTTATTACCTTGCCCCCGGAGTATAAACAGGGACATAAACAAATCATCACAGAATTGGATTGGTTGGTGTGGGACCAATCGCAAACCACCTTTTATTTAGAGAGTAAATTAATGGACGTGGAGATAAGTAAAGCACCCATTTATTGGGGGTTTTCCCCGACCCACTCCCCGATTCTATCGGCCCAGGGTTTACCCTTTCCCTACCTGGCTTTCAGTAAAACGTACCGCTGGTTCCGGTTCCAAAGTTTTCAGGGAAGTATACTGCCCTATGCCAGCGATAAAGAACAGGTGGATCTACCGGAAAAAAACCTGGCTGGCCACCGTTTCGAGATAACGCCCACCCCTAACCTTGTCGTTACGTTTAACGAGTTGGTAGTATATGCCCGGCGCAACCTGGAATTAGGGTATTTGATTCCCGTGAATCTTTTCTGGTCTGAAGAACACACTTTAGGAGACCGGGATAATGTGCTCATGGCCCTGGATTTTCTCTGGCGCGTTAAACCCGGTTGGGAAGTGTACGGTACTTTTTTCTGGGATGAATTAGCTTGGCTACGCCTCTTCGAACCATGGTGGGGTAACAAATTCGTTTTCCAGGGTGGTTTGTTTTGGGTGCCATCGTTACAACACAATCTCCCTGACTTTCGCCTGGAAATTACCTTGGCCCGCCCCTGGGTCTATACCCACGACGATAGCCTGAACACCTTTACTTCTGCAGGTACTGGTTTAGGCTTCCCCGACGGTCCCAATTCCCAATCCCTCTATTTGGAAATGAACTGGTGGCCCACTCCACGGGTGTATACCCAACTTACGCTCCAATGGTTAAGAAAAGGCACCGGCCCCGGCAGTGATCCTACGGACGATTATAGCCACAGGGACTACGCCCGAGACCATAATACTCCCATGCTATTAGGTGAGGTGCACAACGATTTGCGGATCGGCCTTCAGGGGGATTACCTTATTTCAGATCTACTGACGGTCTTTTACCAGATACTCTACACGACAGAAAAAGATAAAAACCGGGGGCAATTGGGAATCATATTTAACTGGTAAAAAACGTCTATTGATACCCTAACTGACTCAACCAGGGTTCAAGGATAACATTTACTATTTTTTGTTGATCAGCGTTCAAGTCCCGTTTCCATTTATAGTTCGTATTAACCAATCTCGTTCTTTGAACCACCCGCTCAAAAGCTTGGGACCAGGGTAGATCACAAAAATCCATGACCATCCGGAATGTTGACCTTGGATCAGCACATAAATCTTCATATCGCAAGGTAAATAGGTGCTCTTCATTTAAAGAACCACAGGCCTTTTCGTAGGCCTTCATCAATAACTTCCACTCCAGGGCCGCTAAAGCGACAAAAGAGAACTTGTGGAATTTCCATTCTTCATACTGTTCCTCAGTTAAGGGACCCCAACGCCAATTCTCCGGCCCCCTCCATCCCCACCACCAACGAACTTGTAACATGGAATTCACTACTGCTCTTCCATCCCTCACAATATGGATAAAATGAGCTTCAGGAAATAAAGTCTTTAAAAACCCCACGCGGGGCCAACCGGTAACTTTGATCAACAGACGATGGCGTTTTGAAGTGGGTATTCTCTCCAAGGCAGAAGTTAATAAAGCCGCAACGCGGGGGGTCACATCGTCAGCAGTCAAATCCCGAAATGATTCTCCAAAACCAGGGAAATAAAAAGACCAAAAAGGATAACACTCCCCAGGGTTAATTTGATTATACAGAACATTATTTAAGATAGGAATATCCAAGGCACGCATTAGATAGTGATTTAAAATTGGTTTGGTGGGATACATGTTATTCAACCAGTTTAACCAGGAGGCATTCGGATGTCGGCACATCGTACGATGAAGAATAGTAGAGCCACTACGACCTACACTAATGATAATTAAGGGACGGTCTAACGACATTTTATAACAACTTAAGCAAAATCCTCAGATTCAACGGAAGCGCTGGTAATTTGCCAGTTATGGGCCATATTCCACTCCACCGTCTGACGTATTCCCTCCTCGAGCGAAATATTTTGGACATATCCCTGTACCCGAATTTTATCCGCCACGAAGCAGGTGACCGTAGCAAACTTGGATAACCGCTCTGGGGTGATTGGGGACCGTTGTCCCATAAGCGCACTCCATTGGGACCAGAGCCAGCCTCCAGCCATGGCGATCCTCAGTGGTAAGTAGAAGGGAAACCGCTTTTTCTGGGCATAACGCTCCACTAAAGCCACAAACTGGCTTATGGATAATTGGGGATAATCAACCTGGTTGTAGACTTCAAAAGGGCTTTGAAAATGGCCCAACAAAAAGAGCGCTGCGTTCACGGTATTGCTCACATAGGTCACCGATTTAATATTATTTCCTTTCCCCACCATGAGGAACCGACCTTGCGCTACTTGTTTCATTAAACGAAAAATATTGGCTTGGTTGCGGGGACCAAAGACGACGGTGGGGCGTAAGACAATCGCTTGACGGTTCCCCACCTCTTCAACCCAGCTTCGAATCTCATTTTCAGCCGCCAGTTTAGAAGCTCCATAAGCGTTTTCCGGCGCCGGCGGTGTCTCTTCATGAGCTCCCACCTGCTGACCGTAAACGGCCACCGAACTGAAAAAGAAAAAACGTCTGACCCCTTTTTCACCAGCGACATCCAGTAGGTTACGCGTCCCTACTTGATTGACCTGGAAATAGTCCTCCCGGGTAGGCCCCTCATCCTTGTGTTCTGCTGCCAGGTGGATGATACAGTCGGTCTTTTCGGGTAAAGCCCGGCGCAAGTCTTCCTTATCCAGGATATCCCCTCGATGCGATGGAAACGGCAGAGGACGGTAGGTGGAACGCTTGTCAAAACCCACCAGGGCATGACCGTAGTTACCTAATTCTTCACAGAGAACCGACCCAATAAATCCCAGGTGTCCCGTAACAAAAAATCGCATACTCTCAGGCCCTGTACCTCAAGATTGTCCTGGTGTCAACCCATAAATTTGCAGGGTTTGCTTTACCACGGTATCGTCGGAGAAATGTTGAACTGCCAAGGCCCGACTGGTTTGGCCCATACGACGGCACAGGTTTCCATCTAACAAAAGTTGTTCCATGGCCCGTTCCAAGTCCCCCACAGAACCAGGTGGTACCAAGAGTCCGTTTTCACCATGATGGACGATCTCCCGGCAACCGGGCGTGTCGGTGGTGATGAGCGGTTTCCCCATGGCGGCGCCTTCCACCAACGAGCGCGGAACACCCTCACGATAACGGCTAGGCAAGACCACAACATCGAAAGTCTTGAGAAGCTCCGGGATATTCTCCACGTGCCCGTGCCAACGTAGATAGGGGGTATTTATGTTTTTTTCTAACCATGCTTGGGGAATGGCATTGGGATTGCCAGGATCACTATCCCCCACTAATTCAAAACTGGTATAGGGATAACGGGTTCCTAACCGGTGGGCCGCTTGAACAAACTCGCCAATGCCCTTATCCCACAACATACGGGAAATTAACCCAAACTTAACGGTGTTACCATGTTCCCCTCCCTCAGCCTCCCTAGCAACCGGCCGAAAGCGTTGCATATCAACTCCGGATCCTAAAACAAGGGCGGACTGTCCCTTACGAACCAGTCGCTGACGGACAAAATAGTCCCGATCATCGGGATTCTGAAAGATAACCCGTACCGATTGCTGGTAAAAAGCTAACTTGTACAACCCCTGGATGAAGGTTTGCATCCTACCTCGTTGTAAAAAAATGTACCCTAATCCGGGAACGGCGCTCACAATCAACGGCACGTGGAGCCACTGGGCCATGATAGTACCGTAAAGCACAGGTTTAATAGTGAAAAAATGAACAATCTGGGGTTTGGCCCCTCGCAGGAGTCGATGAAGGCGAAGCAATAAACCGATGTCGCGAAAAAGACTGTACCCCTTTCGGTCTATGTTCAACTCCTGGTACTGAAAGCCCATCGTTTCCAGACGATCAGAATAGGCGTCCCGTGGTGCCGCCACTACTACCTGCCAACCCCGGCAACGCATGGCCTTCAAAATGTTCAAACGAAAATTGAACAGATACCAGGAGGTGTTGGCGACGTACAGGATGGTATTCCGGGGCATAATAAAAATACTAAAACCGGGCTTTCCGCAATAATTGGCTACTGGTAAATAAAAAGACAACACCGTTATAAAAGCAATAAAAGAGTAACCACCATTCCAATCCGTGGAAAAAATACAGGAGGAGTAGGGAAGGAGTCAAAAAACCACCGATTCCCAGGTTGCGATCGGTCATTTTTATTAATCCTGGTCTGGATGGAACGTTAGGGGGTATACCCACTTGGTGACTGGTATTCTGAAACTTCTGATAAAAAATCCGGGACGTAAGACTGAACAGGGAAGTTAAGGCCCCGAAAAAGGTAAACCAAGGAGCGGTGAAAAGGGATCCCGCAGTGGAAAGATCCAAATAGAGCCCCACACCGAAGAAGACGAGAGCCAGCATGACATACCCACTGGCGGCATCTACAAAGGCACCATAGGTCTTGGGCCCCAACACACGTGCCAGGTTACCATCGGTACAATCCAAAAGTAACCATAAGTTGAGAAGTATAATGGCGGCCAAAGGATGTAGCGTTAACCATAATCCAAGGGCTAAAACGGGAAACAGAATTGACAACAGTGACACCTGGTAAGCGCTCATCCCTAAGTTTAACGCACCCCAGGCCACCAAGTAGGATAAGGGACGGATGAGCAGCTTGGCCCATAGGGTATCGCTCCGGCGCTTAGCCGGGGGTAAATTATGGAGAATATGTGTGAAAGTGATCTTCATGACACCTCACAAGGTGAAAGGGAATAAAACCGTACATATTGTTTAGCGATATACTCTGCGTCGTATTTTTTAACCGTGCTCTTAGCAGCAGCGGCAACACGCTCCCGTAGACTAGGATCCCTATATAGACGGTGCAATATCTTCGCATATGCGTCGGGATTATCTCCTTCTACGAGAAATCCATTCTCTCCTGAAATAATTGCCTCTTCAAAAGGAAGTATCTTTGACCCTATAAAGGGTTTTCCAAGAACCATGCTCTCTAACATGGTAATACTAAAACCCTCCCAATAGGAAGGATTAATTACAACATCTGCAACCTTGATAATAGCAATAACATCCCGGCGAAAACCAGTACAGAGCACCTGGTGCTGTAAACTGTATTCTTCTATCTGATCTTGGATTATATTTTTCAATACCCCTTGACCAACAATAAGCAATTTGCTATTTGGTACATATCTTAAGAACCTTTTGAAAACCCGAAGTAACAAATGATGGTTCTTTTGTGGAACCAACCTGCCAACGGACACTAATACAAACTGGTTGTGTAGATTAAATTCCTTTTGTATCAATAAACAATGGGTTTCATTCAATTGACTTAAAATACCCTGGCAATCAATAGGATTGTAAATAACAAGGTCATTCTCGGAAAAATGTTTAATAGGAAAAGAAGCATAAACCGTCTGAGAAACGTAAAATCGTTTTGTTGACCAGTGTTTAATCAATGGAAACAACCGCTGAAAATAGGTTCTGTGCCCACTCCAAACGTTGTGCAGCGTGACATACCGATATGGAATATTCAACCATCTACTGATCAGGGTACCGATTATATTTGCTTTTGAGAGATGGCAATGAACCACTTGAAAAGACTGGTCTTGCAAAACTCTATATAGTTCCACCAAGCCTTTCACCCATCCCCGGCTATCACACTGTAATTGGAGGGTTTGAACACCCATTGCTTGGAAAGCCTTCTGCGACTCCACATCAAAATCAACCAAAGAGACAACCCAAAACCTAATATGACGATTAGGCATGTACTTAATCAGGGATAGTAGAATGGAAACCACGGCTCCGCGCCGCATAGTATCCAATACAAAACAGACTCGTGAATGCGATGGGGAGGAAATCACACCCAAAATTTATAAACCTCTTTTCATGTTTGAATTGTGGGCAATGATAATATCAGGCACTAAATATTCGATAACTCGTATTAGTAAAAGAATAAACACAATGGCAATCACATTTAACAATGCAAAAGAATAGAAGGACATTAACAAGGCATGAGCAATGAGGCCAACAAAGTACAACCGATATAGAGAAAATTTCTCTAGGTATTTCTGAATGATCCAATGACATACCCAACCCCATAAAAAACTCAAGATGACCATGCCAACATAGCCAAAATCCTCGTAAAACACCCGCAAATAAGTGTAGGTATTGACTACATTGAATCCGACCCAAATGAAGTCATAGTTAGTCGAAAACACTAATTGAGGGTTATAGATACCCAACCGGGCGAACCAGCGAAAAAGATTCCTGAATAATGACACGCCATAATAGAGTTGGTCGTTGGTCTGGATGAATTGGTCGAAAGCCACAATATTTCCGGCAATGTATAGATGAATACTTTCCACAATAAAACTGAGGACTTTCTCCTGGGTTGCTTTTTTTTCAATATCAACCCGAATAGATAATAAAAGTCCTGTAAAAAGGACAAAGAGCAAACCGATAATAATGGTTACGCGTATTATTTGTTTCAAAACCTTTTTATTCAAACGAATAGGAAGGTAATAAGCTAAGTACCCGGCGGACACAATAAAGAAAGTGAGGGATTGCAATAATACCCATCTCTGGAAGGTAATAATACTCCATAAGATAGCAACGATGACCGGTATGACTCCTACCCACCTTCTTTTATCACCAATAGCAAACAGGATGCCTCCAAAAAGTAACCCCGGGATATTTGCTTTGATTATATAACTGATAATGGTCTCATAGAAACTATATCCAGCAACAATTTTCCCAACATGTTCTGAAACAATATAACGCGCTCGGATGGGGTTCTCAAAATACTCTGTAAAACCTCCAGCATATGTACTCAATAACTTAATTTTTAATACTAATCCTATCAAGGTAAGCACGGACAACCATATTACTACCAGGGACAGTTTACGCTCATTGAATAAAATTGAGAATTTGTTTCTTATGGTTGTTGTTTTAAGAAAGGTAAACCCCTCTTTACCAAACAGGTAAAACATTCCATAACCCAATAAAAAACTGATCAAGGATAAACCAACCACAAAAACTGTTTGAGCATGTATTTGAAGATACGGATAGGGGCTTGAATAGTATAAAAGAAAGGTTAAAAGCCATATACTTATGAACACTAATATGGGTATGGTTCGGGCTTTTTTCTCAGAAAGTACCATGGTCTTTAAGCCACTGCGGCGCAATTTTTTCAACTAAGAAATCTTGGGCCCTCAGGTATCCTTGCTCACGGTAATACTGCCTTTTCACCGGATCACGATAAAGGTTAAGAATCGTTTTTCCCAACTCCCTTGTATTCTCCGGTGGGACCAGTATTCCCCACCGATTATCTCCGATAATCTGTCTCGGTCCTACCGGGCATTTAAAAGCGATCACCGGGGTTTCACATGCCATCGCTTCTACCATTACGATACCCCACCCTTCATACCTACTCGATAGAATAAAGGCTAACGACTGATAAAAATAGGGAAAGGGATTGGACGTGCTGGGAAGTAGGAATACGCGTTTTCCCAAATCGTATTGTTGAATTAGTGTGAGGAGTTTTTCCTTTTGGGATCCTTCACCAATAATGATTAAATCGGCATCACATTGCTCTCTAATAAAAGCGAAAGCTTCCAATAATAAGTCAAATCCTTTCTGGTACTCAAGACGACCCATACCCAGAAAAAACGGCCGGGGATGGACTTGGTCAAATTCCTTTTTCTGCCGATTAATCAACTTTAAATCGATGGGATTCGGGATGTGAACTACCACGCCTCTTTTTGTTTTGATGAACTTTTCCACTTCCCTTACCAAACCTTTACCCACCACTACAATTTTGGGTAAAAGCGAATAAAATAGCTTCATCGGGAACCAGAATAAATGACTCACGTTCTGCGGCGGATTGTGAATGCTTATAGTCAAACGAGGCAAAGAATTGATGCTAATAGCCGCGAACAAAAAAGGGAAATTGGCTGACTCGCCAAAAGTAAACATGCGATGAGGTTTATACTTTATTATTAGACGACGAATGATCCAACAACGGATAAAGAAATTTTTCAATTTCACAACCAAGTTGTTGGAAGCATGTACCTTTAAAGATATAATCGTACCCCCCACAGGATAGGCTTGTATCCGCCGGTCAAAGAGTACCACAAGTACGCGATGAGTTTTTTCCCATTCTTGGGTTAACAAGGAAACCACTCTTTCCGCCCCACCACGACGAAGAGAGGCAATCCCGACCAAAATTGTATTTTTAGGATTCATTGTCTTAACACATCAAAAAAGGATTTTCTATCTATCAATAATACGACCCCATAAAATCCTATAATAACTGATACAATAATGCCTATGCCATGTAACCAGAGATTGGGATAACTAACCAATTCATTGAAAAAAGTAACAATGTAGTAAAGGATGATACCCAGTACCAGTAGAAAACAATATCTCAATAAACTCACGAAAGAAATATTAATATGCGACCAGCGAAAGAAAAAGACGATAATGGCCCCGGTCCAGAAAAGGGTCGCAACCACAGTGCTAAGAGGCAGACCAACAAGACCAAGCCAATCTAAAAACACAACGTTCAGGATTATTTTTAAAAGAGCCTGTGTAATCCCTATCACCATTAATATTCGCAACTTTCCAAGGGCAATAAACACACGGAAAAATATGGCATTTACCCCCATAAAAACCAAGCCAATAGCGTAAGTAGATAGAATGTTTGCTGTTAACCCTACTTCACGCTCGATAAAATGTTTGCTCTTATAGAGGATGGTGATTAAATCACTACTACCTAAAATTAAAATAACGGATAACGGTACCGTCACGTAAAAGATTTTCCTTATACCCCGGCTTACCTGTCTTACTAAATTTTGAAAATTTTTCTCAACTGTAACTTGGCTTAGCAAGGGGTAAAGGGGGACAATTAATGTTAAAACAAAGCCCTGAAAAACCATTTCGTTTAAGCGCATGCCATAGTGCAAGATGGAGACGTCTCCTTCGCTAAGGTAGGAAGCCATGACGCGGTCAACAATGAACATGACTTGAATCATTACCTGGGTAATAATTAACGGAATTACCTGTTTGAACTCTTTGATTATGGGACTTAATGAATAGGTAAAGTGATACCGGTAAATAGCTCCTTTCCTTTTAAAGAAGAAAAAAGCAATAGACAAAATAATTAAGTTACCTCCCGTAATACCGGCCGCTAAACCAAACAGAGATACATAACGATAAAACAACAGACCAACGATGCTAAAAAAGATTGGAACTAATCTCAATAAACCCGGAAAGACAAAATGATCATGAATAGTAAATAGGCTATTGAAAGCTGAAAAACACAGTTGAAAGAGAATTGTCGGGATGAGGATCCATAACATTGTCCGGGTGAATATGTTTTGTTCGACACTTTGAAAGTTAAACAAGGCTGTTAAAATCGGTTGGGCTACTAAAAAAAGGAGTAAACAAATAATGGCCATTGAAATTAGGATTCCATTTACGATATTCCAGAAATACTCCATCCCCTCTCTTTGGTGGGAAAAACGTTTTACTAATTTAGGTACTAATCCCAAATAGATTGTTCCGGTAAATAAATTTATAATCAAGCTGGGAATACTCCAGGCCATAATAAAAGAATCGGTCATCCAATTAGCACCAAAATACCGTGTCAACAAGCGGGTGCGGATCACACCCATGACTGCGGTGAAAACCTTTACCCCAGTTAAAGATAAAGATTTTACGTTACGATTTTGAAACGAAGCTGAGTCTGCCAATTGGTACGCTGTTTATTCTTGGTTAGGAACAACAATAACGTTGTTGTATATGCAGACTCCTGGTAGAGGTTTTAAGTGGATTGTAACACGGTTTTTAAGTTCTCGGATTGACTGGCAATTATATCTTTTAAACGAAAATATAATAAACTAATAATTCCGCTAAAAAACATGATTACAAGGAAATAAGTTGTCCGGGGAGGCCAGGCTTTTTTCTCTGAAGGGGTGGCTTTGTCTAATAAAAAAATATTGGCTGTCGTTTTCCGCTCTTCCAGTTTAGCTTGCTCCAACTTAAGCGTTAAAAACTCCACAATTTTCTCTTGAACGAGAATATCACGATAATATCGTAAATAGTGCATACTTTTATCGGGAATATCGATCATAGCTAATTGCATATAATTTTCATCAGATTTCATCTGCTCAATTTTCTCGTTTATCGACCGTAATTTGAGTTTCAAATCCATAACTTCTGGTCGTTCCCCATCCCCATAGCGATTCGCTAGATAATTATATTCAATTTCAATTTTTACCTTTTCCAATTCCATGGAAGCTAAGTTCTCAACGGCAACCCTAATCTGATCTTCGACGCTATAAATACCATTCTTTTGTTGAAAATTCTTAAACTCTTCTTCCAAACTACGCAAACTATTCTGGGCCAACAAAGTGTTTTCAGCAATGTATTCGCGGTAATTGGTGGCATTCCTTTGCTCAATTTCTAAAGTTAAATTGTACAAGTAGTCATAAAAAGCATTGGCCATTTTACTTGCCTTAACAGGATCTTCCTTATACATGCAGCTTATGGTAATAGTACCATCTTCATTGTCCGTAAATTTACAGTTTTCTAATAACGTGGTATAAACATCGTCACGATATTTTACCTCATAAACTTCCTCTAAATTAAAACGTGCAATGATCTGATCTAATATGCGACGACTTTGCAGGTAGGCAAGATACTGGGTGGTTACTTCCCCGGTTTGGTAACCCATTCCTATATTGATGGCATTGCTAACCATTTCCCCAATATTGACGGTGGATTCGTGTTTTACAACAAAAGTAGCGGAACTCTGGTACCACTTAGGTAATAACAGAAGAATAACCACTGCTGCCACAGCAATAATACCATTTACACTAATTAAACCCCACCGATGTTGATACAGAGTTTTCATTAGTTTCCAGAAAGGTTTTATCCTTTCCTCTTCAACTAATAATATATCGTCTTTTATTTGATAGGTCTCCTGAGGTGAACTCGCTTCAGGCCGGGTAATATTACTGATCAAGTTATATTTTTTTAAGTCCCCAATTCTGTTTCTCAGGGTTTTTTCCGTCAATCCATTCTCTGCCGCCACCTCTCTACGACGTTGGGGATCATAAATAATTTCTGGATACCGTTTAACGAGTTCCAGAACCTTTTTCTCATGAGGAGTAAGTTTCATAATTACGGTTTGACGGCAGCTCGGTACGATAGGATTAAAGTAGCAATAGCTGTCGCTGTCTGAAGAAGACTGATATTACCGAATAGACGGCTACGAAGTCCCTCGGGAACAACGACAATGTCCCCCGGTTCCACAAATTCATCATAAGCTCTAGCGATCACCGTGCCATCTGCCCGGTATATCCTGGTACCTCTGATATTACCAATGTTTAAAGGTCCTCCTACCATGGAAATGTAATCACTTGCTCGATACCCTGGAACATATGAAAAACCTCGGGGATTGCGCACAAATCCATGAACAATAATTTGGTGGGTGTTATACTCGGTAAAATTCAATTCCTGGTCCTTCATAGTGGGCTGAAAGGGTACCATAATTATATCCCTCTCCTTTATATAAGGATTTTGCGATAAATCTCCTCGCAATAGAAACTCTTTCAATCGTATTTCATTCTTTTTTCCGTCCCGTATTAAATAGATTAAATCAGGATGAGCATATTTCTGGACTCCTTTAACCCCTGTTAATGCATCCGTTAGACGACTTACTGGAGTGACATCTACATATCCTGGATAATTAACCGCCCCTTCAACCAAAACTTTAAATTTCCGTAATCCTGCCAAATTTACCTGGACGGCAACCTCCTTATAGGCTAATGAATCAACTACTTCCTCAATCTCGGACAGGACATCGGCGTATGTTTTCCCGATGACATAGAATTTACCGATGGAGGGTAAAACCAATTCACCCACCGGACTGACAAACACATAATATTCAATAGTCTCCGAGTTAAAAATATCATAAAGTTCACCAGGTAATAACTTATTTTCTAAAGAAGTAACTGCTACATGAAGCTGGTCACCGGGACCAAGGTAATACGTCGTCGGGTCAATTGGCGTCTCTAAAGGAATCGCCTGGATGGACAAATCCTGGTACAGTGTCTTGAGCTCTTGTACACCCGTAAACCCGCCTCCCTCGGTGGGAACTTCTTGGCTAAATAAAAACAGGGAGCCAAATAGTGTGAAACTGACGATTGTGATAAAATACTTAAGACTTTTAGGTCTCATATTGCCTCTTATAGTATTCTAAATATTCCCCGCCTTTCAACGGTTGCCACCATCCGGGATGGGCCACGTACCAGTCAATGGTCTGGCGCAAGGCGTCTTCAAAAGGGGTCTCCGGCGACCACCCTAACTGCTGCAACTTGGTACAATCCAGGGCATAACGTCGGTCATGTCCCAGACGGTCAGTGACGGGTTGGATCAGCTCGGGGGATTTTCCGAGATGCTCCAGGATAAGATGGGTTATCTCCACGTTCATCCGTTCGTTCCCCCCGCCGATGTTGTAGGTTTCACCAAGTATACCCTGGTCGATGATAAACTGTAACGCCGCACAATGATCCTCAACAAAGAGCCAATCCCGCACATTTTTTCCGTCGCCATACAAAGGTAAAGGTTTATCTTCCATCGCGTTGGTCACAAACAGGGGGATTAATTTCTCCGGATATTGATAGGGACCGAAATTGTTGCTGGCCCGGGTGACGATAACCGGCAGCCCGTAGGTCACAAAGTAGGAATAAGCCAGCCGGTCAGCGCCGGCCTTACTGGCGGAGTATGGATTGCTGGGCATAAGGGGATCAGTTTCCTTGAAACGACCGTCCAGGATACTACCATACACTTCGTCAGTGCTGATCTGTATAAAGCGCTCCAGGCCAAATTCCCGGGCGTTCTCCAACAAGGAAAAGGCCCCGTACACATCCGTGCGAATGAAATCGTCTGGCTTCCCAATGGAACGGTCCACATGGCTTTCAGCAGCAAAATTAACCAAAACATCGGGACGGTATTTTTGAAACAGCTCCCGGACTAACTGACGATCGCAAATGTCTCCCTTTACAAAAGTGTAGCGGGGATCGTCTTGAACCGACTTCAGGTTGGTGGGATTACCAGCATAGGTGAGCTTATCCAGGTTAATTATCCGTTCCACCGCCTGATCCTGGAACAATAAACGGACATAATTGGACCCGATAAATCCACATCCCCCGGTGATGAGAAAAGTACGCATCTCAGGCCTTAAACCGTGGCAGGTGATGGGGTGGAACGGCCTTTAACACCGGCAGGGAAGCATCCCGTTCAGAAAGCAACGGGTTGGTTACCGGCCAGTCAATGGCGACTTCGGGATCGTCCCAACGAATGCCGTACTCGTCCTCCGGATGATAAGTTTCCGTGCACTTGTACTGGAAAACGGCTTGTTCTGAAAGCACACAATAGCCGTGGGCAAACCCCTCGGGAACATAAAACTGATGATGATTCTCTTCCGTGAGTAGGGAGCCCACATATTGTCCAAAGGTGGGGGATCCCCAGCGAATATCCACCGCCACGTCGTACACAGTTCCTAAGACCACTTGAACCAACTTCCCCTGGGGAAAGTGTAGTTGATAGTGTAAACCACGTAAAACGCGCTTGGTGGATGCGGCTTGGTTATCTTGAACAAAATGGGTGGGTAGATTGTTTAGGCGATAGACTTCTTCCCGGTAACTCTCGAAGAAATAGCCCCGGGCATCCTCGTGTACCACGGGAGTGATCAAGAGCACCCCCTCAATAGCGGTTTGCTCCACCTTCACCGGCGGGGAGCCTTCCGTCCCACGTTGTCGTAACGGAACCCAAGGCGTTCCAACTCGGCAATATTCAATATATTCCGGCAATCCAGAACCACGGGTTGGCGTAACAACCTTTTCAAATGCGCCAAATCCATGCCGCGAAATTCATTCCATTCTGTCATGACGACTGCTGCGTCGGCCTGTTCCACGGCTGCTTCCCAACTTGGAAAGACCGGTAAGTCGGGAAAGACGTGTTGGATCGTGTCAGCCGCCGCTGGATCGTAGCCATGAACTCGGGCCCTGGCGTGGTGGAGCTCTTTAATCATTTCCACAGCAGGGGATTCGCGAACATCATCGGTTTCCGGCTTAAAGGCTAGCCCTAAGAGGGCAACGGTTTGGCCCTTCAAGTTCCCCCCTAACAGGGTACGCAACTTCACCACCATGCGCTCTTTCTGGGCCTGGTTCGATTCTATCGCGGCCATTATGGTTCGCATTTCCACTCCCCGTTTAGAGGCCTGGGTTACCAGTGCCCGGGTATCCTTGGGGAAACAGGAACCGCCAAAACCGGGGCCGGGATGGAGAAACTTGGGACTGATGCGACCATCAATGCCCATGGCCTTGGCTACCACGTGAACATCAGCACCCACCGCCTCGCACAGGTTAGCGATTTCGTTGATGTAACTGATCTTTAGCGCCAGGAAGGCATTGCTGGCATATTTGATCATTTCCGCCGTTTCCACAGTGGTGTGAATAATGGGTGTTTCGTTAATGTACAAAGGGCGGTACACATCCCGCAGGTAATCGAAGGCCCGTTCGCTGGTGGCCCCCAATATGACCCGGTCAGGGCGCAGGAAATCCCCGACGGCGGAGCCCTCCCTCAAGAATTCGGGATTGGAACAGTAATCAAACTCACTTTCAGAGGTTTGGTGCTTTTCGATGAGCTCCTGCACCATTCGACCCGTACCTACGGGAACGGTACTCTTAGTGCAAATCACCTTGTAACCATCTAAGTTTTCACCGATTAATTGGGCCACACCTTTCACCGCCGAAAGGTCGGCCATCCCATCACGGGCCGATGGCGTGCCCACCGCGATGAAAACTACATCAGCGTCCCTTATGGCGGCACCCACTACAGTGGTAAAAGTCAAACGCCCCTTTTCTTCGTTCCGGGCAACCAACTCCTTTAGCCCGGGTTCATAAATAGGAATGGTCCCAGACTGCAAAAGCCCAATCTTCGGTTCATCAATGTCAGCACAGACTACCTGATGCCCAAAATCAGAAAGACCCGCGCCACTCACCAACCCCACATAACCCGTCCCAATGATGGTTATTCTTTTCATGATCTCCGTATGAAATTGACTGTGAAGCTAAAAGTTCCCGTCGGTAAAAGTAAAGCCCTATCTCACAACAACCCGAAACGCCGACGCAGTCCCCATTCCACCGTCAGCAAACCGATGATAAACAACACCGCCCACAGTTCCTCATTAAGCTTGTAAATAGTCAGGTGCGATTCTTTCATGGTGCGGGGAAGAATTTGGGGCCCAATAGCTGCCCGGGACGGCCAGGAAACGTAGGCCCCACCCGTTTCCTTTGCCAGGCCGGCCAAGAGGGGTTGGTTCACGTACACCCGGTTGAGCTCAATTTCACTTTCCTGAACCTGAAAACGACCTGTCTGCCGGACCGCTTTTTGACCCTCTGTTACCGAAATCTCATAGGTGTATTCCCCTGGTTGGGACGCCCACAATTGCCCTCCCCAGGTTCCCTTGTCCGGGTTGAAATGTAACTCGGTACGATTTACCACCTCTCCGTCCCGACTAATGGTAAGGATCACTTCCGCTGCGGCTGGATGAAACCCACCCTGGGGTAATAAGGTCCCGGTGGCGGTGATGAGTTCCCCCTGCTGATAGGAATCTTTATTCAAACGAAAATAAAGTTCCTGATCGCCACCTGTCCGCAACGCCCAGGTCAATAACCCCTGCCAGAGTTGACGTAACAGTTCGTCTTGTGCGGTTCCCGTAAGCCGGTAGTGCAACCGCCCCATATCAGGTGAAGTCCAGAGGAGACTACGTAAGCCTTGGAGATCACTGGCCAACATCAATGGAATATCAATGGGACCGGATAAATAGGCCAGGGACAGCACTTCCTCTTTTGTGGTTTCCAGTTGCAAACCTACCCGTAAGGGGAGCAACCCGCCGGAGTCCAGGGTTAAACCGCTGTTCACCAGGGTTGCCAGACCTTCCCACTGGTACCCGATCTCGCTCACATACCAGGGGTAGCGTTGATCCTCAAGGATGGCTTCCATCTCCTTAACATGAAAAAAGGGGAATAAACCGCTCCCTAACTCCGGGGTCACCGTGGGACCAACGACCCAGATGAGCGAGGCTTGGTTGGCAACGATCTTCTTGGCAAATATTCTTTGCCAAGCTACTGACAACTTCACCGTGGGAAAATTGTCCAGAATGATCAATTCGTAAGGAGTTGTCCAGAATTTTTTAATGGGCGGTTGAAATTCCTTCTCCCGTTGCACATAATGATCCAATTCCACCCGGGGATAGTCTTTTAAATAGCGTTTCAACACGGGCGTATTGAAGTTCGGCGCCCCCGTCAACAAGGCCACCCGGTAACGATCCTTCAACACCGTGATGGTAAAGCCAAGGCGATTATTCTTAATGTTGATTTCTTCTTCCAGAGAGGATACCCGGAGCTGGTAACGGTTTAACCCCAACTCTTGAGGGCTAAACCTAAAACGGGCGCGGGTGAGCGCACGGGTACCATCCACCTGAAGCGGTTTGGAACCTATCAACTTTTTTCCCTGGTATAAACTTACCGTCAACCGGCTGGACACGCCCCCGCTGCTCTGGACGACGGCAGTCACCTCCACATCTTCCCCTTTTACGACCACCGTGGGAGCCTCCACCGTTTCTAAAGCAATATCCACCATAGGTACGGTATCGCCCACTCCCACTATAAAAAGCGGTATGGAGAGACCCGAAATTTCCTGTAAAGGATCTTCCCCCTGGGTGAATTGCCCGTCGGTTATTAGAACCACTCCGGCCAGACGGTCCTTTTGACTGGCAATCTGTTTCATGACCACACCTAAATTGGTGGAAGCACCCGTGGCAGCGATCTCCGGAACCCCCGATACTGCCTGTACGGTCCCTGAAAATAGAAAGGTTTCTAACGGGACTTCTTTCTTCCGAACGTTTTCCACTAACTGGCTTACCCCCGCGTTAATGGAAGACAAAGCCTGATGCGGATGATAGGCCATGCTCACAGAATTATCCACATAGAATTGCCAAACCAACGGTGTATTCGTTTCCTGTTCCCACCGGACTACAGGTTGAAGGAAAATAAATAGCAAACCCGCCATGACCAAACTGCGTAGGGTGAGAAACGTTTTTCTTAGAGGATGATGTCGTAATGAGAGATAGGTCCAACCTATTAAACCCAGGCTAACCAGGGTCAGTACCCAGAAGAGGGTGTCAAAATGTTGGCGCAGTTCCAGAGACACGGGTCAGGTCAAGGGCCAGTTCGGTCGGATGGGAAAGTCCAAGGCGCTGGTTACACCGCGCTGGAGATACAACTCTCCCAGGTAGGCCACCATGGCAGCATTATCGGTGCACAGGGCGATAGGTGGAAAAAGGACCTTCACTGAAGGAAAATTAGGTTTCATTTGTCGGCGAAAGGCCTGGTTGGCAGCGACGCCGCCCGCCACCACGCACCGGGAAACACCGGTCTGGTGAACCGCTTGCGCGAGTTTAATGACCAGTACCTCTAAAATTGCCTGCTGGTAACTGGCTGCCACGTCGGCCAGAGTCAACCCTGATTGGGAAGTAAAGGTATCCATAAAATACAGGAGGGCCGTTTTCAGTCCGCTAAAGCTGAATTCCAAGGTGGGTGGTGAGGTGAGCGCCCGGGGAAAAGGGACGGCCTGGGGGTTTCCCCCTTGAGCCAAGCGTTCAATTTCCGGACCGCCGGGGTAGCCCAAACCTAAAATACGGGCCCCTTTGTCAAAGGCTTCACCGGCAGCGTCGTCCCGCGTCTCACCCAAAAGTTGATACTCTCCTAATGCTTTCACGAACCACAATTGTGTATGGCCTCCCGAAACCAAGAGGCATACGAATGGAAAATCTAACGATGGATCGGCAAGGAAGTTCGCAAAGATATGGGCTTCTAAATGGTGGACGCCAATGAGGGGCTGCCCCAGACCAACGGCCATTCCCTTGGCAAAACCGACCCCCGTGAGGAGTGCCCCGGCCAAACCCGGTCCCCGGGTGACGGCAATGCCTCCCAACGCTACCACGCCAATACCGGCCTGGTCTAACACCTCCTGGACTAATCCGTATAATTTGCGATCATGCTCCCGGGAGGCCAACTCGGGAACGACGCCCCCGTAGGATTCATGAATCAACTGGGAGTGGACAAGGTTGGCAAGAATCTCCCCCTCGCGGACTAGGGCAACCGCAGTTTCATCACAAGAAGTTTCAATCCCCAGAACAATCAACCAGCGGCCTTGGTTACCACCAACTCAACATTCCGGGGAGACAAATCCTGCCAACTGATGACCCCTTCTGGGACTACCACCTGAGGCTCGTAAAACTGCTGTTTGTTGCGCCACTGTTTGCTGAAATCAATGGTTACGCGGATATCCTCTGGTTGAATTTCAGCGATGCGATCTACCCCGCCCACCACCGTCAAAGCCACCGTACTGGGATTCACAAAAACACGCAACCCGGGATAAATATTCACCACTTCGACAGGAATCTCACTAATGATCCGCTCGCTGATGGCCTGAACATTCTGATAAATATGCACCGAATTGTGGGAATACTCCAAGAGATGGCTGGAAGACTTCATAAGCGGCACGATCATAGAGATGGGGGTTTCCACGTTCCATAAAGTATCCCCCTTGGTCATGACATATTCGATGGTTTGAACTACTTCCTTAGGACCAGCTACCTTCACGGTGTCGGGAATCAGGCGGGGGGGTCCAACCATGGTATAGCCGGGACGCAGTTCCAGGTGGAGTCCCACTTTTACGGGGATGGCCTTGACTAAGTTCTCATCCAAACTAATATGGATGGAAAGGGGAGACACCACTTCCACGTACTCTAACCCAAAAGAGGAAGGAATGACCACTTTCTGGGGATAGCGCTCGAAATACTCGTTGAGGATAAAGTCGTATTCTTCCGAGATCCGCTCCAGATCCAACACCAGTTTAAAATCCGATACGAAATTTTTCAGCAAGAGACTCTTGAAAATATTCCGGCCGGTTCCCCGGATGCGCACCCGGGCGGTACGGGGGACTTCCTTTTTATGGGCTTTCTGAGCACTCAGATTCCGGGCTTCGATGGGAATTTGGATGACGTAGGTATACTCATTTTCACTCACCACAAAGACCCATAGGAGTAGCGCCAGTGCCAGGGCCCCTCCCCGATAGCCTAAATGCTGACGTTTTATAGTATCAACCAGGCGCTGGCGATTCATGGTCTCCGGTTGAACCGGCTACTTACGAGACGGTTAAGCTTCTTCCTTGACTTCGTCGTCGGCGGTCTCCTGAGCCTCCTCCGGCTCGGTTTTGGGTATTTCCAGGGTCTCACCAGCCGGGGCTTCTTGGGTGCTTAAAAATTCTTCCACTTTGCTGCCACCCGAGTCCGGCTCCTCTTCCTTAGTCAAGTCCTCCAGGAACAGGATCACCTTGCGATCGTCGGGCTTCACTTCCATGACGCGCCCGCGGATTTTGTCCCCAGCTTTGAAGCGGGAAGCAACGGCGCGCCGCTTACGCTTGGAATATTTCCCGAAGGGGATGATGCCCTCCACATCCTTTTCCATCTGGAGAATAATCCCCTTGTCCAGAATGCGAATGATTGTACCTTCAAACTCCTTACCGGTTTCAAAGTACTTGATGATTTCCGGCCAGGGGTCTTCTTCCACCTGTTTCAAGCCTAAAGCAATACGGCGGCTTTCACGGGAAACTTCTAAGACCCGCACATTCACTTCCTGACCGCGCTCCAAAATTTCCCGCGGGTGTTTCACTAACTTCGTCCAGGAAAGGTCGGAAACGTGTATGAGTCCTTCGATACCTTCCTCCAACTCCACAAACGCCCCGAACTGGGTTAGATTCATGACCTTCCCCTTGTGAATGGAACCCACGATATACTTTTCTTCAATCTGGTCCCAGGGATCGGGCTGTAGCTGCTTGGCACCCAGGCTGATCTTCCGCTCGGCAGTGTCAATGGAAAGAACCATGGCCTCCACTTCATCTCCCATGGAATAGATCTCGGAAGGATTCTTTATGTGCCGCGTCCAGGACATCTCCGAGATGTGAACTAACCCTTCCACCCCCGGTTCGATTTCCACAAAAACACCGTAATTGGTCATGCTTACCACCTTACCCTTAACCGTAGTTCCCACGGGATACCGTTCTTCCACGCTATCCCAGGGATGGGGAGTCAACTGTTTTAGACCCAGGGAAATGCGCTGCTTTTCCCGGTCGAAGTCAATGACTTTTACGGTGAGGGTCTCATCTAAGTTAACGATTTCTGAAGGATGGGAGACGCGACCCCAGGAGAGGTCAGTAATATGTAACAGTCCATCCACCCCTCCCAGATCAAGGAAAACACCAAAGTCGGTAATATTCTTCACTCGTCCTTCCAAAACTTGCCCCACTTCGATTTCATTCAAGAGCGCCTCGCGTTGTTCCTTTTGGCTCTCTTCCAAAATGACTTTGTGGGAAACGACAATATTTTTTCGGGCTTCGTTCAGTTTGACGATACGAACCTCAATTTCCTGGTCGATATACTGATCGAAATCTTTCACCGGGCGCAAGTCAATTTGCGAGCCGGGTAAAAAGGCCTGGATACCCTCCAGGTCAATAACCAACCCACCCTTAATTCGCCGGATTATTTCACCGGTCACCGTCTCATTTTTTGCATACCGCTCTCTAATTTCCGCCCAGCGACGCATGAAATCGGCCTTTTCCTTGGAGAGCACCAAATTCCCGCTCTTATCCTCAATATGGGCCAAAAAGACATCGATCTGGTCACCAATCTTAGGCAGTTCTCCTTCAGCAAACTCCGAACGGTCGATGACCCCTTCGGATTTAAAACCGATATCCACCAAAACCTCAACATCGTTCATCCCGATCACCCGGCCGGTGATGACTTGCTTCTCCGAAATATCCGAGATGGTTTCTAGGTATTTTTCTTTGATGGGCGCCAAGTCGTCCTGGGTATCCTCATCCACAAGGTCGGCTGGGTTAAGGACTTGAACGTCAGCAAATAAATCCGGATTTAAATAGTCCCGGGGTTCCTTCTGGGGGGTGGTTTCTCTTGCCGGTGTTTCCTCCGCCGGAGGGGAGTCTACACTGACGTCAATAACAGCTTCTTCGTCCGCCTGTTCAGCAACGGGTTCTTCTATGTTGAATTCAGTCATTTACCTTTCCTTCTTTCCAAATAGTGTTTATAGTGTTCGACTACAACCGCCACCTGTTTCTCGATAGTTAGATTCGAGGTATCAATGACAATTGCATCGGTTGCTTTTTTCAAGGGTGAATGGGCCCGGCTGGCATCCCATTCGTCGCGCTTTTTAAGATCCTCCATGATGATTTCCAGCGCCTGTTCTTCACCCAATCGTCGTAAGTCGCTTTGTCGCCGTCGCGCCCGGGTTTCATAGTCGGCCACGATGAAAAACTTCAACTCGGCCTGGGGAAAGACTACCGTCCCAATATCCCGTCCTTCCACGACGCAATCGGCTTTAGTACCTAATTCCCGTTGGATTTTCACCATGGCTTCCCGAACCAGGGGGAGTGCGCTCACGGCGCTTACCCGGGACGTCACCCGCTGGGAACGCACAGCCTGCGTCACGTCCCGACCGTTCAAATAAATCCTCTGTTCGTCGTGGTCGTATCCTAACTCCAGACTCAATTCGGACAATAAGGCACGCAGACCAGCATCGTCCCTTAAATCCAAATTCCGTTCCAATATTGCCAAAGTAACGGCACGGTACATGGCACCCGTATCCAGGTAAGTAAACCCCAATTGGCGAGCAACCTGTTGTGCCGTGGTGCTTTTTCCGGAGGCGGCTAATCCGTCAATAGCGATAATCATCTTGCAACTTTCTTAAATAGCCGGCGAATTTACACGTAACCACGAGGAAATACCACTATTTCCACCCTCGATAAGCCGTATCCAGACCCAGTATTGGCCGCTGAATTTCACCCTAACGCTTCCGGTACTTTTTCAACTTTTCTATTTCCTCCGGGGTCAGTTCCCGCCAGTGCCCCAATGGTAAATCCCCTAAGCTCACTGGCCCGAATTGAATACGACATAACCTGAATATCCGGCGCTTCAAGGTCGTCATCAAACGCCGGACCTCGCGCTTCTTCCCCTCGGTGAGACGGAGGACAACGGTGGTACGCTTTTTTACCGTGCTTTGCTTCACAAACTTTGCGCGACCCCATTCACCTTCACCTATGTACAATCCCCGTTCCATCTTCTGAACCTCAGCTCTCTGTAACGGACGGTCGATGACGACCTCATAGAGGCGCGGAACCTGGTACCGGGGATGCAATAACCGCTCCATCAATTCCCCATCATTGGTGAGTAGTAAGAGACCCGTGGTAGCTTGGTCTAATCGTCCCACGGGAAAAAGGCGTCCTTTGTGGGGGATGAGATCAACCACTGTAGACCGTCCGTGGGGATCATTGCTGGTGGTGATCACACCTGCCGGTTTATTCAACAAATAAACTTTTGAATGGTCAGTTAGGGTAAGACGTTGGCCATCGTAACAGACGAGGTCGTCGTCGCGAACAACATAAGCGGGATCCAGGATCACCTTACCGTTCACGGTTGTGGTGGCGGCGCGAATCAGTTGCTCCGCAGCACGGCGGGAAGCCACCCCTGCTAGGGCCAAATATTTATTTAACCGCATGAAACGTAAAGCTTAGTCCGCACTCCTACCCCACCTTCTGAATCAAGTTGGTTCCTGGGCAGAATTGGTAACATTTTCTGAAGCGGGGGTTTCCACGTCAGGGGAAAATAAAGCCACCTGTTCCTGGCTCTGGCCTTCATCCAGCTCTTTGATCTCCTTCAACTTGGGTAAGTCGGTGAGACTGCTCACCCCAAAATACTCTAAAAAGATCCGGGTAGTACCGTATAAAAGAGGTCGGCCGGGGCCAGTTCCCCGCCCGGAAATCCGGATCAGGTTCCGCGTAAGGAGGGTTTTCAAAACACCGGTGCAGTCGACCCCGCGGATCGCCTCGATGTCAAAACGGTTGATGGGTTGTTTATAGGCCACGATGGCCAGTGTTTCCAGGGCGGCTTGGGATAAATACAACTGCCCCTTGTGCGGTTCCAGTCGTCGGATCCACTGGGCATACTCCGCCCGCGTTACCAGACGATACCCTCCCGCTACTTCCTGAATTTCCAGGGCGTGGTGCCCCTTTTGTAACCATGCTTGCAGGGTGGGGATACACTCTTTTAAAACAGGGGCTTGTCCCTTGAACACGGCATCCACCCGCCGCTGAGTTAACGGTTCAAGGGATGAAAAAAGCAGGGCTTCGATGATTTGTAACTGTTCTTCCTGGCGCATGAGCTACGGTCCTTCAGGACTGGGACTTCAATAAACGCAACTCAATTTCCCCGAAGCGTCGTTTTTGCATAATGGCGATCTCCCGGCTGCGAATCATCTCTAAGAGTGCTAAAAAGGTTACAATCATTTCCAGACGGGATTTTAGAGGATTGATCAACGCGGAGAAAGTCGTCCGTCGATCCCCGTCAAAACTACGGAGAATGTACGCCCGTTGGTCATCGAGCTTCACTGGTTCTCGGTGCAGTTCGTAATCTTTTAATACCGGGACCCGTTCCAAGGCCTCCTTAAAAACTTGCGCCAGGTGAAACAGGGAGACGTCTTTTAGGTAATGGTCCACTGTATCTTCTAGGGGTTCGAGAGCCAGTTCTTGACCAAGGGTGAAATGTTCCCGTTGGCTATGGGCCAGGTGCTCCAACGTTTCCGCGGCTTTCTTGAAGCGCTGGTATTCCAGCAACTGGCGCACCAGTTCCGTCCGGGGGTCTTCATACTCCTCATCTTCCGCATCCCCCACCCGAGGGAGTAACATCTTGGCTTTCAAACGCATGAGGGTGGCCGCCATAACAATAAAATCACCCGCCTTGGCTAAGTTCATCTGTTGCATCATTTCCAACGTTTCCATGTATTCCGCCGTAATCCGGGCGATGGGAATGTCGTAAATATCAATCTCATCCCGGCGGATGAAATAGAGTAATAGATCTAACGGACCTTCAAACTGCTCCAGGCGAATCCGGTACACGTCAATCCCAATAATAGAGTCCTACTGCGCTGCGGACCTTTCGCATAAAGCTGTCAGCAACCGCTGCGGCCTTGGTGGCCCCTTTTCGAAGGGTTTCTAAAACGTCCTCCCGATGTTTTTGGAGATACACACGCTTCTCCCGGTAGGGTTGAAAATAATCCATTAAGTGAGCGAATAGTTCCTTTTTCACCGCCACATATCCCAAGCCCGGCGTTTGGAACCTCTCTTTTAATTGCTCCCGCTCGCCGGGAGTCAGAAAAAGACTGTACAGGTGAAAGAGAGGCGTATCAACCGGTTTAGGTTCCTGGATCGGTGTGGAATCGGTAACGATGGACATAACCAACTGGCGAATGCGTTCCTCATCCCCAAAAATGGGAATGGTGTTTCCATAAGATTTGCTCATTTTCCGTCCGTCAATTCCCGGGACTAACTGGTTCACCTCTTCAATATCCGGTTCCGGAACGATAAACACCTCCCCAAAGGTTTGGTTGAAGCGCAAGGCGATATCCCGGGTGATTTCCACATGCTGCTTCTGATCCTTCCCTACCGGGATGATCTCGCCCCCGAAGCAAAGAATATCCGCTGCCATGAGAAGGGGGTACGAAAACAACCCCACGTTGGGACGTACGCCCTGGGCGATTTTATCCTTATAAGATGTGGCGCGTTCCAGTAACCCCATCCCCGTTAGATTAGACAAAATCCAGGTCAATTCGGTCACCTGGGGAACGTCAGACTGCACCCAAAAAGTCGCTTTTTCAGGATCCAACCCCAGGGCTAAAAAATCCAGCGCGGCATCCAGGGTATTCGCCTGGAGGCACTCCCTATCATGGATGGTAGTTAAAGCATGATAATTTACGATAAAACAGAACAGGTCGCTTTCCTCCTGGTAGGCGATCATACGCGACATCATGCCAAAATAATTACCCAGATGTAATTCACCGGAAGGTTGAATTCCACTCAAAACCCGTTTCATGTGTTTACTCAATTTACAGGGGTTCTAAAAAAAGATAAGGTCGCCAAGCTGCCTGTAGTTCTTGTACAAATTGCTGGAAGTAATGAATCCGGTTGGGTTTGCGCGGAACTCTCAATAGACGCATACTCACTTCTTCGGGTGTGTGGTTACCCTTTTTCAAATTACACGGCTGACAGGCGGTTACTAAATTATCCCACTGGTCACTCCCACCCCTTTCCCGAGGGATGACGTGGTCAATGGTGAGGGGGCCTGTTTTCCGACCACAGTATTGGCACTGGTGGTGATCACGCAGGAGAATATTCTTGCGACTCAAAATAACGCTCATGCTATTGTAATGGACATATTCCTTCAACTTGACGATGCTGGGTAACGCCAGGGTGAGGGAGGGAGAATGAATACTCTCCTGATAGGTTTCTACGACATCGACTTTTTCCAGGAAGTACAGGCAAATGGCCCGTTTGGCCGTGCAAATCATCAAGGGGGTGAAATTGGTGTTCAGAACCAACACGGCGCGACTCAACAAGGATCCGTTCAGGGTACGATGCAAGGACATTAGGCCGCCAACACCTTGTCAATGGAGCAGGTGAACAAATATTTCTCTTTCAAGCGCCCATGATAATCGGCGTCCTGGGAATCGAAACTCTGTTCCCGCACCCAACCTTGCGAATGGATAAATTGTTCTTGACCTAAATAAATAGCGACGTGAGTGATATTATCTTTGGTACCGAAAAACAGAAGGTCTCCCGGTTGTGCCTGGGTGTAATCCACCCTTGCATCCTGGAAAAATTCCGCCTGTTTGTGAGCGTCTCGGGGAAGGTTAATGCCCACCGTACGGAACACGGTCTGCGTAAATCCGGAACAATCAAACCCCCGGGGCGACTTACCACCCCACAGGTACGGCACCCCTAAAAAGGTGCGGGCAACGGCGATGATTGTCACCCGGTCAGCTCGAGCTACGATGTTGTCGAAAGGACCATTGGCCCAACCCTCGCAGCCATCTGGTAAAATTAGGTTGTAGCCTTTCTGAGGTGCCGGAGTCGCTTCCACCTGGCAGCCATACACCAGCTCCCGAATAATATTTTCCTCATTATGGGAAGAGTAAACCCTGGTGCAAAAACCGTGGTATGTAAAGTTGGCCTGGTAAGGTTTGTCCGTGAGCACTCCCTGGGTGCGTGGCGCCCATCCCACGTAGTCATCCCACTGACGTATTTGTGCCCAGGAGTCGGCCAACTCCAAGAGTTGACAGGTCTCTCCTAAGAGCGCCTGAGTTACTACAGGAGCCTCGAACGCAGGTTCACCGTAGAGATTCATGACGGACACATTTACGATAAAATGTTGTTGATGCATTGTGATCTTGGATAAAACATGAGCGAATTTATCCCTCTATTTTCTTCATTCACAAGGGGTAAGGCGAAGGGAACCACCCAGGATGAAATTGCAAAAAAACCGCACCGGACGGAAGTAGGTTATTGATTTACTGTTTCCGTTAAATCCAACAGGGTCATAACCAACATCAAATTTTGCCTTTATCATGGTGGCAGCGGAAAAAGATTGCCAAGCATGGTTCCCTACCCCTAAGCTTGCCTTACCTTTTGAATACGATTCGTGGCAGGGAAGCTCGTGAAAATCGAGCACAGTTCCCGCTACTGTGAATGCGTTGATCAACCGTAATGCCATTGTCCTGTTGAAGGGATGAGAAGGTTGGCTTGATCGTAAAAGCATGAGTCAGGAGACCTGGGCGAATCGGTGATATCCACTGGCTTTCGGGCGAAAGGTCATGATACAATTGAATGCTTCCACTTCTGATGTTCAAATAGTTATCATGATCCCGACACGATTCGGGGTCTAAGATGTATCGACATTGGTGTCTGCTCCTTCCCTCCCTGCTATGCTTGGCAACTCCTGCCTGGGGTACAATCCAGGGTAAGGTAATCACCACTGGAGGAACTCCGCTCCCCTACGTCTATATTGCTGATCCCGGTGGGCGGGTCTGGACTATGACGGACGAATACGGGGAATTCCAACTCCCTCCCCACTGGCCCTCTATCGACTCTCTCACCTTTTCCCGCTACGGCTACCAGTCGCGCACCGTAAAAATCCCACCCCACCAGCCCTGGGTGATATCCCTCATTGCACAGCCCATCAGGTTGAAACCCGTAGGAGTGCGGCCTGACGCTACCGGTTTTACACGTTACCGGTTTACCCACTCAAAATCCCTGTTAGACGAAACGGTGTACCAGGGACAATTCCGTAGTCTACCCGGTGGAATCCTGCGCAATTACGGTGGCCTGGCAGGAAATACTTCCTTGGCCATCGACGGTGGCACTGCCAATCAGGTGAAAGTGGTAGTAGAAGGCATTGATCTCACCAACCCCCAAAACGGCGAGACGGACCTGTCTCAATTGCCTGGAACATTAGTAAATCGCCTGGCTCTGGCTCCCCTGCCAGGCGTCCTTTACGGTTCCGGTGCCGTTGACGGGGTTCTTCAATTATCATCCCAAGAGGAACCGACACAGATCCGCTATTCCCGGGGCAGTTGGGGGTTGGAGCAATGGGTGGCAAAGGGACACATTACCCGCCGTAAGTGGCACAGCACCCTCCAGGGAGGTAGCGAAACCTATCAAGGAAACTATCCCTATGAATGGCATGGCCTGAAAAAACACAGGAAAAATAATCAAATCACCCGGCGGTTCGGGGTATTCAAACTGAATTATCGCCCTAACTCCCAACAACTGGTTAGGGGCTTTCTGTTTTATTCTCAACAGGATCGGGGAGTAAATGGTCCTATCCAGGCCGCGACTAACGCTGCCCGGCGGCGTGATCAGCTAACCGGGGCTTCCCTACAATGTTCCCGTTTATTCCCCAAAGGCTACCAGACACTCATCTTAACCAGCCGTTGGAGCTCGGAAAATTATCGCCAACCGGAATATCGCATTAACAGCGACCACACCCTCAGGGCGGAAACGATCCGTTACCACCTAAAGACCCGTCTCCGACCCACACTCAGGGTGCTACTCCAAGGTGAGGGGAAGTGGGAATCCATTGTCAGTACGGAGGTGGGAACACACCACCGCCAGATCTTTTCCGCCGTCTCCGGAATAGATTACACTCCTAACAAGTGGCTGACGCTGAATCCCACTGCACGGTGGGAACGGGCCTGGGAGCTGTACCAAATTCTTACGTACAACCTGCGGTTGGGTGCTAACCTCAACCAAAAAACAAACTTGAACCTGAATGGTGGCACCAGCTTCCGTTACCCAACGTTTAACGACCTCTACTGGCGTCCGGGCGGAAACTTAGCCCTACTACCCGAGGAAACAGCCACTCAATCGCTGGATGTGCGGCGGCTCTTCAAGCGCGGGTCGGCCACCCTTGTTCTGACGAATAAATACAGTACCAACCTTATTCGGTGGGTCCCCGATTCCACCGGTTGGTGGCAGGCCCAAAACGAGGCCCGGACCCAGCGATTCAGCGGCACTTTCCAGTTCGACTACCAACGAGACGATTACCGCGCCTACGGCTCCGTCATGTTGGTGAAAGCTCACAATCTCATCACCCATGAACTCTTGCGTTACACACCGCGCTTCGTGGCCACGGGGAGCCTGGAGTTCACCGCTAACAACTTTACCATCAATATGAATATAGTAGCGGTTTCACAACGCACCGTTCAATACGATTATCCTGATGATATTACCCTGGCGCCCTACGCCTTGGCGGCCCTAACTCTCGCCTACACCCCACAGTGGTTCCGGAAATTGACTCTCCTTCTTACGGTGGACAATCTCCTCAACCAATCCTACCAGGGCACCTACGGTTATCCCGAACCTGGCCGGTCATTTCTCTTCACCATTATCTACCAACCAACTTCATAAAAACGGGAGTCCCCATGAAAAACCAAATCCTACCCTTCATCATTTTCTTCTCTATGCTTCTTTCAGGTTGCGATCAGAACGATGTAAACCAAGATGTTATCTCCCTTGAAAAGGGGAGTGTGTTAGTGCTATGTGAAGGAAACTTCAACGCTAACAATGCTTCTTTGTGGGCCTTCACTCCGGGTAATAACGACATTACGGGCCCGCTTTTCCAGAATCTCACCGGTCGGGAGTTGGGTGACGTGGCCCAATCCTTTATCATAGATGGCGATCGCCTCTATATTATAAACAATAACAGCCACACACTGGAAATCATCAACCTTCAATCGTCGTTGAGCCACGAGGGGACGCTGGCCTTGCCCAACGCCAGCCCCCGTTACCTGGCCATACAGGACAATATAGGCTATATCACGTGTTGGAACTTGGCAGGCATTCTTATGGTGGATCTCAATACCCAAACCGTGCTGGATACCATTGCCGTGGGAGCTTTACCAGAGGATATCCTCATTGTGGACGACTTTCTTTACACGTCCATAACCATGGACATTCAATGGAATCCGGCAGATTATATTTTAAAGATTGCCCTTCCCAATAGAACTATTGTGGATACTTTTCAGGTGATCCCCGGCCCGGGTAGGCTCTCACTTTTAAACAGATTATTGTACGTGGCCAGTAACTCGTTTGTCTTCGATGGTGCCACCTATGAATCCCGTGCGGGCACCAGCACCATTGACTTACAAAGCGGCGTCGTAACTACCAACGACTATGGGGTCACATCCCAGGTTGGGTCGGACTGGGTAATGGTTCAAGGAACGCTCTTCCGAACCACAGGAAGTGGTATGGCCCCGGTAAACAGCGACCTGTCCCTTGATTTCGAAAACCAGATTGGGGCTTTCGCCGGGGTTTATTCGGCGGGGGCTTACCAGGATTATCTCTTCTTTGGACTCACTGATTATATTGCCCCAGACCAAGTCATCGTTACCGACACGGCAGGAAATGAACTCGTTACCTTTGACGTAGGCGCTTTGCCTACGGAATTTGCCGTCGTAGCTGGTAATGAAACCCGTTAACCGGGGTTAATCTTTAAACTCCCACTCGACCTGGAAAGAAACCATGCGCGCCAGGGGATATTGGAGTCCGTTTAGAAAGTAGTTATTGCGAAGCCATAAATCCTCTTCCTTTAAACCCGGAAATAGCTTCAGGGCCAGCGGTTTAAGGGCATAAAGGACATTATCCACTCGATAGGTTATTTTCAAGGTAGAAACCCGGGCGGAGACTTGGAAATGGAGAACCCAACTCTCGGAAAGGGGGTTGGGGAGATCGCGAACTTGAAAGGGACTATTCTGAAAGGGATGAAAGCCCAAGGTAGTATCCCGCGCTGACCAACGTTCCACCCATACGTTTAACTGCGTATTCATTTTACCGGTAAAAAACCCTTTCTGTCCATTAAGTCCTACAAGGAAATATTGCCCAATGCCGTCCGACAAGGGATCCTGGGGCGTCGTGAACCGGAATGTCCCCCGGAGATACCAGCTCGGGAACAAACGCAAGTTCGCGTTTAGCGCGTACATTACCACGCGCGCCGTTTTGGACGTATCTCCGACTAAATCATCATTTAGCGGGAAATATTTGTCCACCCCGGTGGACATAATGTGCCCCTGCCACGCCAACCGAGGTCCCTTCCGGGAGAGAGACAACCTCGCCCGAGACCAATTCTCGAAAAAAGGCCGTTCTTCTGCTTGCCAATAGGAAATGAGCCGCGGCCGGGGTTCACGGAGATAACGCAAATCCAATTGTATTCCCCACCACCTAATACGGGATCGAAACGAAACGTAAGGTTCCATCACCTGGGGACCTTTCCCAAAACCTACCTGAAGTTCCCCCCAGGATGTTTCTTGGCCTCCATAGAATAACGCCCAGCCACGCTGTTTGTACCCCAGGGAAGTAAAGGAATAATCCTGGATATTCGCCACAACTCCCAGGTTCCATTGGCCGTCATTTGCCGACACCGTGGACCAGCGGTTGTGTAAACGACCACGGGTAAAGTAACGAGTTCCTGGTGAGGGTAAGAGGGCCGATTTCACCCGGGTTACCTGATTGAATAAAGACTCGCGGGAGGACCATGTCCAGGAAGAACCGTGGTACTGGTATTGAAGGGTAGCGGTGGTAATGTGGTCCCGGTGCAAACCGCGCTGGGTAAAGGAAGTATCCGGTAAACCGCTATTCGTCACCAAGTAAGCCACCGCACTGCCCCATTCGTGGGGGCCTTCTCGCGAGTGATAGTCCAGGCGATAAGATTGCTGAATGGGTCCTTCCGGACCCGGGGGTTGCTGATAGAATTGACCCCACGGCCCCCCGTAGGAACGTTTAAAACCATAGAGTTCCAGGGCGTTGCCTGAATTCGCCAGCGTAGAATGAATTTCTAATTGATCGTAAAGATAATCTCCCCGGTGGTAGTCGACGAATGTTGTTACCAAAGCACTATCGGGCAGCGAATCCAGGGAAGAAAAATTACTGGGGACTTGGGGGTCAAACCCACGCTGGAACCCCGGTCCATAACGCGCCGGATAAGAAGCAAAACTGCCATCAAAAAACAATAATCCGCCATTCCAATCCCGATTCCAAAACAGGGCCCCATCGACAGTGATTAACCCATTCTGACCACTCCAGTCGAAGGGTAGAACCGAGACGTCCTGGGACGGCGCCCAAGCCGTGAGCAGGAACCACACTCCCCCGATCAGGCTCCATGCAGAGGTACGGTATTCCCTAAAACTCGCCACGCTCCAATGGTTATCCACACTCTATCCGCGTGGAGTTACCATTCCCACACCGGCGAGATGCTGCACCACCTTGGGAACTCCCAACGCGAAGACCACAGCGTTCCAGATTTGATGTAAAAAAGTAAACCCTAACCCAGCCAGGTACACACCCAGTATCTGGGGGCCGCCAAACCCGGTACTGAGAGGATAACTCAAGGTGGTTAGAGAGTCGTAAATAAAAGTGAGTAGAAAACCAACCAGGCCTAAGGCGACTACCCGGCGTAAATTAAACTTAAAACGGTAGAAAAAAGGGCGACATAAACCCCCGGTTATGCCAATGAGCATCATGGAAAGCACCTGGGAGATAAAGAGAGGGGGAAAACTGAGTCCCGAGCCCAAGGGATTTAACGAAGTGAATACTACCTCCGCCGTCCCCCCCACCAATATCCCCCAACCAGGACCTAAAACCAGGCCGGCCAGAAAAATGGTGAGGGTAATGAGTTCAACATTGGGCACCAACAGAAGGGAAAAACCTACCCCCACGGCCACAGCTGCGAACATAGCAGCCTGCACCAGTTTATTCAGTTTCATGCTCACCTTTAAACAGAGGAATACGGAATATGTTTTTACGGTCAGTCCAGTTTCCTTCGTTCTGATCTTCGCTGAGGGCAATTTCCATGAGATTCATTTTTGCATCCATATAGTCAATTAAATGCAGCAAGAGCGCTTCTTTAAAGGCAGGTTGTTTGGGACTTTGCCACTCGTGGTGTCCCTGGTGTGCTAGGATTATGTGTTCCAGCATTATTAGCAGTTTGGAGGGAAAGCCTTGAATGGTCTGGGCCGTCTCTCGAAGCATGTCCCGTCCCATGATAATGTGACCTAAAAAGTGTCCTTCATCGGTGTACTCAGCCTGGAAACCAGTGGTGATCTCCCGTAGTTTACCGATATCGTGGAGCAAAATCCCGGTTATAAGTAGATCAGCATTCACATCGTAATGAGCGGCGAGCTGCTTCCCGATTTGCGCCATGGAAAGTGTATGTTCCAGAAACCCGGAACGGTAATTATGGTGCATGCTCACCGAGGCTGGTGCCACCAAGAGGCGGTCTTTGTTCTCCCGGTAAATTCGCGCCACCAAGTTCCGTAGATGGCGGTTCTGAATGGTCCTTGTAAACTGAACTATTTCCTTCCACATTCCTTTGGCATCTTGGGGCGCCGTGGGGACGAGCAAGGCGGGATCATAACCGTACCTACCATAGTATTGAACGGAGGCCCGGTTAATACGCTTAATAACCAGTTGCAGGCGCTCCTGGAAGGTCTCCACCACACCGGCCACTACGACCGGATCGCCATTGGCGAACCGTTCATTGAATTGGGAAACTTTGTCCCAAATCTTAGCATGAATAACGCCAGTCCGATCTCGGAGAGTGAGGTCTAAAAACAACTCCCCCGTACGGGTGTGGCGCACGTGCTTTTCGGTACACAAGTAAAAACCCTGAACCTTCTGTCCTTCCTGGAAAGCTTCGATGGGTGTAATCGGTTTCATAGACGCTGGAATTTTTCCCTCCTACAAATGAATGTCAAGGAAATCAAGGCTTAGCAGTTCCCCACGAAAAAGGGTAACTTATTGACCATGGAAACTACCCTAAAAATTGTTTCCTACGCCAACCCTAAAGAACGCGCCAGGCTGAAGCCAATCCTGCAGCGCTGGTTTCAAAATCCAAAAGACCTCCGAACAGCGCATGACCTACCCCTTTGGCTTCCAGAAATGGGGCCGACTAGCCCTCCTTGATCCGGGTTCGGTTACTTATCTACTAGTAAAGGATGAATACGTTGTAGCCCATCTCAGTTGTGCATACGACTACGAAAACCACAGGGGCACGCTTTTTCACCTTTTTGTAGACCCCTCATTTTCGACGACAAGGATATGCCAAAAAGATTATGGACTCGGTGGCATCAGAGACCAAAAAACAGGGTATGTGAACCCTATGGTTACGCTTACTGCCCCAAAACGCGAATGTCAGGAATTTAGTTGAGCAGCTGGGTTATATGCTTAAAGGAAAGACCAGGGGAGAGCTTTTGAAAATGGCCAAGGACTTAGTGTAACCAGACATCTTTCGTTTTCTTTTTATGACCCGCCTGTTTAGGAACGGGACAATATTCACAATGGGGATCTTTTTCCACCGTATAAAATTGACGGAAGAACTTCCAGATCACGTAAATGAGGACCCATACCACCAGGGCAAGAGCCGTAATGGTCTGCCAATTCATCAGGACCACCCTAACAACCAGCCACCTTGGTACATGATAAACGAACCCCAAGTAGGCCAAGACGTTGAGATACCCGATCATGAACAGGGTCCACTTCCAGCTTCTGGTTTCATGACGCATGATGGCAAAGGTGGCCAGCAAAGGAAGTGAGCAAACCAATCCCCAACTTCCAGTCGAAGCCCAGGGGCTTAATCACCGTGTTCGATGGACCGGCCAATTTTACCGACATAGGTCCGCTGGATGGGAACCGGTTCCCCAGCCGTATTCTGGCGCGGGAAAGACGCCAGGAACCACAGAACCATGGAAATGTCTAAAATAATCTGACCCGCATTGCGAACAAAAACTTTCCCCCGGCTATAAACCTGGCGGAGGACGGACTGCATCAATGGGATTCGGTAAGGGGGCAATTCTAGGACAATAAAAGAACTGAGAACTTTGGCCATCACCAGGGTGGTGGCCGTTCCCAGGAAATACATGATGACCAGGGACAGACTCTGGAGTTGGATAAAACTGAGGATTTTCATAGAAGGGATAAAGGCCGCGATCATGAGGGTATAAACCGGTAGACGAGCGCTACAACTCATGAGGGGTATAATCAGGATCGTAATGAGGCGCTCTTTCCAGCTATCGATAGTTCGGGTGGACATAATGCCTGGAATGGCACAGGCATAACCGCTTATAAGAGGTAGAACGGACCGGCCGTGCAAGCCCACCCGGTTCATGAGGCAGTCCAACATGAAAGCCACCCGTGCCATGTACCCTGAATCCTCCAACAGGCTTAAGAAAAAGACCAAGATGAGTATTTGGGGTAAAAATACCGGAATAGACCCCACGCCACTCACCGCGCCCTTCACCAACAATTCCCGCATTAAACCGCTGGGCATTTAATTCCATAATGCCGTTCCTACCTAATCCACGCCGGACCCGATCCACTCCATGGGAATCGTGGCCCAGCTAAAAATGGCCTGGAAAATCAAGTATAGAACGGTGATAAAAATGAGCGGGCCCCACCAGGGATGGGTCAGGACGCGATCATACTTTTCACTGCGGTTCTTACGCGTGATCGAGGTAGAGTCCGTTACCAGGAGCGCATCCAACCAATGGTAGCGTAAAGTAGCCTCCAAGATGCGATTGGGATACCCCAGTGAATCTAACGCCCTTACTGCCTGGTCCCGTCTTTGTAAAATCCGGTCCCTGGCCATCGAGAGAGGCGTGTTGATAGATATCCAGGACGGATTGACGGGTCACCAACCATAAGGCCTGGGCAAGGGCCAGTCGATGGGAAAAGGAAAAATGTTTTTGAAACTTTTCCACCAAAGGAGCCACCTTCTCCTCGACACTTTTATCGAGGGGAATGGGGAAAAATTGTGGTTTCATGGGAGGTGAACGAAGGATTTGCACCAGGGCGGTTTTCAATTCTTCCAAACCGCACTTTTCCAGCGCCGAAAGGGGAATCACCGCGGCTGCTCCCAGAGCCTCCTTTAAATATGTCACGTCAATTTTCTGGCTACGTTTATTCACCAAGTCCATCATGTTAATGGCGACTATTACGGGAATACCCAGGTCCAATAACTGAGAAGTACGGTAAAGATTCCGGCTAAGGTTGGTGGCGTCCACGACGGAGATGATGGCTGCCGGGGGATTAATCCCATGGATCCACTCCAGCACCTGTTCCGTAACAATACGTTCGTCGTAAGATTCAGGTGTCAGGCTGAACGTGCCCGGCATGTCCTGGACCTGGACGGTGGTGTCATCTGGTAGAGAAAGGGTGTTATACTTCTTCTCCACCGTTACCCCGGGATAGTTAGACACTTTCTGGCGGGCGCCGGTAAGGAGATTGAAAAGAGCCGTCTTCCCAGAATTGGGATTCCCCACCAAGGTAATCCAGGGTTTACGAACGTCGGTGGCTGGTTTTACCCGGTTGGCCATGGCTAAGTCCGGACCTCAATATAAGCCGCATCGGACTGGCGTAAAGAAACGTAGTAGTCCCGGACTTTTAACTCTCTACTGGGCCGTTCAAGGGAGCAACTTTCACTAAGCGGAAACGAACCCCGGGTAGAATCCCCATCTCCCTAAACGGGACTTGACTTCCAGCTCGCCCAGAAAAGAGACAATAGCTGCCGTATCTCCAGGACGTAGATCAAGTATGGTCACGTGACTCCAGACAATCGCGACAATAACCGTAAAGTTGATGGCGGTGCTCTACGATCTGAAAACCAAATTCCTGAGCTACTTCCTCTTGTAGCGATTCGATCGCAGCATGGGTGAACTCCTCGATTGTGCCACATCGCAGGCAGATCAAATGGTCGTGATGTTGCAATGCCTGGTGATGTTCGTAGCGAACACGTCCGTCGCCTAGATCCAGCTTGTTTACCAGGTTATTTTTCACGAGGACCTCCACGGTACGGTAAACCGTGGCCCGGGAGACGTTGAGCCCCGCAGTTCTCAGCGCTAAGTAAATCTCCTCCACATCGCGATGTTCATCCGTGGAACAGATTTCTTCCCAGACGGCCTGGCGCTGCCATGTCGAGCGCAATCCTTCAGTTCTTAAGATTTCTGCAAGGGGTTGTGCATTCATTATGATATTCTTTCCTATTGAGAATGAGTCTCATATAACTTAAACAGAAAAATAGACCCAATGAAATACCTTATTCATCGCGAACAAAGAAATCTTACGAACGGTCAGGAAACGGAAGGCGACTCGATCTTGCGCAATTTGGCGAACTTGACAATGAGCTTCTTGCGTAAGCCGTCCTTAAATACCACCCCCACCCGCTGGTTCTCCCCCGTACCGCTCAGGGCCATGACTTTACCCACCCCAAAAATGGCGTGTTCTACAAGGTCCCCGATCTTGAAGTCGTCGAAGGTAGTCACCGTCCGTTTCACCTCCACTTTTGTGGAACCTTTGGGGGTGGTAATGACCCGCCGGGTCAAGGCCGAGGAAAACGATATATTCTCCAGACACTGGGAGGGTATTTCCTGAACGAAGCGGGACACCAGACCGTATGTATTTTCGGCCCCGATCCGGCGCCGTTGGGTACTGTATAACAAATAGACTTTCCTCTTGGCACGGGTCAGTCCCACATAAAATAAACGCCGTTCCTCCTCCAACTCTTTACGGTCGTTCAACGAATTGTAAAGGGGAAAGAGGCCATCTTCCAACCCGGTTATAAACACAACCGGAAATTCCAATCCCTTGGCAGCATGGACAGTCATCAACGTCACCGCATTGCTATGTTCATTCCACTGATCGATATCGGTAAGCAAGGCAACTTCCTCTAAAAAGCCCCCCAGTTTACCTTCCGGGTTGCGCTGCATGTAGTCGTCAATGCTATTCAAAACTTCATGGACGTTTCGAAGCCGCTCCTGGTCCTCGGGAGTATCCAATCCCTTATAATACTTTAGAATCCCGGTTTCGTCAACCAACGTGCGGGCCAGTTCACCCACATTCAATTTATCCAACAATTCGTGGTATTTGGTAATGAGGGTATGGAAAGCCACCAAGGACTCGGCCTGTTTTCCGCGGATGCCCATGAGACCGGGGTCAGCCAGGGTATCAAACAGTTCAATCTTCTTTTCTTTGGCCATCTTTACGCATTTATCCACCGTTTTAAGACCAATTCCACGGGGCGGGAAATTGATAATCTGGCGCAGAGAAATAGTATCTTTCAGATTGACGAGGAGGCGGAGATAGGCCAGGAGGTCTTTCACCTCTTTACGTTCATAAAAGCGGATCCCGCCGACGATTTTATACGGAATCCCATTCCGGCGAAAGCTGTCTTCCAAGGCGCGCGACTGGGCATTGGTACGGTAGAGGACGGCAAAATGGTTAAAGGTCTGCTTTTTCAGCTTTATTTCTTTCTCCAGGGCACTGATAACGGCGTCAGCCTCTTCCATTTCATCGTTGGTGACAATCAAGCCCAGTTTGTCCCCATTCCCACTCACCGCCGACAATTCTTTTTCAGCGCGATCCTTATTGTTCCGAACAACGGCGGTGGCTGCATCCAGGATTTCCTGGGTAGAACGATAATTTTTATCTAGTGTAAACACTTCGCATTCGGGAAAGGTTTTCTCAAAATCGAGGATATTGCGAATGTCCGCCCCGCGCCAACCGTAGATGGATTGATCATCATCCCCCACCACGGAAATTCGTCGATGTTTCTCCGCCAGGCAACTCACAAACAGAAATTGAGGCCGGTTTGTATCCTGGTATTCATCCACTAAAATATACTTCCACTGCTTCTGATAACGTTTCAGCACGGTGGAATATTTATCAAACAACTCCAGGGGAAATAGCAATAAATCGTCAAAATCCAGGGCATTGTTCGCCTTCAGGGCCAGGCGATACTGGGGATAGATCTCCGCCATGGTCCTATCCCGCACAGTACGGGTTTGTTTAATAGCTTCCTCTGGCAAGATCAATTTGCTTTTATAGTAACTGATGCGATTCTGGACTTGTTGGGGTGTGAGATAATTCTTACTGACATTCATTTGATCCATAACAATTTTCAGGAGGTTGCATTGATCCTGTTGGTCATAGATGACGAAATTGGGTGTAAAGCCCAAGCGATGAATCTCTTTCCGGAGCAGGCGGGCACAGATGGAATGGAAAGTCCCAATTTGCAACGGTAAAGTTTTAGTGTGGAGCAGCTTATCCACCCGGGAACGCATCTCGTCTGCCGCCTTGTTGGTAAACGTCACCGCTAGGATGGAGGCCGGATCGTACTGACCAGTTTTGATTAGGTAGGCGATTTTATGGGTAAGCACGCGGGTCTTACCGCTCCCGGCACCAGCGAAGATGAGGACCGGCTTATCGATGGCCTCAACCGCCGCCTTTTGGATGGAATTCAGAGTTTGTTTTGGCAAAGTAATTATCCCGCTTTTGTTTGATTCAGGCTCTTTTTCCGTCGTATATCACGACGTACTTTCTGGAAGGCACGTTTGGCTTTCAAGTGCTCCGCCTCCGTACGAGAAAAGGTGTGGTACCCATCGCCGCGGGCTACAAAATAGAGGTAATCGTTATCCGCCGGGTACAGGGCCGCTAAAATAGATTGCAACCCAGGATTATTGATGGGGCCGGGAGGCAAACCGTTGTATAAATAAGTGTTATAAGGGGAATCAATTTTCAAGTCCCGTTTCAGTAGTCGCCGAGGACTATCGTGAATTAAATATTGAATGGTGGGGTCGGCCTGGAGCCGCATCCCCTGCTTCAAACGGTTATGATAAACCGCTGAAATAATGGGACGCTCTTCGTCATGAATGGCCTCGCCCTCAATGATGGAGGCCAGGGTCACCACCTCCAATTCCGATAGACCCAATTCCTGGGCCCGTTTCAACAAGGCCCGAGTTATGGTTTGTCGATACTCCTGGAGCATGGCCGATAATAAACTCCTGGGCGCCTGGCCTTTATGAAAATAATAGGTATTAGGAAAAAGAAACCCCTCTAGGCTTTCACCGGGGATATTCCACGCCTCGAGAAGTTGGGGGTCATGTTTTAAAGATAGGATAGCCTCCCGGTCAGTTCCCAATTGCGTTTCCAAATGTCGGGCGATATCGGTCATTTTCCATCCTTCCAAAATGGTCACTTTGATGAGTCGTGGGGACCCGTTCACCAACTGTTGGATGATACCAAAATTGGTGCGGGCAGCCTGAAGCGTGTAGGACCCAGCGGGAATGTTTCTTTCATGCCCCAGGGTTTTTACTGCTACTAAGAACGCCTTTTCGTTGCGAATGATATGTTTCTTGCGCAACTGTGCACTGATTTCCGCCAGGGAGGATCCTTTGGGAATGTCCACATTCACTCGCTCATACGGGTTACCCTGAGGCCAAAACAAGATCAGCAGGTAAAAGGCAACCACACTGGAAAGGATAACCCCGCTTAACACGCCGACAGTCTTTTTCCCGGGATAAAACTGCTGTTTCATCTTCATTTTCGGGGTGCGAAATTACTGTCTCGAGGAAAGGAAAGTCAATTTACGAGTCAAAACAAGCCAATTTTATTTCCATCACCTGTTCCTTACTCGGGGATCAAAGGCCTAATAACCGCTGGAAAATTAGACCCTTCCATACCATAAAGAAAAAGGCCTTTTCGAAAAAGGCCTTTTTCTTCAGGAAGAAGCTTTCCTCAACCGGGTACTTCAGTCTCCGGCAGGGGAAACGTCACGATTACGTCGCCTGAACGATCCAAGGGCAGTTCACCCAGGCGATTGTAATGGCGCATATCAATGAGTCGATGACCTTCCAAAAATAGGGAATAGTGTTTTTCGTAGAGGAGACGATCCAGGGCGTTGGAGCCATCGGTTCCGCTATAGGGAGCCAGTCCAGCCGCCTCGCGGACGATGTTCAAATCCGCTTCCGCTGCGGAATAATTGCCCAACCCGATATTAGCTTCGGCTCGGAGCAGGATCAATTCCTCGTTTCTAATGATGGAAACCGGGTCGTAATTACTACTCCACATCGTGGGAGCCAGGTTACTGGTGAGATTGTCGTAAGTAATGACGGGTAAGGACGTATCTCTCACCGTCACCTTACTGGCAAAGCGCAGATCGCCAGCCTCAGCATCGTTGGCAAAGGAAGGATGGGCCATTAACTTAATAAAGGAGGCCCTGGGATCTTCGTACATCTCGCTACCCTGGTCGTTAAGTCCGGAACTATAGACATGGTAAGCCCCCAAGTCCAGATCGCCGTTGGGATCAATGAAGGAGTTCTCCAGCGCAGTTAGGGCATCCTGCCAACGGTCATCATAAACCGCTACGCGGGCGGCGATAGCCCGGTTGAACTGACCGAAAGTTAACGGCGTGTCAAACCCGGTAAAGCCACTGGAGAGGGTAAAGGAGAAGGTGGAACCGGCGGCTTGTAGGTCAGCATAACCTTCGTCCAAGAGCCTTTTGATTTCGGCAAAGACATCACTTTTAGTAGCCGGCGGGACGGTGATATCGCCATCATAATTAATTCGGGCGCCATTCCCATCCTGCATGTTGATCACCATGAGGAGACTATAGGCCAGGATGGTTTTGGCAAACCCTTCTACGCCTTTATCCTCGGTAGTCGTTTCTAATAAGAGATTACAGTTTTTAATCACCTTGTAATGGGCGTTCCATGGTCTGGTAGTGAGGAAGCCACCGGGGTCCATGGGACCTCGCAAGAGTTCTCCGGTGTAGCGAGGATCGGCGGGTTCCAAGTAGTACACTTCCCGTCCTACCACGCACATATCCCGCAGGTAGATGTCCAAATCTACCCGCAGCGCCGCTTCGGCCCCCGTCACCAAAGACTGGACTGTGGCCGACTCAACGACCGGTGAGTTGGGATCGGGAAAGTCTAAATCTTCACAACCCATCCCTATCCAAAGCATCCCCACGGTAACGATGGTACCAAATAAAGTCATTTTCTTCATCATTTTTTCACCTCCTTCCTAAAATCCTAAGTCAATACTAAGGTACACACTCCGGGAGGAGGGAAATGGATTGGTATCCACCGAGCCTCCTATGGCCACATTTCCGAACTGGCTTACTTCGGGATCAATGCCCGTGTAATCCGTCCAGGTGGCCAGGTTCCTTCCTGAAACGCCTATTCGTAAGCTGGTAATGGACCCCTGGAACCACCGTTCAATTTGGGCTTTACTAAAGGTGTAGAAGAGACTCAACTCACGTAATTTCACGTAAGAACCGTCTTCAATATAAGGGCCAGTTTTAACCCCTAACACGGTCAATCTCTCGGGACCATTCCCTTCATATAAGCTGTCACCATCCAAATCCAGCGCGCCCGTGGGAACATTGCCCCCCTCACGGCTGGGAACCAGGACGCCAGCTGAATCAACCAAGCCGAGATCCCAGTCCTTGGTGGTCCCACCTAAGTCGTAGATCAGGTTAGCTAGGTTGATGACATCCCCGCCTTTTTTCCAGTCAATCAAAAACTGCAAGGTGAATGGTCCCACGCTGAAATGGTTATTGAAAGACATCTGGAAATCAGGCGTTTCATCCCCCAATTTCAGAGGATGGCCACTGGTATCGGTTTCCGATCCAATGATGGAGGTGGGAGACCAACCTTTTTCAATGCGATAGGTGCCTAAGAAGGTGGCAAAGCCTCCCATATTGTAGGGATCCACATCCAGCTTGGTTATTTCGGATCTAGTCTTATAGTAGTTCACCCGGGAGATCCAGTTAAGGCGCCGGGAGCGAATGGGATTAAAGAGAACGGACAATTCAGTGCCCTTGGTCTCCATTTCAGCAGCATTCATCCATTTACTGGTGGCACCGGAAGAAGAAGCCTGGTCAACTTGGAGGAGGAGATCTTCGATGGATTGAGTATAGAGCGTGAACTCTACCGAAGCCAATCCATTTAATACGGAAAAATCAACCCCGTATTCGATCTCCGTGGTTCGTTCAGGGTTGATATCTTTATTCCCGGCCACGTCAGAGGGAATCAAACCGGCATTCCCGCTGATATTCACCGGTGTCAAGGAAGTAAACTTGGCGGTGGGTCGAGGGAGATTTCCCGTTTGTCCCCAGGCCAAGCGGGCCTTGATATCGTCGAAAATACCGGCAAACGCACCCGCGCGGTAAGAAATGGAGAACTTAGGATAGGTGAAGTATTTCTTAGTGTCACCTAACGTGCTACTCCGGTCCCCGCGCATCCCGACGGTGGCGTTGATGATGTCGTTGATGTTGACTTCTTCTTGAATGAAGTAGCCGCGATCCTGTTGTTTCCGACGGGTTTGATACACGGAAGCGGAACTGGCTTGGTCCACATTGGTCTGACCAACGACCATTCCCACGGCGTGTACAAATACTTGATCCCAATCCTGGGTTTCGTACTGTAGTCCACCGGTGGAGGTTAAATGAATATTCCCCGGTAAAATCAGTCGATGAACCAGGTTGGTGTACAAGTCAGTATTCAAACTGTGCGTCGTGGTGTGGACCGACTGTCCGGGATTGTCAGAAGTCTTCTCGTACTGTAATTCCGGTGGGGAGTACACTTTATTGTCCTGGGCATAGAAGTCAGCCCCGGTGGACGTTATCCAACTCAAACTCATCCTGCGGGCTTCAAAGAATTGATAGTTAAACTGAACAGAGCCGATGGCTCGGTTGGTCAACTCATTATTCTGAAAGACCGATGCCGTATGTAACGGATTGGAGGGATTCAGAGGATGATCAGGATAATTTCCCTCGGCATCGGCGCGAATGTCGAGAAAACTGGGCGTAAAACCGATGGAAAAACCATAGGTAATATTGGTATTATCATTTCCCGTAACGCCGCGATCAGAAGAGCTACGTAGTAAATTCGTCGTCAGGGTCACCTTGGCTTTATCGCTCAGGCGGTGGCTAATATTCACGCGTCCTGACCACCGTTCAAAGCCTGTATTAACAATTGTGCCCGCTTCTTTCATGTGTTCACCGGACAGATAGAATTGGGTGGTTTGGGTCCCCCCGGTAGCGCTCATAGTTGTTTCTAACAGATTACCGTCACCACCAGCATAAAGGACTTCTTCATAGTCAATATCTCTCCCAATCCATGTGGTAGTATCATTAGGGTCGCGTAATCCCAGGGCGGCGATATTGGCGCCATACTGCTGCTTGGCCTCATGATAGGTTTCAAAAACGCGGTGTCCCATTTTCCCCACCAAAGTTCGTTTCCCGAACTTTTGGGAAAAGTTGAACTCCGTCTTACCGCCTTTACCGCGTTTGGTGCGGATGATGATTACCCCATTGGAAGCTTTGGATCCATACAGGGCAGCCGCGCTGGCGCCTTTAAGCACTTCGATACTCTCAATATCGTTGGGGTTGATGTCGCCAATGCGGTTAGTGGGCTGTCCCTGGGGTCGGGCACTTCCGGCACCCGTGGCCTTCGTCACCACGTCGATCCCCGATTGATTGGCCGAATTATTGACGATCACCCCATCAACCACGTACAGCGGTTGGGTTTCCCCTTCAATGGTAGAAATACCACGCAGGTTAACATTCATACCGCCTCCCGGGGCATGGGTATTCCGGCGAATATTAATACCGGCGAATTTTCCACTCAGGGCGTCATCCAGGGTCTCCGTTGGCGTGGGAATTAACTCTTCCCCCGAAACAGTAGCCACGGAATTAGCCAGGTTGCGACGTTTTACCGTAGAAGCCAATCCCGTTACAACCACTTCTTCCTGTTTTAAGACATCTGGTTGTAGCTGGACATTTAGCGTTTCAGTTCCCGGAGTGACAGTGATTTCTTTCGTTTTATAACCAATGAACGCCACCATAATCGTCATTCCAGCGTTGGGAATCTGCAGGTGATAAACACCTTCCATATTGGTCGTCGTACCCATAAAGGTTCCCTTGACGAATACTTGTGTACCCACCAAAGGTTCTCCGGTTTCGGAATCGGTTACTTTTCCTGAGATTGACATTGCCTGAGCTGCCAGGAGTTGCAAGCTCAACAACGAAACCAGACAAAATAACAGGCCTGCCTTCTTTTTCATACGTAGTTCCCTCCTTTTGGTTACTAGTATATAAATGAAATAAGGACACCTAATGATGCCCCCGGCTTTCGGTTTAATAATAAATAGGATAGGTACTTAAAACAAGTATTTTTTTATCCTTTTCCGCCAAGGGAACAATTAAGATTACGGAGATTATGATAAGCGTAAATAAGGATTGGTCCAGATCCCCTACTGCCGTTAATTTTACCCGCATCATGAAACCCAATAAAGCCTCCAAAGCACTGCACCTGTTCGAAGGCTGGACCTTCACCAAGGTTAACTACCTACTTTTCAGCGTCGGATTGATGCTCATCTTCTTAGGATACATTATCCTGGCACTGGGGAGTGTGAACAGTTTTGCGAGCCTGACAATAGCACCCACCCTGCTGTTCTTAGGGTATATTGTCTTCATACCCGCCGCTCTTATCTACCGGGAGAAACAGAAAGAATAGACCCCTTCTCTAAGGTTCCGGGAACAGTTTTAGGAAGGTTCTTGGGGCTGTATCTATTGGGACCGTAGTTCAGTTGGTTAGAACGCTGGCCTGTCAAGCCAGAGGTCGCGAGTTCAAGTCTCGTCGGTCCCGCTACTCA
>CAZVNL010000012.1:55909-61317 GCA_964628055.1 uncultured bacterium | reverse complement strand
AAAATACATTTATACGGATTCACCCTTTGAAAGGAGATCAGTACTTAGGAATGGCTGCTTACGTCACGACTAGATTGGAAACGATAATATCAGATACGCAACGATTTGTGGTTTTAATAATCTTAGGGTGTTGTGATTAGTTTTATGAATAAAATGTGATAATGACTTGGTATTGAAGCCCAAAACATTCCCGTTTTGGAAGTTATTCTCTCCGCAGTTAATAGTGATCCATCGCGTAAAGGCCCTTCCTGATAGACGTGGCACCTAACTATTGGGAACCCTTTCAGGTTTATCATTTATAATAAGTACCCATAGGACTTTTTCTTACATTTTTAAAAAGAAATTGTTGGGTAAGTTAAATTCCGAATTGTGTAAACCTAAGGGAGCAGGGAGAATTTGGCAATGAATGGCATTCGGCGGCTTTTTGATTCCGTGCATCAAGAATTCCCGCAGTATTCTTTTCGGGTAGAACTTTGGGATGGCGACGAGTGGCGGTACGGGGAAGGCGAACCTGAATTTATCCTGGAGATCCGCAGCCAACGTGCTTTTAGCCGTATTTTAGCTGATAGTTTTCTGGGGTTCGGCGAGAGTTATATGGCTGGGGAAGTTGATGTCCAGGGGAATCTGCAGCGTCTTTTCCAACTGGTCCTAAGAGCCGGTTTTAACATTAACCGGCTTTCCCGTTGGCAAAGGTTGAAGTTTTTCTATGAGTATTTGCGTTCTAAAAACTCCGCCCGGAAAGCCAGAGTAAACATCACTTACCATTATGACAAGGGAAATGATTTCTATGCTCTCTGGTTAGATCAAAGCATGACATATTCCTGCGCCTATTTTCGTTCCGAGGAGGACGACTTAGAAACCGCGCAACGCAATAAGCATGAACACATTTGCCGCAAACTGTCGCTGAAAGAGGGTGAAACACTGGTGGACATCGGTTGTGGATGGGGGAGTATGCTCATCTATGCCGCTCAGCGCTATGGGATTCGTGGGGTGGGATGCACCCTTTCTAAGAACCAGTTTGAGTACGTGCGGAAGAAAATTCATTCCCTGGGATTGGAAAAACGGCTGACCGTTTTGTGTGAAGATTATCGTGCCCTGGAGGGCCAATTCGATAAATTCGTATCCATCGGTATGTTTGAGCACGTGGGAAAGCAATTTTACCCGGTGTTTATGAAGAAAGTCGCTTCCTTGCTGAAGCCCAGGGGTTTGGGGGTGTTACATACCATCGGGAAAGATGTGGCCTCCCCGCCGGATCCCTGGACGATTAAGTACATTTTCCCTGGTGGCTACATTCCGGCTTTGAACGAGATCGCTGCTCATCTGGGCGCCGCCGGATTCAGCATGTTGGATATTGAAAATTTGCGTTTGCATTATGCCCTGACTCTCGATCACTGGGCCGAACGCTTCGAACAACAGGTGGCGAAGGTCAGGAATATGTTTGATGAACGGTTCGTGCGCCTATGGCGTTTATTTCTAAATGGGTCTGCGGCTGGGTTCAAATGGGGGGAAACCCGGTTGTTTCAAATAACCTTCAGCAATGGACTGAATAATGAACTGGCCTTGACCCGGGAACACCTATACCGCAAAGTAAATGACCACCGTAAGTAGGGGAAGTCTATCCAGGAGAACTTGGTCGTGTCCAGAAAAGTTCGCAATTTCGTTTTAGTGGCCATCGGTTACTTTATCTAATATGTTGAACTACACCTTGGGTAGGGTATAAAGAGAATAATCCTTTCCCCTTCACTCTACCTGTCTGGTTTAGTGCACAGGTAAAGAAAAAGAGCATTTTCTCGTTGAGGAAAGCCCTTTTTCATTGGTGACCCCGGCGCGACTCGAACGCGCGGCCAATGGCTTAAAAGGCCACTGCTCTACCAACTGAGCTACGGGGTCAAATACGGCCTGTCATGATGAGAAAGGCGGTGGAAAAATTACGGCGGGGGGCAAACTAAAAGAATTACTATTTACGCCCCCTGGACAGACCCGGCTCGCCCCTGGGAACGAGACCGGTGTGTCGAACTTAATCCAGTGACCCCTCAACGCACGTGGTGTCGAAACCTCCCCGGGTATTGTAGATGGTGGTGACCTTCAACCGGTTGGTTTTCAAGACCTTTTTTAAATCCTCGTAGATGCGCTTGGTAGCCACCTCCTGGAAAATGCCTACGTTTCGATAACTCACGAAATAGTACTTGAGGGACTTCAATTCCACGCACAAACCGCCCGCGGGATAGTATTCGATGATTACTCGTGCCAGGTCCGGCAACCCGCTGAAAGGACAGACGGCGCTGAACTCCCTGGTTTCCGTCTTGATGTACTGATCAGGACTGTCGAAACTGAAGGTTTCTAACCAGTCACTCCGAATGTGTTTCTCGTCTAAAAAGTCAAAGATTTTTCCTTCTGCTTCCGTCACAATCGGGCTCCTCTAGTCACTATCTTCACCTTGGTAGATGCAGCCGCTGGTACACGTTTCGGATATTTCCAGCCGGGAAAGATTTTTTAAACGGGGTTGCAACCGTTTCCAAATCCACTTAATTAAACGTTCGCTGGTGGGATTCTCCAAGCCCGGGATTTCGTTGAGATAGCGGTGATCCAACTGGTCGTGGAGTGGTTTAAAGGCCTTTTTCAATTCGGCAAAGTCGAGGATATACCCCGTGTGGGGATCGATGGGCCCGGTGATGTAAATCCTCACGCGGTAGGAGTGACCGTGGAGTCGCCGGCATTTATGCCCCTCCGGAAAGTGAGGAAGCACATGGGCGGCTTCAAAAGTAATGTCTTTGTATATTTCCATGCGCAGAGTTTACGGTATCTGAAGAATTTTTTGCGTCTGTAAACTGAGTTTCCACCCCGGGTGGACCAGGCAGTATTGAACGGCCCATCGGGTATTCCGCTCGCCCTGAGAATCGTTAAGGGGTTGTAAGTAAAAGTGGTCAAACGATAACTTGGTGAGGCTTTCCGGTTCCAAGCCTTCCTGGGGATAGACCAGTTTCAGTTCATCCCCCCGGGTCACGACCAGCTGGGTGCGGGCTTTAGGGCTCACACAGAGCCAATCAATTCCTGAAGGCGGCGGCAAGGTGCCGTTGGTTTCCACCGCCACGTAAAACCCTTCGTGGTGCAGGGCTTTCAAGAGCGGCGCATCTAACTGCAACAGTGGCTCGCCTCCCGTACAGACGATGAACGGCTGGCCCCCGTTTTCCCGTGGCCATAGGTGAATGGCCTTTCGGGCTAACTCGCGGGCCTGGTAACGGCCCCCGTTTAATCCGTCCACGCCCAAGAAATTCGTGTCACAGAAAGGACAAATGGCGGTTTGGCGGTCCTTTTCCTGTCCCGACCACAAATTGCAGCCGGCGAAGCGACAGAAAACCGCCGGTTGTCCGGTATGGTAGCCCTCTCCCTGGAGCGTGTAAAACAGTTCTTTGATGGAGTAAGTCATGGCTGGGAATAAGAAAGGGGGTCGTCCATTCCCACCTCGCGGAACCCTTTGAGGCGTAGGTGGCAGGCGTCACACTGACCGCAGGGGCGACCATCTTCATCGGGGTCGTAACAGCTATGGGTTAACCCATAGTCTACCCCTAGGGCCAATCCCTGGCGGATGATCTCGGCCTTGGTCCAATGAATTAAGGGAGTGTGGATGGTAAGCTGTTGTTTCTGTTCCACCCCTCTTTTCGTGGCCAGATTGGCCAGTTGCTCGAAAGTGCGAATGAACTCCGGGCGGCAATCTGGATAGCCGCTGTAATCCAGGGCATTCACCCCGATGAAAATGTCGTCGCAGGGTAGCACCTCAGCCCAGGCCAGGGCCAGAGATAGAAAGATCGTATTCCGGGCGGGGACATAGGTAACGGGGATTTCCTGGGCCGAAGTAATCCCTGGACGGTTCTTGGGAACCAACAAGTCCGACGTCAGGGCTGAGCCTCCGAACTTCCTAAGGTCGATGGTAAGGGTTTTATGCGCTACCACTCCCATCTCTCGCGCAATGCGCCGGGCGGCCTCCAATTCAAAAGTATGCCGCTGCCCGTAGTTGAAGGTCAACGCATACAGGCGGTAACCGGCCTCCCGGGCGATGGCTAGCGTCGTGGTGGAATCTAAACCACCACTCAAAAGCACGATGGCCGGTTTTTCTTGGTTCATTTTATTAGTCATATCCCGGAAAAAATTACGTTTGTCTTAAATGTCCTACTACCTTGATTTTCACTGGACAACTTTCCTTAAAAGATAGTGTCCAACTGCAAAAAGGAAGTATTCTTCTTAGTCATAATCAAGGATTCCTACTTATGAATCACTATCATCGTCTCTGGCTAATATTACTCCTAATTGTAACTATTCCCCTCTCGAGTGTACGCGCTGGAAAATCCGTGGTGAAAGTGGGTGGTGATATTGTGGTTGCTTCCGGGAAGCGGGTAGAAAGTGCCGTGGCCATCGGGGGAGATGTAGAAGTAATGGGTTTTGTGGAGGAGGATGTGGTAGCCATTGGGGGGGTGTGTATCTGAGGCCAGGAGCCGTAGTTCGTGAAAATGCCGTGTCCATTGGTGGGGAAGTGGAGGTTGCCGACGAAGCGCGCCTGTACGGAGATCGCGTCGAGGTCAACGATTTTCGATTAACCCACCTGATACTCTTCCGCTCTCCCTGGCTGCATTCCGTAGTCCCCTTCGGTTTTCAGGTGGTGACCTTTTTAGGTTTCCTGGCTTTGGGGGTACTGGTGACGGTTTTATTACCCGCCCCGGTAAAACGCTTTTCGCAACAGCTTAAAAATTATCCTCTGCCCAGTGCCGGGTGGGGTGTGCTCACTTTAATTTTAATTGTCCCGGTGATCGTGTTCCTGGCCATCTCCATCATTGGGATTCCCTTAATTCCCCTAACCGTTGCGGGTTTGTTTATCCTTGCGTTTTTAGGCACCCTGGCCCTGGCGCACCTATTTGGGGAACGCTTGTTCCAGGCGTTGAATAAACCCCACCCAGCCATAGTTTTAAACGTTGTCCTGGGTCTCTTGCTCCTATGGGTCCTGAAGTTTATTCCCTTCATCGATTGGTTAGTGAATATTGTTATTCTCATTTTTGGGTTGGGGAGCGTCATGTTTGTCCTGGTTAAACGGGTTCGAAAAACCCCTACGAAAGTCGACGCCCCACCAGCCTAAAGCCACATTCGGTTTGGCAATAAAACCAGCGCCATGCCCAATTGGCGAATGACGTATGACTCACGGTTGGGTGCTGAAGAAAAATTGCAGGGGAATGGCAACCTGTTGCGCCCAAGCCTTTTCGTTGCGCTCGGCCCCGTCGATTGTTTGGTAAATGAGGTTTTTCCCTGAATCGTGGCCCTGTTTCTGCAAAACCTTAGCCATGATTTCCACCGCTGGTCGTAATTCGGCCTCTAGGCCCTCGGACCCATTCAGGATGACCAGTTTGATGTTGTATGGGGGG
>CAZVNL010000012.1:0-55809 GCA_964628055.1 uncultured bacterium | reverse complement strand
CACGGCCCGGTCGGGTACGGTAAGTGGCATCGATGAAAGGTTTAACGGTAGTAATAAGGAAATCACTGTAGGCGTCCCCCAGTTTATTGGGAGCAAACTCTGCCGCGCCTTGATTGGTATTGTAGATTCCCACAATGATGATTTCTTTTATCCGGTTTTGCTTTATTAACTCAGTGGCAACTTCATCTAAATGCCGCTCCTGGCCCTGAAAAGCGGTGAAAGGAGTGAACAGGTTCTGTCCGTCCTGTACGTAAAGGACGGGATACCTGCGATGGGGTTCGGTGTCGTAAGAAGGAGGCAACCAGACCGCGAGATCTCGCTGGTTGTAGAGTTGAGGGGAATAAAATTTGTTGGTGGTAGCGGACCGTACCGGTAATGCCACTGACCGGTCCCTGGCGAGTGTCTTTCCATCTTGGCACGATATGGGTGATAGTCGTATCCCTTCGGACCAGGATTTGATAGTTACCTGGAATACCACCTGCTTCATTAAGGACTTCTGTTTCCCAGCTACCCCGAGTCGGTTTATACTCGATGATTGTACGTTCGGGCAGCGAAAGCGATAGTTGGAACTTCCCTTTTTCCAGGGAGAACATTTTTCTGCCCCGCTCGGGGTTCCAGTTTCCCAGGGAGAGTAAGTTTCCCACCAGAACTATTTCCGTAGTATTTTCCGGGGCCGTAACCAGGAACGTCACCGTATGAACAACCTCCTGGGGCAAGGGTGTTAACAGTCCCAGGGAACACCACAGGAGGTAAGGGATTAGCATTCCCTAAAAGGTTTTTGGTGGGTGAGCATGTAAATTACACTCCAGTTTTTCTTGAAATAATTTAACATGACAGTTCCCAAATACATCCTTGGAATTTCGGCATTCTACCACGATTCCGCCGCTTGTCTGATCCGCGACGGTGTTGTTGTCGCTGCCACCCAGGAAGAACGCTTCAGCCGTAAAAAGCACGATGCTGAGTTTCCCCTCCAGGCGATTCGGTACTGTCTCGCCGAAGAAAATATTACCCCGGATGATTTAACCTGCGTGGTCTTTTATGATAAACCCTTGTTGAAATTCGAGCGCCTCCTGGAGACCTACCTTACATACGCTCCCCGAGGCATTCGGTCTTTCTGGCCCGCCATGTCTGTTTGGTTAAAACGAAAGCTCTGGGTGCCGAATATTATCAGCAAGGAATTGGAGTATGCAGGACCGATTCTTTTTTCAGAGCACCATGTCTCCCATGCGGCGTCGGCTTTTTACCCGGCGCCATTTCAACGCGCCGCCATCCTCACCATGGACGGGGTGGGCGAGTGGACAACCACCAGTTGGGGGGTCGGGCACGATCAATCCCTGCGTTTACGGGCCGAGCTGCACTTCCCCCACTCCTTGGGTCTCCTCTATTCGGCCTTCACCTACTATACGGGATTCAAGGTTAACTCTGGGGAATATAAGCTCATGGGTCTGGCGCCCTACGGCGAACCCCGGTACAAGGACCTCATTTACCAGCACTTGATCCATGTAAAAGAGGATGGTTCTTTCCGTTTGAATATGGACTATTTCAACTTTGCCGCTGGTTTAACCATGACCAACGGTTCCTTCCATGACCTTTTTAGTGGCATGCCGCGGCAGCCGGAGAGCCGGTTGACCCGGCGGGATATGGATTTGGCTCGTTCGGTCCAGGAGGTGACGGAAGAAGTGGTTCTTAACATGGTGCGGCATGTGGCCCGGGAGAGTAACGAGTCCAATTTATGCCTGGCCGGTGGGGTGGCCCTTAATTGTGTCAGCAACAGCAAGATTTTGTGTGCGGGGCTGTTCGATCGCCTCTGGATTCAGCCGGCTGCCGGCGATGCCGGGGGAGCTTTGGGGGCTGCCTTGAGTATCTGGCACGAATATTACGGTAACCAGCGCACGGTCAACGAGCCGGTGGATAACCAACAGGGGTCGTACTTAGGACCTTCCTATTCTGATGAGGAGATTCGTTCTTTTTTAGACCGCCACGCCATTCCCTACCAGGAGCTAGAAGACCCCGCTGCGGTAGCGGCCCGGCTCATTGCCAATCAAAAAGTCGTGGGGTGGTTTCAAGGACGCATGGAGTTTGGTCCCCGAGCCCTGGGGAACCGGAGCATTTTAGGGGACGCCCGGTCAGAAACCATGCAATCTACCATTAACCTGAAGATTAAATATCGAGAATCCTTCCGGCCCTTTGCCCCATCGGTGTTGGTGGAAGACCGGAAAGCCTGGTTTGAATTGGACTGTCCGTCTCCTTACATGCTGTTGGTGGCCTCAGTCGCAAAAGACCGCCTTGTTAAGAGGTTTAGGGAGGAAAGAGCCCATGGGTTAGAGTTGTTGAAAATCAAGCGTTCCATGATCCCTGCGGTTACCCACGTGGATAATTCGGCCCGAATTCAAACCGTGAGTCAAGATTCGAACCCTCTGTATTACCGCTTAATCGCTGAGTTTAAAAGGCTCACGGGTTGCCCGGTACTGGTCAATACTTCCTTCAATGTCCGCGGGGAACCTATTGTGGAATCTCCCGCCGATGCCTATGCTTGTTTTATCCGGACGGAAATGGATCACTTGCTCATGGGTTCGTTTCTGTTAAATAAGAACAAAAAACAGTCTTTTGAAGAAGAGAATGAGGGCCAGAAACACAGGCTGTTCTCTAAGCTTTCGTCCTTGTTTCAATCCTTGGATTCCGTGGAACCCAAAATCTTACGTCAATTTGGCACCCTCCTTGGGTTGTTAATCATGGGCTTTGTATTGTATAGTGCTTTTCAAGGTAAAACAGTAAACCTGCCGGGGATCGGCCTGGGGATTCTCGTATTTCTGTTAGCCATTATTTCCCCTCGGGTGTTGGGTATAGTCTATTTCCCCCTCTTGACCCTTTCCCGGGGGATTGGTTTTCTGCTCATACATGCCTTGCTTGCTGTGTTGTTTTATGCTATTTTCACCCCGATAGGGTTAGCCTGGCGGATCATGGGTCGTGATCCTCTATCTCGTAAATGGCACCCGGAGAAAAGTTATTGGATCGCAAGAGTGAATGGCACTGAAAAAGACTACGAAAGAATGTTTTAATGGGTAAACTACGCCTCTTAAGTGAATTTTGGGCCTATATGAAAGTCCGTAAAAAGTGGTGGTTGGGTACTATCGTGATTATTCTGTTGTTACTGGGACTCATCGCCCTGTTCGCCGAAGGGTCGGCCCTGGCACCGTTTATCTATACAATTTTTTAAATTGCCCTGCGACGGGGATGGCCGGTAATTGCACTCCGGGAACCGGATTTTATTTTAGGGCTTCTAACTGCTCAAGGAATTGTTTGGCATTCGGGAAGTTAGGCGCTTTTTCCAGTAGGATTTTTAACTCCTTGATTGCTTTTTCCCGCTGCCCCGTCAGATAATAAGCGCCACTCAAGTTATACCGCGCCTGGTGATCCCTGGGGTTCCATTCTAAGGCCGATTCCAGGTAGGGGATGGCCTCTTTTTGTTTGCCCTGTTTTAAATAAATGGCCCCTACCCATTTCGCGCTGAAAGCATCTTCCTGTTCCTTTAGTACCGACAATAAGAGGGGAAGCGCGTTTTCATAGTTGTTCTGATAAACATATAATCGTCCCAGGACGCGGCGGCTTTTCCATAAATAGGGGAAGGCCTGCCAAAGTGCCTTGCCTTCCTGGATAGCTTTTAAATACAGTTTATTTTGTTGGTAGTAGTTGGCGAGTTCAAGATGGGCTTCCCAGAAGTTTTTCCTCTTGCGGAGCGTCTCCAAAGCAACCCTTTCTAACCGGGTTTTAGGTTGGAGAGAGGCATATGTTTTTGGTTTTTCACCGGTTTTAAAAGGCCAGTCGGAGAGCAAGATTTCCATCTGGTATTCAGCGATTTGTTTATCGAGGTTGGTGACGGCGATTTGGTTTTTGATTAGGGAGTCAGGGGGCAGCGGCTGTGGTGTAGGCAGGTTGGGGTGTTTTTGGTTTAGGAGGCGCAGTTGGAGGATGGTTTGGGCAAAGGTTTTGGCCATGAGGAAGTAGCCCTCCAGGTTGGGATGGAGGTGTTCCAGGAGGAGATTATTCCCCGCGATGCCGTTGGGGGAGTGGGCGGAGAAGGCCGCGTCAATATCGGTGAGGTAGACCTGTTTTTGCCGGGCCAGTTGATAGATAATGTTGTTGAGGTCAGAGGAAGCCCGGAAGCGCAGGGCGTCATAGTCCCGGGCTTTGATGTAGTATTCACGGGCTTGGTTGAACTGTTGAAGGGCTTCGGTACAGCGCCCGGCTAAGAAGTGAGCATTGGCGTAGGTAGAGTCGTAGGAGAGGAGGTCTTGGAGCTGATTGAGGGCCGGCAGGTAGTGTTGTTGGTCAATGGTTGTTTCGATCTGTTTGAGGAGGGCATCCACGGTTTGAGGGTTAACCCGAGGATCATGGAGGGAGACGAAGGGGGGCAGGTCTTTGAGGTTAGAGACGAGGGTTCCTAAGAGGAGGGGGACTTGCTGTTGTTGTGTCCAGTTGATGATGTCCTGGAGGTTGCGTTGGAAGATGGTGAGGGTTTTACGATAGAGGGTGCTGTGGTAGGGGATGGCCTGGTTTTGGGCCATGCGTGCCATGAGGGTGCGGGAGTCCTGGGAGTGTTTTTTAGGTTGGAGTTTAAGGATGATGTTTTGGAGGAGTTGATAGAGGCGCAGGCGTTTGAGTTTCAGGTAGAGGAGGGTGAGGGTTCGGTTGGTACCGAAGAGGGAGTGTTGTGAGGAGGCGGAGCCCAGGGCGCCGTAGAACTCATTGTGCCCGGCGTAGATGAGGATGAGGTCGGGGTCGTAGCGTAGACATTCCCGGGCAAAGTCCCGCACCGTGTAACTGTTCACCGCCGTCATCCCTAAATTGATTACCTCTATCTCCCGTCCAGGATACGCGAAGGATAACTGGTTTTGTAAGGTAACCGAAAAACGACCGTTAAAAAAGTAGGGAAACCCTGCCGTGGTAGACCCACCCAGGACGAAGATGCGCAGGGTTTGCAAAGATTTCTCCTTTTTGAAAGCATCGTCCCCCCCCAATCCGGTCTGTCCGGGGATAGAGAAATACCGCAAAGCTACCTCGGGGTTGGCAATGTAGTAGTCCTCGTTTTCGGGGTAGCTTTGGAACAGGGGTAAAGAAGAGCCATAATGGAATACCCGGAGAGTGAACTCCATCCCCACCAGTATGAGTATGGGGAGCAACACCAACCAGAATCGGAATAGGAACATTTTACTTGGTTTCATGGTTTTCTTTGGATGGCCTGGGAGAGCTTGGCTTGAAACTCCCTGGCGTTAGGAAAACTAGGATAAGTTTGCAGCAACCTTTCGACAGTTTCTAAGGCCTTGACAGTATCGCCGTTGAAGAAGTAGGCCCCGCTTAGGTTGTACATTGTCTGGGCATCCTGGGGATTCATGGAATGGGCGCGTTGAAGCAGTGGAAGGGCTGCTTTCACTTCCTGGCGTTTTAAATGGATGGTGCCGGCCCATTTCACGCTGAAGTAGTCGTCCACGAGCCGTAGACCCTTTTTTAAAATGGGCAGGGCCTGATCGTATTGCTTAAGTTTTACCAGAAGGCGCCCCATTTTAAGCAGGGGGGATTCGTTAATGGGAAAGGTTGTAGCCAGGGTGTAGTATTCTTTTAAAGCCAGCTCAAGTTGCCCTTTCTTCCGATAGTATTCAGCCAGGTAGACATGGGCCTTTTCGTAATTGGAGGTTTTTTTCAAAACCGCCAGGGCCTGTTCTTGAACGATCGACCGTGGGATGAAATCCTCCAGGGTAAGATATTGGGTGTGAGAGGTGAACGGCCATCCCGAGGTGAGGATTTGCATACGGTATTCAGCGATTTGTTTATCGAGGTTGGTGACGGCGATTTGGTTTTTGATTAGGGAGTCAGGGGGCAGCGGCTGTGGTGTAGGCAGGTTGGGGTGTTTTTGGTTTAGGAGGCGCAGTTGGAGGATGGTTTGGGCAAAGGTTTTGGCCATGAGGAAGTAGCCCTCCAGGTTGGGATGGAGGTGTTCCAGGAGGAGATTATTCCCCGCGATGCCGTTGGGGGAGTGGGCGGAGAAGGCCGCGTCAATATCGGTGAGGTAGACCTGTTTTTGCCGGGCCAGTTGATAGATAATGTTGTTGAGGTCAGAGGAAGCCCGGAAGCGCAGGGCGTCATAGTCCCGGGCTTTGATGTAGTATTCACGGGCTTGGTTGAACTGTTGAAGGGCTTCGGTACAGCGCCCGGCTAAGAAGTGAGCATTGGCGTAGGTAGAGTCGTAGGAGAGGAGGTCTTGGAGCTGATTGAGGGCCGGCAGGTAGTGTTGTTGGTCAATGGTTGTTTCGATCTGTTTGAGGAGGGCATCCACGGTTTGAGGGTTAACCCGAGGATCATGGAGGGAGACGAAGGGGGGCAGGTCTTTGAGGTTAGAGACGAGGGTTCCTAAGAGGAGGGGGACTTGCTGTTGTTGTGTCCAGTTGATGATGTCCTGGAGGTTGCGTTGGAAGATGGTGAGGGTTTTACGATAGAGGGTGCTGTGGTAGGGGATGGCCTGGTTTTGGGCCATGCGTGCCATGAGGGTGCGGGAGTCCTGGGAGTGTTTTTTAGGTTGGAGTTTAAGGATGATGTTTTGGAGGAGTTGATAGAGGCGCAGGCGTTTGAGTTTCAGGTAGAGGAGGGTGAGGGTTCGGTTGGTACCGAAGAGGGAGTGTTGTGAGGAGGCGGAGCCCAGGGCGCCGTAGAACTCATTGTGCCCGGCGTAGATGAGGATGAGGTCGGGGTCGTAGCGTAGACATTCCCGGGCAAAGTCCCGCACCGTGTAACTGTTCACCGCCGTCATCCCTAAATTGATTACCTCTATCTCCCGTCCAGGATAACTCTGCTGCAACAGACCTTTCATTATTGCCGCAAAGGTACCCGAGTATAAGTAGGGGTATCCTGCGGTCGTAGAACCTCCCAAGACAAATATTCTTATGGTCGAATCCGGTTTTTCCCGGCGCAGAACGTCTTGGGTGCCAAAAGCCCCAAAACTTTCTCCCTGGAAATAAAGTTTTCCGGCTAATTGGTTTACCGTGAGGTAATCAGGATTGTATTCCGTATCTATAAAAAGGGAGGTGTCGGAGGCAGGGCTTATCAGTCGGGCTGAGATTTCTAATAGTAAAAGGAGGAAAATGGGAGTAAGGATGAGCACCAGTCGGAAGGTCCAGGGGGTTTTGCTGCGTGGAGCAGAGGGTTGCGTTCGGGGCCTTGGAGTCATGACTGAAATTAAGTTGGAAAAAAGAAAAACGGGCTTCCGGAGAAGCCCGTTTCCTTTATCTGAGCACTGGCAGTTGTCGTTATTTCAGTAAGGTCATCTTCCGGGCTGCTCGATGTGTGGGAGTCTTGATCTCATAGATATAAATACCGCTGGAGACCGGGACTCCGTACTGGTCCGTCCCATTCCATCTGAAGCCGTAGTTCCCCGGTCGGTCGAATTCCTGCTGGTAGTGCACTACTACCTGACCGAGGATATTGTAGATTGTGAAGGAGACATTCCCAGCTTCGGGTAGGGCAAAACGGAATTCCGTGTTAGGGTTGAAGGGGTTAGGATAGTTTTGACCTACGGAGAATTCCAACGGGACGGTTTCATCGCCTACTCCTAAGAGATCCGGCGGTTCTTCCACTTCATGATCCGCATCATCAGACCATACGTCGGTGGGGAAGGTATATTCGGAAGGCCATTGCGGAGCCGGTGAACCACCCGTGGGGTGAATGTAACGACAGTGGTAACGACCATAGTCGAAACTGGTCCCCTCAGAAATGTAACCGTCGGTCGCATTACCGAACTCATAGAGGTAGACCATGGAGTAAGGTGTCAATCCCGTGATAGGGAAAGTAATGGTATAAATGCCATCACCGTCGTCATCGGTACCCACTAAGTCAGGATGGTGGCTGTTCTCGGCGATGGAATAGCCCTGGATGTATTCGGACCATTCGTCTTTAAAGAGGAACCATAGCGTATCCGTGGCAGGATCGAAGAGGGTCGATGTTGACATATCCACGTTGAAAGTCAATTGGATCGTCTGGCCCTCGGGGATCAAGCCCTCAGGAGGAATGTCATTGTAATATTCCAGTCCAATTTCCTGAGTAGTGTTCGGGTCACCCTCAAAAGTGAAGGGCCGGTTGCCAGCCCCCATGGTGGGCGGGTTCTCATACCCCATGTCGGCATAGAAATAGGGGTTAGTTGCCTGAATTAAATCTAAGGACTCCTGGCTGAGTTTGATGTAGTATTTGTAAGCATCGCCAGTACCAGGGAAGTTCAACACCGGTGCAGCCAGTTCGTAGATCGTGGTACCTGGGATGCGGGTCATGTTGATGTCCGATCCATCCGGCAGGGCGGAACTGGACCAACCGTTGAAACCACCCCGTACTTGCATGGTGTCGTTACGCACGACGCTGAATAAATCCATACTTTCGTAGGAATCCATGTCCACCGTCCAATAGACGATGGCGGTTACGGGGTTGTTTTCAGAAGGCGGTACATCATCGAAGTACTTGAACGCCAGGGTGGTGTCCTGATGAATGTCGGCGGTTCGGTTGCCAATGTTGTCTTCCCACACGGTTCCACTGGGACCGGCATAAGTAAATTTGTAGGCAATGGAGATCATACTGGCCGTGTCCGGTATGCTCACTAACCCGGACCAGTAGTTCGTGTCAGCGGTCTCCCGGGTGAGGTTGTCCCCTGCCGACCAGCCGTTGAAATTACCCCGGACGTCCACCTGTTCCCCGTTGTATCCAAAGGGCACTTGAGCGGCCATGTTCACCCGGAACCAGATGTCGATGCTATCGGTTGGGGTGAAGGGGGCTACATCATTGAAATAGCGGAAAACCGTCGTATCTCCGGTGGCAGTGAAAGTACGATTGTCACCATCTTCCCAGGTAACGGCTCCAGTAGCGGTCATCTCATAAAGGAATTTGTAGGCCACGTCCACGCCACTCTGCGGACCCTCAATAGGAATTGTCAAACTGTGGTAATCCCCGTTGGTGGTGAGGATGTCATCGAAGTGGTTCGCCCAACTGTCCCAAGTCCCGGAGGTATAAACGATCGCTGTGGAGTCGGTAATGTTGCTTAACATGGAAGTATTGACGATAAAGGTGACATTGAAAGTATCGAGAGTCTCCCCGGCCGCAGGCACATCATTGAACCACTTCCAGGCGAGGGTGGTGTCAGAGGTAATATAGGCGACCCGATTCCCAATGTTATCTTCCCAAACCGTACCACTACTGCCGTCGTAAGTGAATTTGTAGTAGATCGTGTCGGCCACGGCGGCATTCATGCTCACCTGGCCAGACCAAAAGTCGCTGGTGGCGCTCTCCCTAACGAGACTATCAGCACCACTCCAACCGTTAAAACTACCCCGTACATTGACCTGTTCACCAGTGTAACCGATTACACCGCCCATATTTACTCTAAACCATACGTCAACGCTGTCAGTGACTGTGTAAGGGGGCGTTAGTTGGTCCCAGTAGGCCAGTTCAATGAGGGTATCATTGGCAGGAACAGCGTACTCCCGATTGGAAATGTTATCTTCCCAGGTGAGTGCTCCGGAAGCATCAGTGTGAGTGAATTTGTAGTATATCGTGTCGCCTGCGGTGAGCGCAATGGTCGCTGACCAATAATCACCACCAACATTGGTAAGTGCGTTTGCGTCTCCCCATCCGTTGAAACTACCCCTTACATGAACGGTACTGGTGGAATCGGTAGCTCCGTTAGGATAGGTAGACATATTTACCTGAAAGGTGATATTAGTGGCGAGGAGGAAGGAGGTAGAGACCAAAACGGTCAGCACGGTTAGCAATTTTTTCATAATAAACTCCTCGATAATACGGTTTTTAACCCCTTTTATTGATTATTCTGAAACCGTGACTCATACCTGAGTCACGCATAAATTGGGAGAGAAATTTACTGGTCAGCAATTGATAAAGCAACACTTTCTCCTTAAAAGACTAAACGGATGGTAAACTTCTGTATCGTCCGTAGATGCAAGAAAGATTCGTAGGCGTAATCGGCATCAATTTTCATGCCTCCCTTTAAGGGCAGACGGACACCCCCTCCCAGGGTAAACTGCTCTTCCCGATCCTCCATGTAGAGTGATTTTAACCCTCCCCGGAGAGAGAGGAGCCCGTCGAAAAGGCTGGTTTCGAAGCCCACGTTTACATATTCGGAATTGTCGTTGGGGTGGACACCGTCCACAGCCCAGGAAATACGCAGGGTTCGGGTGTTGATTAAATCTCCGGCAAAACCAACCCTCAGGAAAAGGGGCAGGTCAAAGCGGTCGGTTGCCAGGTAAGCGTTGACGCTCTCGTTATTCCCGTGGTGGATCTCGTCAATGTCTTTGACCACTAACAAGTCTTCGCCCTGAATCTGCATCTTTTGACCGAAGTTGCTAATGCTGGCCCCAAAACGAATATTTCTGAACGGTGTTATGAACAAAGTCCCGAGATCCAGGGCCAGACCTTTGGCCGAGCTGTGGGAAATGAATTCATTAATGAGTTTTACATTGGCCCCGATGGAAAAGCGGTCGGTTAATTCCTGGCCATAGGCCAGTCCCAGGGCGTAACTACCCGCTTTAAAAGTCTCCCCGGTTCCTTCTTCATTTCCGTAGGTGGTAACCTCCATTTCATCCATTGTCATGGCAATGACGTTGATACCAAGCGTCCCCCCGGAACGTAGCGGTAGAGCTAAGCCCAGGAACGTGTAACCAATGTCAGCAATCCATTGAGAATGGTTTACGATGAGTTCCAGCTGGTTCAAACGTCCCAGTCCACCGGTGTTCCAGTACATGCTGGAAGCGTCATTTGCTACAGCCACGAAGGCGCCCCCCATACCCACCGCCCGGGAGCCGGCGCCAATCTTCAGGAAATTCGCCGCCGTGGTCCCCGTTTTATTCACAGCCAAACAGAGGGAAAAACTGCTAATAATCAGGGCCGTGAAAATATGGGATCGTGGTTTCATCATTTTCATACTCTATTTGATCACTGCAAACTTGCCAATATGCTCCCCGAGGATTTTCCCTGTGCTGGGGTCTTCTGCCTCCACATGGTAGATGTACACCCCATAGGAAGCGGAGAGGTTGTCTTTGGTTAGCAAATCCCATTCGGCCGTCCCGTCATTGAGGGGCGAGTCATGGCGAATCGTTTTTACCAGTTCACCGGAAACGGTGTAGATCCTGATGGTACATTTTTGAGGCAGGTGGTTGAAATGGATGGAACGGGGTCCCCGACCGGTGGTGAATAAATTTCTCGGTTCCCAGGGAACGGCGGCAACGTAGGGGTTGGGCACCACCCGGATACGCTTCAGATCGCGGCGCACGGCCTCGGCGTCCACCTGGGCCGCGTGAGTTGTGAATTCGAATATGTCGGAAGATAGGAATGGTTTGTGGATGAAGAGATAGGCGGTGTCACCTTCTATGGGGCCGTAGATGTAATGTTTTTCCGTAGGGCGGGGATAATCCATCTTGAAAATCCAGGAAGGACCAGAGACGCCCCCCGTGGTGTCATCTAAGAAGATAATCACGTCGGTTTCCACTGAATCTGCATTCAACAGGCTGTCATTGCCGTCCGGATAAGGGGAAAAATCACCGTAGGCGTAGGGGATCTCTTTCCAGTCTACAGAATCCACTCCGATCACTTTGAATCTTCGTTTTACGGTGAAGTTAGTGTGGACACGGGGATATTTCCGGACGTAGAAACCGTAGTCTTGTTCGAAATAGGTAGAACGCCCACTGTTTACTGGCCCCACCTCGATGCGATAGTCCGCGGGGATGCGCTTCCCAAACGTATCCCGGGCCTTGTAGAGTTCCAGAACAAAGCGCCATAGGCTATCTGACGACCAGTGGGATTTGTTGGCATCCAACCATACAAAACTATCGTTAGTGAATGTGAGCTGGAAACCGTGGATGACGGGCTGTTCTCCGCTAAAGTTGGTACTGCGAAAGATGAGGGTATCGGGAAAACCGGGGTTGGTGATATCGAAGAGGGAGAAATTTTTAGTGGTGAGCGTGTCTTGCCCAATGGGACCGATGACTGGTTTGAGCGTATCCTCAAAGGTAATGCGGTAGTGACCATTGTCCTTGATGGTGGAGGGATCCACGATGCGGTAGGTAATGCTACTGCTCGTTGTACCCTGGATTAACCTGATGGTGTCCACGCGGGCTGGGACGTATCCGGCCACGGGTGGATTCGGCGTAACTACAACGACATTGGTTCCTTTCCGGATCTCTCCGGTGAGGGTGTTGATCGTCAACCGCTTGGTGGATTCGGTGGGCGGGATGTTGGTGGTGATTATGGTATCGGCGTTAGCCACGTCGGGGCCGCCAAAGTCGTAAGCGACGACTGCATAATAATATGTCTGGCCATTCACCACATCGGTGTCTACGAAAGTATGTTGTATCCCGGTGTCATCCCCTAAATAGTAGTGCACCCCGTTTACGGCTACGGCGTGGTAACCCTTTTTCCCATCCATGAGGTCATACTGAGCTATGGGGGAATAATAAGTGAGATTTCCTTCCGCATCGGTGATGTTGTAGACATCGGCGAACTCGGGGTCAGTGGCTTTATATATTTTATAGCCTTCAAAGTCGTAACCCTCATATCCCAAGTTGTACATATACGTGTCAAAAGAAAGTTCGGCGCGATCATCCCAAATTAAAGTGACCTTGCGGTCTCCGGCAATAGCTGTGACCAACGGTGGGATAGGCGCCTTTGCGAACTGGTAATCTTCATTATAGGTCTGTTGGGCCACGTCTTTATTCCGGAGGGCATCGGCGACATTTTCTCCCAGCGCTACCGCCATGGAGATGCGTTCCGTGGCGCCGGCTTTGATGGGGAAGAAGGCGGAGGTAACAAACAGGTCGTAGTCACCGGGTGGTTGCCCGCCAGGAGGCGGTTGCCAGAATTCACCGGGAACCATGTAGAATAACCACAGGGCTGCGTCCTGGGAGGTGGGGATACCCCCGGCATCGTCGTACGCCACGGCCGTAAGTCCCATTTGGTCAGACTCGGACACATCGGTCTTGTCGATATTGGGTTCGCCCGGCAGGTTGCTCCCGGAACCGGAGGAGGGGCGACCGTCGTTCTGTCCCGTGTCAATTGTATTCTGGTCGCCGTCTAATCCCACATCGTTCATAAAGGGATTCCAGTCGTAATCGTTGTCGATAAAATCATCCCGCGACTCGTCGATCATTTCGTCGATTCCCTCATCGATTCCTTCGTCAACAGCCCCGTCGCCGTCGTTATCGATCCCATCGGCGTACCGTTTTCCATAGTCGGAGGAATCGACGTCGTAAAGAATGATGTCGGTACCGGGGACGCGGTACCGACGGTACGGGTCGGTGGCGGCCTGCTGGATAATTTCCCAGGTAATGCGGGGTGCGGAGGTGTCCGCACCAAAACCGTCGGGATATTCAAGGCTCTCATCATTATCGATCCCGTCGGCGTAAGTTTTGCCTAAATCTTCATCCTCAACCATAATGAGGTGTATCTGACCCTGTTGAAAGGTGTCTGTTTCGGGGTTGGGTGGCCACCGTTTCCAGCGATAGTTCCCGTCAGAAACAAAGTCCGTGGCCGCCTCGTCAATCATGGTTTGGGTGATGGTGGGACTGTTGGCTTCTCCGTTCCCATTATCGTCAATCCGGTTAGCATAGGTCACACCTGTTTGGCCATTGAAGGGGATATGGGCCTGGTTTTCATCAATGAGACCGTTATGATTGTCATCCACGGCGTTGGTTTCGTCCTCGCCCTGGAGCATTTCCTCGGTGATTTTTGGACCGCCTGCTTCGCCATCCCCGTCGTTATCTATCCGGTCGACATTATTACCAGGTGTCTCTAAATAGGCTGTTGCGGCCACCCCCACGGGATCGCTACCGAAAGCCGCGTTGCCGATGCCATCAGCGTCCATACTCCAGGCAATATCGTACAACAGGTCGAAATCGGGTGTGTCGTCACCCGAGTCACCGTCACCGCCCACCAAATCGGCCAACCATAAACAAAAGGAGACCTTGTCTAAGTCTTTTGTACCGTCGTTTTTTATCTCATAGAGCACGAAAACTACGTCTTCCACCAATACCTGGGACCATTCCATGACGCGCACCCCCGAGAGTATTCCCATTCCCCGACGGTTTAAGTCGGTCGAGTCGGGGTAATAAGTGGATCCCCGCAAGAAATTTCGGTCGTCGGAAATTTTGAAATAGATTTCCTGGTCCGCGTTGAACTGGTTTTTACCAAAGAACCCGTTCCAGGAGTTGGGCCAGCCAGGATCGCTCTCATCTTCCAGTTTGTCTGGCCAGATGGTGGGCCAGGTATCGGGTTCGTCACTTTTGGCAATGCGATCTGAATTGGGGTTTAAGTAAGTGGGCACAGGCTCGAACATCATGGAGTTACCCTGATTATCGGTACGTCCCAGGGGAACCGTGACAAAGGGTTTTAATTCTCCCTCTTCAGTCAAGACCTCTGCTCCCACGAAGAGCCCGGTGAGAGCGATATAATGTTTCCCGGAATTGATGGGCCATTCGTAGGGAATTTCTCCGGGGACGGCGCCCGTACGACCGGTGAGACCGAAGTTAAAGATGGAAGTGCGTACCTTGTTGCCGTCAATATCCGTCTTCCGCCGGTAATTGGGGTCGCCTCGTTCATTGGAGGGAACATGCTGTCCCAAACCACTGCCGGGCGCCAGACAGAAGAATAGAAGGGTGAGGATTAATTGATGAGCTCTTTTCAAGGTGATTTTAAAAAGCAATTTTTACACCAATTTGTATTTGACGGGGGGCGCTGAACCAGTCCGGACGCGAGTAATACTCACCTAAGGGATTGGGCCTACCCTCTTCATCAACGCCGGTGATATTGTAAGTGTATGTGGCTCGTCCCGTATCGGAGAAAACGGTGAGTTCATTCCTGCGGTCCAGCAGGTTGAATACTTTGACGTATAGTTGTCCGTTAACTTTGGCAAAGGGTAGGTAATAAATGAAGTTTACATCCAGATTGTAAGTGATGGGCTTTCGTCGACTATTTTTCAGGAAAACTGTAGACGTATTGATTCCCATGGTGGTGGCCCTATTGATGGAGGGTGTGTAGGGATAACCGCTTCCAAACTGGCCTAACAGGGAGATGGTCCAGTCTTTTGATCCGAGATAGAGGGCTCCGTTGAGGGTGTGTGTTTGATCCCATTCTAAGGGCATGATCGCCCGGGTGGGTTCTTTATTCTCCTTGACCGCGCCGAATTCTTCATCGGGATTAGAATTGGATCCCTCAGCAATTTGGAAAGTGTAGTTCAGATCAAAACCGGAGTGATTTTGGAATTGCCTGGTCAAGATGAGCGTAACCCCTCGGACGTTGGAGTAGTCTTTGTTCACATAGGTGAAATAGGAGGCCCCGCCGCCCAGGTTGATGGGAATTCCCGTGGAAACCCAGTCACGAACATCCCGATAGTAACCGGTGACATCGATGCTGAACCCCGGTGCAATTTCCTGTTGCAACCCCAATTCGTACATGACGGTTTTTTGGGGATTAAGATCGGGGTTTCCAAACACACCGAATTTGCCACTCTCTTCTGGTATCTTATATCCGGGGTCTTTGAATAACCGTTCGAATGATGGCGTCTGGAAGAAGTGCCCAAAGGAGAAGTGAATCACGCCCTTGTCGGTAATGGGATAAGCGATTCCTAAGCGAGGGCTGATTTGTTGCTTGGACTTAACTGCGGACCACCAACCGTGGGCTCCCCTAAGGGAGGCTCCTGAATCGGGAAGTAGACTGGCATAATCATCGGCGTAAGGAGTCCAGTTAACGGTTTGACGTTCCAGGTACGAGAGCGAATCTACCGCTGGATTTCGGGGATTCCCTAAATAGGGTTCCGCAGGATTGGTGGGCACGCGCCCATTGGAATTGAACCAATCGTAACGTAACCCGATGTTGATGATGACCGATTTGAACTCAATTTTATCCTGGATGTACGCGGAGTACTCTTTCGGCTGCTCCTGGTAGTAGTTTCGTCCGAATTCCACGTACTTGTTGTAGAACTCACTGTAGTCTTCCGCTTTGCCTTTGGTCTGGAACCCGGTTTTTATGGTACTGCTATCGTGGTAGTTCATCACCACCCAGGATTGCGATTTAACATCCCATTGAATGATGTGTTTACCAGGGATTTTCATGGTGAAAAGTGTGTCTGTGAGGTCTGCATCCTCAATATTGTAGTCCACCAGGGTTAAAGCATAGTTACGAACTTCGGCGCCAAATTTGACCTGGTGTAAGGGGTTGACTTGGGAGGTAAAATCAAATTTCACCAGCTTGGCGATTGTTTGCCGTTCGAAACGACTCATATTAGCTCCCCAAATTTTAAATGAGGAGGGTGGTAGAACAATTTGAGTGTGTTGAAAATAATAGGGGTCGATATAATTGGAATCCGTTTCTGAAGGATAGGCGTAATGGTGGTAGTTTTTTGAAAATTGTGCTAAATCCACATTGTAGAACGTGCGTGGCGAAACGGTATGGGTTAAACTAATCTTCATATTCTGGCCGGTGTTATAGCGCCACAGTTCCCCCTCTGGCGACCACTGAGCTTCGTGGCGGTAATCCTGATAGCGCTCGTTACTGGTCATGAGATTAAGCCTTAATTTTAGGTTGGGGCGGAGAGTAAAGGTTAATTTGGTATTCGTATTCAACCTTTTGCGGGCACTCAGGGGATAAATGGCAGGTTCTTTATTATCCGTGCCCATAATCCAAGCTAAGGCTCGAGGGTCGATGATACCATCTTTATTGAAAACCTTCCAGGCGTTGAGCCAGCCCCGGGTTTGATTGGTGCGAATGTTTGTATAGAATGTAATGAACTTTTTCAATCCCGGTATGGGCCCGCTTAAGTTGAACTCTGTATTTCGTTCATTGTTAAAATTCCACCCCTTTAAGCCCTTTAATTTTTCGTCCCGGGTGGCGTAACTGGCGATATAATGAGATACGGAGCCATGATACTCCTCACCACCGTCTTTAGTGATCATGTTGATGATTCCGGACATGGCCTGACCGAATTCCGCATTGAATGTGCCGCTTATCACCTGAAGCTCTTGAATGGCGTTATTATCTACCGCAATGGCCAACCCCCCGTCGTAGCCATCGGTGACGGAGACGCCGTCAACCCAATAAGCCACTTCGCGACTGCGCCCCCCGCGTATGTGAATGCCTCCACCGGCATCCTTGGTAATACCACTCTGGATGGAAATAACGTCCCAAATCTCGTTAACTGGCATGACATCTAATTGGTCTGATGAAATGCGGGCTTCGGAGGAGGTTAAATCCGTTTTAATCGTGGGACGCTGAGCCATAACGGTAATTTCTTCTCCCCCCAGTACCTCTAGCGTCAGGGAAAAGTCGACCGTTGTGGTTAAATCAACGCTGATTTGTACGTCTTGAATCGTGGCGGTGGCATAACCGATCATCATGGCCTTAACGGTGTAGGTCCCGGGCATGATGTTTAGGATAAAATACTGCCCCTCTCTGTCGGTGGCGGCCCCCTGGTTCTGGCCAACAAGGATGATGTTACATCCAATGAGAGGCTCCCCGGTGGCCTGATCAACCACTCTGCCGGTCAACTTTCCCGTTGTTCCGCCCGGGAGGAGGGTGACCGTGAGTAGCAGAAGGAGGATTAGGTTTTTCAAGGTCATCCAACGAGTATGAAATTGGGGAAGCAAGTCAGTGTTTTTCATGACACGTTATTAGATAACACCATTGTTTTTACGATGGTACTATCAATCGTGATGGAAGACCTTTGTTTTAGGCTATCGCGAAAGGTGAGAAAGGCTTTCCACCGGAGTGTGGTCAAACTGTCGTAATTAGTATTAGAAACTTGGCTGTACACGGAATTAAGCACCTGTTTCACCAGGTAAGTCTCTTGGGCTTGGGTCCGCGTCGTTAGGAAAGTTGGTTCCCGAGATAGACCCCTTTGACGAGCTTGTTCTAAGAGGGCTTCCTGGACAATTAAGCCTTCCAAAGCAGTTTGTAGGTTTTGCTTGGTTTTTATGGCCTTCTTTTGTCTTTGGGAGAGTGAGCGTAAACGTTGTATCGCCATTGATAGGTTCCATTCTTCGCCTTGCGATTGAATTCTCAAACACACTTTTTGCCCGTTGGTAAAACTCGGCTCCGCCGAGGAGGCGAACGCGCCTGGCAGTTCGTTCCATAGGAGATCAAGGCCGACGGGATCGAATTCAACGTTTAATTCAGTTAACAATTGATCTGTCACTCGGCGCATGTAGGAACGTTTTAAATGGCTCTTTGCGTAGGCCTTTAGCCATCCTTTTTGAATTTGGTAGTCATCTTCGGTTAAAAAGGGATCAACTTTACGCTCGATGACTTGAATGATAGAGTAGCCTTTACTGGTTTGAACAGGGTCGGAGATTTCGCCCTGGGGCAGGGTGAAGGCAACGTCTTCGATAGCGGGGTCCAGATCACCTAATTTGACGAACCCCAGGTCTCCGCCATTGTCAGCTAAAAGGGGATCCTGAAAACATTCCCGTGCTAACGATTCCCAGGATTCCCCGTTTCGCAAACGTTTCTGAAGTCGGATAATTTTCGCTGCCTCCTTGGCATATAGGTGCCTTAAGTGCAGCTTGATTTTCGAGCTACGGTAAAGCTCTCGCAGCTCTGCTTCCGTGACGGTAATCTGGGGGGCATAAATGGTTTCATATAAACGATTTAATAGTAGCTGGTCGTCAATATCCGATAAAGCTTCTTGGTGGTCTACTTGTTCGGGGAGGTTGATTTTTTCAGCATACTCTACCAGAAGACGCTCGTCGATTAGGGAATGCAGAAACAGGTATCGAAAACGGAGATTGTCGGGTGCGGAGGTAAGTTCCAGGAAGTTTTGATAAGCAGTCTTGAAACGCTCAAGGGTGATGGGTTCTCCGTTCACCCGGGCCACGTACGGGTCCTGGGTGTTTGAGCAACCGAACCAGGTAACACCTCCCGTGAAGAGAAGAATGCTAACGGTTAATAAATATTTGTGCCGATTTAGCATGAAGGGTGTCGGGGACATTGGGTGTTAACAGGGGTCGCCACTGGTTGATGTTGTTCTCCAGGATGGATTTTGGAAAGGGATGATCTTCCTTGGACCCATTGAAAACAGCGCGAATGGTTTCATTACCTAATTGACGTTCGAAAGCGAAAATCCCTTTTTCATTATCCACGAGAATTGTACGGTAATTCCCCCTATTCAGGGAACGGTAAGTATTCCGTAACTTGATCAAATTTTGGTAATAGAGAAAGAGGTTTTTATCCACTGCGACACTATCGGCGGGACGGGTGTAATCGCAGTCTGGCAGGTAATCGCAGGGATGGGTTTTTTCCGGTTCGTAGGTGAATTCCTGCCATACCATCGGTTTGCGACAATCGGGATCATCGGCTCCCCACATACCAACCTCATCGCCATAGTAAATATACGGAGCGCCCGGGTAAGTGAATTGGAAAGCCAAGATAGTTTTTTGGATCGTGCGTTCGGCGGTGTTGGGTTTCCGGACATCAAACTCCCGGTTGTATTGAAGGTTATTGGCATGATCCATCCAGCGGTCAGGATTGACCACTGCGGAGGCTAAGCGTTCCATGTCGTGGCTGTCCAGGCAATTCTGGAGCAGGTAGGCTTTTTCCGGGGGATAATCGCTACGGATTTTCTGTAATAAAGCATCTAATTGGGAAGCTTTGATTTGTTGTTGGTCGTCGATGAAAAAGCGGAACATGGCGTCGCCGAAGCGGTAGTTCATCACGCTATCAAAGCGGTTCTTTGTTAGCCAGGGGGCGGCGTTAAACTGTTTGTTTTGCCACCAATCTTCCCACCAGACTTCTCCGGTAATGAAAGCTTCCGGATTTAGGTCTCGAACCCAGCCACCGAAAAGGTCCCAGAATTCAATCTGAACCCGTTCAGCCACATCTATTCGCCAACCGTCGATACCGTCCGAAGGATCGCCGTCGCCGTTGGGGTCCATCCACCGCTTCACGATGGCCCGTAGGTGTTCGCGTACCGGTTCCACCGGGCCAAGTTCATCCTGGCGAAAAGCGGGAAGATCGGCCACATACGCGGCGTAGCGGAAGGGCTTTCCACCTGGGTTGAGGAAGAAGTCGGGGAGTGTCTGGTAGGTGTTTAAATAAGACCGGTCGCCCAGGCCGGAACCCTGTATGTTAAACCAGGAGTAATAGGGGCTATCCTGCCGGGTTTTAATGACGTCCTGGAAAGCCCAGAAAGTCAGCCCCACATGGTTAAACACTCCGTCAATGATAAGGTGCATTCCCCGTCGATGAACTTCGGCGATCAATTGTAGGAATAGGCTGTCGGCTGACGTCCACTGCCAGGTGGAGGGATCGTTGGGATCCTCTTCCGAGATGATACGTGAATCCCTTTCGGGATCGGGCCCGAAGTGCCGGTCAATGTGATGGTAATAGGTAGCCCCATACTTATGGCTGGAGGGAGAATCGAAAACGGGGTTTAGGTAAATGGCATTTATCCCCAAGTCTTGTAAGTAATCTAACTTCGCAATGATGCCTGATAAGTCGCCGCCGTAGCGTCGGATTTGGGCTTGGTAGTTGAACTTATGGCCGTTTTTCAGTTCCCAGGGCTGCATTTTGTACCAGTCCGATGTCCAAGGTGAGATTTGCCAACCAACCTGGTTCTCCCAGGGCCAGGTTCCCCGGAGGCTCTCCTTGGTGGGGTCATTCTGGTGATCACCGTTATAGAATCGCTCGGGGAAGATTTGATACCAGATGGCGTCCTTGGCCCAGTCCGGTGAACTGGAGCCCAGCCCCAAATTGAGGAATGCGACGAACCCAAGAATTAGTTTCAATAATGGTTTCCAGTTTGGAAATGGCTGAAAACAGAATTAATTTGGTGACTCATAACTGAGTTACGGTAGGAATATTAGGAGGTTTCGTGTCATTCCCCAAAGGAATTATTATAAACAGTGTCTGTAAAGCAATATAAAACAGGTTGCGGAAAAAATGAGTGTTGAAGAAAAAACGATCATTGAGGTGCTGCAGGAGTTTGGGCTATCAGGAAATGCTGCCAAAGCCTATACGGCTTTATTAAAGCAGAATCCTTCTACTGGGTACGAAATCAGTATCCAGGCAGGCATACCCCGTTCGGCGGTCTATTCGGTGTTGAATCAGTTGAAGACCAAGGGGCTGGTCAACTCCATTGGTGAGTCTCCGACCCGTTATTTCCCCATTGCTCCGGCTTCACTCATTGAACACTTGGATCATATCCATACGGAACGGATTACGATCTTAGAGGAGGCCCTTAATAATATGTCCGTGAGCGAAGAAGCTTTCGATTTTTGGCACCTACACGGCTACCACAACATTGTGCTGAAAATGAAAGAGCTCATCAAAAATGCCCAGGAGAAGATTTTTCTTAGCACCTGGGAGAAGGAAGTCATCGCCTTGGGTAAAGAATTAGCGGCTGCCGAGACGCGCGGGGTACAAATAACCCTTTTTTCCTTTTGCAAATTGCAGCAGGAGTACGGTGTCACCGTTACCTACAATCTATTGGAGCAAGAGCTTCTTCAGGTGTGGAATCCGCGTGTTATTTTGGTCATTGACCATACGGAGTCTATCATGGGTAGTACTCAGGAGCGTTCTGATAGTCGTGCGATTTGGACCCGTAACAAGGCGATTACCGAGATTGCCACGGATCATATTATTCTGGATATTACCTTGGCTGGTCAGCGATTAAACTTCGATCCCAACCCCATCGTCAAGCGCGTTATGCGTCGTCCCGATTTGCCCTTAAAAACCTTGATCAACTCCCACAAAGGTGCTTGAAAGAACGAGCGACCAATAGGGCTTTGATGGGGCTCAATCAATACTTGACATCTTCGTGAAATTGGTTCCAAATTGTTAGTTACTCATAATAGAGTTACTAAAGCCAATATAGGGTTAAAATGAGATTGGGATGGACATAAAAACACAAAGCAGACAACAAAAAATTACCAAAACCGTTGCGATTGGTGAACGGGTAATATATCGTGCAAAGGAATGGAAGGTCGCACAGCAAACGGGGGATCAGGTTGTGCTATACCGGGAAAGAGTTGACGGTAGTAGCGCAGTGGAAAGACTGACGTTGCAGGAATTAGAGCGATTATTATCCGAACCGCGAGAATAGGGTTCCCTTTTTTACTACCTTATTTCTTGTAAGGTCCCTTAAAGACCGATGCAATCAGTGCAATTTATTTTCGGGGTTCACAATCACCAACCTATTGGCAATTTTGATCATGTATTTGAGTATTCTTTTAAACACTGTTACGAGCCGTTCATCGGCCTTTTGGAACGCCATCCAACCCTTGCAATTGTCATCCATTTCAGTGGCTGTCTAATAGAATGGCTCGAGGAACATCATCCTGATTTTTTAGACCGCGTTAAGGAATTGGTGGAGCGGGGCAACATCGAGCTCCTAGCAGCGGGGTTTTATGAACCTGTTTTAGCCGTTATTCCCGACTTGGACAAGGTGGGGCAGATTAGAAAAATGAAGTCATACTTGGCTTCCAAGTTCAGCTATTATGCTCACGGTCTCTGGCTCACTGAGCGTGTGTGGGAACCCCATCTGGCAAAAACCATTCGGGAAGCAGGAATCGATTACCTGACGGTGGATGACCACCATTTTCTATCGGCTGGTAAAACTCCTGAAGAATTGGCCGGTTATTACAATACCGACGATCAGGGCTATGTGGTAAGTGTGTTTCCCATTAATAAACCTTTGCGTTATGCCATGCCATTTGAAAAACCGGAGGTGGTGATTGATTTTTTACAGGAAAAAGCCACCGAGGAGGGGGATCAGGTCATTGTGATGGTGGACGACGGGGAGAAGTTTGGCGTTTGGCCAGGCACCTATGAGCGGTGTTACGGTAAATCGGCCTGGTTGGAACGCATGTTTACTCTGTTAGAGGAACACGCTGACACCATCAAGACAACGACGTTTAGTGCTTACCACTCCCAGCATCCACCCCGGGGTAGGGTGTATTTACCGTCAACCAGTTATTTTGAGATGGGAGCGTGGACCCTCCCGGCCGAAAGTGGTGAACGTTTCGCTGATTTTGCACGCTCGTTGAAAGTCAATGGCGAGTGGGAACAAATCCGTTCCTTTATTCGAGGTGGCATCTGGCGCAATTTTCAAAGTATCTATGAAGAATCCAACTGGATGCAGAAACGAATGCTAAGCATCTCCCGGAGACTTCACCGCATGGAAAATAGTTCTGCCAAACCGGACAAGGTATTGGCGGTAATCCGGGACGATCTCTGGCGGGCGCAATGCAATTGCGCTTACTGGCATGGTATTTTTGGAGGGTTGTATCTACCCCACTTGCGTCATGCTGTTTATACTCACTTACTGAAAGCGGAGCGAGCGCTGGATCGAATGGGGCCGCTGGTCACAATTGCCGCTGACATCGATGGGGATGGCGCTATGGAGTATAGCCTGCAATCGGAAACCATTAAGATTATTGTTGGCGAGATTGGAGGGTGCATTCGGGAGTTTGATATTCTCTCCAAGAATTTCAACTTGGTTAACACCATGAGCCGTTACCGGGAGAGCTACCACCGGGAAGTGAAGGAGGCCGAAATTTCCTCGGCGATGAAAGGGTCCATTCATAGCATCAACGTTTCCAAAGAACCTGGGTTGGAAGCTTATCTGCATTTCGATCATGCGCCCCGTTGGATGCTCATGGATCACTTTCTACCCCCCGGAGTTCATTTGAACCAGGTCCGCCAGGAGTTCCCCGAACAGGGGAATCTCATCTCCAAAAAGTTTGAACGGACGGAGGCTGATCCCTTCACCCTGGTTGGTCATGGGGAGGTTAATGGAAACCCTGTTAGTATACAGAAAAAATTGCACCTTACTCACAAAAAATTGCGTATTAAACTTGAAATCAGTAATGAAGGAAACACAAGTTTTCAAAGTATATACGGTTGTGAACTGAACTTTTCCCTGCTTGGCGGTCACACACCCGATCGTTATTACGAAATCGACGGCCAGGTACCAACCCGCAAGTATTTGGACGCCATCGGGCATTCAAAGGGCCTAGAAAAAATAGCCCTGGTAGATGCTTGGGACGGTTTCAAGGTAACGGTAAGTTTCCTGCACCCTACGGATGTTTGGAGATTTCCCGTCGAAACAGTGTCCAAGAGCGAGGCGGGGTTCGAGAAGATTTATCAGAGTTCTGTCGTCATGCCCCATTGGTTGTTAACTTTGCGGCCTAAGGAAGTCTATCGATTAACCTTTACTCTCCTGGTAGCGCTACAGTGAAATCCGGGGCCATTACCATTGCCTATTTCAGCGCTGAAATAGGCATCTCTTCCAACCTACCCACCTATAGTGGCGGGTTGGGTGTTCTGGCTGGGGATCACCTTCGGGCGGCGGCAGATTTAGAATTACCCATGTGTGCCGTGACACTCCTTTACAAGGAGGGCTACTTCAAGCAGCGGATTGATGAGGAGGGGGTCCAAACCGAAACTTACCCGCGGTTTGATCCAGACCCGTTATTAGAGAAAATTCCCCTCACGCTGCAACTTCCCCTGCGCGGTCGCCAGGTGTGGATTCATGCCTGGAAATACCTACACCGTGGGGCCACCGGGCACGAGATCCCCATCTTTTTACTGGATACCGATGTTGAGGAAAATATCCACGAAGATCGTATCATTACCCTTAGACTGTACTCCGGGGATAAAGACCACCGAATTCTTCAGGAAGCGATTTTAGGGTTTGGTGGAGTTCTGTTATTAGAGCAGTTGGGATTGCAGGAGATTGAGACTTACCACCTCAATGAAGGGCATTGTGCTTTTTTAACCTTGCGTTTATTGGAGCGGTACGGCAACCGAGTCGAGGACGTCCGGAAACGCTGTATTTTCACCACGCACACACCAGTCCCTGCGGGTCATGATCATTTCTCTATTAAGAGGTGTGAGAGGTTATTGGATAGTATGGTTCCTAAAACACTGCCCTTGCCTAATTTAGTCCGCAACAGCCGCCTTCACATGACGGAGCTTGCCTTATACCTTAGCCGGGCGGTCAACGGAGTATCTCGGTTACATCGCGAGGTGGCTCAGAAGATGTTTCCCCAGTTTGAAATCGGTTACGTAACCAACGGGGTGCAGCACTCCCGCTGGATTGGTAAGGCTTTCCGGGAGCTTTTTGATCAGGTGCTCCCTGGATGGCGGACGGATCCGGAGCGTTTGCTGGAAATAGATACGATACCGGATGAGGACCTGCGGGCGGCCCATGACTCTCAGAAACATTTTCTCCTGGGGTATGCCAACTCCCAAACGCAAAAAGCGTTATCCATGGAGGTTTTGACCATTGGTTTTGCCCGACGGGCCGCCGGGTACAAACGGGCCAACCTGATTTTTACCGATCTGAAACGCCTGGTGGAGTTAGGACAGAAAAGAATTCAGATCATCTTTGCCGGTAAGGCTCATCCCCGGGACGAAAATGGAAAAAAAATTCTCCACGAAATTGTTCAAAATGCAAACCGGTTATTCGGCAAGGTGAAAATCATATTTCTCGAAAACTATAATATCTGGCTCGGCCGCCTGATTACGTCCGGGGTGGATGTGTGGTTGAATACTCCTGTGCGTTTCAAAGAAGCTTCTGGCACCAGTGGCATGAAAGCCGCGTTAAACGGGATACCAAGCCTTTCTGTTCGGGACGGGTGGTGGGCTGAAGGCTGCCGGGAAGGAATTAATGGATGGTCATTTGGAGATAATGACTTCCTCGATGATCAGCAAGACGCTGAAGAACTCTACCAGTTGCTGGAATCCAAAGTAATTCCCACCTATTACGACCACCCCGAAAAATGGATGACGTTAATGCGGGAATCCATTAAGACCGGCGTCCGGTTTACTGCCTGTCGCATGGTAGAAGAATACAACGCACTTTATTATCAACAGGATAACCTTCGCGGCTCCACAAAAGAGGGCGGGCGTTAATGGAACTCATCGATTACATCATTGTCGGTATTTACCTTGCATCCATCGTGATCGTTGGTCTCTTGCTTCAGCGCAAGGCTTCCAAGGATATTGAATCTTACTTTTTAGGCAGCCGGAATTTGCCCTGGTGGGTGTTAGGGGCTTCCGGTATGGCCTCCAATACGGATGTGGCGGGCACCATGATCAACACCGCTTTCATTTATGCTTTAGGTACCAAAGGGTTCTTCATTGAGATTCGCGGTGGGGTGACCTTGATAATGGCTTTCCTGATGATTTTTATGGGAAAATGGAATCGCCGTGCTCAGGTCATGACTCTGGCGGAGTGGATGCATTTTCGCTTTGGAAAAGGACGGGAAGGGGACTTGGCCCGCATCATCAGCGCCTTGGCGGCCATCATCATGACTATTGCTATGATTACCTACTTTGCGGTGGGAGCCGGAAAATTTGTCGGGGAATTTCTGGGCATCAATCCCCGTTTGGCGGCCTTGTTGATGATCGTTTTGGCCATGATTTATACGGTCGCTAGTGGTCTTTATGGGGTCGTTTGGACGGATGTTTTCCAGGGCGTGTTGATTTTTTGCACCATTATCTTTCTTTGTGTATTGGCTTTTATTAAGGTTCGCCTTCCAGAGGAATTTTTGGTTTCTGTTCCCTTACTTAATGGCGGCTTTCAAACCATCAAGACGAGCATGGCAGAGTGGGCTCGAATCTTCCCCCCGGCCACCATGGAAATGCCCGGGGAATATGCCAAATACAATCTCTTTGGGATCGCCATCATGTTTTATCTATTCAAGGTGACCTTAGAGGGAAGTAGTGGGACCGGGGGCTACATGATTCAGCGTTATTTTGCGGCCAGGAACGATCGCGAAGCGGGTCTCTTGTCACTCTTCTGGACCTTTTTACTCTCCTTTCGCTGGCCGCTGATTGCCTCGTTTGCCCTGTTGGGTGTCTATTATGGCGTGACTACCGGTCGGGTCATTGCTGATCCTGAACTGGTTTTACCCGTGGTCATTTCTACCTACGTCCCTACAGGCGTTAAAGGGCTTTTGGTAGCCGGTCTCATGGCGGCTGCCATGTCCACTTTTGACTCTACGGTGAATGCCGGTGCGGCCTACTGGGTGAAAGATTTATATCAGACTTATCTGAACCCCAAAGCGAGCGAGAAGTCCTTGATGCGCCACAGCCGGGTGGCCTCCGTCGTCATCGTTTTATTAGCCCTATTGTTGAGTTACACCATTACTAACATCAACGATATCTGGGGTTGGATCACCATGGGGATAGGTTCGGGGCTGTTCATTCCTCAACTCTTGCGCTGGTACTGGTGGCGCTTTAACGGTTACGGCTTTGCCATCGGGACGGTGGCGGGCATGGTCGCAGCGATACTTACCCGCGCGTTCGGACCGGCGAATATTCCTGAATACCTGTCTTTCCTCATCGCCGGCGGAAGCTCGTTGCTAGGCTGTATCCTGGGCACTTATTTCACACCTGCTACCGACAAGGACGTCCTGGAACACTTTTACAAAGTGACCAGGCCCTTTGGTTTTTGGGGCTCCATACGCCGTGCAGTTAAGCCCAAGGAACTTCAGGCAATCCAGAAAGAAAACCGCCGCGATATCATCTCTACCTTCTTTGCCGTTCCCTGGCAAGTGGTTCTTTTTCTCACCGGGATGATGATTATCATGAAACAATGGCAGCACTTGACCACCTTACTCGTTGTTCTTGGACTCCTCTCCCTGGGCCTATATCATTTTTGGTATAAGCATTTATCTACCGAGGTAAAAGTGGAATAACCTGCCGTTCTTTATCCTACCTCGCAGGATAAAGATAAGCTGGTTTTACTGATGTCAAACATAGTTAACAGTCTGAGATTCCCTGGGGGCCTTTTTGTCCGCCAGTGGGTTTAAATTCGTGGTATTCTTATGAAAGTTATTGGCCATTATTTAACCCTGGTGAGCCTGTTATTCGTCACGGGTGTGCGTGGGCAGGTAGTTTACTGGGAGCCTCCCCAGCCGTGGCAAGGGGGTACCGTATCCATTTACTATGATGTAATCGCCGGCACGCTACCCGACAATACTACCCAGGTGTTGATCCACCTGGGCTACAACGGCTGGACAAATGTGTTCGACTATCCAATGACCTACACCGGGGCCGATGGATGGTGGCGTTTTGATTGGGTAATTCCTGATGACGTAACGATCATTGACTTTGTTTTTACCGACGGTCAGGGGGATTGGGATAATAATGGCGGTGTGGGGATCGACTGGCATATTCCCGTGGTCCCGAGCGGATTGTGGGACCCGCTTGTTCCCAATCCTAACGATACCGTGACCATTACGGTGAATCATGACATTGGGGGGAATCTCTGGTGGGGAGTCAATGGGTGGACACAGCCCATCAGTGCCTATTGGCCTACCGGTACGGTTATAGGTGACCCGGGCGCTTCGGTAGAGACGCCCCTTCTTGGGCCCGATTCCCTCAATAACTATACCCTCCAACTGGGGCCGTTTCTATCAGGCTCTCAACCGGTGGAAGTACTGGATTTTGTTTTTCACTGGAATGATGGTACCTGGGATAACAACAACTATAACGATTACCACGTACCCTTTGACTTTACTCCCTTACCAGGGGATCCCCTTATTACGATCCTTTCCCATGCAAATAATGACGTAATCGATAGTTTGGAAACGATTGTATTCACCACCGATAGCAGCGTTTACACGGAAGTGTGGATTGACGGCAGTCTCTTCTATGTTTCCACCGTGGACGGGACTCATTCCTTTACCTGGGATACAACTCCCCTTGTGCTGGGAGAACATGTGCTCTGGTTCCGGGCTCAGGGGAGTACTGGACGGGTGACCTTTACTAAATTAACCCTTTGGAGGACGCCTCCCATTCTCCACGCCCCTCTTCCTCCGGGCATCAGCTCCGGGGTAACATTCCAGGATGACAGTGTCGTGACTTTTGCTCTTTTAGCACCTAATCTTCCCTTTGTGACCCTTCAAGCCAGTTGGGAGGGGTGGAATCCCGATTTGCTCGTCATGCACTATGATGATAGTAGTGGTGTCTGGTGGCATCGGGACACTCTCGCTTCTGGTACCTATGAGTACATGTACCGTTTGAATGGCCAAAAATCCATTGGCGATCCCTATGCTACCGATGTTCAGTGGGAATTGAATGGTCAGGAGGACTGGCACTTGGAAAACCAACGCTGTCGTTTTCAGGTTGGCTCCACCCCTTTTCCCTGGACGGATGATACCTGGCAGCAGCCAGCCATGGAGGACCTTATTATTTACGAACTATTAGTACGGGATTTTACTCCCCAGGGTAATTTTTCCGGTGTGGTTAGCAAGCTGGATTATTTACAGGAATTAGGGGTTAACACCATTGAATTGATGCCCATTTGGGAGTTCCCCGGGGGTAGTTCCTGGGGATATAACCCGGCCTTTTTCTTCGCTGTGGAATCCTCCTACGGTTCCCCGGATGATTTCAAAACTTTGGTCAACGAAGCCCATGCCCGCGGAATCGCCGTGATAATGGATGCCGTGTTCAATCATTGTGACGGCACATCGCCTTATTACCAATTATATGAACAGAATTATGATCAGTCTCCCTATATGCATGCCGAACAAAATCCCTGGGGTATGCCTGACTTTGATCATACCAAAGCAGGTACCAAGCAATTAACCCGAGACGTTGTGCGTTACTGGATGGAGGTTTACCATGTGGATGGTTTTCGTTACGACAATACGACTGGTTTCGGCTGGAGCGGACTGAACGATTATGGGATCAGTGTTTTCAGTTATGAGGCCTGGCTGGTGAATCCAGACGTTTACCAGATTGCTGAGCATTTTTCTTCTTTCGACGATATCTACAATCTCCTGTTGGTTACCAAAATCAATTCCCATTGGCATGACATTTTTCATGATCAAATGAAGGCGAACCTCCGCGAAGGATCTTTTGAAGGGGCCAATTACGGTAACCTTCCGGCTACGGCCCAGGGAATAAGCTATGCTTACCATGGCTTTGCTTCCCCGCGAAACATTATTAACTACACCGAAAGCCATGACGAACAGCGGGTCATTTGGGAAGCCCAAACCAATGCAACCATCGATTATGACCTTGCAGTTCAAAAGTCCCGGTTAGGAGGTACGGTATTATTAACCGCTACGGGTGTCCCTATGCTGTTCCACGGGCAAGAGTTTGGTATGGATACAGAAAGAACTATGGATGCCAATCCCCTTCAGTGGTCCCGCCTCGATTCCCCTGTTGGGCAAAGCCTCTACCAACATTACCAACGCTTGTTGTGGTTGCGGAATGAATATCCCGCCCTACGAGGTGAAAACTGCACCTTCTTCTTCTCTACACCCAATAGAACTATCGTTTACACGCGTTGGGATGAGAGTGATACGGTCTTAGTCGTGGCTAACTTTTCCCGCAATGATCAAACGGTGGAAATTCCCTTTCCCCACCAGGGCCTGTGGTTTGAATTCGTTGAGGATGACACTCTTTTCGTTACCGGGGATCAACAGGTTCTCACCATCCCTGGTTCGCAAGCCTGGGTATTTTTTGATCATAAACGCTGGTTAAGAACGGACCCGGGAGAAGAATCCTTGCCCTGGGAAATTGCTTTGGGTCAAAATTATCCTAACCCTTTTAACGCTACGACGACCTTTCGGTATACGCTCCCCAGAGCAGTGTGGGTAAATTTGGAAGTGTACGATTTGCAAGGACGACTGGTACGACGACTGATTAGTAAACGACAATTACCAGGGAACTATGTGGTACAGTGGAACGGAGCTAATGATGCGGGGGAAAAGGTATCCAGTGGCGTGTATTTTTACCGCTTGCGAACTCCGTCACAAATGTTCAATCGTAAATGCATCCTTCTCCGATAAAATAGTCAATCAAGGCTGGGCGGTGGCGGAGGAGCGAAGCAGAACCAGGCCACTGGTGGGAGGGACGACAACCTGACGTTGTAGGTACCGGCTGCCATTTAGGTTGACTTGATCTCCATCTACTAAAACCTTCCAGTTGCCACCAGGGAGGGAAATTTCAAGCGAATCTTTAATTTCACCGTTGAGAGCGACGAGAAACTTGTCCTTTAAGAGATACGCCACCGCTATTTTTTCCCCCACCTCGAAAAAGGTGTAATCCTCGGGCTTTCCATGACGGAACTCCGGATATTTGTTCCGTAGACTAATGAGGCCTCGATAATAATCTACCAAGGGACGGTTCATCGCTTTCTCTTCCCAGTTCAGCCAATTGGTTTCATTGTCTTTTTCGTATGAGTTATTGTCTAATTGCCCTATCTTAGGATCAGGTGCGGGAGTGGGGGCGATGACTTTACTCCGTCCCCAGCTTTGCCCTTGGTGGGTGAAAACGATCCCCTGGCTGGTGAATAAATACAGCGCTCCTAATTTGTTTAAGGCTAATTGGATTCCGCGAATGCGGGCGTTGTCCACCCGGTTTGTGATGACTTCGTCAGGGGCTACAACCCCGGTTCCCAGGCGGATGAAATCTCCCAGTGTGTAGTCATCGTGGCTTTCCAAATAATTTACACTATGTGCCACGCTCACGTATTGTCCTCCCAGGGACCGGAGTGAGCCCATTACATAGCGGCGAAGGGTGGCTTGGTTATTCCCGTTTTGCCAATCACCAAAGATAAATCCCTTTCCATCCAGGGGATTTTGCCCTTTTACCCCGTTGCGGAACTGGTCGTTGAAAGAGGCCCAGCCCATCTCCGAGAAACCAGAGGGATCGTAACCCCCACCCCAAGGCTCGGCCAGGATGATTACTTGCGGGTTTATGGCTTGTAAACGATGAATAATTTCCTTACGGGTGTCAGCATCGATTAAGTTCCCCAGATCGAAACGAAAACCGTCAACGTGATATTCTCGCATCCAATATTCGGCACTCTCCAGGATTAGTTGGCGGACGACGGGTGATTCGGTGCGCGTGTCGTTCCCGGTGCCACTTTGGGACAAATAGTCTCCCGTTTCCTTTAAGCGAAAATACTGTTCACGATCAATGTACTTAAAGGGGTGGTAATCGTAGTTGGAAACGTGGTTGTACACCACGTCCATGATGACCGCAATGCCCTCCCGGTGGAAGGTTTTCACCATGTCTTTAAATTCGCGAATTGCTCGCCCCTCGGTCCCGTTCCAGGCACCTGGCTCATCGGTGCCATCGCTGGCGTAATAACTTTCCGGTGCGAAGAAGAAAGTTGTCATATAACCCCAGTGATTACGAGCATAGGGATTCCAGGTGTTGTAAACCGGTGTTGTGGGATCTAGGTAGGGGACTTCCATATTGGCGAACTCCATAGCGGGCATGATCTGTACGGCATTGTATCCCATTTCCTTAATGTGAGCCAGCCCTCCCCGCTGGTCTAATTCCACTAATCCTCGGTAGGTACCAGGCGCGTGGGCTTGGGCACTGGGATGAATCGTTTCATCTCGAATGTGAAGTTCATAAATGATCAGGTCCCGGGGGTCTATGGACAACCAATGGTCGCCTTCCCAATCGTAATTGGTGTCCACGATGAGGCTTTTGGCTACGTGGCGGTAGGTATTTTGAGTAACGGCTGCTTTGGAATAGGGATCGGCCACGATAACGTTAGGATCAAACCAGGAAGCGTCTCCTTCCAGACGGTAACCGTACAAAGTACCCACCCCCATTCCGGGGAGGGTGAGGGACCAATTTTCTTCAGATTCCCGTTGCATGGGGTATTCTTTTCCCGTTTCGTCGTCGGGCCGATCGAAAATAATGAGGTAAACTCGTTCTGCAGCGGGGGCGAAAAGGCGAAAACGTACTCTCCCCTCCTGGGTGAAAGCACCGTACGATAACGGCGTGTTATTTCCTCCCATGAGATAGCCGAAGGTTGAAAAAGATCCAAACAATAGGCTTAATAAAATAAGCTTGTGCATTTTGTGGGGTAAAGGTCGCCTGGTGGGCATGTTTTTCCATTATCCTTATTTAACGCCTGAGTAAATTACACCTAACTTTCATAAAAGCGTTATGCGGAAAAAAGCTCTTTATTTCCTCGTTGTGGTTCTGAGCCAGGGACTGCTGTTCTCCTCCGATCCCTTATATCCGCTCCCAACGCTCTTTGTGGAGGAGGGGGTAGAGAAGGGGTTTGACCTGTCTGTTTATAAGCGCGAGCCAGCCACGAAGATCACACCGCAAATGCCTCCCACTGTGAATTACCGCTTTGTGCCCATTGTGGACAGTTTATATCTAAAGGTTACCGGGAAAAACCAGAAGCTCATCCCTTTTCAGCTCCAGGTAGATAGTGCCGTTGTGGACGGCCTTATACGGGTACTACCCATGGTAAAATACACCTTTACCTTTCAGCCGACACGAGATGGTCAAACGGTTGTGGTCATGGGTGGCTTTAACGATTGGTCGCGCACCTCCCTGCCCTTAGCAGATAAGAACGGAGATGGAATCCTGGAGCGGACCGTTTACTTGAAACCCCAGCGACACGAGTACAAATTCGTCGTGAATGGGGAAGAAATTATCGATCCCGCCAATCCAGTCTTTGTATCGAACAATATTGGGGGGTGGAATTCAGTGCTTGACCTGTCAGAGTACCGAGAATCGCCGGGCGGTGTCTTGATCAAACAATCGAGCCGAGAGGACACGCTTCGTTTCGCCTACCAACCTCTTGAAGATGACAGCCCCCTGGTTAGATCGTATCTTTTCATCAATAACCATTTATTACCGTTAAAAACCTATTCGTGGGGCAGCGATAGGGACCTCGTTATTTCTCTGGAATCATTACCGGACGGTGTTTTGCGCCTTATTGGGCTGGACGCCAAAGGGCGCGTGATCCCTGAAAATATTACTTTGTTGAAGGATGGGCAACCCTTACAGCCCGGTCGTCAGCCCCGGGACTGGCATTTTGCGGTTTTGTATAGTATTCTCGTAGATCGTTTTTTAGATGGTAATCCGGAAGACACCAGGAAAGTTATTGCCCCGGATTTGCCGGATATGGCCAATTTTCATGGCGGGGATCTGGAAGGGATTATCCGGAAATTGGAGGCGGGTTATTTCCAGAAATTAGGCGTTTCGTCTCTCTGGTTATCTCCCCTTCAACTTCAACCTGAAGGGGCCTACCAGGAGTGGGTTCCACCCCATCGCACGTTCACCGGTTACCATGGTTACTGGCCTATTGCACCCCGAACTATCGATCCCCGGTTTGGTACTCGTGAGGCGTTGCTTAGACTCACGGAGTTGGCGCACGACCAGAGCATTAAGGTTGTTTTAGATTTTGTTTCCAACCATGTGCACGAGGAACACCCTTACTTCCAGACCCATCGTGAATGGTTTGGAACGGTGGAGAGAGAAGATGGATCGATGAATATTCGCAACTGGAGTGAGGAAACCCGTTTGACCACCTGGTTTGATATTTTTCTGCCTTCCTACGATTATTCTAATTCACCCGCGGCAATTTCTGCCGTGGTAGAGGACGCCATTTGGTGGTTGGATACATACAACCTCGACGGATTTCGTCAGGATGCGGTAAAGCACGTGCCCCATGAGTTTTGGCGCACCCTTACGGCAAAAATACGGCGCCGCTTTCCAAAACGCGTTTTCTACCAAATTGGCGAGACTTTTGGGTCTCCCGACCTGATTATGAGTTACGTTAATCCAGGCGAATTAGATGCCCAGTTCAATTTTGATATTTATTTCAATGCCCGGGGGCCTTTCAGCGCCGACAGGGCGGATTTTGGCCCCCTGGAGAAAGTGATCCAGGACAATATTGTTAACTATGGCCCCCTGAACTTGATGGGGAATATCACCTCCAGCCATGACCAAGTCCGTTTTATAGCCTTTGCCGATCATCAACTTACGTTTAGCGACAATGGGACTGAACGGGCTTTTAACAATCCTCCGGTGACTGAACCGCGCCCGGAAAGCTACCGAAAGTTGGTGAACTTTACCGCCTTCAATATGGCTTTTCCCGGAGTTCCCGTCGTGTACTACGGAGAAGAAATTGGACTATTAGGTGCAGGTGATCCTGACAATCGGCGCCCCATGCGTTTCGAACCAGAACTTACCCCAGAGGAAAAATGGACCCTGGAAACAGTGTCCCAACTCATTCACTTGCGACGTACACTCCCTGCTCTTTCCGTCGGCGATTTAGTCCCCCTTCTTAGTAAGGGACCAGACTTGATTTTTGCCAAGGTGTATTTCGATGAAACTCTCCTAACACTCTTTCACCAGGATTCTACCGATACAACCATCACGGTCTCTTTAACCTTTCCAGCGCGGCGGGGAGTTGATCTACTTAGCGGGGACAAATTCTTTCTGGATCGCTCGGAATTAACGGTTACCATGCCAGCTTATTCCTTTCGTTTTCTGAAGATGGAGTAGTTAAGGGGGTTAATTATAGTTAACCATTGACAACCGTGTAAAAAAGGACCGACTCCAACCATTAAAGTCGGTCTGGCTAATGTTATCACGGATCAAATTTTGCCTCATGATTAAAGATCGTCCTTTCCAAAATGGAAATAAAAGGATTGCCTTAACGACGTTACTGACATTCCTTATTTTTCATTAAAAAATGGTTACAGACCAATATACGGGAATTGTTTAACTTCATTATGTGGGTCGCGCAGATTCCAGCAGAATCAGAAGAAGACGTCATTGCCGGAATACAAAGCTTTATTCCGAATCATACCGTCCCGCTAAATTGAGTTCTCAAGTATCCGAGATAACCTAATGACCATCATTAATCCCACCTTGAACTTTGGTGTGTATTAAGAAATTATCCTATGAATAAGCGAGCCAGGCTCATTCGGTTTATTCTCCAGTACCGGTGGTGGGTATCCACCGGTATTATCTTAGTGACTGTCCTTTTAGGAAGCTTGGCCATCAAGGTCCAATTTGACAACACAATCGAGACCTATTTTTTGCCTCGCGACATTCAAGATTACCGCCAGTTCTTGGATCAGTTTGGTTCCGACGAGCTTATTGTAATTGCTTTCAGTGCCGAGGAAGATATTTTCAATGCCGAGGACTTGGCCCTCATTGACCGTCTGACGCGGAAGATCGAGGATTTACCCAATGTTCGCCGGGTTTTGAGTCTTACTAACGCTCAGATCGTTTGGGGAGATTCAGAGAGCATCAACTTTGATCCCCTCATCGAAGCGTTACCGGTCCCCGAAGAGGAATTACCCCTGGTGCGCCAGCGAGCATTTCGCGATCCCTTCATCCCGGGAACCGTCCTCTCCGCGGATGGGCATTACACCGCCATCGTGGTAGAGGTTGAGCATATTATCGGGGAGTTTGATTACAAAGTAACGTTACTGAACCAGATTAAAGCTCTATTGGACAGGGAAAAGGAGCGCACTCCGCGGACTTTCTATTTGGGCGGCGGACCGGTTTTGGATGAAGCCATCTTCCGTTACAATGAAGAAGATCAGTCCCGGTATATCCCCATCATGTTGCTAATTATGGTGGCCATTATCTTTACCATGTTTCGCCGCGTAGGAATCGTGGTAATGCCCCTCGTCGTGGTGTTTTTATCGCTAATCTGGACGTACGGCTTCCTGGTCTTGCTGGGATACAAGATCAACATCATCTCCACCATTATTACGCCCCTGCTCATGGCGGTTTCGGTGGCGGATTCCATTCACATTATGGCCGAGTACATCCAGGAACATGGGGAGCATCCCGCCCGCCACCGGGAATGCATCATCACTGCCTTCGAAAACCTATTTGCTCCCATTACCATGACCAGTGTTACTACAATAGTGGGACTCCTTTCCCTGACGAGCGCTAATTTAGTGCCCATACGCCAATTTGGTATTGTAGGGGCTTTCGGTGTTTTGGCAGCCTACGGTATTACCCTCTTTTTCCTGCCGGTTTTGCTGACGCTGATCCCCGCTCCTAAAGCAGCTCACCGCAAGGTCATCCGCGCTGGGTTTACAACACGTTTATTACGAGGTCTGGGTCGGTGGCAACCTAAGCGTGCCCTGATTATCTTAGGTCTAACTTTACTCTTGTTGATTCCGGCCATAGTAGGAATTACCCGGGTCTCGGTAGGGACCAATTCCCTGGATTATTTCAAACGTGGTGATCCGGTGCGGAAACAAACCGAATGGATTGATCGCAACCTTGGAGGGAGTATTTCGCTGGAGTTTTACGTCGATGGGGGGAAGGTTGACGCCCTTAAAGACCCTGACCTGCTTCGCAAAATGGATCGCTTTCAGACCTACCTGAAGGGGATTCCGGGAATCACAGGTGTTTTTTCGGCTGTAGACTTGGTTAAAGCACTGAACCGGGCGTTCTTCGAAGGGGACTCAGCGGCGTTTACGATCCCCGATTCCAGGGCGGGGATTTCCCAGGAGTATCTATTAGTCCAGGGAAGTGATGAGGTGACGACTATTGTGTCTGACGACTACTCCACCGGCAGAATTTCTGCCCGGGTGGCCATGGCTAAGTCCCAACTTTTGGCGGAGCAGATGCCGGAAATCCAGCAACGCGTGGCTACCCTTTTTAATGCTACGGCCAAGGTAAAACCTACCGGCCTGGTCCATCTCATGCACCAGATGGAAACCTATCTCCTTACGACTCAGATACGCAGCTTTTTAATCGCTTTTGGGATCATCCTTTTGTGCATGATGGTTTTACTGCGCTCGGTGAAGATGGGGTTGCTGGCCATTATCCCCAATATTTTGCCTATTCTGTTTACCCTGGCGCTCATGCCTTTTCTGGATATTGCCCTGGATGTAGGCACGGTGATGATCGCCGGGGTCGCTCTGGGTTTGGTGGTGGATGACACCATTCACCTTCTTTCCCGTCTCCAACGGGAGATGAAGTCCGGGTCCACTAACCATCAGGCCATCGCCGCCGCAATTCTGGGCACGGGCCGCCCCATTATCTTTACCAGCGTCATCCTCACTTTGGGCTTTGCCGTCTTGATCCTGGCCAGCTTCAACCCGGTGATCCACTTTGGTATCCTATGTAGCGTGGTCATTTTTCTGGCCGCTGTGTTTGATTTGGTAGTTTTGCCGGCCTTCCTGGGCTTCCTGGAAAAAGACCAGACCTTGTAACGTTCGTGAGGGTGTAGCTTGTGCCTAAGCCCTTAAAGTTGTGCGTTGGAAAAACTGCGTGGATGATGGACACAAGCTTGATTAAAAACACATATCGGGCGGATTCAATCCTGCCATTTTTCTTTCAATGGAGGTAAATTAATACATGCAACTCACAGTGTTGGGTTCCGGTGTTCTGATTCCTGTTGCACGCCGCGGAAATAGCGGGTACCTGCTCCAGGTGGGAGAAGAAACGATATTAATTGACGGTGGCTCCGGAGCGCTACGCCGGGCAGCCGACTTGAATCTGGATTATCGGTCAATCCAGATCATTTGTTATTCTCATCTTCATCCTGACCATGTCTTTGATTTAGTCCCCCTGCTCTTTGCCTGGAAACACGATCCCCAGGTGACGTGGCCCCGTACCCTGACCATCCTTGGCCCCCGGGGATTCCACGACTACTACACGCGTCTCATGGAACTCTACGGACACTGGGTTCTGCACGATCAGTTGACCGTGGAAATTCATGAGCTCTTCCGGGACCAGTTCTCCACGGAAGCAGTAACCATCAACACCATCCATACGGCGCACATGGACTACAGTCTGGGATTTCGATTTGCTGACCGCCAGGGGCATTCCCTGTTTTATTCCGGTGATACGGATTATTCCGAGGAAGTCATCGAAGGCGCGCGGGAAGTGGAGGTGTTATTGTTAGAGTGTTCCTACCCCGATGAGGAGCGGAAGGAGGGTCATCTCACCCCCACCACCTGTGGTCGCCTGGCGTCCCGGACCCGGTGCGAACGCCTCGTTCTGACCCATTTCTACCCCACCGTTCTATCCCAGGATATTCCGGCTCTAGTAAAAGCGCATTTTAGCGGGCCCGTAGACTTAGCCTACGATGGGATGCAAATCCAAGTTGGGGAATGACTTTCCGTGTCTTTCGATATGTCAATTAACCTTTTGGGCATGGAATGAGCATTAAGCGGGCAACGACGATCATTTGCAACCCGGCGGCTGGGGAGGGTCAAGCCCGATTGCGGTGGGAGAAGTTCCAGGAGCAATTAAATGCCAGGGGACTTCCTCACAAGGTCGTTATGACCACTCATCCCGGACATGCCACGGAGTTGGCCCGCACCCTGGACTTAACCCAGGCCGAGCGTCTGGCGGTCTTCGGAGGCGATGGTACTTTCAACGAAGTGCTTCAAGGTTTATTGGTAGATCGACGGCTACGCTATCCTAATTTGAAGTTGATTTATATTCCTGCTGGTAGCAGTTGTGATTTTGAAAAGAAATTCCCTGACCCCACTCCGCCTTTGGAACGGTTTGAAGCTGAACGCGTCCTTCATATCGATATTGGTCGTATTACTTGTCAGACTCACCAGGGGGAGTCGAGCATTCGCTATTTTGCCAACAACTCCAGCATTGGGGTCATTAGTCTGGCCAATGAGAAATTTAATTCCGTGGCCGGAATCACCAAGTGGTTAAAGCAGATCAGTGTTGATGTGGGGGCCATCCTGGCTGGAATTCAGGCCATTCGGGAGTTTGAAGCTTTTCCCTGTCGCGTTACCGTGGACGGCCAGGTTCTGCCAGTGGATACCCTGAGCAACCTCACTGTTTTTAAAACGCCGTACTTCGGTGGCGGCATGAACTACGGCGTCACTACCCAAGCGGACGATGGCCTTTTCCGGGTGGCAATTGTGGAGGGGGTCTCGCGCTGGAAACTGGCCGGCCTGATTCCTACCCTTTACACGGGTACCATTTTGAAAAAGGAAGCCGCCCATCTTTATAAAGGAATACAGGTGGGATTTGACACCTCCGCGCCTATCGTTATCGAGGCCGATGGCGAGGTAGCCGGATATCCACCGGCTCAGTATTCCGTTCTACCCCGTCGCCTCCCGGTGATCGTATGAGCTCCATAAAGTCCCCTTCCCTCACCGAGTTTTGTGCCCCCGGCACCCAGATACAGGAAAGTTATTTGGAGGTGAGTCCTCAGGTGGCCCTGCGGTTGATTACCTTTACTCCCAAAACTGAGCGCCAACGTCCCCCCGTACTCTTTATTCCCGGCTGGGTCTCCCTCATCAAAGGCTGGCAGATCGTCCTCCAGGAGATGACGCGGGACTTCACGGTCTATTATCTGGAAACCAGGGAAAAGGTTTCCTCCATCGTATCTGGCAAAGTGGACTATGGCGTCACCACGATTGGAAACGATATTTTACGTGCTATCGAGTTATTATCGTTGCCGCCCCAAGGCTACCTGTTATTTGGCAGTTCTCTGGGGGCTACCGCCATCCTGGAATGCTGTCAACAAGCTGGTCGGGAGCCCTTGTGTCTGGTGCTTGTGGGACCCAATGCCTTGTTTCAGATTCCTTTATGGGCGCAGGGAATTATTTTCCTGTTTCCCCCACGATTATATTTAATCCTTAAACCGGTGATTAAGTGGTATCTGAAACATTTCCGTCTGGACGTAGAAAGCGACCGGCCCCAGTACGAAAAGTATTGTCGTGCCCTGGATGCCGCCGACCCCTGGAAATTGAAGGCCGCTGCCCTGGCTTTTCGGAACTATACCGTATGGGATCAACTGCCGTCCATTACGCTTCCAACCCTGATCATTGGGGCTTCTAAAGATGTGATGCATGTTCCGGAAAACCTGGAGAAAATGGTTTCCATTCTACCCCACGGCACTTACCTGGATATGGAGACCAATAGCCAGACCCACAGCACCAATATGGTTAAGGCCGTACGGGATTACCTGGATACCTTGGGTGGTAGGAAAAGATAATCGCTCCTGGTTATGCAAGGTTAATCAGCAAGTAACAAGGGGAAGAATCATTGTTTGGCAATTAATAGGTTTGAAGGTTTAATAGTCCGAAGGTCGGAAAGTCACTTGTCACTTGTGGCTGGTCGCAGGTCGGGGCTGCACCAAAGTTGAGGCTAAGGTAAAGGTTGTCGTTAAGAAACCCTCTTTTCGGTTTACTGTACATGACGGGAAAGAAACAGATTTCTACCCTAATTTATAGTTTTCAGTTTCTAGTTTGGTCACTTTTTGCCATCGTACGCCTATTTTTTGTAAAGGGATATTCTGATTATAGGGAAACTCCCTAATGTATTCACCCTTCGATAATGACTTTCTTAAAAGGTCAACATTCAGGGGCGTCGCATCTCACCCCGTTTCCGTTTAAATTCCCTTCCTTCCATGCAACGCTTCTGGGCTCATATTCACCTCCTGCGTCCCTTGAACCTATTCATCGGGGCCCTAACGGTCCTGGTTTGCGCCAGTATCCTGGACGCTCTCCATCAGGTACGTGTATTGCTGTTGGCTGTGGGCGTCGTGGTATGTTACAACGCTGCCGCCAATGCTATTAATGATTATTTTGACTACGAGACTGACGTTATTAATCGCCCCAAACGACCCCTCATTACCGGCCTGGTAAAACGCCAGACCGCCCTGTTTCTGGCCGGGGTGCTCTTTGGAGTGGGAAGTCTACTGGCATGGGGCTTGCCTCCCCCGGCTCGCTGGATCGCCCTGACCGTGGCCCTGCCCCTCATGCTCTTTTACACCCCTTTTTTGAAAGGATTGCCCCTGGTGGGGAATGTGGTCGTGGCCGCTATTTTGGGATTAGTATTTCTCTTTGCCGGTGCCAGTTTTGGCAATGTGGACCCTATGATCGTTCCCGCTCTACTGGCTTTCGGCCTCACCCTGGTGCGAGAACTGGTAAAGGATATCGCTGACCTGGAAGGCGACCGGAAAGTGCACCTGCGCACCTTCCCCCTTAGCGCCGGACTTACCCCTGCCATTCGTATCGCCCTACTGTTTTCCTTTCTCATTGGCGTGGGGGCTTTATGGCCCTACTTAATCGGTTATTACGGAGCCTATTATTTTGTCGTGCTCCTTTTTGGAGTCGAGATTCCCCTTGGGTACGTGGCCTTTACCTTATGGCGCGCCCCAGATTCAAACTCCGCCCGCACCGCTGCTGCCCTCCTTAAAGTAGCTACCCTCGCCGGCGTAGTGGCCGTCTTTCTGGGTTGACAATAAGTTGACAATCACGACGATTGGCCGTGGCCATTTCAGCAAGCATCGTTTTGGTTATAAAACCTTAACCTATTCCACCTGCTCACCGCCTTGGGCTTGAGAAGGCCCCTGTTTAGATTTCCCCGGTTTAGCATGATATTTCTATAAAGCGTTGATTCCCTCTTTAGCATTCACCTTTAGTTGCTGTATTTTCGTTTGTGTTTTCGTTCACCAAAATTCCTAATTCATTCTAAATGACCTCTGAATTCATCCACCTCCACAACCATTCTGACTACAGCTTGTTGGACGGCGCCCAGACGGTACCCACGTTAGTGGAGACCGTGGGCAACCTGGGAATGGAAGCGGTGGGATTGACGGAGCACGGGAATCTGTTCAGTGTGGTTCCCTTTTATCAGCAGGCCCGCAAAGCTGGTTTAAAACCCATCATCGGGTGTGAAGTCTATGTGGCCCAAGGAAGTCGCTTCGACAAAAAACCTAAAGCCCACGGCGGATGGGGTAATAACCATTTGATCCTCCTGGCTCAGAATTACACCGGGTATAAAAACCTGATGAAGCTGGTAACTTTTGGTTACCTGGAGGGTTTCTACTACCGGCCCCGGGTGGATAAGGAGTTACTGCAGGAGTATGGCGAGGGTCTCATCTGTCTTTCCGGTTGCTTAAAAGGGGAGGTTCCAGAGAGGTTTTTAAAGGGGGATCCAGACGGGGCCAGGGCTGCCGCTTTGGAATATGCCGAACTCTTTCCCGGCCGCTACTATCTGGAAATCCAGGATCACGGGTTGTCAGCCGAAAAAAAGAATATTGAAAACCTGTGTCGCTTGGCCAAGGAATTGGACCTGCCCCTGGTGGCGACTAACGATTCCCATTACGCCCTCCGCAACCATGCCGAAGCCCACGATATTCACATCTGCTTGGGGACGGGGAAAGATCGCGACGATCCCAACCGGTTACGCTATGCCACACCGGAATTTTATTTCAAAACCCAGGAGGAAATGTATGCCCTTTTTAAGGAAGTCCCGGCCGCCCTGGAAAACAGCCACGCCATTGCTGACCAAATCGACCTGGAACTGCCGCTCGGGGAATTGCATTTACCTGACTTTCCCCTTCCCCCGGAGGAAGACAACCGGGACCCCAACGAGTACCTGGCCCGGCTCAGCCGCAAGGGGGTCCAGGAACGGTACGGGGACCTCACCCCGGAGTTGGAACAGCACTTGCAATATGAATTGTCGGTCATCAAAAAGATGGGGTTTGCGGGCTATTTTCTCATTACGCGGGATTTTGTCCAGTACGCCCGGGATCAGCGGATTCCTGTAGGGCCCGGTCGGGGTTCTGCTGCGGGAAGCCTGGTCTCTTACGCCCTGGGAATCACCACCATCGATCCCTTAAAACACAATCTCTTGTTCGAACGCTTTCTCAACCCCGAACGGGTCACCCTTCCAGACATTGACATTGATTTCTGCTACGAGCGCCGGGGGGAGGTCATCGACTACATCAAGGAGCGGTACGGGAAAAAAGCGGTGAGCCAGATTATCACCTTTGGGAAATTGAAAGCCCGTCAGGTAGTCCGCGATGTTGGCCGCGTCCTGGGCTATTCTTACGGGGAGACCGACCGCATTGCCAAGATGATACCCACCGGGGTTCATGTGACCTTGAAATCGGCCATGGAACAAAATGCGGAGTTGAAACGCGCCGCCGAAGGACCCTATCGTGAACTGATGGAGCACTCCCTTATTTTAGAAGGCATGAATCGCCACGCGTCAATCCACGCTGCCGGAGTGGTCATCGCGCCGGGGGAACTCACCGATTTTGTACCCCTCTACAAGTCCTCCCAGGGAGATATCACCACCCAGTACGATATGAAGGGCCTCGAAGCTTTGGGCTTGTTGAAGATGGACTTCCTCGGGCTACGCAATCTTACCGTGATTGACCACACCGTTAAATTGCTCCAGTCCCGTGGTGTCGAAGTAGACATAGAGGCTATCCCCCTTGATGATCCCGCGGTTTACCGCCTGTTTGCCCGGGGGCTGACTATTGGCGTATTTCAATTTGAGTCTTCCGGGATGCGGGAATTTCTTAAGAAACTAAAGCCCACCCAGATTGAAGACCTCATCGCCATGAATGCCCTTTACCGTCCTGGCCCCATTGCTCATATCGACGATTTTATCAAGCGGAAAGGCGGTAGGAAAAAGATCGCGTATGCCCACCCGGCTCTGGAACCGATCCTGAAAGAGACTTACGGCATTATTGTGTACCAGGAACAGGTGATGCAAATTGCCCATGAAATCGCCAATTTCACCCTGGCGGAAGCCGATCTCATGCGCCGGGCCATGGGCAAGAAAATCAAGAGCCTCATGGCTGAACAAAAAGTCAAGTTTATCGAAGGGGCGAAACAACAAGGCATCTCCCATCACCAGGCGGAACAGATTTATGCCCTTATCGAGAAATTTGCCGAGTACGGTTTTAATAAAAGTCATTCCACCGCCTATGCCTACATTGCCTACCAGACGGCCTGGTTAAAGGCGCACTATCCCACCGAATTCATGGCTGCCAACCTCACCAGCGAGATGTCCGACAGCGACCGGGTGGTTATTCTCATCAACGAATGCCAGAAATTGAAGATTAAGGTAATTCCTCCTAACATTAACCTCTCGGACATTTATTTTAGTCCGCGGGACGATGGTACCATTGTGTTTGGTTTAAACGCCGTGAAAAATGTGGGCTCCAAGGCCCTGGAGTACATCCTGAAAGCCCGGGAGACGGGGGGACCATTTAAGAGTGTCTTTGACTTCACCAGTCGGGTGGACTTGCGTGCCGTGAATAAGAAGGTGCTGGAGAGCCTCATCATGGCCGGGGCGATGGAGGAGTTAGAAGGCACCCGGGCCCAGCAGTTTGCCGCCGTGGACCTGGCCCTGCGATACGGTCAACAAGTGCAGGATCGAAGACAACAAAATCAGGTAGACCTCTTCGGCGATAGCGGTGGGAACAATCACCTTGCCCTAATTCCCGACCTTCCCAAGGTTCCCGACTGGTCGGAAACGGAGATGTTAGCCCGGGAAAAGGAAGTCCTGGGACTTTATCTAACCGGACACCCCTTGTTGAAATACGCTGCCGAACTGGAAACGTTCAGCACTTTCGACTTCTCTGATGACACGGAGGTTAACGCCCGCGAGTCCCTCCGCATCGGTGGTTTGGTGCAAAACCTGAAACGGCGCTTTGATCGCAATAATCGGGAAATGGCCTTCTTTACCCTGGAGTGCCTGGGAGGCCATGCTGATGTGGTGGCTTTCAGTGACGTATTTAATCGCTATCAGGATTATTTGAAACCCGATGCCGTTGTCTTTGTCACCGGTAAACCCGGTAATAATTCTGATTTCAGCGATCTCAAGCTTATCGCCGATGAGATTGTCCCTCTGGAAAAGGCCCGTGATCATTTTTCCAGGCGGGTGAATATACGTGTTGATCAGGATCGTTTAAAGCCCCATGACGTGGACGACTTGTTTAACTTGAGCCATCATTTTCAGGGTTCGTGCCGACTCATGTTTCATCTCACAACGCCCACCGGTCGGGAACAACGTATCCTGGCCCACAATATTCGTGTCTCTTCCCGCCGGGAATTCCTGGCCCAATTACAGGAACGTTTTGGCAAAAAGAATGTCTGGATAGAGTAGTACTTTTGCGATGATTGCCGTCTTGCAGCGTGTCTCTTCCGGAAGCGTAACCGTGGATGGAACCGACGTGGGTACCATCGGGGTGGGATTGGTGGTTTTTTTAGGGGTGATGGCAGAGGATGAGGAAGCGGACAGTGAATTTCTGGCCCAGAAGATTGCCGGGTTTCGTATTTTCAATGACGACCAGAAGAAAATGAACCGTTCTATCCTGGAGATAAAGGGCGAAGCGCTGGTAGTGAGTCAGTTCACGTTATGTGCCAATTGGCGCAAGGGGCGGCGACCCAGCTTTGTCCACGCCGCGCCACCGGAAAAGGGTGAAAGACTGTACCTAAATTTCGTCCGGCAGCTCCAAGCTCGAGGCCTTTCCGTAGCCACCGGCGTGTTCGGCGCTATGATGGAAGTGAAATTGGTAAATGATGGTCCGGTCACCTTTGTATTGGATAGCCAACAGAAATAAGTCTTGGAAAGTATGAAACCGGTATCGTTAGGCCTTTTTTGCGGTTTTCTTTTGCTTCCCGGGCTTCTGTTTCCCAAGCCCCGCTTTAGCGATATTCAATTGAAAGCCATGACACCCCACTACTTCGCCCGGAATCACTCTGCTCCGGAACTTTTAGGGGTGAACATCTACACCAGCCATAAGGGACGAGTGTTTCAGGTGGATATTGCTGTGGACCGAAACCGGTCGAACGATGACCTGGGGTTTGCTTACACCGCCCTGACTACGATGGGAGAATACGCTAAAAAGCCCTTCCAACAGTTTATCGTGGTCATGCATTACGACCAACGCAACCGCCCACCCAGGGTCGTCGTGGGCCAGGCTAAATGTAGCCTGGACTGTTTCATCCGCAAAAAAGTTAGCTATGAGTATTGGTACGAAAACTGCATCTACTTCCAGGAGATGTAACCGGCGCTGCCCATGGTGTCGATTGAAAGAATAATTTGATCACCTATGATTTTTAAAACTACTCTCCTTTTCCTTGGATTAATGACCTGTTCCCTGCTCCGGGGCTCCCCGGGAGACGCCCAGGATACGACCCGGCAAGTTCCAACGGGTCCTTTTCCCGTGACGCCGCGCATTTTTCACTACCCCGCTAAAGTCGTGTTTAACAATCGCCCGTACGACATCGACCTGTTCGTGGACTTTCCTGAAGATAGTTTGAAGACCGTTAGCCTGTTCTTAAAGACAAACCGCATGCGTGTTTACCGGGAAATTCCGCTCACCATGCAACGCGCCCGTTATCGCTACCGGTATAACCCCTATGACCTACCGGGAGATACTTTGACCTATTTCTTCATCGTGGAGTTGACGGATTACTCCCTGTTTGCCTCCCCCTTAGATGACCACGGTTGGATCGAACCGGTCGTGCGACCCCTCGTAGATCCGGTTGCTTATTACAAGGGTCTTAAATAGCCGTTTTCATGCCGAACGCCGCCCAGCGAATCCGCGCTTTACGGAAAGAGATCAACGAACATAACTACCGCTATTATGTTTTAAATGACCCCCTCATTTCCGATGGTGAATACGATCTTCTCCTGCGGGAGTTGGAGGCTTTAGAGGCCAAGCATCCGGAGCTAGTCACTCCCGATTCTCCTACCCAGCGGGTTGGGGCTCAACCAGCCGAGGAATTCCCTACCCTCCGTCACCGGATACCCATGCTTTCCCTGGAAAATGCCATGGACGAGGAGGAACTCCGGGCGTTTGACCAGCGGGTCCACCGTTGGCTGAATGTCACCGGAGGTATCGATTATGTGGCCGAGCCAAAATTGGATGGCCTGGCTGTGGAGTTGATTTACGAAAACGGGGTATTCACGCGGGGCTCCACCCGGGGGGATGGGATCACCGGGGAAGAGATCACCTCCAACCTACGTACCATTCGGTGCCTGCCGTTGCGTTTGCGCTCGGTAGAGCGTCCCGTCCCTGCGCTTTTAGAGGTGCGGGGAGAAGTCTTTATAACGAAGGCCGGGTTCACGAAATTGAACCAGCAACGGGCTGCCGCTGGGGAGAGCCTTTTCGCCAATCCCAGGAATGCCGCGGCTGGGAGTCTGCGGCAACTCGATCCCCGCATCACGGCCTCCCGCCCCCTGTCAGGCTACTGTTACCAGGCCGGCACCATCGAAGGGGAGACCTTCGCTACCCATTGGGAATTTCTCCAGGCGTTGAAGGAGTGGGGACTTCCGGTTAATCCGGAGATCAGGCGTGTCCGAGGGATTGAATCTGCCCTGGCCTACTATCGGGAACTGGCCGAAAAGCGCCATGACCTGCTGTACGAAATCGACGGGTTCGTCTTAAAAATAAACGCTTACGCTCTACGTCAGCAGGCGGGAATTCGTAGTCGGTCTCCCCGGTGGGCCATAGCTGGGAAATTTCCTGCCCAGCAGGCTTCCACGGTTGTGGAGGATATTGTTCCTTCCGTGGGGCGGACCGGTGCCATTACCCCCGTGGCCCGATTGAAGCCGGTTCCGGTGGGAGGGGTCACCGTCACCAATGCCACCCTGCACAACCAGGACGAGATCGATCGTAAGGATATTCGTATTGGGGACACGGTTTTGATTCAGCGCGCCGGGGATGTCATCCCCGAGGTGGTGAAAGTCATTAAAGAGAAGCGTCCTGCCAACGCACAGCCTTACCACCTGCTGGAACAGTGTCCGGTGTGTGGCCATAAGGTAAGCCGTCCGGAAGGTGAGGTGGTGGTCCGGTGCCCCAACTTGGCCTGTCCGGCCCAGGTGAAACGCCGGATAGAACATTTCGTATCCAAGAATGCCCTCGACATCGACGGTTTGGGTACGAAGTTGGTGAAACAATTGGTAGAGGCCGGAAAGGTGCGCTCGGTGGATGACATTTACCGTTTGACATATGATGATTTGGTCGGCCTGGAACGTATGGCGGATAAGTCCGTGCACAATCTGCTGACAGCCATCGAGGGTTCCAAGCGCACGACCTTTGCTCGTTTTGTATACGCCCTGGGAATCCGTAACGTGGGGGAACATCTTGCCCGCGTGCTGGAGGCCCATTTCCATGGCAACCTGGAGCCATTTATAAACGCCACCCAGGAAGAATTGGAAGCCATCCCCGAGATCGGTCCCATCGTGGCGGAGGAAATCGTCAATTTCTGGTGTAACTCGGTGAATCGGGACGTGGTACAGAATTGCCTGGAGCGGGGTGTGACCCTACAACCCGTAACTCCCCGGGATGAATCCCGTTCCCTAAAGGGAAAGACTTTTGTTTTTACCGGTACCTTGGAGCGCTGTACGCGGGCCGAAGCCAAGGCCTTGGTGGAAGCACGGGGCGGAAGGGCCAGTGGGTCGGTGAGCCGTAAGACGGACTATGTGGTGGCCGGAGCCCAAGCGGGGTCTAAGCGGACTAAAGCGAAAACCCTGGGGATTCCTACCCTGACGGAGAAAGAATTTTTAGACCTCCTAGGGGAGGGTTAATAAAAACAACCTTACCTCTCACAGGATCGCCCAATACTATTGATTGATGAAAATTATTTGGTGGGGAATAGTTGGAGGAATAGCCAGCAAGGTCGGGAGCCCTTGAAGGAGATGGGAATAGGAATAGGTTAAGATATCTATCAGGGAAAGTGAGATTCCAAGGTTCAATCAATCTAAAAAAGGTGGGAATAGGTTTTCTGTCAGTTCCCGGAATAATCTATATTTAAGTGGAGCAATTGAGAAATGGTCAGGTATTTCATCCACCTAATAATAGGAATTGCACTCCTTACCCTGGGGATGGTTGGGGCCTCGTCAGGGCCCAAAAGCTGGCGGGCAATTCTATCCCATTCCGACGAAAGAATCACCCGCTTCCTGGAGGGGACTAACCGTTACCCCCTGTTGGATTATTCCATGGAATTGCTCACCCTGGGCACTCCGGTTATTGAATTAGGCACTGTAGCTAAGGAGTGGACCGCGGATTCTGATGGGGCTCGCCAACTATTGGTGGCTATAGGAGCCACCCAACCGGTGGTGGTGACTTTGAAATACCTGGTCAACCGTCCCCGACCCCCGCGTCAGTACCAACCCCGCCTCTGGAATACCAGGATCACCCCGTCCTTGCCCTCCGGCCATGCCACCGCCACCGCGGCGTACGTTACAGTGTTGAGCCAACAACATCTGGGCTCCGCGTCCCTACTTCTGTCGTATCTGCTCCTTTCCGGTTATGCCCAGGTCTACATCGGGAACCACTACCTGAGGGATGTCCTGGGGGGTTGGATTATTGGGTATGGAATTGGACGATGGGTGGTGCGGTCTTCAGCTCCATCCTCGGGGGTCATTCCCGTGACGGCTAACCTGCGGATTACTTACTCCTGGTAATTTCATATCTCTGTAAACCCTGGGAGCCAGTTCTCCAAGGTCGGGTAACGCGGGTTATGGTGGAAAGTGAAATTTGACGGACAGACTTTGTTTGTTATTCGTGGATTCCACGGGGATTTTTTTTAAACTCCCTCTGCGTGGGACGTTTATTACGTTACGGAAACGGGTCCAACCGGTACCAGAACTTACAGGAAGGTTCTCGTCATGATGAAAATTGATGATGTTGTGGATGACATTGTGCTCCTGATTTTAGATAATCACAAGCCGCTGAAAGAATTAGGAATTGTTCAGAATAAGGTTTTTGCTCGGGTGAAAGGGCTAGATGAATACGGCCTGTGGGTAGAGCATCCCAATTTCCGCCTCCCGAAACAGATGACGGATGTACCCCCGAAAAAAATGAAGTACCAGGAAGTCACCGCTTCGGTCTTGATTCCCTGGGGGTTCTTGGCTTCCATCGTTCATTTTCCCGGAGTGGAAGGTTACGATTTCCCCAGTCCCTTCGTACACCCCATCGGTTTTGACGTGTAACCGTGGCCCTACCGGCTATTAAGATTCAGGGTTTGCAAAAGGCTTACGACGGTGTCCAGGCCTTGCGGGGTGTGGACATTACCATTGAGGAGGGGGAATTCTTCGGTCTCCTGGGACCCAACGGTGCCGGAAAGACCACCACCATCAATATTTTAACCGGTCTGGTACGCCGGGATGCCGGGGTCACCGAAATTTTCGGGCACGATACGGTGAAGGACTACCGGTTCACCCGCTCTCAGGTGGGGATTGCCGCCCAGGAGTTACCCGTGGACTGGTTCTTTCCCATCGAAAAATTGCTCTATTTCCATGCTGGGTACTACGGCATTCCTAAGTCCCAGGCGGCACCGCAAGTGGAAGCGCTCCTATCCCGCATGGGGTTGGAAAAGAAACGCAAGTCCCGCCTACGTCAGCTTTCGGGAGGGATGAAACGGCGCTACCAACTGGCCAAGGCGCTGGTGACGGACCCCCGGATTTTGATCTTAGACGAGCCCACTGCCGGGGTGGATGTGGAACTGCGACACGAAATGTGGGACTACCTCCGGAAACTACATAAACAGGGAAAAACTATCTTACTCACCACCCACTATATCGAAGAGGCGGAACTACTCTGTGAGCGGGTGGCCATTATTGATGAAGGGTTGGTGATTAAAGAGGGTGTTCCGTGGCAACTCGCCCGGGAATTGGGGCAGGCGGGGATCACCATCCACCTCACCGGCTGGCAGGAAGATCTACCTGAACTTCTCCAGGAATTCCCCTTTACCCACGAGGACAATCGCCTGCATTTTTGTGTGCAGGACCCGGAACAGGCCATGGCCCGCATCATCCGGATTCTTACCCAACGGGGTTGCCATATCCAGCGCGTGGAGACGGAAAAATCCTCCCTGGAGGATGTGTTCCTGGCCCTCACCGGGAAGGGGTTGGAATAGATGACTCACGATCCCAACTGGGTTGGCCTGTGGACCCTCACCAAGCGGGAAGTGGGTCGCTTCCTCTCCGTCTACCGGCAGACAGTACTCCCCGGACTCATTTCTTCATCGCTATATATCGTCATTTTTGGCTACACCCTTCAGCAGCGCATCTCCAGTATCGAGGGCGTGCCCTACACCCTGTTCATCTTGCCGGGGCTCATAATGATGAACACCCTAACCAACGCCACGGCCAACAGCGCCTCCTCAATGCTACAGATGAAACTCCTCCAGCAGCTCCCCGATATTCTCACCGCTCCCCTCTCCAGCCTGGAAATTTCCCTGGCCTACATTTTCGGGGGCACCGTGCGGGGGTTCATCAACGGTCTCCTGGTTATGCTCCTGGGGGTTTTGATCATCGGCATGCCGGTGCAACACCTCTTTATGACCATGGGGTTTATCCTCATCGTCTCCTGGACCTTTGCCAGCATTGGCCTATTGTTGGGCCAGTTGGCGGATACGTGGGACCAGTTGGCCATGTTGCAGAATTTCTTTCTCACGCCGTTGAGTTTTTTAGGGGGTATTTTTTATTCCATCAAGATGCTTCCCGGCTGGGCCCAGACTTTAAGCTACGTGAATCCCATTTACTACATGATCAATGGGATTCGCTTCACCATTTTGGGGGTTTACGACTCCCCACCCCTTGCCAGTTTCCTCATGGCTTTGGTGATGATGGCGCTTTTCAGCTTAGCCGCCGTGTTCCTCATGCATAGTGGCAGGAAGATCAAACAGTAAGCCCAGGGAAAGATTACCCGGCGGGATGAGGGTGATATACGGTTATATACACGGTAGACTTGCTCTGCGGAAGATGCCCCTTTGGGTGCTCATAGGTTTCTTGTTCCTGGGGAGTCTGCTTGCCGATAGACCGCCCTCGACAGATTCCAACGAGGTGTCCCTGTGGAAGCAGTATGCCCGCCTGGGGGCCGTTCGCGACGAAGGCCTCCAGGGAACCAGTGGCTACTACCGCCTGAATCGTCGCACGAACCTGACTTTCCGGGACCTGCGCCTCTTCACCTATGCCCTGGGGAAGGATTCCTACATTTTTCTACGCTACAAATCCAGCAACAAGTACCGAAGGCTGAGCTGGTTGTACAACTTTACCACCCTCTTCTACCAGCGTAATACCCGGGCCAACGTCTCCCTGCGTTACCATTTCAACCAGGGCTTGGGGGCCTTTATTCATCAATCTGCCACTGGACATATAACCGTGGAAGTGGGGCAGGCCTATGACATGTCCAATTATTTAAACAGCGACCGCAAGACTTCCTATCTAAAAACCGGGCTCTACTGGGATCAGGACCTTTTCCGCCTCAGCACGAAATGGGAAGCGGAGTACTTTTACCAGATCAGCGAGGTAGTGGAGGCCAATCTCACCCGGACCCAGCTCCAGGGGGAGTTGCTCTATTCCTTGGGCCGGGGCTTCAGCGTCATCGTGGGGTATGAACTGGAGTATTACTCCTCCAATCGTCGTCCGGAATCGTGGTACCTGGAGTTAGGGTGGAAACAGCCCTTGTCATGGAGCCTGTGAGTAACCATTTTCCGGGGTTAGTATTGGTGTTAATTTTCCACACACAAGGGGATGACTATGCGTAAGCATACCTATCTTTTGTTACTGTTCGGTCCCTGGTTGTTAGGGGCCCAGGAGGTCTCGCCGGTCGTGACCCTGGAGAAACAGCGTCTCATGGTTTTGCCGGCCCGTGGCGGAGCCGATCCCACTTCCATCGATTGGCGGGTGACAGCCATCGTTACCAGCCAAGCCGCTCAGCTCAAACGTTTTAAAGTAATTGACCGGAACCAGTTGGAAGCGATTCTTCAGGAGCAGGCGCTCCAGATGAGTGGCGTGGTCAACGATTCGGAGTTGGTGGCCGTGGGGAAGCTCGCCGCCGCTCCGGAGGCATTGATTGTGCAGGTGCTGAATTTCGGGCAGAAGGGCGTTCCACCGGACGAAGAGGAAGATGAGGACCGCGAAGACCGGAAAACGGCCCGCAAAGGGGGACTTTTGGGTGTCATCGTGAAGGATATTGTGGACGCTACGATTGAGAAAAAGATGGAAGGGGTGGAACGGTATCCCAATAACATCCAAACCGTGCTCCAGATAGAGGTGCGTAAGGTCGACGTGGAGACGGGTCACTCCCTAACTTCCTTCCTGGTTACGGCGGAACATACAGGCGGGAATAAAACGGCCTCTTTGGAAAAGGCGTTGAACCAGATGCGCTGGCAAGTGGGCCGCCGCTTACGGGAATTGTACTTACTCACCAGTGAGGTGTTGGAGGTGCGGGGGAATGAGGTTTTGCTTCTATTGGGCTCCGAATTGGGGGTGAAACCGGGGACCCTGTTTGAGATTTCCACCCCGGCTACCAAGCGGACCTACGGAGACCGGGAGATCGTGATCCCTGGTCGATCGGTGGGGTACGTCCGGGTTGTTGACCTGAGTTCCCGGGCGAACCGGGGACGCATTTTGCGGAAATGGGATTCTATCCAGCCGGGTTATCAGGCCGTGGAAAAAACCGGGTTCATTTTTTCCAAGGAACTCACCCTGCATTTTGGTTCCCAACCTTCCCAGTTCCAGGTGGACTTTGCCGGTGCCATGACCCCTTTTCGAACGTTCTCCGGCCGGGTGCATTTTAATCTCGGCACCATTACCGATAACCAGGAACGTACCGATTTCGATTTCGGGTTTGGCGTGGGATTGATGTATAAACTGTTGGCCACACCCACCGTTTCCCTGCAGGGCGTCATTACCCTGCCTATCGACCTGGCTTTTCGTCCCGATGACAATGATCATGTGGTCACCAAACTGATATTTGCCCCCCGGTTGGGGTTGGAACTCACACTCATGCGGGGACCGACGCGGGATCTGGTATTGGCGGTGAATTATATTTTATCTTCTACCAGTGCTCCTTGGAAATATACCGAGGAGAAGGATGGGGAACCCGTCTCCCACGAAGCCCACTGGGATTCTCCTCCCGAACCGGCGATCCAACCCCAGGGCTTGTACTTTTCCATCGGGTTTCGTTTTCTCTCTTTCGATGTGATGGGGAGTCAAGACTGGATGTTCAGGGATAAATTCTGGGGTAAATAGAGTAGCGAGTCGGGGTCGGCAATTTCCAACGGAGAAATCAACGCCAGCCAATTCCTTGCCCCGTCCTTGAGGACGGGGATACGGGTCAAAAACTAAACTCCAGGAAGTTTAACCCCTTTGCGGTATCAAAGTAGAGAATTCCCCTCGATCCACCTCTCCCAGGATCTCCCGATCTCGGGTAATTATTGGTTTTCATGTGGACGACTAGGGCGGAGGTTGTGTTCCAGACCCTTGGTTAGGTTTTTGAGAATCAATAAATACTATAAACATTCTATATATCCGTACGATTTTTAGTTCTTGTCGTGTTTTACAGAATTTTCTATGCTACAGCCGTTGGCAGAGCCATTTCCTCAATCATGAGAGGAACTATGAACAATCACAAGAGAACCAGATTTAGTCCGGAACAAAAATGGCAGATTTACCAGGAATGTCAACAGCCAGGTGCCAAGGTCGGTGAGATTCTCAGAAAATATGGACTTTATGCCTCTGATCTGTGCTGCATAAGAAGAATCGTGGAAGCGGCTGCCCTGGAAGCCCTCAAATACAGTGTTCCGGGGAAGAAGAAAACCAGCACCGTTCCTAAAGAATAGTATCTGCAAGTGAAAGCCGAGCTGGAGGAGAAGGCTTTATCTGAGATGAGCGTCCTGTTCACCGCACTTAAAAAAAAGTTAACTTGGAATAGAAGGGCCCTTTCCATCTAATCCCTTACCGTTGGAGGTGAAAGAGGAGCTGGTGCAAGTTATTCAGACCGCCAAAGCCAGTGGTATTCCCATAAGTCAGACCTGTGCGGTGTTGCAGATCCATATCCGGCGTATCCAGCGCTGGATGGCCAGGAGAAGAGATACGGGCAGCAGTATGCAGGATCAAAAACCCGGGCCAAAAAACCCCCTGCATACGATCATGCCGTCTGAACGGGAAGCAGTGCTGGCTTACGTTGCCAGGGAACAGGCAGTAGATCATTCATTGCGGTTTGTTGCTTTGAGAGGAGCGGATGAGGGTTTGTTTTACGTGTCCTACTCGACGGTTCGTATGATTCTTGTAGAGAGGGGTCTGCTGTCTGATAGAAGGCTACCCACCAGACGTCACGGTGCAGGTGCAAAGCCAAACCGGCCGGAACCGTTAACGGGTCCGAACCAGTGTTGGAGCTGGGACATCAGCTACTTGAAGACGGATCTGAAGAGAATCTTCTGGCATCTGTTCGTGATGTTGGATGAATGGTCCCGCAAGGTGGTAGCCTTTAGAATC
>CAZVNL010000011.1:0-61333 GCA_964628055.1 uncultured bacterium | reverse complement strand
CGGTAGTGACTGATGCCATCCGGGGAGTGGACGTGAAAGAAGGGGACTCACAACGAGCGTTGGGGGAGATGGAAGGGAAGGGAATTGATTTACTTCTCAGCCGTGAAGTCGAGCCGTAACGAACTCTGCATGCGTTATGATAGTGGGCGATGGCAGGCTCGAACTGCCGACCTCTGCCGTGTGAAGACAGCGCTCTGACCAACTGAGCTAATCGCCCATAGAGTGTTCAAAAGAACGCGCGAATTTACGGGAGTGGCTTAGTGGAAACAACTGAATGAGAATGAAAATGGATGTCACGCCGTGCCTATCTTTCCAATAAAGTGTTAAAACAAACGGAACGAAACGGGACATGTGGTACTCAATAATCGCCCTATTGTGTTCAAAGTAACAACATCGACGACAAACAGTTACGTAATTACAATTTTTCGCACATAAATATTATACCTCATGACGATAAATGGTAGATAAATCAACAAATAATTACACTTTTTAGTAGATAATTTTGTATTTTCACGACGAATTTAGGGAGATAAATATTGAAACGATCAGCATATCGTGATCTGATTAAGTGGAAAAACGATGAAAATCGAAAGCCGCTGCTTATCCAGGGTGCCCGTCAAGTGGGTAAGACCTGGTTGGTGACTGAATTTGCTAAAAACGAGTATCGTGACTTTGTTTTACTGAATTTTGAGAAAAATCCGTCTCTTGGAAAATTGTTCATCGGTGATAAAAATCCAGCCAGACTGATAGAAAATATTAGTCTTACTATAGGAAAGGCTATCAAAAGCGAGAATACACTGATCTTTTTCGATGAAATTCAAATTTCTCCGGAGGCACTGACAAGTCTTAAGTATTTTTGTGAAGAAGCGCCTGAATACCATATCATTGCTGCCGGGTCTCTCCTCGGTGTTCGCGTAGGGAAACAAAGTTCATTCCCGGTTGGGAAGGTCGAGTTTCTGACACTTTATCCAATGACATTTGAAGAATTTTTATTCGCATCCGGGGAAAAAATATTGGCTGAAAAACTGTCTTCAATACGTAAACCGGAACCTTTTGTAGAACCAGTACATGCCAAATATCTGGAGCTATATAAAAAATATCTTTATTTGGGCGGCATGCCTGAGGTTATACAGGATTATCTCGACCATCAGGATATTAAATCCGTTCGGAAAATCCAGGAAAGGATTTTGGACGCATATCAACAGGATTTTTCAAAGTATACTAATTCAACCCAGGCGATAAAAACTTCCGAGGTTTGGCATTCCATTCCTTCCCAACTTGCAAAAGAGAATAAGAAATTTAAATACGGTGATGTTCGGAAAAATTCACGAGCCTCAACTTATGCTCAGACGATTGATTGGTTGAAAAATGCCGGGTTAATTCATCTTGCTTACAACGTCAGCACACCGAAATTGCCTTTATCCGGTTATGCTGATCATACCAGGTTTAAAGTGTATATGCATGATACGGGTTTATTGTCCGCAATGTTAAAGGTATCGTCGAGCGTCATTGTAAAAGGTAATGAATTGTTCAGTCAATATAACGGAGCGTTCATCGAAAATGCGGTTGCCCAGGAATTGGTAGCACACGGTGAATCAGACTTGTACTATTGGACTTCCGGATACGCTGCAGAAGTGGATTTTGTTATCCAGGAAGAGGATAGAATTTTACCTTTAGAGGTTAAGAGTGGATTAAACCGAAATCTTAAAAGTTTAAGGAGTTATTCAAAGAAATACAGTCCGGAAAGGATTTATCGGACATCCCCGCGAAATCTCATCCAGTCTGATGATTTTGTTAATCTTCCGTTATATGCCAGTGCTTTGGTCGGTATTTAGCCTTAATTCAACGGCACCGTAATCACCGAAACCGCTCCAAAACAACCGTAACCTCCGGTCACCGTAGAGGCATCTTCGTGAAAAGTATTGGGAATGAAAGACATGCTGCTGCTCCCGTAACTCACCAGGTTTTCATCCAGTCCGGCGATGGTGAGGGCAATCGGTGTTTCACCGGACGACCATTCGAACTGCACCGGTATGGCCTCTCCATTGGCAGCGGCCACACGTTTTTCTACCGTTCGATCGACGAGCTGCAGGTAAACCTCATATTCTGCAATTGTTTCCGATCCCACAAGATTGAGTATCACTTTTCTGTCTGATTGGTTTAGTCCGTTGATCACCGGTAAAAGCGGCATGCTTACGGTATCGGTTAATGTCGGCAACTCTGGCGCTGATACGTACAGCGCATACCGGTGTCCAGGAACCGGAACAAAGGTGCTGTCCCGGTAAAAACCGTTTTGAGTGGTATCCGCCGAAGGGATAAAAGTCCACACCGAATCGCCGGAAGAATCCAGATCAGTCACCAGAACCAGGGCATCGGTTATTGCCGGATCGGTTTCGAAGGTATAAATCTCTTCCGTGGTCATAGTGCGCTCCACATGCACAAACGAACTTCCCGGCGTGCCGTCCCATCGGAGTACTCCGAATATATTCAGACTTTTCACATATTCTGTGGAGATCAATTCTGTGGGCATTGGTCCCGGTGCAAAGGGCGAATCACAGGTCCAGAAAACCAGAGCGAATAGAAGGATGAGCTGTATTTTGACAAATTTCATGTGAGGCTCAAAACGTAATGGTATACCCGGCAGAAATGGATGGCAAATATTCAGAGTCAAAACCGTAATAACCATAATTCGGTATGTAGAAATAGTAAATGGGATTTCGGTGCAGGAAGAGCACATTCCGGATGGTCATGGTGTATTCGGCTTTCAGGCCGCCCAGATATTCGGCCAGGTCATGGCCGAAACCGGTACGCAGTTGTTTTTTCCAGCCGATGTCCCATACCATCCGCGGCGGGTAGCGCACATTGTTTCGTTCCGGTGTAATGGAAGTGGGATAAACGCCTAGATTGTTGTTTAACGGATTATAGCTGTATTGCATTACTTGTCCCGTTTCCCAGGTTCGCGGGAAACCGGAGGTAAACTGGAAGGTACTGCTGGCGGTGATGTCCGGCGTCAGTTTGTACATAAGCACGCTCTTTAGATTGTGGGGTTGGTCGCCGTCAAAAAGAACTTCCTTGCCATCCAGGATCGATGGATAGCTGCGCAGTCCCCGGGACCAGGAATAACTGGTCCAGCCCGAAAAGCGGCCGGCTTCGCCCTTCACCACCACTTCGAATCCGTAAGCTTTGCCGCTTCCGGCTTCGATCAATGAACCGCTTTGATCCGCCAGCCAATTGCTGTTGTAAGTGCTCCGATACAGTCTTTCCAAATCTTTATAGTAAGCCGTGACCGAATAATCCAGACGCGGCAATAGCTTCCCCTCGATTCCCACAATATGGTGTACACTGCTAATCGGTTTCAGGTCGCCCAGCGAATTGTAGTAATCCAAAAATTGAACGAATTCGTCTCCTTTGGAATCCATGGTGGTGAGATACTGGACATAATGTCCGTAGGCGGCTTTCAGGACTGTTTCTCCGAATTTGAGACGAAACGAAATTCGCGGTTCGGTGGTCCAGTTCGTTCGCGAAAGCGAGCGGGATTGGCGCAGTCCCAATTTCAGGATGGCCGGACCCATTTCGATTTCATCCTGGACAAAGAAAGCCTGCAATTGTTCCTGGTTTTTTATGGGTGCCGGCGGACCGTCCTGCCGTCCCAATTGATTGGCAAAATCCAGTTGGTTGATCTCCGTCCCCAGTTTCAGACTCTGATGACCAAAAATGTACCACACCAGATCGGCCTTGGCGGTATTGTCGGAAATGCTGTTCTCGATCCGGGTGCGGAAATCCAGCGCCACATCCAGATTGCCGGTTGTGTCCTTAACCGAATATCCAAAGTAGGTGTTATTGTCCACCGTAGAACCGGAATGATACACATGTGCCTCCAGCAATAGATCTGGCTGGAGAAGGGTGGACATCTTTAGCCCAAAAGCCCGATTGGTCGTATTGGTGATAAACCCTTCTTCGAAGGTGTCGAACAATCCGAGCGGGAAAAACACCAGCAGATTGTCGATATTGTAGTTCATGTAATCGCGGGCGTAAAAGCCGGAAAAACGCAGATTGGTTTTTCCGATATGTGTGCGGTAAGCGCCATTGAAATCCATCATCACATTGGGTGAGTTCATAAAGACACGCGTAACAAGGTCCGTAAGCGCCCGCCCGGAAAGCATGGCTGTTCCGCCCCGGATCGGAAATTCAACGGCTCCGGTAAATCCGGAGGAAGACGGCCGGAATTCGCCATGCGTTTCCGAATGGTGTCCTTCCCGGGTGGTGATGTTCATGATGGATGCATTGCGTCCGCCGTATTCGGCATCGAAACCGCCCACCAGCATTTCAATGTTCTTGATCGCGTAAGGATTGAAGATCGCATTGGACGCCATGAAATGCTGTGGATTGTAAATGGTCATGCCGTCAAGTTGGACCAGGTTTTCGCCGGGGTCGCTGCCCCGAACGTAATACTGCGGCGATAAGGGATCGGAAATGGTGACACTGGGCGAATACTGGATCAGCTTAAACACATCCTTGTTGAATTGGGGCATCTCCCGCAACACCACCGGATCCACTTCCAGACTGGAAATATCCGTTTCTTTGTGGATAATCGTTGACCGTGCGGCAGTGACATCAATCGCCTTGGCGGAGATAGGTGCCGGGTTGAGCGGGATCCGACCCAGATATTCGTCCGCTTCGGTTACGGTCACCGAATAGAGCGTGTCTTTATAGGCGATGTGCGAAATGAGGAGTTTTATCGTCCGGGGTTTCACTTCGCGAATAATGAAAAAACCGTCCATGTTGGTTGCCGCTCCCTTATCGGTTCCCGAAAGAATCACGTTGACCCCGGGAATGCTCTCGCCTGTTTTTCCGTCCACGACGATGCCGGACACGTCGCCGGCCGTCAGCGGTAAAAGCGGGAAAAGCAATAGCAAAAGCCCGAACCGCTTCATGGCAACGCGACTCCCAACGTCATAGACAGTCCGGTTTCGAATGGATCAAGGATGTCAGGGAGGATAGTCATGCCCTGGAAAATCCCGATCCCGGCGTACAGGCCTTTGTGATAGACCGGGTGGTATTCCAGCGAAGCCTGAGCCGCCAACTGCAGGAAGATCAAATTCCTGCTATTCAGATGAGGAAAGGTTGATCGCTCAAAATTATTGAATCCAAACCGGTATGTACCGCTGATCCAGCCAATCAAATGCCGATTGAATCGTTTATACCGGGTCTGATTAGCACCCGTGAACCCGATCGATTCATGATGGGCGCCTTTTCGATAATAGAGCCCGGTGGACCCACGAATCCATCGGGACTCCCGACCGGGTGGGAAGTCCAGGGTCAGGTGTCCGTCCAACGAATAACCGTCTGTAAAATAAATGACATTCATCCAGGTCAGGAGCTGCCGCCGGTACAAGTACGGGTAAAGTTCGGTTGACCAGGTTTTGTCCCGAATAGCTGCTGATTGTTCCTGACACCATTCGTTCACCAACCGCTGAATGACCTGTTTGTCCTTTTCTTTTCGCTGCTTTTTACCGCTGATTTGCCAGAGCCAGTCTCCGATTGTTTTCCCGGTGGAATCAACCAGGATTGTGTACGCGTTGATCCGGCGGCCTTTCTCGAAGACAGGCTTCATGTCGGTCCATAAATGGAACTGCACCAGGCGCAATGTTCCGTGGAATTGCAGGCTGTCCTTTTGGAATTGTTCGTCCAGTAAGGATGCCAGAGGCCGGGCGGTTGTGACGAATTGATCCACCGGAATGACTTTCCAGACCTTCGTTTGCTGGATGGTCAGCAGATTCCCCGGAACCGGCCGGACATCTGTTGCCCGGATTCTCACTGAAGTACCGCCTGGCAAAGAATCGACGGGGAAATCGATGGTCAGCGTATCGGAAACAAAATCAGGAATTTTAAAGTGAAACTTTGAACTTTGGCTATAAAGAGGAAATACAAAAAGGAGAATGGTTAATCCAGAAATTAAACGGTGTAAGTGAATGTTGGAGCGTTGTTTAGCCACGGAGTAATTCTTCAATCTGTCTGCATTCACTGCGTTTATATTTTATCCGGCGTAGCTGATTTGTTATTCAGTTTCCAAAATAACTGTTGTTGTCTGTTAGCAGGCCAGCGAATTTACAGGGTGGGAAATAGGGAATCAACAAGATGAACGCTACCGGTTCGGGCCTGAGTATTGTTACAATCGACGTGGTGAATGATATGGTATTGGTAAAGTGGAGCAATGGCGCAGAGGGAATGGTGCCATTAAAGAAATTGCGCGATTACTGTCCCTGTGCCGTTTGCGCCGGGGAGACCGATGTATTTGGGAACGTATACCGTGGCCCACAGAAAGAGAAAACAGCCTATAGTTATCGATTGGTGGCCCTGGAGAAGGTGGGCTACTATGGGCTGCGCCCCATCTGGGGTGACGGCCACGATAGTGGAATCTTTACTGGCGATCTGCTAAAAACCCTCGCTGAGTAACCCCGCTTCGAAGGACTCTAGCGCCAAATTATTCTCCCTTCATGTTCCCGCGATAAGCCGTATTTTTTACCATGTTCCCATCCCCCTTGTTTGAGCTAAAAGAAGTTGGTTATTCAGCCAACGGTGTACCCATTTTAAAAAACGTTTCTCTTACGATCTCCTTGGGATCATTTTTAGCTATTTTAGGACCTTCCGGTTCGGGGAAATCAACCCTGTTGCGAATGTTCAATGGACTGCTGAGCCCCACCGCAGGGAATATTCTTTATCGCGGGGAACCTTTAGAGAGATGCCCCGTACGGACCCTGCGCCAGGAAGTGGGAATGGTCTTTCAACAGGCGGCCCTGATCCCGGGGACAGTGCGCCATAACTTGTTGCTCCCTTATCGGTGGGATAAGGATTCTCCCCCGCCCCCCGATGGGGACCTGATCGAACTGTTAGCGAAGATTGGCTTGGAAGAAGAAGCCCTGGTTCGTGATTGTCGTTCCCTCTCCGTGGGGGAACAACAACGGATGGCGTTGGCACGCACCCTCCTAAACAATCCCTCGGTACTGCTCTTGGACGAACCAACCGCTAACCTGGATCCGCCCCTGGCCCGCAAAATCGTTTCCCTGGTTCACCGTTTACACAACACGCTGAATCTCACAACCATCCTGGTTTCTCATAACCACCTTCTAATACGACGCTTTGCCCAATCCGTGGCCTTTCTCATTGACGGAGAACTGGTGGAAGCAGGTCGTATCGAGAACCTTACCCATCCCCAGACAGATTCCGTTCGCCGCTTTCTGCAACAGGAGCCTGAATGAACCACTCCTTTTATCATCTCTCCTGGGCGGATGTTTTTGCTTCGCTCATACTGATTATCTTCGCCATCGCCCTATTGAAATGGTGGCGGGTAAAATTGGAGAAGACCCTGTTAATAGGCACCTTACGGACCTTCTTACAATTGTCGGTAATGGGTTACCTGTTGACGTTTTTCTTTCAGCAGCGCCACTGGGGGGTCATGGTCGGTTTGGTTTTAGTGATGATTCTTATCGCCAGTTATGAGGGTTATCGACGCCAGAAAACCAGCAATATTCCCCACTATTTCTTGATTGTGGTGGGAGCGTTAATGTTCACCGTGACGGTAGTCTTAGGAACGATTTTAAACTTTATTTTGGAAGTCAAGCCGTGGTTTTACCCTTACGCCATGATTCCTCTGGCAGGGATGATAATTGGCAACGGGTTGAACTCCATTACCCTGGCGACGAACCGTCTGATGGGGGAATTGCGTCACCGCGAACGGGAATTGGAAGCTTATCTGTCCTTAGGTTCCCCGCCCCGTGTGGCGGTTCAGGACTGTCTACGGGAGGCTCTCCGGGCTGCCTTGTTACCCAATATCAATGCCATGATGATGGTGGGCTTGGTTCAGATTCCAGGGGTGATGACGGGTCAGATCCTGGCCGGGGTGGACCCGCTCCAGGCCATCCGGTACCAGATCATGATCATGTACATGTGGGTTACGACCGTGATTCTGGCGGATGTGTTAGTACTAACCCTGGTCTATCGGCAATTCTTTACTGACCGGGAACAGTTGCGGTACGATTTACTACGCTCCCCGTAAACGGACGCGATTCATTGTATTAGCACCTGGGCTGTCATTTCCCGGGGAATGGGTAAGTTTAATAGATGCAGGAGTGTGGGTCCGATGTCAGGCAGAATCCCCCGTTTTTTTAAGCAGTGATTTTTAGCGGTAGGACTGATGAGCAGGCACTCCACCGGATTCAGGGAATGGCTGGTGCGTACCTGACCGGATTGATAATCGGTCATCTGGTCCGCATTACCATGATCAGCGGTGAGTAAAAGTTGCCCATTTAGTTCTAGTATCCGGTCCACGATGGTACCCACGCATTCATCCAGGATTTCCATTGCTTTGCAGGCCGCCGCGAAATTTCCCGTGTGCCCTACCATGTCACCATTGGCGAAATTAACCAGGATGAAGGCATAAGGATTATCCTGCAAACGGTGCAGGAGTTCTGTGGTGACCCCGGAAGCTTCCATTTCCGGGTGGTCGGCAAAGCTGGAAGGATCAAAACGACTGGGTACTTCTACCTGGTCTTCACCTGGATAAGGGGTAGTGGACTTTCCGTTGAAAAAACTGGTCACATGACGGAATTTCTGGGTTTCTGCCAGGCGCAACTGGCGGAGTTCCTGTTGGGATATAATTTCACCCACCAAATGTTGCAGGCTACCGGTACCACCACCTAAACCTCCTAAGAGATAGTTGGGAAACTCGTCGTAATAGCGGGTGAGACCTATATAGACCACCTGTGGGCGGCGGGCTAGGTGTCCAGGATAATCCGGGTCCACAAACGCCCGGGAGAGTTGTATGGCCCGATCCTGGCGGAAATTGGTGTGTAGTATAGAGTCTCCCGCCTGCACTCCCCGGTAACCCTCCACGACGTGGGGTGGGATATATTCATCGAACATAGCCTCGCCGGTGGGGGTGCGATCTTTGTCATAGGAGCTTTGAATGGCCTCTTCAACCGTTTTGGCAGACCGACCTACACCGTCCACAATACAGTGGTAAGCCTGGTCGGTCAGGCTCCAGTTGCGGGCACGGTCCATTCCGTAATAACGCCCCATGAAGGTTCCGATGGTGGAGGAACCCAGAGTTTTTATCTGTTGTTGCAAGGTAGTGATAAATTCCAGAGTACTCCGGGGAGGTGTATCTCGCCCATCTAAAAAGGGATGCACAACAATTCTTCCCTGGGGGTATTCCTGGCGGGCACGAGCCATGATTTTGAAAAGGTGTTCCTGGTGGGCGTGGACCCCTTCATCCTGGAGCAACCCTAATAGATGTAACTGACTCTGATTCTGTCGCCAGTTGGCGATGAGCTTTTTCCAGTTGGGATTTTGCCACAGCGATCCGTCAGTAAGCTGGTCGTTGATGCGTTTCAGTTCCTGGATGATGATGCGTCCCGCCCCCATGCTCAGGTGGCCCACTTCGCTGGAACCCTGAAAACCAGCCGGTAAGCCCACGGCTTCGCCGGAAGCTTCTAAAAGGCTGCGGGGATAGACTGAACGGTAATGGTCTAGGTGGGGAGTATGGGCTGCCAGGATGGCGTTCCCCCGGGGATCCTCATTGTAGCCCACCCCGTCCAATACCAACAGGACTACCGGTGCTATTGCCATGGAGTTCCTTCTTTGCCGTACCTAGAAAATTTCCCTGAAAACAGCCTGGGGTGAGTTTTCGTATTCCAGATCGGGTGCAAGTCAAAGGGTAGTCGTAACGGGTACATGCCGGGGGATATTACTGAGATCGGGCGTAATGAACCAACTCCTTAACGTAGATCAACCGTGCAGGCGAAGGGGCGGATATTGGGGGCGGGAGAAGAGTGGCGTAAATTAGGGGATGAACAGGAGGCTAAGATTATGCAAGCAACCGTGGCGGTAAGCGCCTTTGTGCGTCGGCAGGTGGCTGGTTCCGGGAAGACGTATGCCCCTCGTTTGAGTTTCGAGGAGCTTGCCCAGCATGCCCGGGAGCGTATGGCGGCAGGACATTTCACCGAAGGATACCGTCCCGGGGTTCGTATTGTTCAGGGTTCCCGGGAATTTGCCCGTCACTTCGTCTGTCCTTTAGTAAAAGTGAGTGAAACCACGCAGTTGGTGGTTCGTGTGGTACGCCGCCGGCCGGAGGAGGAACCCTATCTGCAGATTCGGGCTGTGGGGAGCCCACCGCTGCCAGCCCGGCGCGTGGAGTTTATCCTCTACCACCGCCATGTCCTGGCGGAGACCGGGGAGAATAGCACTGACGCGGAGTGGGAGCTCGTCAGTGTCCACGCCATACCGAAGGGGATGGAGCGCTTGCCCATGAATCCCGTGACAATGATGCGGAATCAGTTGCGGCTCCCCGGGGGCACGGCGGCGCACTATTCCGCGGAAGAGTGGGCGGAGGCCATACGGTTCTGGCAGGCGTACGTGGCCGTGGAAGAGGTCGAGCCGGATTGTCAATAATCTCGTAGAGTTAGAAAAAATACTTGCCCCGGGAGCTTTTTTTGTTTAAAATACTTACGAGAAACTTACGAGTATTTGATGCCGAAACCCCTCTCCCCCAAGCAGCGTCGCTTCCTCAACTTTGTCCACCGTTACACGGTTGAACGGGGTCATGCTCCCTCCTACGAGGAGATCATGGCCGGGTTGGGATTCGGTTCTCTGGGGACGGTGAACTGGTATGTAAAAACGCTCACCGACAGTGGGTATCTCCATCGTTCCAAAGGACCCAACGGCAAGCGGGCGCTTTTGTTAACCGAAGGGCACGCCACACCTGCCCGTTTGCCCTTGTTGGGATACATCGCCGCCGGGGAGCCCATCGAGGCCCTGGAGAATCCCGAGACGGTGGAAGTGCCGGCTCCCTTTGTTCATCCGGACAACTTTGTGCTGCGCGTAAAAGGAAACTCCATGATTGATGAACACATCGCCGATGGGGACTACATCATTGTCCGCAAGACGCCCACGGCCGAGCCGGGGCAGATCGTCGTGGCCCTGATTAACGGGGAGGCCACCCTGAAATGCTACCAGCCCCGCGGCGGCAGTGTGGAACTCCATCCCCGCAATCCTACCTACCCTATCATCCGGGTAAAAGCAACGGATCATTTCCAAATTAACGGCGTGCTCCTCTATTCCTTCCGGGAATACTGAGCCGTGCTTCCGTCGGTCTTTCACGTCCGGCTAAAAACTTTTGAGTTGCAGGCGGAACGGTTGCTGGATGCCGCCCTGCGGACGCGCCCCGTAGCCATTATCTCCTCCCACAAACCCAATGGGACGGTGGTGGCCCTTTCCTCGGAGGCCCAGGAGGAGGGTCTCTACCGGGGGATGCATGTCTCCCTGGCGCGGCGCATGAGCCACGGGGTGCTACTATTGCCCTATAATCGCTCCCTCTATTCCCGCTTACACCGTTTCCTGTATAAGATTATGGCTTCTTTTACCCCCCTTGTGGAACCGGGCGGTTACGGGCAGTTCTTCCTGGATATGAGCGGTATGGAGACGATCTACCGGGACTGGCGCGCGGCGGGGTTTTCTTTGGCGCGTACCATCCAGGCCAAGACCGATCTGAAGGGTGCGGTGGGGATCAGTGTCAACAAGTTGGTGAGTCGCCTTGCCACTGCGGTGGGGTCGGATACGATTCAAGAAATCCGCGCCGGGGAGGAAATTCCTTTCCTGGCGCCCCTGGCCACGCCCCTGTTGCCCACCGTGCGGCGCCCTCCTGTGAAGAAGGTGGTGGAGTTTCTCTGTCTGGAACGCGTTGGGCATCTCCAGCAGGTGGTTTCCCGTCCCGACGATACAGCCGTTCTGTTTGGCGCTTACGCCCGCCAACTCACCCGGGAGGCCCGGGGGCAGGATACCGCGGCAGTACGTCCACCGCGATTGCGCGACCGTCTCTTAGAGCAGGTGGTGCTTCCCCACGATACCAACGATCAGGACACCCTCCGTGCCGTGGTGCAGTTGCTGGCGGAGCAATTGGCTTTCAAACTGCGTCAGCGGCAGCAGATTGCCCGCCGGGTTTGCCTGGAGATTCACTACACCGATGGGTTTCGCAGTGTCCGCCGAGGGACACTCCGCCGCCTGGATGATCGCGCCGTCACGGAGGTCTGCTGGCGTTTGTACGAAACCGCCAACTATCGTCGCCAGCGCCTGCGAACGATCCAGGTGGAGGCTGCTGACTTCCGGCCGTATGCCTACCAACTGGAAGCTTTCACCACCGAAGATGCCCGAAACCTGGCCCTTTCCTGCGCGGTGGAGGCGGTTCGGCGTAAGCACGGAATCCAGGCCCTGCGAACGGCGAACGTGGTGCGCGCCCTGGGTGCGGCCATGGGGTCCGCTTCCGGGCGGGCCCTCAGCCAGACTTCCGGGCGGGCCTAATGTTTGTTCATCTGAACGTTCATTCGGTGTATTCACCCATGCGCGGGTTACTTTCTCTGACACGGCTGGTGCAGCGCATCCGGGAGTTGAAGATGGAGTACCTGGCCCTTACCGAGGTGAACGGACTGTGGAGCTTTATCCGGTTTGTCCAGCAGGCCCGGGAGGGGGACCTGAAACCTGTTGCCGGGGCCAACCTGATTACTCCCACGGGAGAACTCCTGCTTTTGGTGGAGACCCAGGCCGGTTACGCCAACCTGTGCCGGATTTTGTCGGCCCGTCACGAACGGGATCGTCTCGCCCTGGAAGAGTGGTTTTCCCGCTGGGGCGAGGGACTGTTTGTGTTGAGTCATCAGCGGCAGGTGCTGAAAACCCTGTGCCGGTTTGTTCCCAACACCCATCTTTTTGTGGAGTTGCGCCCCGGCGTTTCTGAACGTCAGGCCCACGCCCTGGCCCGGGAATTCCATTTGGAGGCAGTGGCCACGGGGGATGTGTACTTCGAGAAACCGGCGGATCACCGGATCCACCAGGTCCTCCGGGCCATAGACCAAAATACCACCCTCTCCCAGTTGTCCCCGGAAAGTTACCAGAATGAGCAGCACTGGTTGCGGTCGGAAAAGGACATGCAGGCCCTTTTTCCCAACAGTCTGGAAGCCATTAACAACAGTTACTATCTGGCGGAGCGGTGCTACACCGATTGGTCCTTCGTGAACACGGTTTTTCCCGACCTTTCGTTACGCCAGACCCACCGGGCGAACCAAGTTTTAAAGGAAATGGTCTACCGGGGAGCCCGGCAACGTTATGGGGCCCTAACGCCGGAGATAGTTAGACGGATTAACTACGAGTTGAATCTCATCGCGCAGAAGGGTTTTGCCCCCTACTTCCTCATTGTGCGGGACATCGTGCAGCAAACCCGCGCCACCATCGGCCGGGGGTCCGGCGCAGCTTCCATCGTGAGTTACTGCTTGTTCATTACCCAGGTGGACCCTATCCGTTACCATTTGCAGTTCGAGCGTTTCATCCATCCCGAACGGGTGACGCTCCCGGACATTGATATTGATTTTCCCTGGGATGAACGGGATGTTATTCTGGCGTATGTGTTTCAGAAGTATGGGCGGGAGCGAACTGCCATGGTAGCTACCCAGGTGTTTTTACGTCCCCGCTCGGCTATCCGGGAGGTGGGTAAGGTCTACGGACTATCCAACGAAGAGATTAAAAGCTTTACCAAGCGGATCGGCTATCACCATTCCCGGCAAGACTTGTTGCGTTGGATTCGCGAGGATCCCCGCTTCGCTAACGTGAATCTGGACGCTACCCTCCGGGAGATCATTGCCTGCAGCGAGAAAATCACCGGCATTTTTCGTCACGCCTCCGTGCACCCCGGGGGGGTGATTATCGTTCCCGATGAGATTCGCAGGTATGTTCCGGTGCTGAAGGCGGCGAAGGGCGTTCAGATCGTGGAGTGGGAGAAAGACCAGGTGGAGGACGCCGGCTTGATGAAGATCGATTTGTTAGGGAACCGCAGTCTGGCAGTGGTGCGGGACACGCTGCGGCAGATCAACCTGAATTATGGCGCGGGAGCTGTCCCTCGGGAGCGCGTGGATTACCACTGTCTCCAGCCGGTGGGGGATCCAGAGACCGAGGCGTTGCTGAAATCTGGAAAAACCATGGGAATCTTTTACATTGAGAGTCCCGCCACTCGACTGCTCCTGACCAAGGCCGGCCGGGTGGATTTTGAGCACTTGGTGATTTACACCTCCATTATCCGGCCGGCCGCCAACCGGTTCGCCAATCTCTTGGTGGAACGGATCCACGGGAAACCCTGGAAACTTATCCATCCTGACTTGGGGTTTTTAAAGGAGAGTTACGGCATCATGGTGTACGAGGAGCAGGTCTCCCAGGCGGCCCGAGTCCTAGCCGGTTTTGGGTACGCGGAGGCGGAAATTTTCCGCAAGACTATGGGCCGGGAGGCCTTTCAGCATCTGTTACCCCGATGGAAGCGCAAGTTTTATGCCGGCGCCCAACGCCGCGGCTACTCCCGGAAACTCATCAATACCGTGTGGGACATGATGGCCTCCTTCGTTGGCTACTCCTTCTGTAAGCCCCATTCGGCTTCCTATGCCATGCTCTCCCTGACCTGTGCCTATTTAAAGGCCCACTATCCAGCCGAATTTCTATCCGCCGTGGTGACTAATCAAGGGGGCTATTATTCTGCCTACGCCTATTTGAGTGAAGCCCGGCGTCTGGGAATCCGGGTACTACTGCCCCATATTAACCATAGTGAGCGGGGTTACTGGGGCCGGGGGCGAACAATCCGCATGGGGTTTATGAGTATTAAGCGACTCCAAGAGAAAGCCATTCAGGCGATTTTAACGGAACGGAAGAGGGGTTTATTCACCAGCTTGGATGATTTTCTCCTGCGGGTAGACCTGGACCTTTCCGATGCCATGGCCTTGACCAATGCCGGTTGTTTCCGGGAACTGGAACCGGAATTGACCCACCGCGAGGTGGCCTACCGGGTGGCCGGTTTCTATCTTCAGGAAGGCGAGGGGCATCCTTTTTCCGAGGCCCCCTTGAAAGAGGAAATAGCCCCCCGGGAAAAGACTCGACTGGAGGTGGAAACTTTTGGCTTCCCCGTGTCCCAGCATCCCCTGGCTCCCTACCGGGAGTGGTTACAGGGCCGGGTCCAGCAAGCCCGGGAAATTCCTGACTATGTGGGACGGCGCCTCCGCCTGGCAGGGGTGTATATTACCCGCAAGGAGGCCCAAACCCGGCGCCGGGAACCCATGGAATTCTTGACTCTGGAAGATGAAACGGCCACCTTTGAATGTGTACTCTTTCCGGACGTTTTCCGAAAATATGGGGACCTCCTGCACTGGGAATCGCTTTTCTTGGTTCAGGGGGTGGTGGAGTCCGCCTTTGGGGTGTGTACGGTGACGGTGGAAAAGCTGGATAGCCTCCTGCGGGTGATGCAGAAGGTGGCCCGGGGGAACCCTCACCAATATTCAGGAGAGGAAACCTTAGCTTCCCTAATGAGTTAGAGTACGTTGGCTTATTAGAGTTTTTTCCGAGAGCGGACAAAGTGGAGGTATATAGTCATCAACATTCAGAAGAGAAGTATACAGAAATTCATGATTACAGGTTCCCGCCTGGTGTTTCGGGTTTCGTGGCTGCTCCCCGTAGTGGCTGTTTTTCTCAGCTTGAGTAGTTGCGGGATCAAGGGTTCTCCCCGGAAACCAGGCGAAGCTTTAGCAGAAACCCCGGAGGGAGGGGGATCAGAAATAGATTCTACCAATGTGGAGTGGGTGGCAATGGTACGGATATCCGGAGATAGGAATCTACGTTCTAAACCCTTTACCCTTTCGGGTCGCCCCTGCCGTTTATCCTATTCATTCCAAGGAAGGTCCCAGGCGTTGGCGGGGGTGTACCTGGTGCAAGCGGACAAAACATTGGAGGAGGATGGGGGTTCTTTGCTGATCATCATGAAGGGGAACGAATCGGGAACCAAGGCCCTTGATGAATCAACAGGCACTTTTTACCTTGAAGTGTTAGGGGATAAGACGAAATGGAGTCTGCAAATAGAGGAGGAACGTATTAGAGCGTCATGAGGGTGATCTATTAAAACCGTATCGCGAGAAGAAAAACCGTACCCTAAATTGTAGCAACGGTCTATTTGGTACTGAGCTCTCCTCCAGGCAAAGCGCCGCGTTTAAAAGTATTGCGAATTGAGATTGGAGGTTTTATTAGCAATGGCTTCCCTTGAACTCGTTGTTTTGTAAATGATTATTTCGAGGAGTTGCTATTGAAGGAAAAAAGTCATAGGTTCCCCTGTTATCATGAACAAGGTACTCAAGGAAAAATCTCCCGTTTCACCCCCTGCCGTGGCGGATTATATGACCAGGGCAGTCATTACCTTTCATCCGGGGATGCATGTGTTGGATGCCATGGAAGTGTTGCTTAGGCGCCACATTTCAGGGGCGCCGGTAGTGGATAAACGGGGTAAGTTGGTTGGTATCCTCTCCGAAAAGGATTGTATGCAGACCCTTTTGCATTCTTCCTATTATCGTGAGTTGGGGGGGTTGGTAGAAGAATTTATGACCAGGGAGGTGCAAACTGTGGACAGTTCCACCAGTATTGTCACTGCAGCGGAGTTGTTTATGAGTTGCAGTTACCGTCGTTTTCCAGTCGTGGATGGCGGACGCTTGGTGGGCTTGATTAGTCGTCGGGATATCCTGAAGGCCATCCAGGAACTGCGTGAAGCATGAGCGCCTTCCCGGCCTTCGTTATCTGAACTATATCTTGGCCAGAGACTATTGGAAGGGTACCCTCCTTAACTTCCGGGGTTTGGTTTTTATGCTTTTCATTTTCTTTTTCGTGCTGTTTTCTCTGGCACATCTTTCAGCGCAACCCTATTCCATTGAGCGAATTTTTGCCGAGCAGGTTGCCCAGCGCGATAGCAGCACCTTTCTATCCATAACTTACCCGGCGGATTCCAGCCGGTTGAATCTCTTGCAGGTACGGTATGGCGCCTGGGTACGGGATACAGCGGCTACTGTGACCGTCGACGGGGATACCATGAAGGTGTATCCCACTGGAGCGGTAACCGGTACCATCCCTTTACAACCCGGTTGGAACACCATTCCTTTTTCAGTAACCAGTCCCCGTGGTACCCAGGCATTGTCTTTACATCTCTATCGTATCGCACCCCTGAAACCCCTTCCCCAGAGTCCCACAGTTATCTTGGACACTTTGATGACACCGTCGAACGATCAAGTCTATTACGAACCTGGGGAGATCAGGGTGCAGTTTATGGGGTCGCCCGGAGGGAAAGCATCTTTTCAAATAAAGGGATTGACCGGGGGACGATTACCCATGCAAGCGCGGTCGCCGGAAGACACCGGGGGTCGCGGGGGAGTGTATGTGGGCGTCTATGTCATTCAACCGGGAGATGCCTGTCGCAATAAACGCATCATTTTCCGTTTACAAGGAACTGATGGTAGACGGGTAAAAAGGAAGTCTTCGGTACGGATTACAGTTTTACCGTACCGGCAACCCTTACTAGCGGTCACCAGCGAAGAGTACAATCTGGTTCGCTTCAGTACTGGCGGTGAAATATTCATGGATCTGCCCAGGGGAATTCCCCTGCAAGTGGTTGCTGACCTGGGAGACTGGTTCCGGGTGCGTATCTCCAAACACCGGGAGGCCTATGTGCAAAAGAGTACCGTTGAACTGGCGCCTTTAGGCCCACCCCTACCGGAGGCCAATCTCTACGGAATCTCCACCTCCCAGGATTCCAACTGGGTTACGTTTTCTTTGCGGCTTACTGAAAAAGTACCTTTTGATCTGACCCAGAGTATTGGTCCTCAACGGGTGTCTCTCTATCTCTACCGTACCCATTTTCAGGACGAGTGGTCGGTGTATCCTGACAGCGGCGATTTCATCGACCATATTGACTGGACCCAAGTTGATGACGACATCCTCCGTTTTGACGTTTTCCTAAATACCACTCAACAGTGGGGATTTAGAGGATGGTACGAAGGTAAAACATTTCGTCTGGCGCTGCGAAAACCACCACCTATAGAGAAGTACAATCCCTTTTCGCAGCTGACCATTGCCTTGGACGCTGGGCACGGGGGTCAGCATACAGGGTCCGTGGGGGCTACCGGTCTCATGGAGAAAGACGTTAACCTAGTGTACACTCACTACTTGGCTGAGCTTTTAAAGCAGCGTGGGGCCCGCGTGATTGTCACCCGACCGGATGACCGCACCATGTCCTTGAAAGAGCGCATGGATATTGCCCGGGAGGCCAACGCCCACCTCTTTCTCTGGCTGCATAACAATTCTACCGGACTGATTCGGGGACCGTTGGAACGTCAGGGCACCAGCACCTATTACACCCATCTTCAAGGTTGGCCCTGGGCCCGGACGATCTACCCCTATTTGGTGAATCTGGGCCTAAAACGGGAAGGAATGGTGCACCGTTCTTACTATATCACCCGCCAGACCGATATGCCTGTTTTCTTAGTGGAAGGGGCCTTTCTTTCCAATCCCTATGATGAGCAATTCCTGTTGCAGGACGAGAATTTGCGTCGCCTGGCCCAGGCGGTTTGCCAGGGACTGGAAGCTTATCTCCGCGCCCTGGCCCAATAACGGGACAGTAAGACTAACTATATTTTACTACAGGATGCTAAGTTCTCTAACAAAAGTTTGAGTCCTTCGACGTAACTGTTTTTCCCCAACCCTGTTATGTGCCCGATACAAACCTCCTTGATAACAGATACCTTCCGGAAATCTTCCCGCGTGTTGATATCGCTCAAATGCACCTCCACAGTTGGCAACCCAACGGCCGCAATGGCATCCCGCAGAGCGAAAGAATAGTGCGCCAGGGCACCGGGATTGATCAAGATACCATCCATCTTGGCCTTTGCTTCATGGAGATAATCAATCAAGGTACCCTCGTGGTTTGACTGAACCCAGGAAAGGTGATGTCCCCTGGCAACGGGTTGCAATTGTAACCATTCCATGATTTCCAGCAAGGATTCTTTACCATAAATCTGAGGTTCCCGTTCACCCAACAGGTTTAGGTTGGGTCCGTTAATCACAATTATTTTCAACTAAGTGCCTTTATTGATTGGTTAATCATTTCTTCATGTACTTGGTCACAAACGGTCGCTTTTCCTAACCCGTTCAGCAGGATGAAGTTCAATTTACCATTTTGGCTTTTCTTGTCCCTTCTCAAGTAAGAGTGCAGGCGATGTGCTTCAAGCTTGGGAAGGGGTGGAAGGGGTAATTTTCGTATCGTGTCAACCAGAAAGTCCCTTTCCTGTGGGGGTAGCAAACCAAGCTGTTCGGAAAGGTAACTGGCGGCGATCATTCCATAGGCTACCGCTTCACCGTGGCGTAATGCTCCGTAACCCAGGTAGGCTTCCAGGGCATGACCGAAAGTATGTCCGAAGTTCAGAATTATTCTAAGAGAATTCTCCCGTTCATCTCGGGAAACAATGTTGGCCTTTATGGCGGAGGATCGTTCTATCGCTTGCTCCAAGGGGAATTGGTCCCTTCGATCCAGCCATCGTGACACTTCCCAGAGGAACCCCACATCCTGTATGGCCCCATACTTAATAATCTCTGCTAAACCGGAAATAATTTCTGGTTGGGGAAGGGTAGTGAGGACCTCAGTATCGATAAACACACCTCGGGGTTGGTGAAAACTCCCCACCAAGTTTTTCCCTTCAATCGTGTTAATGCCAGTTTTACCGCCGATAGCCGAATCCACCATGGACAATAGGGTAGTGGGAATCTGGAAATAATTGATACCGCGCATAAAAGTTGCTGCGGTGAAACCAGCCAAGTCCCCTACGACCCCACCACCCAGGGCCAGTACAATCGTCGAACGGTCACATTGCAACCGGAACATCTGAGAAATCAACTGTAGGTATTGGTTGTGCGTCTTGGATCTCTCCGAGTTTGGTACGGTAATCGAGAAGCACTGGAACCCCGCCTCCCGGAGCTTCCTTTGCACTTTATCTCCATATAGGGCCATGAGCAGGGGGTGAGATATGATGACCCATTTTTCCCCGTGGTTATAGGAAGCCAAAAAGTGCTGGAGACGGTTCAGCAGACCAGCCTCGATGACTATGGAATAGGAGCGCGCTCCTAAATCTACGTCAATGATTTTGTTCACTGGTTAGTGACCTTTCTAAAAATTTCGTCGGCAATCTGAGCCTGCGTTTTACCGTGAGTGTTTACAACAAGATGGGCGGTATGGTAGTACAAGGGTTGTCGTTTGTCCAATATGGCTTGCAGCGTTGTTGGCCATTGTGTTGGATATCTATCGAGGAGCGGACGATCCGGATGAAAGGGCATCCGCCGGCATAGAGTATCAAAATCGGCCTGTAAAAATACCACCACTCCAGTAGCACGCAGCCATTGTCTACTTTCTGGATGCAGAATCACCCCTCCCCCGGTGGCCAAAACGAGGTTACGGCTTGAAATGGTTTCCCTCAACATTCTGGATTCAATCCTGCGGAAGTGGTCCTCGCCTCTATTCTTAAACAGGTCTTTAATAGTTGCTTGGGTAGAGATCTCAATTTCTTCGTCCAGGTCCTGGAAACTCCAATGCAATCTTTGCGCCAGCAGAGGTCCCACGGTGGATTTGCCCGCGTACATCATTCCGATGAGATAGATCCGTTCCATGCGCTAACCGAATTAGTTAATAGACAGCGGTTTGATCCATATGAGCCAACAACTGGGGAAGCGAGTCTCCCCCGAATTTTTCCAGTACAGCATCTGCTAAGACGAGACACACCATGCTTTCAGCGACGATCGAAGCCGCCGGTACCGCACAAGTGTCGGTACGTTCCTTGTGGGCGTCTACAGGTTGTTTCGTTTCTACATCCACAGAGGGCAGGGGTTTTATCAAAGTGGGTATGGGTTTCATGGCTAAGCGCATTAAGAGGGGTTGTGCATTGCTCATGCCTCCTTCGATACCCCCGGCATTGTTGGAAGGACGGACATAATGTTTCTGGTCCCATTCGATGGGATCGTGGACCTCGCTTCCCAGGTGTTCCGACGAGGCAAAGCCCAATCCAATCTCATAACCCTTGAAAGCATTCACACTCATCAAGGCAGCCGCCAACCGGGTATTAAGCTTGCGATACCATTGGGTATAACTTCCCAGGCCATAGGGTAGGCCAGTGGCCACCAGTTCAAAAATACCGCCTACCGAGTCCCCCTCTTTTTGAGCCTGTCGAATCTGCGATAGCATCCGTTTTTCACATTCCGGATCCAGGCAGCGAACGGGAGAAGCATCCGCCCGCTTACTGATCATCTCCGGTGATTGATCACCGGTAAGGATAGTCAAATCTTTTACTGTGTGTATTTGGGTAACGCGGCTGCCTACTTCAATACCCAGGTGTTTCAGCATCTTCCGGCATACCGATCCGAGGGCCACACGCATGGCCGTTTCCCGGGCGCTGGACCTTTCCAACACATTGCGGATATCCTGAAAACCAAACTTTTGTATCCCCGCCAGGTCCGCATGTCCGGGACGGGGATGAGTTATTTTCGACACCTTACCCTCCATAGGGAGGGGAGACATTATCCGGGACCACTTGGCCCACTCCCGGTTTTCAATGATGAAAGCCACGGGTGAACCAATCGTCCTACCATGGCGAACCCCTGCCCAGATCTGCACCCGATCCTGTTCAATCTTCATTCGACGACTCCGTCCAAAGCCTAATTGGCGACGGGCAAGTTGGGCATTAATATACTCCTCAGTAATGGGTATATCCGCCGGCAGTCCTTCCAGGATTCCCACCAGCCCGCGACCGTGGGACTCTCCGGCGGTTAGATAGTGAAGATGATGCATCATAATAAATACCTCAGTGATTTCTTCAGGGCTTCAATATTCATTGTTTCCAGTGCTGGTTTTTCAAACCAAACCGCTGCCGAAGCCAACCCCTGGTAGATGAACATATCCAGCCCTCCCAGCACTTGGGCTCCTCTCTCGCGACCTGCACGCAACCAGCGCGTTTCTAATGGATTATACACCGTGTCTAGAAGGGTCATTCCCGAATGAAGTATATTAGACGGCAAGGGTTGAGCGTCGACTAAGGGCCACATTCCCACGGGTGTGCAATTAATAATCACAAGTCCTTGGCTTTGTTCACACAAGCGAGTAGCCTGACTGAACGGAATTGCTCTTAATGGTCTATTCGTGAAAAGACGCAACCACTCCACAAGGTGGTGCGCCTTTTCCACCGAGCGATTGGCAATGGTGATTGTTTCGGGCTGGAACATTACCAGTGAATAGGCAACCGACCGGGCTACCCCCCCGGCCCCGAGTACCAAACAAGGCCGATTTTGCACCTTCACTCCATTCACTTCCAGAGCCCTTTCAAACCCCAGCCAATCGGTGTTATATCCGATAGAATTACCCCCTTTTTTCTCTACACAATTCACCGTCTTTAACAGGCGGGTATGGTTGCCCAGTTTATCCAACAGAGGAACAATCGTCTCCTTATGAGGGTGAGTGACGTTGTAACCGGCAAGGGAGTTGTTTTGTACAAAGTGCTCTAACTTACCAGGAGCAATGGCTAAGCGCTCAAAGGTGGCTGTTACTTTCCAGCGTCCACATATTTCAGCATGTAGCTGGGGGCTGAGACTGTGGTCAACGGGGTACCCGATGACGGCATACTTTTTCATCGTGCCACCCGTTGGAGGTAATCGTGAAATTGAGGAAAAGAGACAGACATGCAAAGGGGATCATCCATGTGGACTGGACCTTCGGCAATTAAACCTCCAATGGCGAAGGTCATGGCAATGCGATGGTCGCCAAAGGTTTGTATGTTCGCACCCTGCAGGGGGGTCGGCCCTTCGATATGGAACCCATCCTTCAGTTCTTCCACAGCCGCACCCATGCGGCGTAAGTTTAAAACAAGGGCCTGAATGCGATCAGACTCTTTCACCCGGAGTTCCCCGGCACCCCGTACAGTGGTCTCCCCCTCCGCCTGGGTTGCCAGTAATGCCAGGAGGGGTAATTCATCGATGAGCGATGGTATGGTGTCAGCCTCGAGGGTTATGCCGCGAAGTCTGCTGGTGCTAACTTTCAGGTCACCTACGGTTTCACCCATGACTTGCCATTGACGTAACCACTCAACGTTGGCGCTCATGGACTTCAAGACATGCCAGAAACCGCTGCGGGTTGGATTCAACAAAATCCCGTTTAAGCCCAACTCTGAGCCGGGGACTAAAACGGCCGCGGTGGCTAAGAAAGCTGCAGCAGAAGGGTCACCTGGTATGGTCATTTCGAAAGCATTCAGGGGATGAGTAAGTCGCGTGACTGTGATGGAGGGCGAATTTACCGATAGGGGTGCCCCTAATTCTCTTAGGAGTATTTCGGTATGATTACGAGAGGGAAGCATTTCCACAACGGTTGTGGTTTTATCGGCGCCCAAACCGGCAAGTAGAATGGCCGACTTCACCTGAGCACTGGGAACAGGCAAGGAATACAGAATCCCGTTAAGGTGGCTCGCTTTGATGGTGACCGGCAGTCGATTCCTTCGGCTGGTCGCTTGCAACCCCATTTTCTGTAATGGTAATAGCACCCGATCCATGGGTCGTTTGGAGAGGGAATCATCACCGGTAAATTGCGCCCTGATTTTTTGACCGGCCAACAAGCCAATTAATAAACGTACAGTCGTGCCGGCATTGCCACAGTAAAGTGGTATGTGGGGATTATGAAAGGGGGCTCCTGTTACGATGAATCCCTGGCGACCGTTTTGGATAGGGATTCCACAGGTTTGTAAACACTTTCGAGTGGCGGCTACGTCCGCGCCGGTGGACAGATTGTACAGGTACGATTTCCCCTGGGCTAAAGGGGCCAATAAAAGAGCCCGGTGCGATATCGATTTATCACCAGGGAAAGTGAGGGCTCCCTTAATCGCCATCGCGTGACCCTCCCTTTTTCAGTTCGTCAGCAATTAAAAAGGCCATTTCGATGGCTTGTTCAGCGTTGAGACGGGGGTCGCAATGGGTATGATAGCGATCTGGTAGATTCCGCTCTGAAACGTTCGCCACTCCACCGGTACATTCGGTCACGTTCTGCCCGGTCATTTCTAAATGGATTCCCCCTGCATGGGTACCTTCCGCCTTATGCACAGATAGATTGGTCTGCACTTCCTTGAGAATGTGTTCGAAAGCCCTGGTTTTTAGTCGGCCTTCACTTTTTACCGTATTCCCGTGCATGGGGTCACAGGACCACACCACCGCCCGGCTTTCAGCTTGGACGGCCCGTATCAGAAGAGGCAAGTGACGGGCCACCTTTCGGTACCCGAAACGGGTGATCAGGGTGATGCGGCCGGGGGTGTTTTGGGGATTTAATATATCCAGTAGTCGCAGCAGTTCGTCCGGCTTAAGCGTGGGTCCACACTTGATGCCGAGGGGATTTTTAATACCGCGGCAAAATTCTACGTGACCACTACCTGAAAACCGGGTTCGATTACCGATCCAGATGAAATGCGCCGAAGTATCGTAGATTTCACCAGTGGTAGAGTCCACGCGGGTTAGAGCCGTTTCGTAAGGAAGTAATAGCGCTTCATGACTGATGAAGAAATCAACCTTGCGTAGTTGGGGGGTGTTTTGGGCATTAATACCTAAGGCTTCCATGAAATGCAAGGTTTCCTGGATGCGATCGGCCAGAGCGCGGTAACGATTCCCTTGGGGACCACTCTTCACGAAACCCATATTCCAGGAGTGAACATGCTTCAAATCGGCAAAGCCACCCTCCGCCAGAGCCCGTAATAGATTTAACGTGGAGGCCGATTGGGAATAGGCGGTCAACATGCGATAAGGGTCGGGTGTCCTTTTACGAGCATTAAATTCAATATCGTTTATGATGTCACCCTTGTAACTCGGTAGCACCTCCTGGTCATTCCCTTCGGTGGGGTTGGAGCGGGGTTTGGCGAACTGTCCGGCGATGCGACCGATTTTTACGACCGGTAAATTGGTCCCGGCAGTAAGGATCACCGCCATTTGCAATATCACCCGGAAGGTATCACGGATATTGTCAGCACTGAATTCAGCGAAACTCTCCGCACAATCTCCCCCCTGAAGAACAAACCCCCGTCCCTCCGCTACTTTCCCGAGTTGGTGGAGCAGGGATCGGACTTCACCAGCAAACACTAAAGGTGGGAATCCCTGTAGGGTCTTGACAACCTCAGCCAAGCGGTCTGGCTCCGGATAATCCGGAAGCTGTCGTAGCTCAAAGTTCCGCCAGCTTTCCAGTGTCCAACTACCGCTCATGATTGTCTTCCAGGTTTAGCTTACTGGATATGTATTCCAAAGCAGTCTGCAACTCCCGAATCATGGCCCCAGTGTACGGATTGTAGCGCTGTAAATCCTGGTACAGATCCCAGGTGTCATTACATGTCTGTTCAACAAGATCCAGTAGATCATTGAACCCCTTGGTATCCAGAGGACTTTTTTGTATCCCAAATGCCTTTAATGATCTTCCCAGAAAGTGCGTTACACCTTGGGTACGGGCGGCAATGCGGTCGTGAGAGTCAGCATCCATAGTAATGATTTCGATGCCTTGACTGGAAAAAAACGCTTTCCAGAAATTGAATTTTTGATGCACATCTCGTGTGGGGTTCATCATCATTTTAAGCTTGGCGGCAGTGGTAAAGGAGTCGGGACCGAAAAGGGGGTGTGTGGCAATGATACCTACCGGTTCCGGCAAGTATTTCCTCATGATTGTGACCGGGTATTTTTTTACCGAACACACGTCTAAGACGGTTGTGTTGTCTCGTAACAAGGGTCCTATGGTTTGAATAACCGTGTTAAAGTTGCGAATGGGCACAGCGACGAAAATGGTCCGCTCCTCCAGAACCTCGTCCAGCTCCCGGAATTCTACGCCGGGGATTGGCATCTGGGGGTGGGGATCATAAGCATTTATGGTGAATCCTTTGCGGAGGATGTGAGCCAGGACTTTCCCAAAGCGTCCACAGCCAATGAGACCTACACTATTCATAAGATAACTCCGGTAAGGCTCCGTCCGCGAAAGGGAATAATGGATTTGAAAAAACAGATCCGGGAGAAGAACCGGCCGGTTTCCCATTCGTTATGGAGATTGTGCTGCAAAGTCTCATCTCTCACTTCTGACCAGCTAATTCTTCCAGGAAGGTGCGGACAACCGGTACGGGGTCCTGGCATTGACTAAGTTTCTCTAAAATAGCGGTTCCAATTACGGCACCATCAGCCTGTTTGTTGATCCAGATGACATCCGTACGTGTCCGGATTCCGAAGCCCACTATAAAGGGAGATGAACTATTTTTCCGTACACGTGTGAAGTAGGCCTCGCACTGTTCTCGATTATTCAGAGCACTACCGGTAACACCCAGGATAGAGGTGGCATAGATTAGATCTCCGGCAATTTTGGATATGATCCGAATGCGTTCTTCGGAGGTATTAGGAGCCACCAGTAGGATGGGGGAGAGGTTTCGGAGCCGACACAGAGTACAGTAGCGATCGGCTTCATCAAGGGGGACATCCGGTAAGATCAGTCCGTCAATTTCAAGTTCAGCACAGCGATCCAGGAAACGTTCCATGCTCATATTAAAAATGGGATTGAGGTAGCCCATCAGGACCAGTGGGATGGCGGATACTTTCCTAATTTCAGATATGTGGTAGAAAAGGATGTCAAGCGTCAGGCCATTTTCCAAGGCTTGCTTGCTGGCCACCTGAATAACGGGGCCATCCGCCAAAGGATCGGAAAAAGGAATGCCAATCTCGATCATGTCCGCCCCGGCCCGTTCCGCGGCTAAAACTAAGCTTACGGTACTGTCAAGACGGGGATACCCCGCAGTCAGGAAAGGAATCACCTTTTCTTTGGGTGTGGCGAATAGCGTCCGCAAGCGGCTCATAATGTGACCCCCTGGTAACCTGCAACGGTGTTAACGTCCTTGTCGCCCCGTCCCGAGAGGCAAACGATAACCTGTTCACCCTGAGCGATTCCATTATCCGACTGTCGTAAGTAGGCCAGAGCGTGGGCTGACTCCAGAGCTGGTATAATCCCCTCCGCTTCCGAGAGCCAGTGGAAGGCTTGTACCGCTTCGGAATCCGTAGCGCTCCGGTAATCCACGCGACCGATAGTTTTTAAAAAACTGTGTTCGGGCCCGACGCCCGGATAATCCAAACCTGCCGAGATGGAGTGGGGTAGTAATACCTGACCGTCTGAATCTTGCAATAAGTAGCTCTCTGACCCGTGTAATACCCCCGGCCGGCCTTTGGTCAAGGTAGCGGCATGGAGACCGGAGTCTAGACCTTTTCCGGCGGCCTCTACCCCTACTAGGGCCACGTTTTCCTGTAGAAAAGGGGTGAAAATCCCCATGGCGTTGGAACCGCCCCCGACGCAGGCCACGATGCGGTGGGGTAGGTCAATACTTGTCTGGGAGTAAAATTGCTGTCTAGTCTCCCGCCCAATGACCGTTTGGAAGTCCCGTACCACCATTGGATAGGGGTGGGGCCCAACCACTGAACCGATCAGATAATAAGTAGTGTTCACGTTGGAAACCCAGTCGCGGATGGCTTCATTGGTAGCATCCTTCAGGGTGCGGCTACCCGAGGATACGCGGCACACTTCCGCGCCTAAAAGTTCCATGCGGAAAACGTTCAGTCTTTGTCGATGCATGTCTTCCGCTCCCATGTAGACCGTACATTGTAAGCCAAAACGGGCTGCCACCGTTGCCGTAGCTACACCATGTTGGCCAGCTCCTGTCTCGGCGATGATGCGTGTTTTCCCCATTCGTCGAGCCAACAGGATTTGCCCCAGGGCATTGTTAATTTTATGGGCTCCGGTATGGTTCAGATCTTCCCGTTTTAGCCACACTTCGAACCCCAATTGGGACGATAAATTATCAGCATGATAAAGGGGCGTGGGACGACCGGAATAGTGTTTTAAAATAGTGGTTAATTCCTGCTGAAAGGCGGAGTCTTTCTGCGCTTCCCGATAACAATTTTCCAACTCTTCAAGAGCTGGAATCAGCGCTTCCGGAACGTATTTACCTCCATACCGGGAAAAATGTCCCCTTTTATCGGGCCAGTCGTAGGGGGTCAATCGCTTATCCATGGAAATTCCTTTTTACTTGGCAAAGCATACCAAAACAACACCCTAAAAGGTGAACCCCGTATCCTTTGTATTTTTCAACTGGTGGAATAACTTTTTTATTTTCCGGTGATCCTTTTTCCCCGGTGTACGCTCCACACCACTATTTACGTCTATTGCGTCTGGTTGGACCGTGCGGATCGCAGCGGCGACATTCTCGTGGTTTAAGCCTCCAGACAGGATTATCGGTTTCAACCAGGATCGATCTTGCAATACGTTCCAATCGAAGGGTGTACCGGTTCCCCCGTACTGTCCGTTTTTCCAGGTGTCCAGAAGAAGAGCAGCCACCGGATACTGATCATGTTTTTTCAGGGAGTCATAGTCTTTTATCCGCCAGGCTTTGATGACCGGTACCGGAAAAAGTGTGCAAAAAGCAGGGGGCTCCTCCCCGTGGAGTTGAATAAAATCCAGGGGCACTGAACGGATGGTGTGTTGAATAAAATTTTCACTCTGGTTCACAAACACACCCCCCTTTTTGACGCCAGAAGGAAGGGAACAAGCAATTGTATGCGCTGTGGATGGAGAGACCTCCCGGGGACTCTGGTCAAAGAAAATAAACCCCATAGCTGAAGCACCGTTCTCTACAACGCAGCGGGCATCCTCGCGATTAGTAATACCACAGATTTTTACCGGTATCATCGCACTCCCTCCAACAAGTGTCGCAAAGTCCTACCCGGCGATGGGGATTCCATCAGGCAGGTACCCAGTAAGGCCGCATCATAACCCAGCCGGTAAACGTATTCCAGATCTTGGGGTGTGCGGAGGCCACTTTCCGCAATCTTCAGACTATTAGAAGGGAGGTGCCCGATCATCTTTTCAAAGTGGTTTAAATCGATGGTCATACTCTTCAAGTCACGGCAATTGACACCAACGATAGGAGGGTTTAAATCGCGCACGGAGGAACTATACTGGTGATCGTGGAATTCTACCACCACTTCCATTTTTAAATCGGTTGCTAAGGTATAGAGCTTGTCCAGTTGTTTTGTGGATAGAATATCGGCGATGAGGAGCACCGCATCTGCACCGGCCTCCAGGGATTTCTCGATTTGGTATTCGTGTAGAATAAAATCCTTTCTTAGAACAGGAATGGACACCGATTGCCGCACCCGGGAAAGAAGGGCGACACTCCCTCCGAAGTATTTCTGGTCGGTGAGGACGGACAAGGCGGTAGCCCCAGCTTTTTCATAGTCACGGGCGATTGTGACCAGGTCCTGCCTTTTATTGAACCTCCCCTTGATGGGGGACTTGGGTTTGATCTCGGCCAATATAGCCAATTTCGTCTTTTCCAGAGCCGTGGCGAGACTTCGTGGATTTGCAGGAGATGTTTTCTCAACGGCCTCGCGGCATTGTTTGAGAGCCCGGGTAAGTTCCTGCTGTTTATTCTGAATGATTTCCGCTAACAGTCCATTTTTCATTGTGCTAACCAATTGAGAATTTGTAAAGCGGCTCCTGAATCCACGCTCTCTGCCGCCATTTCTAAACCTTGGAGCAGGTCATTAGCTCGTTTTCCTACTACAATTCCAGCGGCAGCGTTCAACAGGACGATTTCCCGTTTAGGGCCTTTTACTCCGGTGAGGATAGAACGGATAATGGAAGCATTTTCTTCTGGAGTACCTCCCGCTAGGTCCTTTAGGTTAGCACGAGGCAATCCCAAATTCCGTGCATCTAATTCAAAGGAATGAATGGTTTTTCCATCTCGTACCTGATAAACGGTGGTGTTCGCCGTGGTTGATAATTCATCCAAACCGTCCTGTCCATGGAATACCAACGCCTCGTCAGCCCCCAAAGCTTGTAATGCGCGGGCCTGGACTTCTATGAAGTTGGCCTGGGATATTCCCATAATCTGGGATCTGACTTGGGCCGGGTTGCAGAGGGGTCCCAGAAGATTAAATACGGTGCGGGTGGCCAAGGCCTTCCGGGCCCCCACGGCATATTTCATGGCAGGGTGGTAATCGGGTGCAAAAAAGAATCCCAATCCACTTTGCTCCACATCTGCGACTGCTTTTTCCGGTGGTTGGTGTATGGGGATACCCAGAGCCTGCAATACGTCGGCTGACCCCGACTTAGAGGTCATAGAGCGATTTCCATGTTTGGCAACTTTAACCCCTGCACCGGCCACAACAAACGCAGCAGCCGTGGAGATATTAAAAGTCCCCCGAACATCTCCCCCGGTGCCACACAGGTCGATTGCCGGAGTCGATAGGCTTACCACAACCATCTTCTCCCGCATGGCTTGGGCAAAACCGACAATTTCCTCTACCGTCTCTCCTTTGGCTCGAAGGGCTATGAGAAACCCTGCAATCTGAGGATCTGAGTAACGTCCGGACATAATCGATTCCATAGTTTCATAAGCCTGATTACAGGTCAAATTCTGACCGTCCAGAAGTTGTTCAATGATCTGTTTCATGAGCGAATCCTCAGGAAATTTTCTATGAGTTTCGGACCGTATTCAGTGGCAATAGATTCCGGATGAAACTGCACGCCGTACACGGGAAATTCTCGATGTTTTAGCCCCATAATGATACCGTTCTCCTTAAGGTTAGCAGTAATCTTCAAGTCATCGGGAAATTGATTTGAATCCACGATGAGGGAATGATAACGCGTAGCCATAAAATGTCCCGGTATACTTTCGAACAGGGGGGTATTACAGTGTACAATTGAGGAGGTTTTTCCGTGGACAACCAGGGGGCTTTGGATAACCTGTCCCCCGTAGGCAACAGCAATCGCCTGATGTCCCAGACAGACGCCCAAGATAGGAATGGACTTCCCGTAACGACGTATCAGGTTAATGGAGTTACCGGCCCGTCGTGGGTGACCGGGACCTGGTGAAATCGCAATGTGCGAGGGCCTCATTTGTTCAATCTCTGGCAAGGAAAAGCAGTCATTGCGCACAACCAGAACGTCCTCGGTTACAGACCCAATGATCTGCACCAGGTTGTAAGTGAAGGAGTCGTAGTTATCGATGACTAAGATCATAGTAGGGATAACCCATTTTCTGCGAAGTCAATAGCCGTCATGATAGCCTCGGCTTTGTGAATCACTTCCTGGTACTCGTTTTCTGGTTGGGAGTCATAAACGATACCGGCTCCCACTTGAAAATGCGCCTCTCCAGCCTGCATTACGATGGTGCGGATGGCGATACAGGTATTCAAGTTCCCGCAAAAATCAAAATAACCCACTGCTCCGGAGTATACGTTCCGGCGTTCGGGCTCCAACTCATGAATGATTTCCATGGCCCGGATTTTCGGCGCGCCGGTCACCGTTCCCGCAGGGAAGCAACTCCTGAGGGCATCGAAAACGTCTTGGTCCTTGCGGAGTTGACCTCTTACACTGGAAACCAAATGCATCACGTGTGAGTAATACTCCACTACCATTTGTTCGGGTACCCGGATGGTACCGAAGTTGGCCACGCGCCCGACATCGTTGCGACCTAAGTCCAATAACATTAAATGTTCAGCACATTCTTTTTCATCGACTTGCATGGCTTCCGCGTAGGCCCAGTCTTCCTCCTCTGTTTTACCGCGGGGCCGAGTTCCCGCAATAGGACGCACTTCCACGGTACCCCCTTCTACTTTTACCATTAGTTCTGGGGACGCGCCAATGATATCTACATCCTTCATTTTCAAATGGAACATGTAGGGGGAGGGGTTGATAGTACGAAGCGCTCGGTAAAGGGTGATTGGTTCCACAGCAGTCTGACGCTTAAAGCATTGGCTTAAGACCACCTGAAAAAGGTCCCCGCGAACAATATATTCTTTGGCTTGCATGATGGCCTGCTTGAACTTTTTCTTCGTAAAGTTCGATTTAGTGGGATACCCTGCTACCTGTTGCGGCGTTTGATAGTCAATCTCTGTGTAGAGTTGCCGTCTCCAAAGATCAATTCCCTGATGGGCTGAATCGAATTGGTCACGGAGGTCTCGATCTTTGGAGACGTTTATGTTACAGAAAAGTAAGGTAGTGCCTTTCAGGTGATCAAACACAATTAACTTTTTGAATAACATGAATACGGAATCGGGAACCGTTATCCTGGATTTGGTGTGAATGGGAATCGGTTCCCACTGGGAGACCATTTCATAACCCAGATAACCCACAAGACCCCCAGTGAACGTCGGTAGCCCTGTTAAGGGAGCCATCTGATAAGAGCACTGTACCTCCCGCAGGATATCCAGGAAGGGTCGGGAGTCAAGCGTCGTGTCAGGGCCATTTTTTACATAAGTAACGCCGTTTTGATGAACCCAGATAGTACACGGGTTAATCCCCAGGTAAGAGTACCGGGCATACTGTGTTCCCTTTTCCACCGATTCCAGCAGGAAGGCGTAATCCGCCTTCTGAGCCATACGGAGATAGGCTGCAACGGGGGTCAGGAGATCAGCCAAAATGCACTGGTACACAGGAACGGTTTTAGACCGTTCCGCAAGGATTTGAAAAGCTTCGAAGGTAGTACTATTGATATTCATGGGGGCAAAAAAAAACCCCGACACTAATCGGGGTTGAAGTCAGCTAGGACTAGAATTATTCTAGGGGCATAACCTCAACCCTCGCTGATAATAATACCAGGCCCAGCCGATCAAGTAGGTGATGGTTGTTTTATTCATCGAAAGGAATATTAAATCTTCAGAACACTCACTAACAAGTTTAATCTACTTTCTGTTGAAACTTTTTCGACAGTTTGTATATAGGTCGAAAGATGGTTGCGATATCATCTTGGGATAAATTGTTTGTTTTGCGCTGCGTGAGGGAGTTGATAATCTCCCCTTCTCGGTGGGGATCATGAATCGGAAGGCCAAGTAGGCGCTTCAAATGTCCAATACGTCTGGAAAGCGCAAAACGTTTAAGTAATAAATCGAGAAGTTGGCTATCCAAATAGTCCACCTCCCTACGTAGCTGGGTTAATTTTTTCTTGAGGTCCATTTTAACCAGTGGAAAGTTTACAAAATATTTTCGTGATGAACATAGGTTAACGAGTAACTTGCCCGGGGGAATAGCTACTTCTTTCTATACTCTGCCGATGTTTAGAAAATTTGGAAATTAGAGAATTAAGTAATAGGTTGCACGCAGGTAGATAGATATGGAAAAGAGCGAACAAAAAGGAATGGAAGAAGTAGTACCTATTAATTGGAGTGGGTGAGGTACTTAAGGCGCAAAGAACTTTTATTAAGGAATATCTTTAGACATGGTTGGTTTGGGGTTTAACCAGGCACTGATTGGATCGTGAGTAATAGACCTTATCTTTTACTCTTAATGTGGTGGTGGGGGTGTACGGCTCCCCGGGTGGAGCCGGTCCCAGTTGCCGTTCAGGCCGACGGGGAGTACGATTCAGAATTTCCCAACTTAGCGGCCTCCCAGGCGCTGGAAGAAATCAGCCAGGCCATTAAACAAATTAATAGCGTGACTTTCTACAAAAGTTACCATTTTCCATCGGGGCTTAGACTCCAAGATTATGGCTCCCTTGACAGCGTCCTCGCAAAGGTAACCACCCAGTCGGAGGTTATTAATAATTCCGTTTACGGTACTGCCACAATCTTACACCGTACCAGTAATAAGATTCTCTTCTTGACCAGTGCCCACGTGGTTTCTGCTCCGGACACAATTCGATTCTACTGGATGGAAGATGGCCAGGAATACCTGGAAGGTGTGGCGGTGAAGCTTAACCAGACAGATTCTGTATTAGACTTACCAGGAATAGGAAGTGTGGAAGTTAAAATCCTGAAGATGGACACCGAAAATGATATCGCCCTTTTGGCGGGTGCCATCGAAACTTTCCAGGATGTGGCCGTGCCAGTGTTCAACTATCCCATCGGGAAATCCAGGGAATTGAAGTTGGGAAGTTTCGTCTACCTGATTGGCTATCCCATGGGCCTCAAAATGATCACGTCCGGCTTGGTAAGTACTAAAAATTATAAGAAGACCGGTTCTTTTTTAATTGATATCCCCTTTAATGAAGGTATGAGTGGTGGCATCATTCTGGCCCTTCGGGACGGACCTCCCCACTTTGAATTGGTTGGATTGGCCAAATCCGTCTCGGCTAACCGGATAAATGTTCTAACTCCCAGCGAGGAAAGGGGCTTGGAATATTACAGCTCCAACTATCCTTATGAAGGGGACACTTTCGTAAAACAGTTGAACATCATTCACTATGGGGTTTCGTTCACAACTTCCAGTGAAGAAATATTGCAGTTTTTCAAAGAAAATGAAAAATACCTGCTTAAACAGGGCTTTGATCTGAGGAACCTATATTAGCCGGCGCCCATCTTTATGAATTATCCTTCGCCAATGTCCTCGTTCCAGATATCCGGATGCTCCCTGATATAGGCGCCCAATAAGGCGACACACTCCTGGGAGTGGAGGTCAATAATCTTAACGCCCTCCTTTTGAAGCCATTCCAGTCCCCCGGAGAAGTTAACCGACTCCCCCACGATGACCGTACCGATGTGGAATTGTTTAATCAAGCCGCTGCAGTACCAACAGGGAGCCAGGGTCGTCACCAAGATTTTATCGCGGTAGGTGCTTTGTCGGCCTGCTTTCCGAAAGGCATCTGTCTCTCCATGGGCGGAAGGATCATTTTCCTGGATGCGCCGGTTGTGACCCCGGCCTAAGATGTTGCCCTCCCGGTCAAACAGGGCGGCACCTATAGGGATACCCCCTTCCGCCAATCCCTGACGAGCCTCCTTAATAGCCACCCGGATCATTTGATCATAGTCTAAATTCACAACTAATCCTTCTACTCTTTTGTACTCCATCCAATTACTGCTAGGGATTCTAATTCTGATTTCTGGTTAGAGACAAAACGTAAAATCACCGAGGTAAGGGGGATGGAAACAGCGAACGAGCCCGTTCTTGCTAATCTGACAGCATCTCCCGTAACTTGTATTGTAAGAAAGTCCTTGAGGGCAGGGAAATTTTTCTAACCGTCAAGATTGGAGGGCACGCACCATCAAGTATACTACCTTAACCAATTACATTGGGGGGAAGGAGCTATCGGGTAAAGGAGAATGCCTGCCAGTTATAAGCCCTTTGAACGGGGAGCTACTTTCCAAGGTACCTTTATCCACGGCTGAGGAGGTGGACCAAGCTGTTCAGGCGGCCTTGAAAGCTTTCCCGGAATGGGCCGCAGCTACTCTCAAAGAGCGGGTTCAGGTCTTTTACCGCTACCGACACCTTTTGGAAGAGAATATGGAAGCGTTGGTAGCGCTGGTCTCGGAAGAGAATGGAAAAACGGAGGCCGAAGCGCGGGCAGAAGTGGAGAAATCTATTGAGGTCACGGAGTTCGCCTGTTCCCTGCCCCAAATAGCGGCGGGAGAAGTGGAAGTGGTTAGCCAAGGAGTGGAGTGTCGTTCCGAGCGTCATCCTTTAGGGGTTGTAGCCTGTATTACCCCTTTTAACTTTCCCAATATGGTGCCCCACTGGACCATTCCCAATGCCCTGGTGCTGGGGAACGTGATGGTACTAAAACCTTCCGAGCAGACCCCTTTGAGCGCCAATCGCAGCGCGCAATTATTGGCGGCGGCTGGTCTGCCTGCAGGAGTATTCAATGTGGTTCACGGCAGTCGTGAAACGGTGGAGGCCCTCTGTGATCATCCGCATATTCAAGCCATCTCTTTCGTGGGCTCCACCCGGGTAGCCAAGGTAGTGTATCGGCGCGCTACCGCCACTTTCAAACGCGTCCTCGCGCTGGGGGGCGCCAAGAATCACCTAATCGTACTCCCTGATGCCAACGTGGAAATGACCGCTTCCAATGTCGCGGCTTCCATGACCGGTTGCTGCGGGCAGCGGTGTATGGCAGCCTCTGTCATGATCGCAGTAGGGGAGGTGGATCCGATTATCGAACGCCTGTGCTTGGAAGCGCGCAAGATTGTCCCCGGTAAGAATCTGGGAGCCGTCATTTCCCAGGCTGCCAAAGAGCGCATTGAAAGCTATATTTCCGAAGCCGAGGCAGCGGGAGCAAAGGTTTTGTTGGACGGTCGTGGGGTGGTGATTCCCGGGGGTGAGAATGGGTTTTACGTGGGACCGACGATTATAGATCACGTCACCCCCGACATACCCATTGCCCGGGAGGAGGTCTTTGGTCCGGTCCTGTCCATTTTACGCGCCGCAACAGTAGACGAAGCCCTGGCCATTGAAAATGCCTCCCCCTATGGTAATGCCGCCTCCGTGTTTACCCAGTCCGGAGGCTTAGCTCGCTACGTGGCGGACCGCACCAGTGCTGGCATGATCGGTGTGAACGTGGGCGTCCCCGTGCCCCGGGAGCCCTTCTCCTTTGGTGGTTGGAATGAATCCAAGTTCGGCGTGGGCGATATTACCGGAAAAAGCTCCATTGAATTCTGGACGAAGTTGAAAAAGATAACCACCAAGTGGAATCCGGAAGCCAGAACTAATTGGATGAGTTAAAGGCTTACGGGACCCTCTTTCATGACCAAGTCACAGGATAATTCACCGGCGCTACTCTTCGGTATCGATGACACGCCTCCCCTCGTAGAGACCACAGTATTGGGGCTGCAACATTACCTTACAATGTTTGGCTCCACCCTCGCCATCCCTCTGCTGCTGGCGGGTCCTCTGGGTATCACCGATCCGGTGGAAAAGGGCTGGTTGATTGCCACCATGTTTTTTGTGAGTGGAATCACCACCTTGTTACAAACGACCTGGGGAAACCGGTTGCCCATCGTGCAAGGTGGGACTTTCTCTTTTCTGGCGCCTACCATTGCTATCTGTGGGATGGCCGCCCTGGCCAACGCCGGCTGGCAGGTGCGGATGCAACATGTCCAGGGGGCCATCATTGCCGGATCCCTGGTGGAAGTTTTAGTGGGAGCCAGCGGTTTGATGGGTAAACTTTTGCGGTTTATCGGTCCCGTTACCATTGCGCCCACCATCGCCCTCATTGGCCTGGCCCTGTTCAAGTTTGGCGCCCCCACTGCAGGAACCTACTGGCCTTTGGGAGGGCTCACCATCATTCTCATCATTCTCTTTAGCCAGTACCTGCGCCAGAAACACCGATCCTTTGAGCTCTATCCCATTCTCTTAGCTATTCTCGTCTCCTGGGCCGTAGCGGCGGTCCTAACGGTGGTGGGGGTCTTTCCTGTCGGTCATCCGGCGCATACCAACTTGGACAATGTGCGCTATTCCCCCTGGTTTCGAGTTCCCTATCCTTTCCAGTGGGGGTGGCCTCAATTTGGATTGGCAACCTTTGTGGGTATGCTTGCTGGGTATATCGCCTCCATGGTGGAATCCCTCGGTGATTACTATGCCTGCGCCCGCTTGAGTGGCGCTCCCCAACCTAATGAGCGGGTCATTAATAGAGGGATTCTCTTCGAAGGCTTGGGATGCTTCGTTGCCGGGGTCTTGGGGACCGGGAATGGAACCACTTCCTATAGTGAAAATATCGGGGCTATCGGCCTTACCCGGGTGGGTTCCCGGCGGGTAGTCCAGGCGGGTGGGATCATCATGATTCTCCTGGGAATGGTTTCCAAGTTTGGCGCCCTGTTTACTACTATTCCTAGTCCTATCGTAGGAGGAATGTACTGCGCCATGTTCGGGATGATCGCTGCCGTGGGTTTGTCCAATCTCCAATTTGTGGACTTGAATTCGGCCCGCAACTTGTTTATCTTGGGTTTCGCCTTTTTCATGGGGCTGAGCGTACCGGAATACTTCGCTACCAACCCTTTGCAATTCCAGGGAGCCCTGAAATGGTTGGGGGATATTATCAATACCCTGGGTAGTACCGGGATGGCCGTGGGCGCCACCATTGCCTTAATTCTGGATAATACTGTTCCGGGAACCGACGAGGAACGAGGACTCACCGCCTGGCGAAAAGCAAAGATTTGATGAGGAAAGTTGTACTAATCAAGTGAGGATTTAAGCATGTCAATTCTGATTAAAAATGGCCGTGTAATCACCGCTAGTGATGACTTCACTGGCAATGTCTTTATTGAGAAGGAAACCATCACTCAGATTGGGAAGAACCTTACAGTGAAAGCGGATGAAGTTCTGGACGCCTCTGGTAAGTACCTGATCCCGGGAGGGATTGATCCCCATACCCATCTGGATATGCCTTTCGGCGGTACCGTATCGGCAGATGATTTTGAAACTGGCACCCGCGCCGCCGCCCATGGGGGCACTACTACCATCATTGATTTTGCCATCCAGACCAAGGGCCATTCAACCCTTGAGGGGTTGGATACGTGGCACGCCAAGGCGGACGGAGAGGCGGTCATTGATTACGGTTTCCACATGATCGTCACCGATATGGAAATCAGTCGCCTACCAGAAATGAAAACACTCCGCGAGGAAGGGGTGACCTCCTACAAACTGTTCACCGCCTATCCGGGGGTATTGTACATGGACGATGGGATGATTTATCGCACGATGCGTCACGCCCAGGAAGAAGGGGCCCTCGTCTGCATGCACGCGGAAAACGGGATTGTGATTGACGAGATCATTCGTTCCGTGGTGGCCCAGGGGAAGACGGAACCAAAATGGCATGCCCTCACGCGTCCCCAGCGGATGGAAGGTGAAGCCGTGCACCGAGCCATTGCCATTGCCGAACAGGCCGAGGCGGCATTGTACATCGTTCACCTGTCCAGCTTCGACGCTCTCCAGGAAGTAATCCAGGCCCGGGACGAAGGGTTACCGGTCTACGCCGAGACCTGCCCCCAGTACCTGTTTTTAGACTACTCTTACTATGAACAGGACGGTTTTGAAGGGGCGAAGTATGTTATGTCCCCACCCTTGAGAGAAAAGTGGAACCAGGAAGAACTGTGGGGTGGATTGCAATCCGGAGATCTTCAAGCCGTGTCTACTGACCACTGCCCGTTCCGGTTTGCAGACCAGAAAACGCTGGGGAAGGAAATCTTCACCAAGATACCCAACGGCGCCCCGGGGATCGAAAACCGCCTGAGCCTGATTTATCACGGCGCGGTGGTGGGAGGACGAATGTCGTTGAACCGGTTTGTGGAAATAACCTCTACGGCTGCCGCGCGTCTGTTCGGACTCTACCCCCGGAAAGGTACCATTGCCGTGGGGAGCGACGCCGATGTAGTCATCTTCAATCCCAACCGGACGGAAACCATCAGTGTGAATAATCCTTTCACCCATCACATGAACGTGGATTACAATGCCTACGAGGGTTTCACCGTCACGGGTTTCGCCGAAACGGTCCTCTCCAGGGGGAGCGTCATTGTGAGGGACGGGGAGTTCGTGGGAGCGAAGGGACGGGGTCAATTTCTGAAACGCGATCCTTTTGAGAACAATCTTTAATAATTGGAGGCCACTATGCCGCGTATTGTCAAGACGGGACTGATCCAGATGAGCATCCCTAAATCGGAAGGGGATGGAACCATAGAAGAGATCAAGGAAGCGATTATTACCAAGCATATTCCCTTCATCGAAAAAGCTGGCCGCCAGGGGGTTCAGGTCTTGTGCCTCCAGGAGATTTTCAGTACGCCGTATTTTTGTCCGGGCCAGGATGCCAAGTGGTACGCCTCAGCGGAGCCCATTCCCGGTCCCACCGTGGAACGGATGCAGGCCTATGCCAGGAAGTTCCAGATGGCCATAATTGTGCCTATCTTCGAGAAGGAACAGGCCGGTGTATTGTACAACACGGCGGCCGTTCTGAACGCCGATGGAACCTACCTGGGGAAATACCGCAAGACCCACATACCGCACACCTCGGGATTTTGGGAGAAGTTCTTTTTCCGGCCTGGGAATTTAGGTTACCCTGTTTTCGATACGGCCTATGCCCGGATTGGGGTGTACATCTGTTACGACCGGCATTTTCCTGAAGGGGCCCGCATCCTGGGTCTGAATGGCGCCGAAATCGTCTACAACCCCTCCGCCACCGTGAAGGGACTTTCCCAGTATCTGTGGCAGTTAGAGCAGCCAGCGCATGCCGTGGCCAATGGATATTTCATGGGCTGCATCAACCGCGTGGGAACCGAGCCCCCTTGGAATCTGGGGGAATTTTACGGCAGTTCCTACTTTGTTGATCCCCGCGGCCAGATTGTGGCGCAAGCTGCTGAAGATAAAGATGAATTGTTGGTAGCCGAACTGGACCTGGACATGATCGACGAGGTCCGGGCCACCTGGCAGTTTTTCCGCGATCGGCGCCCGGAGGCTTACGGGGAATTGACCGAATTGTAATCCACTGAAGGAGCACCCTATGAACAGCGAGGATATTCGTCAGAAACATCGGACCTACCTCTTTCCGGCCGTGAAAAATTACTACCGGGAGCCGGTGGTCATAGTGCGCGGTAAGGGCGCCCGGCTGGAGGATCTGGATAGAAATACTTACCTGGATTTTTTCGGGGGCATTTTGACCGTCTCCGTGGGGCATGCCAACGAAGAGGTCAACCGCGCCGTCAAGGCCCAGGTGGATCAGCTAACGCACATTTCCACCCTTTATCCCACCCTTCCCATAGTGGAATTGGCGGAAAAACTGGCCCGTTTAGCTCCGGGGAAGTTAGAGCAGTGCTTCTTCGTCGCCTCGGGTACCGAAGCCGATGAGACGGCGGTGATGATGGCCCAGGTTTTTACCGGGAATTCAGAGTTAATTGCCCTGCGTCACGGTTACTCCGGCCGTTCCCTTCTGGCTCAGTCGCTCACCGCCCATACTTCCTGGCGGGCGTTACCAACCCAGGTCCCGGCCGTTAAACACGCCCTGGCGCCTTATTGCTATCGGTGTCCGTTAAGGTTGAAGTATCCCCAATGTGGGATTGCCTGCGCCGAAGATGTTGAAGAACTCATCCAGACCACGACCACAGGCACGGTGGCCGGGATTCTGGTGGAGCCCATTCAGGGCGTGGGAGGCTTCATTACGCCTCCCCGGGAATATTTTACGGTAGTAGCGGAAATCGTCCGTTCCCACGGCGGTATTTTCATCTCCGACGAGGTGCAAACCGGACTGGGACGGACCGGTACCTTTTGGGGCATTGAGCAATATGGGGTAACCCCCGATCTCATGACCATGGCCAAGGGCATCGCCAACGGTCTGCCTCTGGGAGTGGTCATTACCACTACGGAGATTGCGAATTCCTTGAAGAAGAATAGCATCTCCACCTTTGGTGGAAATCCGGTGAGTTGTGCCGCCGCCGTGGCGACCCTGAACGTGATTGAAAAAGATAATTTAACGGAAAATGCAGCTCGAACCGGGGCTCACCTCCGCCAGGGACTGGAAGAACTGCAACGGGTATTTCCCAAGACTATCGGGGACGTACGGGGAATGGGTCTCATGCAGGCGTTGGAGTTAGTGGCCGATGAAACCAGCGGTGATCGCACTCCCAATCCCCAGGCTGCTGACCTTTTGATGGAAGAGACCAAGAAGCGGGGTTTACTCCTGGGGCGGGGTGGACTATTTGCCAATACCATGCGCATTGCACCCCCTTTGAATATTACCGTTGAGGAAGTGGATGAGGCGTTACAAATACTCCACGACGCCCTCAAGGTGTTTGCGGCTTGAAACGTCCATCTTTTCACCTGCCCGCTACCCGTCTGGAGACCCGTTTTCAGGAGGTCAAGCCGCCGTTAGCCCCTGCCGAGGCGCTCTTAGAAGCCAACCGGTGCCTCTACTGTTATGATGCCCCCTGTGTAAAGGCTTGCCCCACCGGGATTGATATACCCGCCTTCATCCGCAAGATCGCCACGGGGAACCTCACCGGGGCCGCCCGGACGATTTTCCACGCTAACCTGCTGGGGTTGTCCACTTCCCGGGTGTGTCCGGTGGAAGAGTTGTGCGTTGGGGCGTGCGTCTATCGACGCTACGGAGAGCAACCCATTGCCATTGGTCGGTTACAGCGCTTTGCCACGGAAACTTACCTAAGTCAAAATACTGCCCGTGGGAGGCCGCTGTTTATCCCTTGTGAGGGCGTGGGGAAAAGAGTTGCTCTTATCGGCGCTGGTCCGGCCTCCCTAACCTGCGCGGCCACGTTGGTGATCCACGGCGTTGAAGCCGTTATTTACGAACAGGAGTCCTTTCCGGGGGGATTGAACACCACCGGTATTGCCCCCTATAAGCTTAAGGTTTCCGATGCCCTTCAGGAAGCGGAGTGGTTGTTGCAGTTAGGAATTGATCTTCGCTCAGGCGTTCAGGTGGGGAGGGACCTACCCGCGGAACAACTACTTCGGGAGTTCGACGCCGTGTTTTTAGGCGTGGGACTGGGCCGGGACAGGACCTTAGGAATCCCTGGTGAAGACCTGAAAGGCGTCTGGGGTGGGACGGAATTCATTCGCCGATTGAAGATGAGGGCCCACTTTACCTTGCCGGAAGGACTTAAAAAAGCGGTGGTCATCGGAGGCGGCAACACTGCTATCGATGTGGCCCGCGAGTTGGCGATGTTGGGCGTGGAAGAAGTGGATATCCTCTACCGACGGACGGAAGCCGAGATGCCTGGTTATCGTCATGAACTGGACGGGGCCCGTCGTTACGGGGTGCGCCTGCGTGAACATCTTCGCCTTACGGAAATCCAACGTCGTCAAGGAAACTCGGGTCTAATCCTGCACACTCACGATACGGTGACCGGTGCTCCGCTCCAGTTTTCGTGTGACTGGTTGGTAGTGGCCATCGGGCAGGAGAAAATCGCCGGTGCGCTATTCCCCGATCTTGAAGTGGATGATAAAGGCCGCGTTAAGGTAGATCCGGAGACAGGCTGCACCACAAACCCGAAAATATATGCCGGTGGTGATTGCATCAACGGCGGGAAAGAGGTGGTAAACGCTGTGGCTGACGGGCGGAAGGCGGCCCTAGCCATGTTGCAAGCCTTTCAAATCGAACCTGGAGAAACCTAATAGCAACAAGAGATATCCCCTTGTGGTGGATAGGGTTCTGTATTCCAGGGGTTATCCCTGGTGCATAATTGAGGAATTATTATGGCTGATTTAGCAGTAAATATTTGTGGTATCCAGAGTCCCAATCCCTTCTGGCTGGCCTCCGGGCCGCCCACGAACTGCGGGGAGCAGATCATGCGCGCTTTCGATGCCGGTTGGGGTGGGGCCGTGTGGAAGACCTTGGGAAAGCCCATTGTGAATGTTTCCTCCCGCTTGGCGGCGGTGGAGTACGCCGGTCACCGGGTGGCGGGATTGAACAATATCGAGCTCATTACCGACCGACCGCTGGAGTCCAACTTTAAGGAAATCTACGCTGTGAAAAAGCGCTACCCCCAGCACGCCGTGGTTGTTTCACTTATGGTGGAGAGTAAGGCGGAGTGGCAGGAAATCATTCAACTGGCAGAAGATGCCGGGGCGGACGGGTTGGAACTGAATTTCGGCTGTCCCCACGGAATGTGTGAGCGAGGGATGGGGAGTGCCGTGGGACAGGAACCCAAGGTGTTGAAAGAGATCACTTCCTGGGTCATGGAATATGCCCGGGTACCAGTCCTGGTGAAATTGACTCCCAATATTGGGGATATCCTGGAACCCGGCCTGGCGGCGGTGGAGGGGGGCGCTAACGGACTGTCGCTCATCAACACCATAAAATCCATCATCGGGGTGAATTTAGAAACCTTCGCACCCCTACCCTCGGTAGCAGGGAAAAGCACCAGCGGAGGGTACTGTGGTCCCGCAGTGAAACCCATCGCCCTCCACATGGTAGCAGCCCTGGCCCACGATTCCCGTATCACGATTCCTATTTCGGGTATTGGCGGTATTGCCACTTGGCGGGATGCCGCCGAGTTCATCGCCCTGGGAGCCACCACTGTCCAGGTATGCACAGCCGTGATGCATCACGGGTACCGTATCGTGGAGGACCTGATCGATGGATTGAACACTTACCTGAATGAGAAGGGACTGAAGTCCGTTCTGGAACTGGTCGGCAAGGCCGTGAACCGGGTCACCGACTGGGGGAATCTGGACCTGAACTATGGTGTGGTTCCTAAAATTGATCCGGAGCTGTGCATTGGGTGTCAATTGTGCTACCTGGCCTGTTTGGACGGCGCTCACCAGTGCATCCATACGCAACAGGGACGCTGCTGGGCCTACCATGGCCCTGCTGATCATGGGGTCAACCCACGCCTGGAAGTGGGTCCCGGAGTAGAGCACTATGAACATCAACAACTCCCGGAGCACGTTCCTTTTGTGGACGAGGAGGAGTGCATCGGTTGTAACCTGTGTCACCTGGTCTGTCCCGTACCGGGATGTATTACCATGGTGGAAAAACGCTCCGCTCCCCAGGAAGAATCCTGGAATGAACGATTGGCCAAGGGGGCTGAATAAACCCCGGGGTGGGGGAGGATCTTTAGTGTTCTGAAATAGGCGGAGCCGGTGTGACGGCGTTACTTCGATGGTGGGTATTTAAGAACTTGATGATTGATCCTAAAATGCTCACGGCAATTTCCGGGACTGTTTCCGCGTGGATATCTACGCCTACGGGCGCCTCTACATGGGTGACCAACTTTTCGGGCATGCCTTCCTGAAGTAGGGTCTGGCGTAGAATCTTCCACTTGCGCTGACTACTCACCAGCCCGATCCAGGCAGGCGGTGTTTTCAGCAGCCACTGTAACAGTTTCAGGTCGTATTGGTGTCCCCGGGTAGCCACCAGCACGAGTTCCCACGGTTTGATGTGTGCCTGTTCTGGTAGTTTTTCTAGAGGGGCGTTTGTGAGGCATAAAGCGTGGAGGAAGCGTTCCCGGTTCAAAAAAGAGTCCCGGTCATCGTAGATAGCCACATCCAGATCCACGAAATGTGCTAGGTCTGCCACGGCCCGGCCGATGTGCCCGGCTCCGAAGATGTGCAGGAGCGCCGGGGGTGTTAAAACTTTTACCAATACGAATCTTTTACCCTGTACTTGGGAGTGGGATTCACCGGTTTCCCGAACCGTTTGAATGAGTTTTTGTACATGGAGAGGCAGGTTCTCAGGAATGGTTTTCCCGGTGAGTACCTGTCGTTGGACGGTCATCGACTCCGTGTTGTAGGTGGTGAGGAGTAAGGCTTCCCGTTGAAAAGTGAGCTTTTGCCAAAAGACCTGCTCCGTAGGAGCGTAGGGTTCGATGAGGACGTGGAGTACACCGCCGCATAAACCATGAGGGGAGTTTGTGTCTCGACCGGTAAAGTCGAAGCACTTGAGGAGTGGTTTTTGGGTCCCAATTACTGTTTGGGCTGACTGGATAACTTCCTGTTCCATATTCCCTCCGCCGATGGTACCCTGAGCGCTTCCATTAGCCTGCACCAGCATGATAGGATAGTCCTTGCGCGGGACCGACCCTTTCCAGCTCAGGATGGAACACAAGGCGGCTGGATGGGAAAAGTGGTACTCGATTAGCGCCTGGTAAACTTGTCGTTCCATAGTGTGGTATCTACCGGGGTTGTCCTCCGACCTTTAATCTATGGGTTTCTCGGGAGGATTGGAAGGTTAAGATTGCTTCCAGCACCGCCCGCCCCACGGCTTGAGCTTTGTCCGAGAGACGGTGATAGTCAATGCCTGCCCCACGGGGATCAATGTCAGCTATCTTTAAACCTGGTTGAAGGGGCACCTGGGGGTGGATTAATCCCCGTACTAAACCAGCTAACGGGGCTTGAATCTTTACAGTACCGTTGATGGTACCAAGCGTTTGTCCCGGAGTTACCGTGTCGCCGAAGTTCACCTGCCATTTCAGGGTTCCTTGACTAGGCGCCCGGACCACCCGACGGGCGGATTCACCCTGGATGCTGCCTGGAATCCCTGTATTGGCCTGGGGTGAACCCTTCCAGATAATGCGTCCCAGGTCGTGGCCGCGCATGGTTTCAATTGCAACATGACAGTTGCCTCCAGCCACGAATTCCGGTCCTAAACCCACCACCAAGGGCGCCCAGGAACGGTAGTCCCGGTGGTACTGTTTGTGCATGCGGGCATCGACCAGAACGGCCGGTCCCAGGGAGCGTAGGGTGGAAGGATCATCTTCGAAAAGGGGGAGGTGGTCTTGGGGCCAAGCTTCAGGAAAGGCGTTGTGGTGATAATAACGTGCTGGAACCATCTCAACCGCGGCTTGACTGGTAAGAATGGCGTCGCTGAAGGTTACGGTGCGGCGAATGGCCAAGGGGGGTATAATTTCACTTAGAAAGACCCGAAATCCGGTGTGGTATAGTGACAGGGCCACGGCGCTCCCCAATTCACCGGCGCCCCGCACCCAGATCAGGTTGGTAGGCTGGATTGGATTGGTCTTCATATCTTCCAACGTGATTGAACCGGTTTCCACCATGCCTCATGGATACTGCCGTAATAGACCGGTTCCGGGGTATAGGTGAGTATGGTAGTGGCCAGTAGACGAGCTTCCTCCGGGAAGGAGTCAGCTTGGTTAATGAAATAGACGGTAGGAGTGTTAGGGTTCAATCGTGAGCGATAACCTTTGGGGTGGGTTACAACCCTGGCAATAATGTTTGGTGTCAGGCGTTCGTCCGGGGGGAGTCCCCACAGTTTTTGGAAAAGTTCCGGGCGGTGAACCCATTTCTCATTCAGGGGACGGTTGACAGCTTCGGCTCCGACGAGGATCAGGACGTGCGTGACGCAATCGGGCAGGTGAAGGTCACAGTCGTTGTGGGCTTTCAAGGGGTGTCGCCGGGCGCCATCCGCCTCGGCGACGCAGACGTCTACATGCGGCAATAACTGTTCCAGTTGTGCCGTGGTCAACCCCTGGTATTTTTCCGGACCGAGTTGTTTTAATAGAACGTAAACGGGATTCCGTTCCTGGAACCAGTTTTCCGGATTTCCTGGAAGGGGCCAATAGTGTACGGGGTATTCCGGCGAATGCCCGGCCTTGGTAAGGGAGGTGAGGAGCACCCTTCGATGGCTCCGGGCCAGGTCGTATCCCAGCCGGTAGAGCAAGGAAGTTTTTCCACCGCCCCCGATCAGTCCGATGCAGGCTCTGCGGGCTAGCCTAGGCTTTTCGAAAAGGATTTCCACAAAGTTCATCGGGTAATATACTATCATTTGAAAAATGCTCCCCAGGAAATCTGAGATATCTTTGAAAATGTTGACCACTATCCCACCGGGAGACTAACTTAACCAGAGCCGGGTATCGGAATAGGGTGGCGCCTCCCACATGAAAACAAGCCAGAACGCTTGCGGCGGGAGCAACAGGATTGGTTCCACCGCCCTTTTTCAGAAACATAGGTTCAAAACAACTGCAAAATGAATATTTATTTCAAAGACTTGATCGGAGGCCTAACCGTTGGATATTAGCGGTCAGATTGTTGATGTCACTCAGCGGCGCACTTTCCCCGGACGCATTACCGTTCGGGAGGGTCGTATCTGGGAGATTCAAGAAGCGAGGGACGTTCCGCATCAATTTATTCTTCCCGGTTTTATTGACAGCCATATCCACATTGAGAGCTCCCTGTTAGTGCCGGCCGAATTTGCCCGCCTGGCGGTAGTACACGGCACCGTGGCTACCGTGTCCGACCCCCACGAGATTGCGAATGTGCTGGGCCTTTCGGGTGTGGAGTACATGTTGAATAATGCGGCTACGGTTCCTTTCAAATTTTACTTTGGGGCTCCGGCTTGTGTCCCGGCCACACCCTTCGAAACCGCCGGGGCGGAGCTGAATATCGGAGAGCTGGAAACCTTGCTGCAACGGGAAGAGATTCTGTTCCTCAGCGAAATGATGAACGCCCCCGGGGTTTGCCAGAACGAACCGCATGAACTGGAGAAACTGGCGGTGGCCCGGAAATATGTTAAACAGGTTGATGGTCATTCACCGGGATTCCGGGGTGAAAAGGCCCGTCGGTACGCCCAGGCGGGTATTACCACGGACCATGAATGTGTATCTCTGGAAGAAGCCCGGGAGAAAATTCGTTATGGTATGTGGATTCAGATCCGTGAGGGGTCTGCTGCCCGGAACTTGGCGGAGCTTTTACCGATCATTGACGAATATCCCCACCAGGTGATGTTTTGCAGTGACGATCGACACCCGGATGATCTGGTGGCGGGGCATATCAACCGCATGGTTCGCCGGGCCCTGGAGCAGGGGATGGATCTGTTCAACACTTTACAGGCGGCCTGCGTGAACCCGGTTTTGCATTACGGGTTGAAGGTGGGATTGTTACGAGTGAGCGACCCGGCGGACTTCATTGTAGTCAATAATTTACGGGAATTTGACGTGCTGGCTACGTATCTCCGGGGGGTGAAGGTAGCGGGGAATAACCAGACGCTCCTGGCTAGGCAACTAGTAGCTGCAATTAACCGCTTTGAGTGCCAGCCGAAGAGCGCTGCTGATTTTAAAGTTCCCCTCCAACCAGGTTTCTTAGAAGTGATCACCGTAGCTGATGGGCAATTAATTACGGGAAGAACGTTGGAGGAACCATCCGTTAAGGATGGCTGCGCTGTCGTGGATGTGGAACGGGATTTATTGAAACTTACGGTGGTGAACCGCTACAAGAACCGTCCACCGGCCGTTGCTTTTATCCGCAATTTTGGGCTCCGGTCAGGCGCCCTGGCTTCTTCGGTAGCCCACGACTCTCACAACATCGTTGCTGTGGGAACCTCCGATGAAACCCTGGCCCGAGCGGTCAACCTGATTATTCAACACCAGGGGGGGCTTTGCGTGGTCGCGGATGAGGAGGAAACCATCCTCCCGCTCCCGGTGGCGGGGATTATGACTAATGCCGATGGCTACGAGGTGGCCCGTCTATATTCTCATATTGATCGGAAAGCGAAAGAATTAGGCTCGCCGTTGAAAGCACCCTTCATGACCCTCTCTTTTATGGCCCTGTTGGTCATTCCAGAACTAAAATTAAGCGACCGGGGCCTTTTTGATGGGGTGCGATTTTCCTTTACACCCCTTTTCCGAAAGTCCTCTCCTGATGAGTAATGCCCCACTGGTAAGGAACCAGCACCATGCCGTCTGAGAAAAAGTCAACCTCCTTTTCGGTGATTGGTACTTCCCTTCCCCGGACCGATGCCGTGGAAAAAGTTACTGGAAAGACCCGTTTCTTCGCCGATCTAATGGTGCCGGGAATGGCCCACGCGGCCCCGGTGGTGGCTTCCATTCCCTTTGGGCGACTCCTTTCAATTGATACTACCGCGGCTGAGGAAGCCCTCGGCTTTTTAGGGTTCATTTCTGCCCGTGACATCCCCGGTGAGAACCAGGTGGGGGTGATTATCTCCGATCAACCGTTGTTCGTGGAAGAGGTCGTGCGTTACGTAGGTGACTCCATCGGGTTGGTGGTGGCAGAATCCCCGGAGCAGGCCCGGCAGATAGCAGCGGCGATTCGCGTAGCGTACGAACCGTGGGAACCGTATTTCTCCATCGAAGCCAGTCGCGACGCCAGGGGGCGGCTCATTCACGACTCCAACCTGGCCTGTGAGCATCGGGTTCGCAAAGGGGATATTGAGAAAGGTTTCGCCCAGGCGGATAGGATCGTGGTAGCCGAATTTGAAACCCCCAGCCAGGAGCACTATTACCTGGAACCCCAGGGATGTTTGGTTTTGCCGGAAGAGGGGGGCCGGGTGCGAGTAATCGGCTCGCTTCAGTGTCCTTTTTACGTGCAGAAGGCGGTGGCCAGGGCGTTGGGTATTTCGCTTGAGGAGGTTCAGGTGGAACAGGCCCCCACAGGAGGCGCCTTCGGGGGGAAGGAAGATGTACCCTCAGAACTTTGTGCCCGGGTGGCTGTGGCCGCCAAGTTGCTGAATCGTCCAGTAAAGATGGTGTACACACGCAGCGAAGACATGCAACTCACGAGCAAGCGACACCCGTTTAAAATGAGGTACCGGGTAGGGGTTACCCGGGAGGGAAAGCTCACGGCCGCCGAGGTTCTTTTAGAGGAAAACGCCGGGGCTTACGCCACGCTGTCTACCGTGGTTTCCTACCGGGCCGCAGCCCAGGCCCTGGGCCCCTATGTGGTCCCCAACGTTAAAGTGGATTCCAAATCCTATTATACCAATCTGCCACCGAACGGCGCCTTCCGCGGATTTGGTTCTCCCCAGGCTGCATTTGGTCATGAGCGCATGATGGACATCATTGCAGCGGAATTGGGAATGGATCCCTTTGAGTTACGTTTGAAAAACATTCTTCGCTCCGGCGAAGAAACGTCTACCGGGCATCGGATAACCATGAGTGTAGGAGCTGAAGCCACGCTTCAAAAGGCAGCGGAAGTGTCTGATTGGAAAGCATTTCACCGGGGGGAATCAGACAACGACCGTTTTTTAAGTGGATTGGGAATTAGTACCATACATTACGGTAATTGTCTGGGAGCTGCCGGCTGGTACATGGATGGGGCCGGAGTAAAGATTCAGCTTCACCGGGATGGCTCCGTATCGGTGGCCTATGGACTGGTAGAAATGGGTCAGGGTGCGCTTACGGTGGTGACCCAGATGGTAGCTGAAGCGTTGGGCATCGCACCAGAGCGAGTGACGGTTCTTCCCACCACCAGTGATCAAGTCCCCGATAGCGGTCCCTCGGTAGCCAGCCGGAACGTGGTGATGACCGGGAACGCTATTCAGGATGCGGTGGGGAAATTACTTCCAGTTTTAAGGGAAGCGGCGGGCACCCTGCTGGAATGTCCTCCGGAACGGATTCGATTCAAGGAAGATAAGGCTTTAGATATGGATTCGGATCGGCAGATTGGGTTCCCGGAACTCATGGACTTTGTCTACCTGACCAACCGTTCCATGGATGCCTTGGGCTGGTGGCATGTACGGGAACTGGACTTTGATCCGCAACATGGGGAAGGGGAAGCCTACTTTACGTACTCTTTTGCAACTCACGTGGCGAAGGTACGGGTTGATCGGATCACTGGACTGGTTCATGTGGATCGACTCTACGCTGTCCATGATGTAGGCCGAGCCATAAACCCTGCCGGTGTAGAAGGTCAGGTGGAAGGTGGCACAGCCCAGGGAACTGGGTGGGCCCTGACAGAACAGTTTCAGTATGAAGAAGGAAAAGTTTTGACCTCCAATTTATCCACTTATCTTCTGCCAACGGTATTGGATGTGGCTAAAGTGGACACAATCATTGTGGAAGTACCCGAGCCGGAAGGCCCCTGGGGGGCTAAAGGGGTGGGAGAGCCGGCCATTATTCCTACGGCAGCAGCCATCGTGAATGCTGTGAGCAATGCCGTGGGGACGCAAATAAGGGAGCTTCCTTTAACACCGGAAAAGATTCTGTCGATCTTGGAGGGTCCCTCCTAGATGGATGAAAATTTTGATTAAGGAGTGGCAGTTAGCGTCATTTTGCGGATAGAATTTTCTAATAGTGAGACATTATGCGGTTACGATCGCTTGTTATATCAACTTTTTGCGAATATATAACTTGTTTTTTTAGACATTTTGCGATTACATTGTCGCTAGAAAAGATATTGATGCTGAACAGTGGACAAAAAGCGCTTCTTATTTGATACCTTATTGGCGAACGTTTCCCGAAAAGAAATGATTTTGCTGGTGGGGGCCCGGCAAACAGGAAAGACAACCTTGTTAAAGCAGTTGTATGATGAAATGTCGGCCCAGGGAGAAACCTGTTCCTATCTAACCTTAGAGGTTAAAAAATACCTGGATATTCTGAATCAGGATCCTGAAAACATATTTCAGATTATTGCTCCATTAGGAGCAGGGGAAAGAAATATCGTATTCATCGACGAAGTGCAATATTTGAACGATCCATCGAATTTTTTAAAACATCTGTTCGACTTGTATCACGCAAGGCTCAAGCTAATTGTGTCCGGCTCGTCGGCATTTTATATCGACAAGAAGTTTCGTGATTCTCTGGCTGGGAGAAAACGGATCTTTTCCCTTCCGACGATGTGCTTCAGGGAATTTCTATATTTTAAGGGTCAGGAAGAATTGGTGGAGTATGCACATGGATCAGATTGTCCCCTTATTTTTAAGAATAAGTTAAGAATGCTCCTCGCTGAATACATTATCTATGGAGGATATCCCGATGTGGTATTAGCCCTTTCACCGAACGATAAAAAAGCGGCCCTAGAGGAGATTGCTCAATCATATGTAAAAAAGGACGCTTTGGAAGCAGCAATTCGTAAACCTAAAGCCTATCTGAATATTTTAAAGATACTCGCCCATCAAACGGGACAGTTAGTGAATACGCATGCCATTGGTAAAACGTTAGGGCTGGATAATGAAACGGTTGATACTTATATGAGGCTCATGCAACAATCCTTTCATATCGCCATGGTTTCACCTTTTTACAGGAGCGTAAAAAAAGAATTACGTCGGAAAAAGAAGGTCTATTTCCATGATTTAGGCCTTCGCAATTACTTCGCCAATAACTTCGATCCCATTTTGTTAAGGGGTGACCGGGGTGAGTTATTGGAGAATTACGTCTTCCGCCTTTTTGTTGACCATTATGATGTTGACTGGGATATACGGTACTGGCGCACACGGGGAAAACATGAAATAGATTTTATCATAAAAGAGAAACGGGCCTACGAAGTGAAATTTTCAGAATCATCCTACAAAGCTAAAAAGTATGAGTTCTTCAAGAATAATTATCCCGACCTTCCCTTAAAAGTAATTCATTACGATAACGTGTTGGAGTTTAACCCTGATGAAAAAATTTAATAAAATGAAGACCATTCCGGTCGCCCCGTCAACCCCCCGAAAGTTCCTTGTGGTGGAACTGAACGCGATTCCTCTGGAAACAGGAACACATTTAAACTTTATTTTTCCCCGAATGGAAAAATATTAATGATTACTATAAAAAAAATTCTTACAAACGCTTGCCTCATTAATCCATACGGGAAACCGGAATTCATACCCCGGGGATACCTCATCATTGATGGAGAATTGATCGCTGAAGTGGGTTCCGGTGAACCTCCTCCTGGTATACGTGGGGATCATCTGGATTTGAAAGGACAGATAGTTTTACCCGGGATGATAAATGCCCATGCCCACCTGTATTCTTCCCTGGCATTGGGAATGCCTCCTCCTGAAAACAGACCTTCTAATTTTGTAGAAATCCTGAAACAGGTCTGGTGGGTTCTGGATCGGGCTTTGGACCGGGACATGGTTCGCGTTTCGTTCGAAGTAGGACTACTGGAACATTTGCGCTGTGGTGTAACCACCATTATTGATCACCACTCCAGCCCTGCTTTTATTGATGGATCGCTGAATTTACTGGTGGAATATGGCCAACCGTGGGGATTAAATATCTCCTGCGCTTTTGAGATATCCGATCGGAATGGAAACAATATTTTCCGCAAAAGCCTGGAGGAGAATCTTCGTTTTCACCGGAAATATAAATCAAATTCCTTCGTCCGCCCCCTCATTGGATTACACGCTTCTTTTACCTTGTCTGATGACAGTCTGAGGCGCATTAGCATGGCTCTGGAACAGGAATCGGACTGGGGGATTCACATCCACGGGGCGGAAGATCGGGCGGATGTAAAGGATGCTATCCGGCGAGGGTATCCCTCCGTTTTACACCGGCTGGATTCATTCGGTTTATTGAACCGGAATAGTTTGGTAGCCCACGGGGTTCGTTTTTCGGAAAGAGATGTATCCCTTGTGCGCGAACGGGAGGTGATGCTGGTGCACAATCCGGCCTCCAATGCGAATAATCGGATCGGGCTTGCACCAACAAAACTGTTGAAATCCCTGAACGCCGGATTGGGTACGGACGGAATGCAGGCCAATCTGCTGCATGAAGCACAACAGGGGGGCTTAATCCGGAACAGTCATGGGTCTGGGAATGACGAGCCGTTTGATTATCTGGAATTACTATTTAAAAATAATCCGGAGATAGCGACGCGCCTGTTTGGAATTCCCCTTGGTAAACTGGAACCTGGCTGCCGGGCGGACTTGGCCATTTATGATTACCAGCCCCGGACGCCTTTAACGGCGGGGAACTGGAAAGGGCACTTACTGTATGGTCTCTCACAGCCCTGCGATGTGGTTGCGGCAGGAGAATATCGTTTAAAGAATTACAAACTGGTGGATGGAACCATGGAATCGATTTATGATCGTTCCCGGGAGCAGGCAGGACGCCTGTGGGAACAAATGACTAAACTCAGGAAAGAAGGATTATGAAACTACCGTATCAAGATATATTGCGTAAGGCAGAGGAATATCGTCAACCCATGTCAAAGTTTTTAAGGGATCTGGTAGCGATTCCCAGTGAATCCTGTCAGGAAGAAGCGGTAATAATGCGGATTAAGCAGGAACTGGAAACCGTTGGCTATGACCGGATAGAAATTGACGAAATGGGCAATATTTACGGGTTCTTGGGAAAGGGGACCCACGTAGTGGTGCTGGACGCTCATGTGGATACGGTGGGTGTGGGGAACCCTAAAACCTGGGAGGTGGATCCTTTCCAGGGGTTTGAAGATGAAGAAATCATCGTAGGACGGGGAACATCGGATCAAGAAGGAGGTTTGGCCTCCATGGTGTACGCCGGAAAGATCATCGAGGATTTGGATTTAACCGGTGATTATACCCTGGTTTTAACCGGTACGGTCCAGGAGGAGGATTGTGATGGTCTGTGCTGGCAATATATTTTAGATCAGGGAAAGCTGAAACCTGACTTTGTCGTGTCCACCGAGCCGACCGACGGGGGTATTTACCGCGGTCAGCGGGGACGGGTGGAAATTCGGGTCACCACAGAAGGGATTAGTGCCCACGGATCGGCTCCGGAACGGGGAGACAATGCCATTTATAAGATGGCCCCCATTCTTCAGGAACTTGAAGTATTGAACCATCGGCTCCGGGACCATGATTTCCTTGGCAAGGGAACCTTGACTGTCTCGGAAATATTTTTCACTTCGCCTTCCCGCTGTGCCGTAGCTGACAGTTGTTCCATTTCCATTGACCGACGCCTGACATGGGGGGAAACGGCTGATTCTGCTCTGCAAGAGATTCGGGAATTACCCGCTGTGAAGAAGGCAAACGCTAAAGTAGAACTCTATCCCTATGGTCGGCCGTCGTGGAAAGGATTGACTTATCCTACGGAAGCCTATTTCCCCACCTGGTTAATTGAAGAAGATCATCCTGTAACCCGTACGCTGGTAACAGCCTATAGGGGGCTTTTTAAGGAGAAACCGCGGGTGGGGAAATGGACATTTTCCACCAACGGGGTTTCAATTATGGGCCGGTATGGCATCCCCTGCATCGGGTTCGGTCCGGGAAAAGAAGCTGAGGCCCACGCCCCCAATGAAAGAACATGGAAAAATCACCTGGTGAAAGCTGCCGCCATGTATGCTGCCATTCCACTCGTCTATGTGAATTCAATCCAACAGGAGAAAGTATGATGAAAACTTCCGTGGATCAGCGGATCACTGCTCTCGGAGAACGGAATTTGTCCGATTATCCGTCGGATGTGCTGCTCACGTGGGACTTATCCAGGGAGCAGATAGAAGCAACCCTGCTGTTAGCCGATTTATTTCAGACTTGGCATCGGGAAGGACAGGCTTTCAAGCTGTTTGAAAGCGGTTTGGCTGTTTCCATCTTCCGGGATAAGTCCACCCGGACCCGGTTCAGTTTTGCCTCTGCTGCCAATGCCTTGGGCCTGGGCGTGGTCGATCTGGATGAGGAAAAATCCCAGATTGCCCACGGTGAAACGGTCCGGGAAACTGCTACTATGATTTCCTTTATGGCAGAGGTGATCGGAATTCGGGATGACCTTTTTCTCGGCGCCGGTCACACCTATATGGTAGAAGTAACCCAGGCCCTCCAAACCGCTTTCGAGGACGGTATTCTACACCAACGCCCCACCGTCATTAATCTTCAGTGTGATGTAGATCATCCTACCCAAACCCTGTCGGACCTGGCGATGCTGGAAGCAACATTCGGATCGCTGGAGGAACTAAAAGGGAAAAAACTAGCCATGACCTGGGCTTACTCCCCCAGTTACGGAAAACCGCTCTCCGTCCCCCAGGGAATTATTGGCCTAATGACAAGATTTGGTATGGAGGTGGTCTTGGCGTACCCTGAAGGTTATGAATTGATTCCTGAGGTGGTAGAAATTGCCCGTAATCACAGTGCTGACTCCGGTGGATCATTTGCTATTAGCCATGATATGGCGGAAGCTTTTAAGGGAGCCGATATTGTTTATCCTAAATCCTGGGCTCCTTTTTCTATCATGGAACGGCGGACAGACTTACTCCGCTCCGGGGATACCACCGCTTTGGCTGAGCTGGAGCAGGAAGCACTAGATCAAAATTCACGGTATACGGACTGGGAGTGTACCCGGTCAATGATGGATCTTACCCCGTCCGGTGAAGCCCTGTACATGCATTGTCTGCCCGCGGACATTTCCGGTGAGAGTTGTATTCAGGGGGAAGTGGCCCAGGAAGTATTTGAACGCTATCGGAATGCTACTTATCGCCAGGCCAGTTTCAAACCTTTTATTATCGCCGCTATGATGGCTTTAGGACGGCTGGAAGACCCTCTTGATAGACTGGAAGCGATTACCAAACGTTCTGTTCATTCGTTCTGATCGGAAGTTGTAATTATGTTTAACCAATGGAAATATTACTCATGACAAAGACTGAAGCAATATTAAAGCGAACCATTCAGCGCTGCCGGGAACGGAATATTATTATTCCCACCTACCGACAGATGCGGTACCCGGAAGAAATACCGGGGGAAATTCTGACGGAAGTGAAAGCGGTTGGGATTGATGAAGTAAATCCCAGGAATTTATTCCGGATTACCTGGAAAAATGATCTTCATGAAAAACATGATGGTTTCGGGAAGGTTAACTATTTGGAACTACCTTCTGAAATCACGGGCGTTCCTGCCCGGATTGTAATGCTCCTAGGATGTTTCTTTCCCACGGGGGCCCACAAAGTAGGGGCTACCTTTGGTCCCCTGGTTCATCGGCTCATTCAAGGGCAGTTTGACCCCACAAGGCACAAGGCGCTATGGCCCTCCACCGGGAATTATTGCCGTGGCGGTGCTTTTAATGCGGCCCTACTGGGATGCCCCTCCATCGCCGTTCTGCCAGAAGCCATGAGTGAGGAGCGCTTTACCTGGCTGGAAAAAATAGGGGCAGAAGTATTCAAAACTCCCGGTGGTGAAAGTAATGTGAAAGAAATTTATGATAAAACCAGGTCGCTGGCGCAAGAGCGGGAAGAAGTGGTTGTATTAAACCAGTTCGCCGAGATGGCCAACCCTCTTTGGCACTATGCGGTCACCGGTCCGGCCATGGAGGAAGTTTTTCAGTCTTTGGACGGGACGGGTCTCCGGTTCAGCGGATTGTTTCTTACCCAGGGATCAGGGGGGACCCTGGGCTCAGGAGAGTATTTGAGGGAACAGTATCCCCTAATAAAAATTGCTGCCGGAGAAGCGCTCCAGTGCCCCACCCTGCTTTACAACGGTTACGGGTCCCACCGGATTGAAGGGATTGGGGATAAACACGTTCCGTGGATTCTAAATATTAAGAATATTGATATGGTCATTGGGATTGATGATAATCTGCCTTTGCGACTGATGCGATTGTTCAACGAACCGGCGGGGAACCGCTTTCTAGAGGAGGAAGGGGTTGATTCGGAAATCGTAAAGCAGCTACCGCATTTGGGGATTTCCGGAATTGCCAACCTAGCAGGAGCAATTAAAATGGCTCGGTATTACGAATTCGATGAACGGGACACAATATTTACGGTGGCAACGGATTCGATGAAAATGTATCAATCCAGATTGGAGGCTGCCCAGGAAGAGGAAGGAGCTTATTCATCCAGCCGGGCCGCCGTAGATTTTGAAGCCGGCCTGCAGGGGCTCACAATTGACTACATTCAAGAATTATCGTATTACGATCGAAAATGCATCCATAATTTGAAATATTTCACCTGGGTGGAACAACAGGGGAAACCGGTGGAGGAACTGGATGCCCAGTGGTATGACGAAACGTACTGGTCAAACCAATATCACGCACTGGAAGAATGGGATGAACGGATTCAAGAGTTTAACTACCGTACCGGATTGGTAAAGCACTAATAATGGCTTCTTATTTAACCCATTACCGATGTGTGAACTGTGGTTGGGAAACAGAACCCGTTCCCTTCCGATACACATGCGCCGACTGCGGTGAAAATCTGGACGCCCAATATGATTATTCATCTATTCAGAAACACTGGCACCGGAATTCACTGGTTTCAAACAGGGATGTCACACTATGGCGATATTTACCACTCCTGCCGGTGGTGGAAGGCCCGGAGGATCGTGCCATTCGGGTCGGGTCCACTCCTTTAATCCCTGCCCATATTTTAGCTGAACAGATTGGTTTGAAACGGCTCTGGATCAAGGATGAAACGCGTCACCCTTCCGGATCCCTGAAGGATCGAGCTACGGAGGTGGGTTTACGCCATGCGCAGGAAAGGCATGAATCTGTTCTAGTGGCGGCCTCCACCGGAAACGCCGGCTCTTCTCTCGCCTGTTTGGCGGCCTGGCATGGGTTGGAGGCAGTAATACTGGCGCCCGCTTCCGCTCCGAAAGCAAAACTGACGCAGATTCTTCAATACGGGGCGTGTCTGATACCAGTGGATGGTTCCTATGACGATGCCTTTGAACTCTCATTGGAGATTGCAAAGGAGCGCGGCTGGTATTCCCGCAGTACGGGAATAAACCCTGTTCTTTCTGAAGGGAAAAAAACGGTGGCGTTCGAAATTGCCGAACAACTTCAGTGGCAGTCTCCTGATCTGGTTTTTGTACCGGTGGGAGACGGGTGTATTCTGGGAGGTGTTTTTAAAGGATTCTATGATCTGCTACAACTGGGCTGGTTGGAACACTCGCCAAAGCTGGTTGCAGTGCAGGCGGAGGGCTCAGCCGCTGTAGTTAAGGGTTGGAAAAAAGGGAAACTGGAGACCGTCCGGGCACAAACGGTTGCCGACAGCATTGCCGTCAATTGGCCTCGGGATGGTTTAAAAGCATTACGCGCCTTGAAAGAAAGCCGTGGTCTTGGAATTACTGTCACGGATCGGGAGATTTTACAGGCTCAGCATCAGCTGGCACGGACCACCGGTATTTTTGCTGAACCGGCTGCCGCCGCTGCTTTGGCCGGACTTGTGCAGGCGAAGAAACAGGGATTGGTTAATCCGGAAGATCAAGTCGTTCTGCTTATCACCGGGAGCGGACTCAAAGATATTACCGCTGCTCAAACAGTTCTTTCTATCCCGGATACCATCCCTACCCACCTTGATGCTTTCAATAAACTCTGGGATCAACGCCATGCCCATTCCTGAAACGATTCACTATCAGATGGTCTCCCTGACGGTTAATGGAAAGACGGTTCAGCGAAACGTGCCCACCCACCAGCGTTTGTTGAACTTCCTGCGTAATGAACTGGATCTTACGGGAACAAAAGAGGTCTGCGGTGAAGGGGAATGTGGCGCCTGCACCATATTCCTCAATGGAAAAACAGTCAATTCCTGCTTAATCTTTACCGTTGAGGTCGATGGCGGTGAAATTGTCACAATTGAAGGTCTTGGCCTGGAATATAAATTGACAGAATTACAGCAGGCGTTTGTGGATTACCATGCTGTCCAGTGTGGTTATTGTATCCCGGGAATGATTATGTCCGGTGAATACCTGCTGGAAACGAACCCCAAACCAGATATTGAAGAAGTAAGGGAGGCTTTAGCCGGTAATATATGCCGGTGCACCGGATACCAGAAGATTGTGACCGCTGTGGCGAAGGCGATTCGGGAGTAAACATTGGAATATACCCGACCAGAAAGTAAACAGGAATTGAAACAATTGCTTCAAAGCGTTCCTTTAGAGCAAACCGTATGGCTGGCGGGTGGGACCGACTTGCATCCGGCATGGGATCTGGGTCGGCCCCTACCAAAGTATCTGGTGGATTTAAAACACCTGCACTTTTTAAAAGGGATCCGGGAGGAAGCAAACAACCTTCGGATAGGTGCCTTGACAACCGTGGAGGAAATCAAACAACATACATTAATTCAAAACGAATTCGGAGCTTTGTCTCAGGCTACGGAGCAGTTCGCCGGGGTTCAGATTCGTAACCGGGCCACCGTGGGCGGGAATATTTGCAATGCTTCTCCCGCAGCCGATCTCCTCCCGGGTCTCTATGTCCACGATGCTCAGATGGAGCTTCTGGGTCCGTCGGGGAAACGGGAGTTGCCCATTCGAGAATTCATCCTGGGGCCTGGGAAAACCCTACTGAAACCGGGGGAAATTCTGACGAATATTATTTTACCCAGAGCGAACCGTAAATCAATGTTTTATAAATTGGGATTGCGCCAGGCCATGGCCATTGCAGTGGTGAACTTCGCCTTGGCTTATGAAATGGAGGGCCCCGGGAGGTTTAAGACCCTGACCATTGCCGCCGGAGCGGTGGCTCCTACGGTGGTTTACCTGAAAAACTTTACCCGGGCGATCTTAGAGGGCATTCCCCTCCAGGAGGCCCTGCCCCTTGTTGATAAAGACATTGCCCCTATTGATGATATCCGCGCTACGACAGCTTATCGGCGAAAGGTGTTGCAGAACCTGATAGGTTACTATGTGGGGTTGGTTTTAAAAAGAGCTTGAATTCAACTCCTAAGTGCCTGCCTCGTCGTCAGACAGGCAACTCAAAGACTGGTTGTAGAAAAGGCGGAGCTGCGGTAGGCTTCGTGCTTTTCTCACCGTTAAAAATGAGGAACTCAAATGGCACCCTACCGTCAGCTCACGCCGGAAATAAGATACGGGTTATATTTATTGCTTAAACCAGGTCCTACTCCTTCTCCGATTGCAGAAATACTGGGCGTTCACCAATCCACCAGTCGTCGTGAATTGAGACGTAATGTCAGCCAACGCGGTTACCGGTACCAGCAGGCGCATAAGCAAGCTATCGAACGACGGTAGAATACACGCGCGTATTGATGGAAGTATTGGGGCCTTCATTTAAGGCTTGATACCAAGAGCGTGGTCTCCTTAACCGCTAAGCGGCTGGATGAAGCAGACCTGGGGAGTCTCCCTCCGTCAGGAGTGGCTTTACCCGTACCTCCTTAGAGACAAACCATCCGGGGGAGCGCTGTATTATCAGCTACGATGTAAAAAGAAGCGGAAAAAGCGCCAGGGATCGGACCAATCCAGGACAGAGTGCGCCTTGCCCAGCGCCCTTCCCTGGTTGAAAAGCGAACCAGAAGCGGTGAATGGGAGGGGGACACCATCATTGGGAGAAGGCCTCGACAGGCCCTGGTATCACTAACTGAAAGTAAAGCAGGAAGGGCCCTTTTTTATACAGTTGACCAGCATACGCAAGAAGCCACCGCTATAACGCTAAAATGGTTACGGAGTCCCTTAGCTGAAGAAGGGCCTATCATAACCGCAGATAGCGGCCAAGTATTTTCCGCTCAGGCCTCCCTTGCCAAAGAACTGAAGGGTGACGTTTATTTTGCCCCTGCTTAGTCAGCTACAGAAGACCTGGATTCAAGTAGTAAGTGCAACATTCTGTTTAATGCCAAAAAATACCTGAT
>CAZVNL010000010.1:0-68387 GCA_964628055.1 uncultured bacterium | reverse complement strand
CTTGTTTTGTAAATTTTGCTTCTTTGTCTAAAATCTTTGAGAATAAAATAAATGCTTTTTCGGTTTTGAGAAATTGGTTTTTTCTACAATCAATAAAAAGAGCGGCTGGGCAATTCAAAGGTTGCTGCGTTTTGCCGGCATCGGTGCGCTAACATTTGCATTTAGTGGATTGAAACCGCCGTTTCGTTTGGCAAGTTTTTACTGTAATTTTAACCTCCGTGCCGCCAGTCGGTTTTTTCCGACGCGGTTTCAACCACTGATGCTGGTCGTTAGCTGCTCAAGATCAATAAAAGAGAGGAAGTAACCTTGACCACTGCACAAGAAAAATTCCAGTCCCTCTTGCGCGAGCTCTTCCAGTTCGACTGTGCGGACCTGGACTTCGGCATCTACCGCATCATGAATTACAAGCGAGACGTGATCGAGAAGTTCATCACGCAGGACCTACCCAAGGCCGTCGCCAACGAGATGGATCGCGGCGCGCTGGCCGAACAGTCGCAGGCCGCAAAGGAATTGACGGATGTGGCCCAGCAGATCAAGGAGACCCTGGGCAAAAACGCCCTCGACGCCGACGGCAACCTGGCCGAGGCCTACCACACCACGCCGCTCGGCAAGAAGTACCAGGACCTGAAGGCGAAAGCCGCCGGGGGTCGGGGCCGCGAGGCGCTCGAGACCAGCATCTTCAACCACCTGTACACCTTCTTTAGCCGCTACTACCAGGACGGCGACTTCATCTCGAAGCGCCGCTACTCCAAGCGCCAGCGCTACGCCATCCCTTACAACGGCGAGGAAGTCACTCTATACTGGGCCAACTACGACCAGTACTACGTCAAGACGGCCGAGTATTTCCACGACTACACCTGGAAAGGGCCCAATGGCGTCGCAGTTCATTTCAAACTCGTGCAGGCCGACGTCGAGCAAAACAATGTCAAGGGCGACAAGCGGTTCTTCCTGCCCCGGGCCAAGGAAACCGCCTGGGACGAAAAGGCCAGCAAACTGCTCATCCCCTTCGAGTATCGGCCCCTGACGGAGCAGGAGGAGATCACCTACGGCAAGAAGAAGCAGCAGGAGAAGATCATCGCCGCGGCCATAGCGGAGATTCCCAAGCGGCTTTCGCCGAAAAAGGCAGCGGCGGGCCTTGCGGCTCTCACTGCGGAGCGCAGAAACAACGCAGAGGGCCAAAGCGTTTCGTATCTTGAACATCATCTTCGCCAGTACACGCGGCGGAACACGTCCGACTTCTTCATCCACAAGGACCTGAAGGGGTTCCTGTCGCGCGAGCTCGACTTCTACCTGAAGAACGAGGTGCTGAACCTGGACGAGATAGAGGCCGCCGGAGAGGACCGGGCCGAGGGCTGGTTCCAGTTGATGCGTGTCATCAAGCAGGTGGGCAATCACATCATTGACTTCCTGGCCCAGATCGAAGAATTCCAGAAGATGCTGTGGGAGAAGCGGAAATTCATCACCGAGACGCAGTATTGCATCACCGTCGGCAACATTCACGAAAGCTTCTATCCCGAAATCGCCGCGTGCGAGCCGCAGTGGGCCGAGTGGAAGGACCTGGAATTTGCTGGGATCGCGGCCGTCTCGGCCGCAACGACAGACAAGACCGACCTCTTCAGTTCAATGACTTACGAAAGTGAACGAACAGTCGAATCACTGAACAAAGGCTGGCACTCGCGCGGCTACCTTCCGCACTTTGATGCTGCGCACAGCGTTCAATTCATTACCTTTCGCCTCCATGACTCGGTACCGGCCGAGGTCATCGAACGATGGAAGCAGGAACTCCACTGGACCGAAGGGACTGCGCCGGACTCGAAAGAGGCCGTCACACTCAGAAAACGCATTGAACAATACGAAGATGCCGGCCATGGCATCTGCTATTTGAGAGACGAACGGATTGCCCGCCTTGTCCAGGATGCCTTGCTCCAATTCGATGGACAACGCTACCGTCTGATTGCCTGGTGCATCATGCCGAATCATGTGCACTTGCTCATCGAACAGATGCCCGGCCATTCACTCTCGAAGATAGTTCAAAGTTGGAAGTCCTTTGCTGCGCACAAAGCGAACGAGTTGCTGGGCAGGAGCGGTCCTTTCTGGATGCCTGACTACTTCGACCGCTTCATTCGGGATGAAAAGCATTTCTCCGCGGTGGTGGAGTATATCCGTCAAAACCCTGTCAAGGCCGGCCTAGTGGATGAGCCGGAGAAGTGGGCATGGTCGGGATACCCTGGGAATGCAGACGTCTCGTCTGCATTCCTGGATGATACAGAGATCTCATCTGTTTCATACAATCCCGGCGCCAGCGTGCATGGCGGACGGGACGTCCGCGATCCCAGGATCCCCAGAATTGCTTTCCTGAAGGACCACCCGACGCTGATGCTCGACACCAAGCACTTCAAGCACTTCGATGCCGGGTTCGTGGACCGCCTACTGGCGAGTTTCGACGATTTAGATGAAATGACCGACGGCCTGCTGGTGCACAGCGAGAACTGGCAGGCGTTGAATCTGATGCTGGAGAAGTATCGGGAGCGGGTGAAGTGCATCTACATCGATCCGCCGTACAACACCGGAAACGACGAGTTTCTCTACCGCGACAACTACCAGCACTCCAGTTGGTTGGCGATGATGGTCGAGCGCCTTGCCCTGGCAAGGGAGTGTATGACCGAGGATGGGCCGATATTTGTCAGCATCGATGATGGCGAGCAAGACTCGCTGCACAAGGCGCTTGAGTCTATGTTCGGCAGGGAGAATTTTGTCAACAACATCATCTGGCAGAAAAAATTCTCGCCACAAAACGATGCCCGCTGGCTTTCGGACAACCACGACTTCCTGGTCACCTTCGCCAAGCGTAAGGAAACCTGGCGTCCCGGATTGCTCCCACGTACCGAAGCTCAAGACAAACGCTATCAAAATCCTGATAAAGACCCGAGAGGGCCTTGGATGTCCAGTGATTTATCGGTAAAAACCTATTCCCCGGAATACGATTACCCGATTACTACACCTTCAGGGAGGGTGGTTCATCCGCCACCTGGAAGATGCTGGTTCACATCGAAAGAAAGAATGGAAGAACTCATCGCCGACAACCGGATCTGGTTTGGCCCGGATGGGAATGGCGTGCCCCGCCTGAAAAGGTTGTTGTCGGAAATCAAGCAGGGGGTTACACCACTCACCATCTGGACCTATAAGGAAGTCGGCCACAACCAGGAGGGAAAGCAAGAACTTAAAAGGATGCTTTCGGAAGGGGACGAGGTCTTCGGAACCCCCAAGCCCACCCGATTGCTCCGGCGGGTCATCACCGTCGGCCTAGGCGAAAAAAGCGGATGGGTCCTCGACTACTTCTCCGGCTCCGGCACAACCGGACACGCGGTGATCAATCTCAACCGCGAAGATGGCGGCAACCGCAAGTTCATCCTGGTGGAGATGGGCGAGTACTTCGACACCGTGCTCCTGCCGCGCATCAAGAAAGTCACCTTCAGCCCCGAGTGGAAGAACGGCAAGCCCAAGCGCATGGCCACCCCGGACGAGGCCGAGCGGAGTCCGCGCATCGTCAAGTACATCCGCCTGGAGTCTTACGAGGACGCCCTGAACAACATCGAGTTCGACGACGCCTCGGGCCAGCAGGCCATGAAGTTCGACGACTACCTGCTCAAGTACATGCTCCAGTGGGAGATCAGGCACAGCGCCACGCTCCTGAATGTTGAGAAGCTTGCCCGGCCGTTCTCCTACAAACTACACATCCACGCCGACCTGCCTGCCGCGGCGGGCGCGGCGCAGGTAGGCGGCCAAACGCAGGAGAAGATCGCGGACGTGCCCGAGACCTTCAACTACCTGCTGGGCCTGCATGTCCAGACCCGGCGAGTCTACAACGACGATGGGCGGCGATACCTGGTCTATCGCGGTCGGATCGGCCACCGACAGGTCGCGGTCATCTGGCGCGAGACCGAGGGCTGGCAGAAAGACGATTTTGAGCGCGACAAGGAGTTCGTGGCGGCGCAGAAACTGACCGAGGACGCGGACGAGGTCTTCGTCAATGGCGATTCGTTCATTCCGAACGCCAAGGCCCTGGAACCGGTGTTCAAGGCTCGGATGTTCGCGTCGGTGGAGGTGTAAGCATGAGCTTGAAGATTGACATACCAAAAGACAGAATCGCGCAGTTTTGCCGGAAATGGCAGGTCAAGCAACTGGCGATCTTCGGATCGGCCCTTAGGGACGACTTTCGGCCTGACAGCGATGTGGACGTTCTGGTGGTGTTTCAGGATGGGACGCGGTGGACTCTCTTCGACCACATACAGGCCGAGGAGGAGCTGAAACAGATCCTGGGGCGCGAAGTGGACCTGGTGGAAAAGAAGGCGATCAGGAATCCATTCCGCCGCCACCACATACTGAATAACCATGAGGTGATCTATGCGACCTGAGGAACGTGATCCTGCCCATCTTTGGGATATGCTCGATGCCGCCCAGACCGTTGTGGAATTCATGGAGGACCTTACGTTGGAGGAGTTTCTCGCGCCCGGCAGGGACAGGGAGATCACGCGGTTGGCTGTTGAACGGAAGTTGGAGATTCTCGGCGAGGCGGCGCGCAGGGTAAGCGACGCCTTCCGCAACGGGCATCCTGAGATTCTCTGGAAGGCGATCGTCGGATTGCGAAATGTCATAAGCCATCAGTACGACAAGGTGAACTATGCGGAGATTTACGATGTCGTGCACGAACAAATTCCGGAGCTGATTACCCAACTAGAGCCTTTGGTGCCTCCTGCTCCGCAGCTAAAGGAGTGATTCATGCACCAAGCCCAAAACAGCCGATCGGAATACGTGAGGCTCGAAGAGCGGCTGGTCCTGTTGGCCTGGCTCAATAGCCTGTTCGGATACGAGCACAACCGCGACCTTTTGGCTGACCTGAAGGAGGCCGCCGAAGGGTTCGACGCCTCGGGACATAGCTACGTGTACCACCGGCTGGAGGCGCGCGGGGACAAGGTGAAGATTCCGCTGGCCGACTTGGCCCGCTACGACGATAACATCCGCGAGCACCTGCGCGCCATGAACGCCCGCCGGCCGGAACCGATCACCCTCCGGTACTTTCAGCACGTCGCCGTTCTCTACACCGAAATCTTCCTGGACCGGTACTTCCATCGCCGGGGCGAGATGCTCCGGTCGCTCAACGGCTTTGTCGAGGCCCGTAACGCGGCCAAGACCGCCGCCGATCCGAAGGACGCGAAGTTCTCGGAGTCGGACCTGAAGAAGCTGGCCTTCTGGATGGCCACCGGCAGCGGCAAGACGCTCATCATGCACATCAATTACCGGCAGTTCCTGCATTACAACAACATGCCGCTGGACAACATCCTGCTGATTACGCCCAACGAGGGGCTGAGCGAGCAGCACATAGAGGAAATGACCGCCTCGAACATCCCGTGCCGCCGCTTCGACTTGAACGAGAGCGGCCTGATGATGGCCGGGAAGGACGCGGTCCGGGTCATCGAGATTACCAAGCTGGTGGAGGAGAAGCGCGGCGGTGGCGTGAGCGTGCCCGTGGAGGCGTTCGAGGGCAACAACCTGATCTTCGTGGACGAGGGGCACAAGGGCTCCGGCGGCGAGGCGTGGCGGAGCTTCCGCGACGCCCTGGGCGAGACGGGCTTCACGTTCGAATACAGCGCTACGTTCGGCCAGGCCCTGACGGCCGCGCGGAACGATCAGCTCACGGCGGAATATGGAAAGGCCATCGTTTTCGATTACTCCTACCGCTACTTCCACGGCGACGGGTACGGCAAGGATTTCCGCATCCTCAACCTGAAGGAGGAGGCGGCCGAGGAGAAGACGGAGACGCTTCTCCTGGGCAACCTGCTCTCCTTCTACGAGCAGCAGCGGGTGTTCGAGGAGCAGGCGGACGTGCTTCGGCCCTACAACCTGGAAAAGCCCTTGTGGGTTTTCGTCGGCAGCACCGTGAACGCGGTCTACACCAAAGACAAACAGAAGAGAAGCGACGTCTTGACCGTAGCCCGGTTCCTGCACCACGTACTGGAGAACAAGCGCGGCTGGGCGGTCAGGACCATCAAGAAGTTGATTGAAGGCAAGACGGGCCTGGTCACGCCGGACGGCCGGGACGTGTTCGAGGACAAGTTCAAGTACCTCCGCGCAAGCGGGCTGTCACCCGAGAAGGCCTATCAGGACATTCTCGTCAAGGGTGCTTCACGCGCCAACGGGAGGCGGCCTGCACCTCTGCGACATCCGGGGCAGCACCGGTGAGATCGGGCTGAAGGCGAGTGGTGCGGAGGACTACTTCGGCCTAATCTACATAGGCGATACCAGCACGTTCAAGAAGCTCGTGGACGAGGACGACTCCGGGATAACCCTGGAGGAGGACGCGCTCAGCGGTTCTCTCTTCGACGGCATCGGCGATCAGGACACGACCATCGACGTGCTCATTGGTGCGAAGAAGTTCATGGAGGGCTGGAATTCCTGGCGGGTCTCCAACATGGGCCTGCTCAACATTGGGCGGCAGGAAGGCTCACAAATCATCCAACTCTTCGGGCGCGGCGTGCGCCTGCGGGGCAAAGGATTCAGCCTCAAGAGAAGCGCGGCGCTGGATGGCGAGCACCCGGATCATGTTGGCTTGCTGGAGACGCTGAACATCTTCGCGGTGCGCGCCAACTACATGTCCCAGTTCCGGGAGTACCTGGAGAAGGAAGGCGTCGAGACCGAAGGGTATGTCGAGCTTCCTCTTTTCATCCGGCCCAATAAGGAGTTCCTCAAGAAGGGCCTTGTAGTTCCCCGTGTCCCGGACGACTGCGATTTTGCGGCGCAAGAGCACATCGTACTGGAGCCCGACCCTTCGGTAACCGTCCGGGTTGACATGTCGCTCAAGGTGCAGGCGCTTGAAAGCGGCGCTTCCGGCATCATGAGCACTGAGGTTCGGGCTGGCCGCGATCAGCCTATTCCTGATGAAAGTCTTGGTCTCGTCGATTGGGAAAAAGCCTACCTCGATTTGCTTGAGTACAAGGAGCGCAAAGGCCTGAACAATCTGGTCATCCTGCCGGATGTCCCCAGAAGAATCATGTTACACTCGGTGCCTTCGAGACTTTACAGGCTGGTCGCCGATGAATCCGTAACCTGTCCCCAAACCTTCGCGGGCACGGCCCTTCTTCAGGAAGCAGTCGTCAATATTCTCAGGAAATACACCGATGCTTTCTACCGGGTGAGACGCGAGCGATGGGATTCGAGACACATGGTTTACAAGACTCTCGACGAAACTGACCCAAATCTCAGCTTCAATGTCAGGGATGGCTCTGCCAGCGTATACACGGTCAATATCAAACGCTCCCATGCAAGACTCGTATCTGACGTGGAAAAGCTCATCAAGAATGTCGAAGAACTCTACGAGAAAGAGACAAGTGAGCTTCCCCGACTCCATTTCGACCGTCATTTGTATCAGCCCTTACTGATCGAGCAAGGCGATAACATCAAGATGCTTCCCCCGGGCTTGAAGCATAGCGAGAAGCAATTCGTTCAAGACCTGAAAGACTACTGGTCAGTGGAGAAGAGTAATTCACTGGCCAACGTGGAAGTGTTTCTACTGAGAAATCTGAGCCGAGGTAAGGGAATCGGCTTCTTCGAGACGCGAGGTTTCTATCCCGACTTTATCCTCTGGATCAAGACTACCCGTCAGCAGCGTATTGTGTTCGTTGAGCCCCACGGGATGCTGCATGCCGAAGCCTATCAGTACGACGACAAGGCGCAATTACACGAATCGCTCCCGGAATTGGCCAAGGCCATGTGCAAGCGGACGAAGATGACCGATGTCGTCCTGGATTCGTTCATAGTTTCCGCAACACCGTTCGACGATCTGCGCACCAGATATGAGAACGGAAAATGGGATAAGAAGAAGTTTACGGAGGCGCACATCCTTTTCCCCGAGCGCTCTGATGAATATGACTACCTTGCCAAGCTGATGGGATGAAGCAGAAAGCAGCTAACACAGCACTGCAGCGGATGGCGGTGCGCGCCGCCGTTGATGCGGAACGTTAGTCAACAAACAACAAGACAAAAGGAGAGCAACATGATAAAGAAATTTCAGGAAATTGCTTTATCTTTCTTTTTAATTATGTGTGGAATTAGTATTCTTGTTGGGATGCTATAGCTTAAGCCAGTAATAGAATCCCAACGACTATTAATCGAAGAAACAAGAGCTATTCAAGAACAAATAATGAAAGCAGCAGGAGAAACGAGAGTATTGGTGACCGAGTTAGGATATGCTGCTGCTGTATTGGCTATGCGGACATTTATCCGGACAGAATGTCCGGGTAAGAACTAAAGAAGCGGCAGGCAGGAGCTCGTCACCCCCGAGGACGAGATACCGCTTGTCGCGAATATAACGGGCAAGACGTAGGAGTACTTTGTTTGCCCAACCCAGCCTTGCAGCCGACGCCGAGGACGCCGCCGCTGAGCCAAACGTTGGGCAACATAGGAAACGGCACTCATGGCTTTACTACAACAAAGTAATCCTGAATCGATAAGTTCCCACAAGGGCTTTTACCGCAAATTGCCGAAAGGCATTTGGGCGCTTGGATTTGTCTCGATGTTCATGGACAGCTCATCCGAGCTTGTTCACAGCATCTTGCCGATATTCATGGCAACGACGCTCGGTGCATCCATGGTGACCATTGGAGTCGTTGAAGGCTTTGCAGAGGCAGCAGCTGCAATCACCAAGGTGTTTTCGGGAGTGATCAGCGATTACTTCCGAAAACGAAAGTTTCTGGCTGTGGTTGGATACGGACTGGCGGGCATAACCAAGCCAGTATTTCCGCTCGCGACATCGATTGGGTGGGTATTCGGTGCGCGCTTCGTTGATCGCATAGGTAAAGGCATCCGTGGCGCGCCGCGCGATGCGCTGGTTGCGGATATCGTCCCGGCACAGCTGCGGGGTGCGGCCTATGGGCTACGTCAATCCCTCGACTCGGTTGGAGCTTTTGTCGGGCCGCTGCTCGCGGTGGCGTTCATGATCTGGCTCGCGAACGACATCAAGGCCGTGTTGTGGGTGGCGGTCGTTCCAGCATTTCTTGCGGTCCTGTTGTTGATTGTGGCGGTGCGCGAGCCAGAGCCCTCAGAGCAGGCCCCGGGTTCCAAGAACCGTCTGACCTTTGCCGATGCCAAGCGTCTGTCCCTGCGCTACTGGCTCATCGTGGCGCTTGGTGCGGTCTTTACCCTCGCTCGGTTCAGCGAGGCATTCCTGATACTTCGTGCGCAGGATGTCGGGCTCGCTGTCGGCTACGTGCCCGTGACCATGATTGTCATGAATGTTGTTTACGCCATATTTGCCTACCCCGCGGGTGCGGCGGGTGACTGGCTTTCGACGCGAACACTTTTGGTGTTCGGGCTGGGAGCGCTCATCACTGCTGATGTCGTGTTGGCCATGGCGGCGTCGCCTTTGGTCGCATTAATTGGTGCGGCGTTCTGGGGTCTTCACATGGCGTTCACCCAGGGATTGCTCTCGAAGCTCGTTGCTGATGCTGCACTCTCCGAGCTTCGCGGCATGGCTTTCGGCATCTTTAATCTAGTGAGTGGTGGCGCGCTCTTGCTGGCAAGCGTCATTGCAGGGTCGTTATGGAGCGTATTCGGCGCCTCAGCCACATTTATGGCTGGAGCATTGTTCGCGACTCTCGCGACAATCGGGTTGTTCCTTTACCCTTCTAATGTGCGAACAACAGGACGTAGGGAAGGCACGTGATCAAGCTTTCGAAACATGGCGCTCCAGCCGTCGCCAAACAGCGGCGTGGCTGAGCGCAGCGTTAGGGGAAAATGATGAGACTAAAAGTTGACCAAGAAAATAATGCTCTTTACTTGCGGTTAGATGAAAATTTGATAATGGATTTAGAAGAGGTACAACCTGGTGTTATTCTTGATTACGATGAGGACGGCAATGTTGTCGGTGTCAATTTTCTAAATATCGACCTAATTCCTTTCCGGTGATGATGTTCAGAACGAGCCTTGAAAAATACCGGATTAGGTCATATTACCATTTCCACTGTTAAAAAGCACGCCTTGTCTTCCCAGCCAACACTTCCCGTAGCGGGAAAAGGGTCAACCGGTGCGGTTTTACAGAAATTCCGAAAAAGAGGGACACACCGGTTACTTACCTGTTGGCAATGAGTACATAAATATCGTTTAGCCATAGGAGATTGTTTATAATAGGAGGTTTGGTGATGAATCTGAAAGACCTTTTACTAAGCAAAAACATTGACCCACAGCACGTTCTGGTGCTTCGACATCGGCCGATTAAACCTGGTCTCAACAAGGTGCTCCCATGGCTGGCTGCTGAAAAACCAGACGTATTCAACGCTTACCAATAAACCCCAACCAAGCGGGCTTGTTTTTGGTATTAATCCTTGAACATATTAATGGCTCCTTGAGAACCACCCGTTCCACGTGGAGTATTTACAGAAGTGAGAAGAAGGAATGCTGAGGGAGGTTGACCTTCTACAGTGGAGATAGGAAGTTACCGGAAGATAGATGAACCAACGCTTTTTTAATATGCGTAGCGATTCATGAGTGAGGCAGAAGGGCTTGTGGGCCGGAGTGAAGAAAAGGGCCACGTCGCCTTTAATTTATCTATAAATCGGTGTATATTTGCCACCAATAAGGGATGAATAGGTTTTACACAGACGTTTTGGTGGGGCACTATGGGAGGTGGGTGAGCGTGTTAAACTTCATATCATAAAACCTGGGAGGTGCAAGATGAGAAATAGTTTCAGGGTAATTACCGGCCTGGCCTTAGTTGTCTTTTTGGCCTTATTTATCCTAACTTGTGGGGAAGAAGAGAAAGAGGACGCAACGTGGCTTTTTCATAAAGGGGGTGTCGTATGTGTGGGTACCGACGCCGAACCGATTCCGGGTACGGAGATTTACGTGGCGGTGGATGGGGACGATGCCAATGAAGGGACTTCCCCCCAGGAGGCCTTCGCCACCCTTGCTCGGGCCCTGTGCAACGTGCGACCTGGCCAGACCGTGTATGTCGGCCCCGGTACATACAACGAATCGGTGCTATTATCGGAGTTCGGGAAAAGAGACAATCCCATCCGCATAATCGGTCAGACAGGTCCAGGGGGAGAGATTCCAGTCCTCGACGGAGGCAAGACGCTTACCTACGGAATAGCAATCATCGGAGAGGATGAATCCCGAAAAAGCTACGGATTCGTCGTCGAAAACCTGGAGTTCAGAAACTACACTGACGCTGGTATCATCGCCGTGCTGTCCGAGAACATAGAGTTACGCAACTGCATCCTGCGGGACAACGGTTTCCACGGCTACAATCCCGAAAATGGGGGCGAAGGTTTCGGCGCTGATCTCGTGGAAGTCATCGACTTAATAGTTGACAGCGTACAAGCCGTTGGCAACGGTCCGGAACCGTCCGTGCAGGAGAAGGGTATCCTGGGCAACGATATCGCCATCTGGGGTTCACGGAATGTGGAGGTGCGTAATTCCTACACCCATGACGGCATCGGAGGGGGCCTGTTGGTGGAGGATTGCATTAACGTATTGGTGGAGAATAACCGTTTCAACGACGCCATACTCACGGCTCCCTACGATGAATTGGATGGTGCCATCTGGGTGGACGGCGGCCATGACATTACCGTTAAAAATAACATCATTGATAACAACCGTGGCCCGGGTCTTCAGATAAGCGACGAAGGGGTGCAACACCCCTATGGCTACGTCTTCCGGGAAAATACTATTTCCAACAACGACCTGGGCGTTTACATCTGGAACTTCGGGGTCTGCCCCTGGCCCGATACCTCCATCGTACGGATGGTCAACAACACCTTCATCAACAACGTCAATGGCGACTACGAATGTGAAGAATGGCCCTGCGGTGAGGGCCAACCCTGTGATTGAACCCGTACCTGAGAGGTAAGCAACAGAACACCGACCCGCGCGAGGGAAGTGGGGCCTTGGTTTAGTATGGTGAAAAAATTACCTTACTCACCTGGGAACCCTTTCCTGACCTCCTGGAGATCATCGACTCTATGAAATATGCCAGTATCTTGAAAATCCAGGATTATAAGCGCTTATTGCAGCTTAACCACAGCGTTTGTAGCCGTTATTCTTAAAACCGGTAGTTCAGTTGAATAGGGAAATTGACTACTCGGTCTTTATTTGCCCGTCACTATTTATTTAGCTGACGAGATGGCTTTGGCCAGTTCTTTCTTCGAAGCTCCTAAGGCTATCAGGGAGCGAATAAGGAGGTCGAGGGATACAGAGGGATCTCCAAATTCCATTTTGGCTACCCGTGACTGGCTGGAATGAATTTTTTTGGCAAGCTGATCTTGGGTCATATGCTGTTTTTTACGAAGCACACGCAAATTTTCGCTTAAACTGAGTTTAAGGTTTATATAAGCTAATTCTTCAGGTGTTAGTTCCAAAAGATCAGCACCAGAACCCACTCTCCAACCTTTTCGCTCCAGCCGCTCCCTTTTCTGCTTACGCATGGTCATACTCCTTTAGTCTTTTTACATACTGCTATAATCTTTTTTAGGTGATTTCGTTGTTTTTTTATTGAATACTGCGAGGATAACTACGGCGTCTGGCTCAACTCGGTAGACCAGTCTCCAAGTAGCTCCTGCATCAACAAGTCTCAATTCGTAATATCTTTTACCAATATTGGGCATTGGCCTCGCATGGGGCATACAGAGTGTTTCACTACTTTGAAGCAATCTCAGCAATATCCTGCTTCAATCCTAGCAGCCGAAGTAAATGGCGGTGTTTTTACTTCTCCGTGCAACCAAACAAGCGGCTTATCTTTCGTTTTCATTAATAGATGATTTATGTTATATCCGATATAATATTCAAAACATATCTTCACCCTTGACAATTAGATAATAAAGGAACTATTTTAAAATAAATTTGGTCACTCTCAAGCGCAAGGAGGGTCTTATGAAAACTATTTTCCGGGTATTGGTTACCGGTTCGATTATCCTGGTGGGTTTCAGTTATGGCGCGGGTTTCACCTTGAAGAGCCCCGACATTGCTGGTCAGCTTTCCCAACAGCAGGTTTTCGCTGGTTTTGGTTGTGACGGGCAGAACATTTCCCCGCGGTTATTTTGGGAAAATGCACCAGAAGGGACCAAGAGTTTCGCCGTCACGGTTTATGATCCTGACGCTCCCACCGGCGCGGGATGGTGGCACTGGCTAATTTTCAATATTCCCAGCGATGTGACCTCCCTGGAACTGGATGCGGGGAATGTGGAAAGCGGGCTGGCCCCGGAAGGGAGTGTCCAGAGCATTACCAGTTTCGGACAGGTGGGTTTCGGCGGCGCTTGTCCTCCCGAAGGCGATCCGCCCCATGCGTACATTTTCACCGTCTACGCCCTGAGCGTGGAATCCCTGGGCCTGGACACCAACGCCACGCCTTCCCTGGTGGGCTTTTACCTGAATCATAACCTCCTGGCCAAGGCTTCCCTCATCGCTTACTATTCCCGCTAATGCCACACCGCTGAGTTCATCAAACCCAGCGCCTGGGAAGACCAATTGGTTTAGTGACCCTGTAGAGTACCTTGCTCTTCCTGGTATTAAGCGGGTCAGCCGCTCCCCTTGCCAGCGATAGTTGCGGTTCTATTTCTACGGCTTCTTATTCCCCCCTTTAAAGTGGTAATTTCACCTCTATGTCGAAGCGGAACATCCGTAATTTTTGTATCATCGCCCACATCGACCACGGGAAGTCCACCCTGGCCGACCGTTTGTTAGAGGTAACCCACACCCTGTCGCGCAAAGACCTGGTGGACCAGGTGTTAGATAACATGGACCTGGAACGGGAACGGGGGATCACCATCAAGAGTCACCCCATTAAGATTCATTATCGTACCGGGGAAGGGGAGACCTATATTTTGAACCTCATCGACACCCCGGGGCATGTGGATTTCACCTATGAGGTATCCCGTTCCCTGGCGGCCTGCGAAGGGGCCTTGCTTTTAGTAGATGCGGCTCAAGGGGTGGAAGCACAAACCGTGAGCAATACCTACCTGGCCTTAGAAAACGATCTTACTCTCATTCCGGTCATCAACAAGGTGGATTTGCCTAACGCCCAGATTCCCGAGGTCTCCCGGCAGATTCAGGAACTGTTAGGCTGTGAGGAAGAGGAGATTATCCTGGCCAGCGCCAAAGAGGGTACGGGGATCGGGGCTATTTTCCAGGCCATCATCGAGCGGATACCGCCCCCTGCCCATCGTGATGACCAACCACTCCGAGCCCTCATTTTCGACTCTATGTACGATAAATATCGGGGGGCAATTCCCTATATTCGGGTCTTCGACGGCGTCCTAAAATCTCGGGAAGTCATCCGCTTTTTCGCCCACCAGCAAACCTACGAGGTAACGGAAGTGGGGCATTTCGTCATGGACATGGTTCCCACCCGGGAGTTACGCTCGGGAGAGGTGGGGTACGTTATCGCCAATATTCGCGCCGTAGAGCACATCCATCCCGGGGATACCATCACGCAGCATAAACAACCAGCCGCGGAACCGCTCCCCGGCTATAAGCGCGTGAAGCCCATGGTCTTCTCTGGCCTTTATCCCGCCGATTCCGAAGACTATAACCAGTTACGGGTGGCCTTGGACAAGTTGAAACTGAATGACGCTTCCCTGGTGTATGAGCCCGAAACCAGCGAAGCCTTAGGTTTCGGGTTTCGGTGCGGCTTTTTGGGACTGTTGCACCTGGAAATCATTCAGGAACGTTTAGAGCGGGAGTTCGGCTTAGGATTAGTGACGACTACTCCCAACGTCCGCTACCAGGTGGTGAAGAAGGATGGAACCCGCCTGGAAGTGGATACGCCGGCGCGCATGCCGCCCTCCGGCGAGATCCAGGAGATCCACGAGCCCTATATCCAGGCCGAGGTCATTACCCCCAAGGAATTCATCGGCCGGATCATGAAGTTATGCCAGTCCAAGCGGGGGATTTACCGCAATACCAATTATCTCACCAGTGAGAAAGTGCAACTGCACTATGATTTGCCCCTAGGGGAAGTAATCTTCGATTTCTACGACAAGCTGAAATCCACTACCCGGGGGTACGCTTCTTTTGATTACTCCCTGGCGGATTTTCGTCCTGGAAACTTGAAGAAGCTGGACATCCTCATCAACGGGGAACCGGTGGATGCCCTGAGCTTAATCGTGCACCAGGAGGAGGCTTATCACCGGGGTATGGCAATGTGCGCCAAGCTGAAGGAATTAATTCCCCGGCAGATGTTTGATGTGCCGATCCAGGCCGCCCTGGGGACGCGCGTCATTGCCCGCGCCACGGTTAGAGCCCTGAAAAAGAACGTCACGGCCAAATGCTATGGGGGCGATATCACCCGGAAACGGAAGCTTTGGGAACGGCAAAAAGAGGGGAAGAAGCGGATGAAACTCATTGGCAAGGTGGAAATACCCCAGGAAGCCCTGTTGGCCGTTTTACAGATTGAGAAGGAACGTAGTTAGGACGCCTCCATGAGCGCCAAGTTTGCTTATTACCGTCAAACCCACACGCCTCTGTACAGTTTTGTCCTAACCCTACCACTGTTTATTCTCTATGAAATCGGTATTCTCACCATTTCCCGGCATGAGCTTTTTACTTTGCGCAACGGCGCCGACGTATTAATGCGGCATATTATGAACGTGTTTGGATTGTACGGTTTCTACGGTTTCAGCGTGGTGATTTCCCTGGGATTCATCTTCACTTATATCCACCAGCGCCGCCGGTTTCAAGAAATGACCATTCGCGGCGATTTTTTAGTCTACATGCTCTTAGAGAGCATTATCCTGGGGTTGGCCCTTTACCTTATTATCGGTTATTTACAATCCTTTTTAATGGCCCCCATTCCCAGGGGTTTGGTACAGCAGGTCATTCTCTCCATCGGGGCCGGTCTGTACGAAGAATTCGTTTTCCGGGTTTTGCTTATTTCCCTTCTTGTGTGGGTATTGCAACTTCTGTTTAAGTGGAAAAAGATTTCACGTCAGATGGGAGCGATTATTGGGGCCGCCGTTCTGTTTTCTCTCTTTCACTTTGTGGGGAATTACGGGGACCTTCCCGCCTGGGATCTCTTTTTCCTGCGTCTTGCGGCGGGCATTTTATTGGGATTGATCTACATCTGGCGGGGATTCGGCGTCACGGCCTACAGTCATACCGTGTACAATCTCATCGTGGTGGTAACCCTAACCACACAAAGCGTGAAACTTTCATAAAGATACCGAGTCTAACCAAAAAACTGTTTAATTTCTGAACCTTTAAAAACAAGATTGGAGCCATAGTAATGCGCCAAGTAATCTCGCTCTATTTTATAGTTCTGGGGCTGGCAGGGGCAACCAATTTCAAGGACTTTACCCTCGTCATTTATCCCGAGTACTATTCCTCCAGTGTCATGGTGGAATTGAGCGGGTCGGTTGACCCTATTGATCTCCCTGTAAAGTTGGGTTTAGCGGTTCCCACCAACACCGACTCCATCTTTTTCGTGACCGGGGATCGGGGGAATGAAACCAATTTCCAGGTGTATTCCGCGGTTGAACAGGATGGCGAGTATTGGGTCTATTTCCCGATAAAGCGTCAGTTCTTCCGGGCGGTTTTATTTTATTCTCCCTTCGATACGGCCGGGCCACGAGCCGTGAATTTCACATTTAAAACCGACCAGGATTTGAAAAACATCTACCTCTTGGTTCAGAGACCAGAAGAGTCGAAAAATTTTGTTTGGTCGGAGACGGATCTCAGGAGTGGGGAGGATGAACATGGGGTTCTTTTTTACCAGAAGTATCTTCCTGAGTTAGTTGCCGGGGAAGGCAAGATCATTTCCTTTACTTACGAGAACCCATCGGGACTGACCACCATGGCCAGCCTGGCTCATCGCATGGCTAGTACCCCTGCCACCGCCACGGAAGGTCCGGTACGCCATCGCCTGCCCTTGTGGCAACCATTGGCCGTCCTGGGTGGTTTGGCGCTGGTGATCGGTGTTTTATTCTACCGCTCCCGGCAAACCAAGGGGGAGAAACCAGCCGGTGCAGTCTGCCAGTCTTGTGGGGAAAAATTGGTCCCCGGTGCCAAGTTTTGCTCAGGCTGTGGAGTTCCCGTCTAATGTGGCCCGTTATCGCCAAGTTCGGCCCCATTACTATCTATTCCTTTGGGTTTATGCTGGTAGTGGCCTTTTACACCTGTTATTATCTCCTTAGCCAGGAGATGAAACGGCTGGGGTACCAGCCCCAGGTGGCCTCCGATATCATTTTTGCCGGGGCCGTGGGGGGCATCCTGGGTTCCAAGCTGTACTATTTAATCGAGAATTTTGACCGGGTATTGGCCGATCCGATGGGGATGATCTTCAGCGGTAGGGGGTTGGTTTTTTTAGGGGGCCTTTTAGGGGGGATGCTGGGCGTCACGCTCGTACTGCGACGCCACAAATTGCCCTGGATCGTGTTTGCCGATATCGTCGCGCCCTTACTGATTTTAGGGTACGCCATCGGTCGCGTAGGCTGTTTCCTGGTAGGCGATGACTACGGGATACCTACCCATCTTCCGTGGGCGGTGAGTTTCGAAAATGGCTCGCCCCCTTCCACGGTGCGCGTGTTTCAGTATTATTACCCCTGGATTGACCTTAACGGTTTTGAATCCGGCCTCCTCACTGTGCACCCGACCCAGGTATACGAAACCATCATGGGGCTGGGTATTTTCGCCTATCTCTGGAAAAAACGGTTACACATTCAACACACGGGCAGTCTTTTCTTCACTTACCTAATCCTGGCTGGCCTGGAACGGTTCTTCATCGAATTCATCCGTACCAATACGCGTTACCTGTTTAATCTCACCGGCGCCCAGTTGCTTTCCATTGTGATGGTTGCCATGGGAGCTTATTTCTTACGCCATCCGGTAAAATCAACTGCCTCCACCGCCAGTTCTTGACCCTCGTCCCCATGCGAGGCCTTGGTATTTTTCTCCTGTTTCTAGCCTTCCTATCGGCCGAGCTGACCGTTTACCCGGAACGGGAGTTGCCTTTTCCCGATCTGTTCGCCAGCCGGGCGTTTACTCCCACGGATATTACGGTGGCCCCGGGTCCCTTGCTTTTTCTCCTGGACCGCGGCTCCCGTCAAATTGCCCTGTTACCACCGGAGGGGAAAGCGATCCTCTCCGGTGGTTTTGGTCGCTCCCCAGAAGCGATGTTCGATCCGGTGGACGTGGCCGTCTCCGAACTGGAAGTGGTGGTGGTGGATCGTATGGAGAATAAACTGCTGCGCTATGACCTGCGACTTAATTATCTGGGCGACGAAACGATTCAGTTAGAAGAGTTGCCACAACCTTTTTATCCGGAAAAAATCGTGGCTGACTCCTGGAGTAATCTGTACATCTATTCTTCGCTCAACCGCTACTTGTGGAAGCGCGCACCCCTAGGCTTTGAATCCCTACCGTTCTTGGATTTGAACCAGGAACCGGTTCAACAACATTGTCTCCAGGAATTGACGGTGTTGTCCAATGATGACGTGGCTCTGCTCTATCCTTGCACCAGTGAAATATTGGTCTACAACCGGTTAGGACGGTTGAAACGGCGCTGGCGTTCCGACCTACCGGACGTGCGGTTTATTCTGGCCTATCAGAACAGCCTGGTACTCCTCAATGAAACGGGGACTGGAGAAGTTCTTAACCGGACCACCCGGGAGACTTTCCGATTGCCGTTGGAGAGCCTTTCCATTCAGGATGTTGCCCGGTTACAGGACCGCCTTTTCGTACTTACTTCCCAGAACATCCTCGTCTTTCGTCTTGCGTTTGCGGAATAGTTTTTGGGGCGTCCTGGCGTTCCTTGGTTGTTCGCTCCAGGCCCAAATTAGTTTTGCCGTGGATACCTTGTTGGCTGGCGCACCGGGCGATACAGTGCGACTCCGCCAGGGCTTTATTCTCGATTCTACCCTCGTCTTGATCTATGAAGGCGCCCCTTTCGAACCGGAGAGCATCGATCCCATGACCGGCTCCGTCGTTCTGTCAAACTTCCCCGGTGAAGGCAGACGTTTCATCGCCACCTATGATTATTTACCCCAACCCTTTCCCCGGCAAATTGGTCCCCGGTTTAAACAACTTCCCTATTTAGACTCATTGTTACAAACCCCGTCGGACCAGTTGTCAGCCCAATTGATATCGCCCGCGCCTGAACCGTATGGTAATCAGGACCTGTTCACCACCGGTACGGTGTTCCGATCCATTGAGCTGTCTCCTTTAGGCGGCACGGACCTCAGCGGTGGCTTAAATCTACAACTCCAGGGTAAGCTTGGCCCGGACTTACAGGTAAGTGGGGTTCTTTCTGATCAGAGCTTTCCCCTCCAGCCCGAAGGAAACACCCAAACACTGGAGGAGATCGATAAAGTCTATTTACGCGTTGACCATCCCTATTGGGACATTACAGCGGGAGACGTGGAGATTAATTACCGGCGTGGTAAATACATGAATATAGACAGAAGACTCGTAGGATTAAAGAATACCTTTAAATATAACGACTGGGAAGGAACGGCGCTTTATGCCGGGTCGAAAGGCAAGCTGAACCAGATGGAATTCAAGGGTGTGGAAGGGAAACAGGGGCCCTATTTCCTCCAATCCACGGAAGGGAGTCGCGATATCGTGGTTTTGGCTGGCTCGGAGCGCATCTGGTTGGACGGGGAACCCCAGGTTCGCGGTGAAAACCACGACTATATTATTGACTACGCCACCGCTGAACTCACCTTCACCGCCCGGCGGCTGATCCATTCCGACACCGATATTTACGTGGAGTTCCAATATTCGGATTTCCGTTTTCACCGCAACGTTTTGGGATTCACACTGGCCCGGAACTACGGGGAAAAGGGTGGCTTAGGCCTCTCCTGGCTCCGGGAGTACGATAACACCTCCCTTGAGGGATTGGGCTTACCGGAAGGGTCCCTGGAGGTTTTACGGAAGGCCGGAGACGGAGAGGCCCTCGTTTCGGGCGTTCAAATGGATTCCACCGGAGATTACGTTTATCTCGACAGTGTTTTGGTTTACGATCCTCAACAGAACTACGACCAGGACCACTACCGAGTTATTTTTACTAACGCTCCCCTCAACGGGAGCTACACTCGACGGGTTTCTACTCAAGGTAAGTTGTATTACGAGTATGTTCCTCCCGAGAACCGGTTTGGCTTCCTGGACCTTTACAGTCCCCAGGTGAATCTTCCCCGTCCCCAGGGTGAACAATTACTCCAACTATTAGGGTCATACTCCTTGCGTTCCGGAATGGATTTGAACTTAGAAATTGCCCTCTCGGATTATGATCAAAACCGTCTGTCTTCGCGGGAGGACGGTGATAACCAGGGAATCGCTTACGAGTGGGAACTCAAAGGGGAAAAGATACCCTTACCAGGAAACATCTTCTGGGATTATTCCCTCAGGGATTGGAAACGAAACCGTCGTTTTCACCCTTTGCAGCGGGATCACGCCATCAACTTCCAGCGAGATTGGAATGTGACCTTGACACCCCAAACCAGTGAAGAGATCCAACGGGTGGCTAGCACCTTCCGTTGGGGGGCGAATGACAATCTGGGCTTGTCTTACTCCCGTTACTATTTAGGCTCGAATCTCATCCAGCGTTTTCAAAGTGAGCTCCAAGCCCGGCAGCGCTGGTTGCCGGTTATGGAGTCCTTCTACAGCCGGGTGCGCTCCCAGGAGCAGGATTTTACCCAGTCCCGATTTCGGTTGGAAATGAGCCCCTGGCCGGTACGACCGTTCGTGAGCTACCGGGGTGAATTCCAGGAGTCCCATCATCGCTTCGACCATTGGACGGTGGGGTTGAAAACCGAGGGCCGACAAATCCGGTCTTCGTTAGGCTTGGGGCAGCGTATTGACAAGGCTCCCCGGGACTCTTCTCAGTCAACTCTTACCACGGTGAGTGACGGTTTTTTCGGCGAATGGTTGTTTACGCTCCGGGGCTACAAGGGTTGGACCGAAGATATCCAGGTGCAGAAACGAATCAAGACGTACACCGCCCATCCCTTAGCCCGAGATCAGGGGAATATTGATTTTCAGTTGGCCAGGCTTCATTCTCTTTATCGCAGCCCCGCCGGTTTTTTTCGTTGGGATCTGAACACGAAATTAGAAAAGAGTTATGTAGAGTCCCGGGCGACGGTTTATGATTCCATAGGTCCCGGGCTGGGTTCCTATCGCTACGATCCCCAGTTTAACGAGTATATCTATGACGAGAATGGCGCTTACATTGCTTTTACCATTCTCACTGGTGACCGGGCGCCCGTCACCGCCCTGGAGGGGACCCAACGGTTGGAACTCAACCTGGATCGCCGTTCCAAGCCCCTCCCGGTGTCCATCCGCTCGGAATGGCATGTGAACTACCAGGGCTCCCGTCTGGACCTATCGCACCTGACGAGCGGCGACTTGGAGGATACCTTGGTCGTGCGCTCCCGGTGGCAGCTTCGACAAGAATTAGACCTCCACCCCCAGCGGAGTAATCGTCTTTATCGCCTGTGGTGGCAGCAAGAGCGCGACTTGAGCGGGCTGGATCCCCGGGCCCATGAGTTGCGGGAAGCTTGGGAGGTAGGGTTAGACGGACAAGAGTCCCTTACCACCCGGAACCTGGCACATGGACTACTGACGTTGCATCGTCAACAGGTCCAATCGGGATTTTCGGCTTTGCGTAATCGGGAAGTGCGAGGGTGGTGGTTAGAGAGTGGGGCCAAGTGGCGGCCAGGAACAGAATGGTTGATCGATTTCGTATTAGAGGGAGGCTATGATCGAGGACAACATCAGGAACGGGCTTTTACCACCTATTCCCGGGGGATGAAGGTGGAGGCCATCTACTTTTTAGGAGCACAGGGTCGGTTCCAGGCGCGGCTTCAATGGAACCACACTTTCAGCACGGTGCCCACCATTCCTCCCGAAGCGCTCCAGGGGTTGCCCCGGGGTCGTTCCTTCCGGGGCCTGCTTAGTAGCCATATTCTCTTGGGAGAAAACCTCTCCCTGAACCTTACCGCCAATTACATCTCCAACCAGCGTTACGAAAACTATATCAACTTTACCGGTGAGCTCCGTGCGTATTTTTAGCTTAACGAACTTGTTCCTGCCCGGTTTACTCCTGGCCCAAGAGGTCATCCTCGACGTAGGCCAGGATTCGCTTCCAATAGACAGCATCCCTCGGGTTCAGGTTGTCCTCGATTCACTGCTTCAGCAAGACCAGGACTGGGTCGGGTATTACCGGTTGACGGATTTCAGTACGTCGGGAATGGTTCACGCCACGTATCAGTACGCCCAGGCGCCGGTGGTCATCGACTCTCTCTACCTGCAAAATGAAGTGCCCATTGCCCCCGCCATCCAGCGACGGTTTTTCCAATCTTTATTAGGCCAAAAACCGGGGAAAGAAGCCCAACGGGCCCTGGCCGGTATCCAGGGAGCCTATTCGTTTCTGACCGGGAACATGGCCTTGTCTTACGGACTAACCAGAAGGGAGCGTTTGGTGGCCCTGGTAGACTACACCCCGCAATTTACCAGTCACATCAGCGGCATCTTAGGCGCCAACCGGGATGTAAATCAGAAGTGGATCGTTACCGGTGAGATGTCCTTCTACCTGGAAAATCTATGGCGCACGGCCAGCGTTACCGAAATCAACTGGAAGCGCAAAGACACCCAATCCCAGATGCTCTTTTTTCGCCATGAAGAGCCCCATCCCCTGGCGTTACCTTTTGGGGTCGCTTTGAGTTTTTCCCAGGAATTATGGGAGGGGGAGTACGTCTACCATTCCCGAAGTGGATCGGTCGTCTCCTTCATACCGCCCTTAGGCCAATGGCGCTTAGGGGGTAAACAGTCGGGTGTAGTGACCACCGCCCGGGGGGATTCCCTGGGGATTGTGTCTTTCCAGGCTCAGTCTTTATTCCTCCAAACCGAGGGTCAGAACTGGGACTGGCGCTGGCTACCCACCCGGGGAGGCTATTGGCAACTGCGCTTAGAAGCCGGCCAGCAGAAGGACCCTGACGGCTCCCAGGCTTATGTGCAGTATGCCCTTGAAGTGGGGAAATTGTGGCCGTACGGCAGGAATTGGAGTCTCCACGCCAGTTCCTGGGGAGCAGGAACATGGACTTCCCGCGGAGTGGTGCATCGCGGTCAGAAAATACGCTACGGGGGAACCAACACCCTGCGTGGTTACCAGGAGGATCTACTCCTCAGCGACCGGGTACTAATTCCCCAGATAGAGTGGATTTACCATCCCCGGAGGGAGCTGCAATTCTTATTCTTCTCCGAGCTTGCTTTGCAAAAGGAATACCAACCCATCCCCTTCACCTACGGTTTAGGGTTAAAACAAATCCAGGGTTCCACCATATTGGAAATCTGGTTTGGGATGGGGCGCTACGATACACCCGCCACCGGAAAACTACACGTAAAATTCACCAGTCAATTATGATAAACTTAGCGCTGAGAAGCCACCAACCGCTGCGGGCAGTTTCCCGAATGCAAAGGTGCGTCGTAAACACCGGAACCTGGGGAAATCCCTGGAGTTTTACCTGTCATAAAACATTTTCTGGCATCAAATTATTCCTATGACAAAGCCCCCTCGAACGATAAAAAACAGGCTAATTCAATTTTTCGCCCGCCATGCCGGCCGACCCTATCGTCTCCGGGATCTGGAGCGGCATTTGTCCTTGACAGGGGTAGAAAAACGGCAACTGCCCCACCTGTTGGAAACGCTGATGGAAGAGGGAATCATAAAACGCCACCGGAAACAGCAATACGTCTATTCCCGGGAGTCTGAGATCATCGAGGGGCGTATTACTATCAACCAAAAAGGTTTCGGGTTCGTGATCCCCAATTCTGGTACGCCCGATATCTTCGTGGGTCGGCGCTCTTTACGAGATGCGATTCACGGGGACCGGGTACGAGTTCGGTTGTTAAAACCCCGCACTTTCGAAGGTCTGCGCGGACGCGTGATCAAGGTTGTCAGCCGGGGAAATGACACGTTTATCGGTACCGTAGTTAAGAAGGGCACCACTTTCTGGTTAACCCTTTCGCCTGTGACTCCCGAGAGGGGCATCCGCCTAATTGTGTCCCCCCGGTTGCCAGTTCGGGACAACCTGCTGGTCTTAGCCCAGGTTACTGATTGGGGTTCCCCCACCTCCCCTGTCAGGGCTAAGGTAGTGAAAGTATTCGGGAAGGCCGAAGACCCCCAAAACGATCTCCAGATCATTCTCCATAAATACGATTACACACCCACTTTTCCCGCTGCCGTGCAAAAAGAAGTTCAAGCTTACAGTTACACCCATATTGAGCGGGCCATTCCCCGCAGGAAAGATTTCCGTTCGTGGTTGACCTTTACCATCGACCCCGTGGATGCCCGGGATTTCGACGATGCCCTCTCCTTTGAGGAGCATAGAAACGGCTATCTCTTAGGCGTTCATATCGCCGATGTAAGTCATTTTGTGCCGGTGGTCTCGGCCCTGGATAAAGAAGCCCGGGAGCGCAGTACCTCGGTGTATTTTACCGAAGGGGTGGTTTCCATGCTCCCCGAGGAACTTTCAGCGGATTTATGTTCTTTGAAACCCCACGAAGACCGGTTAACCATGTCGGCCTTGATTGAACTTGACCGGAATTTTCAAGTACGGCAATTTCGCGTCGTGCCGGCCGTCATTTGTAGTAAGGAGCGGTTTACCTATGAACAAGTACAGGCTATTTTAGATGGAAAACGCCAACACCGTCTCCGGAAGAAATTAAAACAGTTAGAAAAACTCAGCCGGGCACTTTTTCAACAACGCTCCCAATGGGGCAGCATTGAATTTGATATTCCTGAACCAATTTTTACCCTGGGAGAGGAGGGTATTCCCCACGAAATAACCCCCAGCGAGCGCTTGCAAAGTCACCGTATTGTGGAGGAATGTATGCTCCTGGCCAACCGGTTAGTGGCCGAACACATCCCCCAATTATTAGCTCCCCCCGCCCCCTTTCTCTATCGCATCCATGACAAACCCAAGCAGGAGGATGTGGATCGCTTTATTATGTTGTTGCGCCAAATGCATTTCCCCCTTCCCCGGAAGGAGGCCGAATTAACGCCCAGTGACTTCAGGGAAATTTTATTAACCGTGGAAGACTCCCCGTACCGCAATCTCATCGAGACCATTGTTCTGCGTACCATGTCCAAGGCGCGCTATTCCATGGAAAATCGGGGTCATTTCGGCCTGGCCTTTCGTCACTATACCCATTTCACCTCTCCTATTCGACGGTATCCCGACTTAGTGGTCCACCGACTGATTAAACAACTCACACGTAATAAACGCTTAGATGCTGGCATCAACGAACTCCTCGCTGTGGCCGCAGAGGCGGCTAACGAAGCGGAATTAAAAGCCCTGGAAGCAGAGCGAGAATACATAAAGATCAAGCAGTTACGTTGGTTAAAAGGGCATATTGGGGAATCCTTCGAGGGGCTCATTTCCGGCGTTATTTCCATCGGTTTCTTTGTGCAACTAAAGGCCTCCTTGGCCGAAGGGTTGGTGCATATCCAAACCTTGGAGGGGGGAGACTATTATTACGACGAGGAACGGTACGCCCTACTCAGCCACACCAGGGAAGAGGTTTATCGCTTAGGAGACCCGGTCAGGGTCAAGGTTGTAGAAGTGCTTTTAGATAAACAACGGGCTAATTTTGTCATCGTCTCCTGAGAGGGGAACGTAATGAAGCTATTAAAACTATGGATCGGCATACTGACAGGAGGGACGCTGTTTTTCCTGTCCGGATGCGGCCTCAGTCCCCAGACCAAGGGCGCCGACGATGTGCTTACAGTATTCTGTAGTTTAGAAGATCGTCCAGGGGCAGAATTAATTTTAAACCAACTTTTTAACGACACCCTGTTCACCCCCGAGCCGGAACCGTATTACAAGATCCACTTTATTGAGCCTGAGGATTTCTGGCGTTTTAAGATGTTTGCCAACCTGGTGATCGTTTCCGTTGGTGATGATCCTACCAATCCGGCCACAGCCCTGGCCAAGCACTTATTGGCCCCGGAGGTCTACCGGGCAGCTTTAACGGGTCCGGAACATCTCTTCCTCACGTTGGAACCGTACGCGCGTAACCAGGTGCTGTTGGTCATCAGTGGGATCACAGCGGAGGACATAGTAAAGAGTATCCCTCGTCGTCAGAAGGAAATTAAACAAATAATGGAGGCGCAGTTTCTTCAGCGTCAAAGTGAATCCTTGTTTCCCCGGCGGAGTCAGAAAAAACTGGAACAGAAACTGTTTCAAAAATACCAATGGAGTGTGAAGATACCTCCCGATTTCGTAGTGGTTCGGGAAGATCCAAAGCGGAGACTCTACTGGTTGGGCCGGGAAGACCCCTATCGTTGGTTGGTGTTCCACTGGGAACCGGGGGATGTGGTGGCCGATTCCCTTCAGGCCGTGGAATATGCGCGAGCATTTCCCCAGAGATTATTAACCAACATTCGCTACAATGACTACCGTTTCAAGGTAGAGCCCACCGAGTTCAACGATTGGTATGGGTGGCGTTTTACCGGTCTCTGGGAGTCCCTTACCGAAGCTCAGGGAGGCCCTTTTATCGCCTACCTGTTTTATGACGGTCTTACCGACCGCACCTACTATTTCCATCTGATGATTTTCCATCCCGGTAAGAAGAAATACCTGCTACTCCGGCAACTGGATATCATCGCCCACACTTTTTATGTGGAATAGTGATAAACAGGAATAAAACCTCGGTTACCCGATGAACAGTAAGGAATGAGACGAATTTTAATCACCGGTGCTTTTGGCCAGTTGGGGATGGAGATGATTCCGGTGTTGGGGAAGCAGTATGATATATTGGCCACTGGACGCACAGTGCCCGGAGAGATGCGTAGCATACCTTTCACTGCGCCCCTGGACATTACCCAAGCCCGGGACGTGAAGGCGGTCATCAATTCCTACCGGCCGGAGGTGATCCTCAATTTAGCGGCCATGACCGACGTGGACGCCTGTGAGTTACATCCGGGCCAGGCGCAACAGGTCAACCGGGACGGGGTGCAGTCTTTACTGGAAAATTTTTCGGGCTATGTCGTTCAAATTTCCACCGACTATATTTTTGACGGTACGGCTGGGCCGTACAGGGAAACGGATACTCCCCATCCCATCAATCAATACGGCCGTACCAAGTTGGCGGCCGAAAAACTGCTACTGAGCAGCCCGAACCAGGTGTTGATCGTGCGCACAAACGTGCTTTATGGTTACACCAAAAGAACCCGGGCAAGTTTTGTTAAATGGGTCGTAGATTCACTGAAACAGGGACAGACCATCCCAGTGGTGGAGGACCAGTGGAACAATCCCACTTGGACCAGGGCTCTAGCCGAGACGGTGCATTTCCTGGTGGCAAATGAAGTGGAAGGGGTCTACCATTGCGGTGGCGCCGACCTACTTAACCGCTACCAGTTTGCCCGGCGCATCGCGGCCCTGTTCCAACTGGACGGACACTTGATTCAACCGGTGAAAACGAAGACCTTAAACCAACCAGCCCGCCGCCCTCTGCGGAGTGGATTGAAAACAAAAAAAATTGAAGCTGAATGGCAGCAATCTCCCCTTTCCGTGGAAGCGGGCCTGAGTCAAATCAAAAAAGCGCTTGAAACATGAAGACGCTGATTATTTCTCCTACCTACAACGAGTGTAAGAACGTCTCCAACCTGGTGGAACATGTTTTTACCATCGATCCCGCGTTTCATCTCCTTATAATCGACGATAATTCCCCCGATGGTACCGCTGACTTAGTAGAGACGCTCCAGGACCACTATCCCCATCTATTTTTAGTCCGTCGTCCCGGGAAAGCCGGGCTTGGGACGGCATATTGTTTCGGCTTTCAATGGGCCCTGAAGAGGGACTACGAGGCCATTGTCCAAATGGATGCGGACGGTTCCCACGATCCCGGTGAAATCCCTTCGATGGTCAAACTGTTGGAAAAATACGATCTGGTGATCGGGAGTCGTTATTGTAACGGGGTCAGCGTCGTGAAGTGGCCCATACGGAGGTTAATTTTGAGTTATGGTGCGAATCTGTACTCGCGGATTGTCACCACCATGCCCGTTAAGGACGCTACCGGCGGATTTAAGGTCTGGCGCCGGGAGGTATTGGAAACCATTGACTTGGAAGATGTCCATTCCCAGGGGTATAGTTTTCAGATTGAAATGAATTTTAGGGCCTGGCATAAGGGTTATCGCCTGAAGGAACACCCCATAATATTCATCGACCGTACGGTGGGTGAGTCGAAAATGTCCCGGCAGATCATGTTAGAGGCCGTTTTTATGGTCTGGCGCCTTCGCATCTGGAAAATTTTCGGTTGGAATAAATAGACCCCGGTCATGGAAACTCTCACCGTTTCCGTTCTCATCATTAGTTATAATGTGCGCCAGTACCTGGTGCAAGCCATCGAAGCATTGAAAAAAAGTGTTTTCGAGAGGGAAATGGAAATTATTGTGGTGGATAATCACTCTTACGATGGAACGGTGGAGTATATACGAGAGGAATTCCCGGAGGTCAGGATTCTGGTGAATGGAGAGAATGTGGGGTTTGGCAAAGGGGTAAACCAGGCTGCTCAAGTAGCCCGAGGGGATTACTATTTAATTTTAAATCCCGATACGGTCGTCCAGGAAAATACAGTGGCCGTATTAGTGGAGTATCTCCAGGCTCATCCCGAGGTAGGAATGGTGGGACCCAAAATATTGAACGCCGACGGGCATCTCCAGTTGTCCTGTAAGCGGTCGTTCCCTACGGTTCAGGTTGCGCTCCCCAAGTTGTTGGGCATACACCGGTTATTTCCCAACAGTCGGTGGGCCGGGCGATACAACCTCACTTATTTGGATCCGGACCAGATTCACCAGGTGGATGCCATCAGCGGTTCCTGCATGTTCCTGTCCCGGAAACTTTTTCACAAGTTACACGGGTTTGACGAGCAATTTTTCATGTTTGGGGAAGACCTGGACCTGTGTTACCGGATTTGGCAGGCGGGGCGTGAGATTCACTATATACCCACCACCCAGATCATCCACTACCAGGGGGAGTCCGTCAAGTCGGCGCCTTACGATAGTATTCACGCCTTTTATAACGCCATGATTCTATTCGCCAATAAACATTTCTCCCTGGGAGAGCGGTTGATCATGCGTTGGATCATCTTCGCCGGCATCGGTTTCCGCAAGTTGGTTTCCCTCCTGGCGGAGCGGAAGTCGCAAATACTTTCCGTTTTTCTGGACGCTTTTGTGGTGCTGTTGGCTTTTTCCATTGCGTTCCCTCTCCGGTTTGGTCAGTTCGAAGCCCTAACGGTCACCAAAGGCTTGGTACCGACGATTTACGTTATCTTCTGGCTCACGGTGGGGGCCATATTTCAATTGTATTCGCGGTACATCCTTTCCTATTCGCGGGCCATTTTATCCTCGGTCACGGGCTTTTTCCTGGCCGTAACTTTTACTTACTTTTTTAAACAGTACGCCTTTTCCCGTCTGGTCATTATCATTGCCACCGTAATCATTACTATTTTAATTCCCGGTTGGCGGGTGGGGGTACACTATCTCATGTCCCGGGGCTGGTTAAAACGCGTAAAGGAAAAACACCCCATCCTGTTTACCAGTCGCACGCTCGTCTTAGGGGCTGATGAAGAGGGGATCCGCATCGCCCGGAATATCATGAAACGTTTGGATACCGGGCTGGATGTGGTGGGTTTTTGTGACCGTACCCTGGGGCCCCGTTCGGAATCGCTGCCGTTGCCCTTTTTAGGATTATTAAGTGACTTGCGGCAAATCATTGTTACCCATGCCATTCGGGTAATTATTTTCTCCTCCCGTTCCTTTAGCAACAAGGATATTGTCTCCATCATGGATCAAACCAAAGACTTGCGTTTGACCTACCGAATTCTCTCCCGGAAGCAGGACATTCTCTTAGGGAAGGCCGCCATTGAAGAGATCGGGGATTTTTCCTTCATGAATATTGAATACACCCTTTTTCACCGTTTTAATTTGGTGATTAAACGCTTGTTTGATCTTATTTTTGCAACGCTGCTATTGGTGCTTTTCGCACCGCTTATCATTTGGCAGTGTTTGCTGGGGAGACCGCGGCGAGTGACTTTTTGGGGCGCCGATGGCAGCCAGTTTACCGCTTATCGTTTTCCGGCGAAGCGTCTTTTCCTGCGCAACCTGTTGTTACTGGTGGAAGTGCTGAAAGGGAAGATGAGTTTCGTAGGAGCGGTTTTGGTGGAGGCCACAGAACGTGATCCCCACCTCATGTGTGCTCCGGGCATTACCGGGCTGGTACGTATCCGAAAAGTGGCCTTTGAGCCGGAGGAAAGAAACTTGTTGGATCATTATTACGTACAGCACCAGAGCTTGATATTGGATTTGGAAATTATGATCAGGACCCTGTTCAGTAGATAAAATGGCGGACTTTATTTTAGACTTCGAAAAACCCATTCGGGTCATCCAGGATAAGATCGAGGCCCTGGAGGCGCAACCCCCCGCGGAAGAAACGCAACGGGAATTAGACCGCCTGATTGCCAAGCGGAAGGCGGAGCTAAAGAAAGTGTATTCCAATCTCACGCGCTGGCAACATGTACAGTTAGCGCGTCATCCCCAGCGACCCTATAGCCTGGACTATATCCGTTACCTGGCCCCTAATTTCGTCGAACTGCACGGTGATCGTTATTATGCTGATGATACTGCTCTGGTGGGCGGTTTGGGTACCGTGGAGGAGGAAGTCATCCTTTTTATCGGTCAACAAAAGGGGCGTAACACCAAGGAAAACCTGTACCGTAATTTTGGCATGATGCGGCCGGAAGGATATCGTAAGGCTTTGCGTCTCATGAAGTTGGCGGAGAAGTTTCAACGGCCGGTGGTGTGTCTCATTGATACGCCGGGCGCCTATCCTGGGATCGGGGCCGAGGAGCGCGGTCAGGGTGAGGCCATAGCCCGGAATCTCAGGGAAATGGCCCGCGTTAAGATTCCGGTCCTGGCGATTGTCATCGGGGAAGGGGCCAGTGGTGGCGCCCTGGGAATCGGTATTTGTGATCGCCTGCTCATGTTGGAGAACACCTGGTACTCGGTGATCAGTCCTGAAGGGTGCGCTTCCATTCTCTGGCGGGATGCCACCAAGGCCCCGGAAGCGGCCGACGCCATGCAGGTGACACCGGACGACCTCTTGCGCATGGGAATCTGTGACCGGATTATTCCCGAACCGTTAGGCGGCGCCCATTACCAACCGGAGGCAATGAAGGCCACCCTGAAAAAAGTGATTTTAGAAGAACTGAAGCCCCTGAAGAAAATACCACCGGATACTTTCCTGCAGCGCCGGATCAAACGATACGACCGCATGGGAGTCTACGAAGAACAACCGTGATTCAGTACGAATACCGAACTAAGGTGTACTATCGAGATGTGGACCAAATGGGCATTGTCTATTATACCCGTTACCTGGAATATTTCGAAGCGGCCCGGACGGAGCTCCTCAATCGACTGGGAATGTCCGTTAGCGCCATCGAAGAGTCCGGCTTTCACCTGCCGGTGGTTACCTGCCATTGTGACTATAAAGGAAGCGCCCATTTCGAAGACGAGTTAGTTGTGCATACGTCCATCAACTCCCTTCCCAAGTCGCGTCTCTGCATCGATTACCAGGTCTATCGCCAGGGTACTCAACAACCGCTGGTAACCGGTTATACCATGCACGCCTTTACGAATCGGGACGGCGTTCCCGGGCGACCACCGAAAAGGTTGTTAGCGATTTTAACAAAGGAACTCTAACAGGGGGAGGCGAAAGCGAACCGTTCCTTCCCACCATTTGCCGGGGTAATTGGGATTCCCAAAATCCTTGTTTTGACAGCTGGATTAGTTTTAGTCAGTCCCCCGTATTTATCCCGCACCGAGTTGCTGCATGGAGTTAGCCGACCGCGTTAAGAACGTGCCCACCCAACCGGGAGTATATTTCTTCCGCGACAGGCAGGGGACTATCCTCTACATTGGGAAAGCCAAAAACCTACGGAACCGGGTGCGATCCTATTTCCAGAAAAATAAATATCAGAGTCCGAAGAATCTTTCCCTTATTAAACGGATTGCCCAGGTAGAGTGGGTGGTAGTGGCCAGCGAGGTGGAAGCCCTCTTGACCGAGGCCAACCTCATTAAAAAACACCGGCCAAAGTACAATGTAGACCTCAAAGATGATAAGTCGTATCCCTTCATCCGGATTACCAAGGAGCCCTTTCCCCAGGTATTGTTAACCCGCCAGGTGGTACATGACGGGTCTAAGTATTTCGGTCCTTTTACCGATGTGAACCGTTTACGTTATACCCTGAAGGTTTTGCATCAGGTGTTTCAAATCCGGACTTGCAGCTATTATTTAGACGACCAGGTGATCGCGGCCAAAAAGGTGGCCTTATGCCTGGACTATCACATTAAAAAATGTGGTGGGCCTTGTGAGGGGTTGGTGAGCGCTGAGGAATACGGAGCCATGGTAAAGAGGGTGATTCAATTTCTCCACGGGGATACGCGGGAAACGGAAGCTTACCTGCAGCGCGAAATGAAACGGGCGGCGGAAGAGTTTCGTTTTGAGGATGCGGCCTACTTGCGCGACCAGTGGTTGGCGGTGAAGCAGTTCAAGGAACGTCAGCGGAAGGCAGTGGCTGATTTCGGGGATCGGGACGTCTTTGCCCTGGCCCAGGAGGAGGGCCTGGGCATTGTTGTTGTCATCAGGATCCGCAACGGAAGAATCTTCAGTCGGGAGAAACTTGCCTTGCGGAACGTCACCGAGGACATGGCCGCGATTTTTGATTCCATCATCACCCGGTTTTATTTAGAAGGGGACTTCATCCCCGAGGAAATTACCGTTCAGCACGATCCTGCCAGCTACGCCGAGTTAAAGGTCTGGTTACGGGAAAAACGGGGGAAAAAAGTCAACCTTCACCGTCCCCGGGTGGGGGAAAAGGCGCGGGAAGTACGCCTGGCTTATCAGAATGCAAAATTGCTTTTGGGCGAATGGATCCTGGAGCGGAAGAAACGGAAAGAGTACATTCCTCACCTGGTTCGGCAACTGCAGGAAGACTTGCAATTGAAAGTACCCCCGCGACGGATCGAAGCCTTCGATGTCTCCCATTTAGGAGGCACGAATACGGTTGCCTCCCTAGTGTGCTTTGTCGACGGTAAACCGCGGAAATCGGAGTATCGCAAATACAATATCAAACAGGCGGTGGGGATTGATGACTATGCTGCCGTGCGCGAGGTGGTATACCGGCGTTATCGACGACTGAAGGAAGAAAACCAACCGCTTCCGGACCTGATTCTCATCGACGGCGGTAAGGGTCAATTGAATATGGCCCTGTCGGCGCTAAAGGCGTTGGAGCTGACATATTTACCGGTGGTGGGATTGGCCAAGCGCTTGGAAGAGGTGTTTTTACCCGGTCAGTCGGCGCCCCAGATGATTCCCCGGCAATCCCCGGGGTTGATCCTGTTGCGCAAAATTCGCGATGAAGCCCACCGTTTCGCCATCACCTTCCAACGGCGAAAGCGTACCAGGGACGTGACCGCTTCCATCTTTCAATCCATACCCGGTATGGGCCCCCAGCGGATTAAAAAATTGCTCACCAACTATCCCAGTCTGAAAGCCATCTCCGAGGAAACACCCGAAACATTGCTTTCCAGTACGGGCATTCCCCGAAAGATCGTCCGGCAAGTCCAGGAGGTAGCGAAACAATTCGTGAAGCAGCGGGAGAATTAGCGTCCTACCGCCTCCATAGCACAATGGGAAAGGGCGTCTTTTTCTATTCCCCGGGGTTTTGAAGAAAACCATGACATTCCTGCCAAAGTCCAGTAATTTCCTTACGGATTTTCATTTAGATCGTTAACAGAAAAGGAATTTTTTCCATGCTGGGAATTAGATACCTGACCTGGGGACTGGTTTTAGGGGGTGTCCTAGTGGGACAAACGTACGTCCCCGATCATCTATTGGTGAAATTACCTCCCGGAGTGAGCCGGGCGGAGTTAGCTGCCACCCTGGATGCGAAACAGTTTGAAATCGAAAAGCTCTTGGTGCGCCGTTTAAAGATTTATTTAGTCCGGATCATAGATGACCGCTTATCGGCTGAAGCGGCCCTACCGTTAATTCGCAACAATCCCTTTGTGGAAAAGGCCCAGTTGGATCACTATCTCACCCTACGGCAGACCATTCCCAACGATCCCGACTTCACGCAACAATGGAATATGCACAATACGGGGCAGAGCGGTGGCACGGTGGATGCGGACATTGATGGTCCCGAGGCCTGGGACCTCACCCAAGGGGGGATTAATCCCTTGGGGGATACCATCGTGGTGGCCATCGTTGACGGGGGAATGATGCTCACGCACCCGGACCTGATCCCCAACTTGTGGACCAATTATAACGAGATTCCGGGCAACGGCGTGGATGATGACAACAATGGCTACGTCGACGACATTCACGGCTGGAATGCTTACAGCTCCAACGGGAATATTCCCAGCAGCGGACACGGGACGCACGTAGCCGGTATTGTAGGCGCCAAGGGCAACAATGCTAGTCAGGTTACGGGGGTGAATTGGAACGTGAAACTCATGGCCATTGCCGGCTCCACCAGTCAAACTTCGGTAGCCCTGGAAGCCTACGGGTATGCCCTGGATCAGCGCCTGCTCTACGATTCCACCGGCGGGCAATTCGGGGCCTTTGTGGTGGCTACGAACAGTAGTTTCGGAATCGATTATGCCGATTGCAACGCGGGCAGTTACGTGCTCTGGAATGATATGTACAATGCCCTGGGTCAGGCGGGGATTCTAAGTGCAGCAGCTACAATGAATAACAATTCCAATGTAGATGTGACCGGTGACGTCCCCACGGGGTGCACTAGTGATTGGCTCATTGCCGTTACCAATACCACCAAGTACGATACGAAGAACAGCGGAGCGGCCTACGGGGCTACCTCCATCGATTTAGGTGCGCCAGGCACGGCTATCCTCTCCACTTATACCGGGGGAGGGACCTCCATTTTAACGGGCACTTCCATGGCGTCCCCGCACGTCGCTGGCGCCGTGGGGTTTATGCACGCCGCCATGAGCTACGGGTTTGCCCAGTATTACCGCAGCCAACCGGGAGCTGGCGCCCTCCTCATTAAACAGGCCATTTTAGACGGCACTGACTCCTTGGCTTCCCTCCAGGGCATTACCGTCAGCGGGGGACGGTTAAACCTCTACCAATCGGCCTTGATCGTTAACACTACCTTAGCTTCTGATTCCCTGGATCCCAACCCGGTGACTAACCTCCAAGCCGACACGAGTATCCAGTACCGTATTACCCTCACCTGGAATGACCCCACCCAGCTTTTCGGGGGCGATACCATTTCACCCTTCATCATCGATATCAGGCGTGACGGCCTGTTGCTCAATTCAATTTCCGCCGGGGTGGAGACCTATACCGACCTGAGCCTGCAAGGAGGACAGGTGTATACTTACACCTTGGTTACTCGTCTCATTGATAATGATTCTACCAGCGTGCCGGTGAGTATCTCTGTCCAGGTAGCTGGCGGGGAGTGTATACCCGGCGATGCCAGCCACGATGGGAGCGTGGACGTGTCGGACATAATCCGCATGATTCGCTTCGTCCTGGGATACGTTGTTCCCAACGACGCGGACCTCTGTACGGCCGACGTGGACTATGACGGCCAGATTACGGTGGCGGATATTTTGCTCACGGTGGATATCATTTTAGGGACTAACCGTGGAGAGGAGATATCTATACAACCCAAAATACTTATGGGGTTTTAGGGATTCACTGTTTCTACAACCAATCTTTGAGTTGCGCTTAGGAGTTGAATTCAGGTGTTAAATTTGACTATTATTGTTCAAAAAAACCGTTCATATAGTTTAAGTTTTCCAACTTAACTAATTGGATTTAGATAAAGGACCAATGGTTGGATCATAGACTTTTTCGTCATTTATTCGCTGTTCTTCAGGCGCTTTTAGTTACCTTTCTTTGGTCTACCTCCTTCATCATTATTAAATGGGGGCTCGCTGATATTCCTCCGATTACCTTTGCAGGATTACGCTACATTCTTGCATTCCTCTGTTTTATCCCGTTCATATTGAAAAAGAAATATACTGAAGAACTCAGAAACCTCACGACGAGTCAATGGAAGAAACTCATTCTATTGGGATTTGTTTTTTATACTTTTACGCAAGGAGCACAATTCTTAGGGCTTTCTTTACTCCTGGCAGTAACTGTAAGTCTCATGCTCAATTTCACCCCTTTAATCGTTGCCATAATGGGGATCAAATTAATTGATGAAAAACCTACTATTTTGCAATGGTCAGGTGCTATCCTTTTCATTATAGGAATTCTATTCTATTTCTATCCCATTTCTTTTTACGGAAACCAGGGTATTGGTCTAGCTGTGATGGCTGTAGGTGTATTGGCCAATTCAGGATCCTCAATTCTTGGACGGAACATAAACCGCAGTAAAGACATCAGTCCCTTAGTTGTGACGTTTGTCAGCATGGGAGTCGGTGCTCTATTACTTTTGATTATCGGTTTTGCTCTTAAAGGAGCTCCATCTATAAACCCAAAGAATTGGCTATTATTGCTATGGTTAGCGGTGATAAATACAGCATTTGCGTTCACCTTGTGGAACCATACACTCCGTACACTGGCGGCAATGGAATCGAGTATTATCAACGGTACAATGTTGATTCAAATAGCAATTCTTGCCTGGTTTTTCATTGATGAAAAGATCACAATGCAGGAAGGTGTGGCAATGGTAATCGCGGCAATTGGTGCTGTTTTGGTGCAAATAAAAAGTAACGCTGCTAAGAAACAACCAGCGGTAAAACAACCGGCCAATCGGACATGAAAAAAACGATACTGATTGTTATTATAATTATCACTTGTCAGAGCTATGCTCAAAATTTCTCGGAATTACCAACCGACTTTAGTAAAAGAGCGTATGGGCATGTAAAAATATTATCTGGTTTTGGGGCCAGAACTCCGGGATCGGTGGCTGAAAAAAACACCATTGACTACCTAAACGAGCAATTTTCTAGTCTTTCCATGAACGTGGAGATTGACACGTTTTATTTTAGTTGGGTGCGCCTAAAAGACCGGCAAATCCTCATAAACGGAAAATATCTTCCTGTACAGACCGCCTACATCAACCACAGTTTTCGTGATACAATCGTTCTGTCTGGGGAAGGCTACGTAGCCGCGGCCAGGTTGGACTCCGTGACGGATATTCAGGATAAAATCGTACTATCGGTAGTATCCAACCAGGTAATTTTATTGAAGGGACAGGCTCCTAAAGCAGTGTTGGTTTTTAGCAAAGCGGTCTTCCACGAGGTGATGGAGTATCATGGGAAACTGGTAGCGCTTCAAATCTCTGTGGGAAAGAAGGGCCGACCCCGAAAAAGTTATAATCTGGTGGCGACCTATTCCTACGCCACCGGGAAAGGGGGGGAGCTCATTCTCACAGCGCACTGGGATAGTCAACAGGGTCCCGGGGCCGATGACAATGCCTCCGGAACGGCCGTGTTAGTGGAATTGGCCCGCTATTTTCAACCCCTCGCCAATTCGTTACCTTACGATTTAACCTTCGTGGCTTTAGGGGCCGAAGAGGTAGGTTTGATCGGTTCCAAGGCCTATATCCTCCAACATGCAACGGAGTTGAAAAATTGTTTGTTAAATATTAACATCGACGGCGTGGGCCGGGGAAAGAAGGTGTATATCGAAATGAAACATCCCCTGAAGTTTACCGAATCGGATACCAGTTCCAGTCTGGAATTAATTTCAACCGATAGCTTCCAAACAAACCTACTCACGTCCTTTTTGGAAGTCTATCGAAACTCTTCCTCTCCAGCCATCTATCCCAAGTGGCTACAAAGCAACATCAAAGCCACCATGAAGGAATTGCACTATCGCTATTCAAAGGCTTCCTGTTGTTCCGGGGCTGATCACCGTTCCTTTGCCTACCTGGATATTCCGGTAGTCTATCTTACCATCATCTCCAAGGGGAAGAATAAACTACGCCATAGCCAGGAGGATCTTCCCGCCAGAAGGTTCATCGGCAACCTGGAAAAAACCGGCAACATCGTAAGGAAACTGATTCTCCAAACTGCTAGCGAAGAAGGATTACCGGAGTAGAGCGGTGACCGTGATAGCGAAGGAATCATTGTATGTCCTGGTTTGAAGCCGTTATCTACGATTGGCTTACGCGCCAGAGCGAAGAGTCCTGCCTGCAAGCCTGGCGGGAGGACTTGTTGGAGAATATCTACGGGGAAGTACTTGAAGTGGGGGCTGGTACGGGGGCGAACCTGGGCTATTACGGTCACTCGGTGAAACGCCTCGTCCTGGCGGAACCGGATTACTACATGCGTAGGAAATTGCGTAGCAAGATAACCGATACCGGGCCTGGAAGCGTCAAAATCGTTAATGATCCCCTTGAGGCCTTGAGCTTTCCGGACGCAGCCTTTGATTTCGTCGTCGGCACCCTGGTGCTATGTTCGGTACGGAATCCCGATAAGGCTCTTGGGGAGGTCTACCGGGTTTTAGTACCGGGTGGCAGCTATGTGTTTTTGGAGCATGTGGCTGCGGAAAACCGACCCCGGCGCTACCGTTGGCAACAGCGCCTGGAACCCCTCTGGAAACGCGTGGCGGGCAATTGTCACCTCACCCGGCGGACGGCAAAGGCCATTTCCAGGGCTGGGTTTTTAACCGCTAATATGATTGAAGAAAGTATGCGGAAAACGTCGCCGGTATTTCGTCCCACCATACGAGGGGTGGCCTATAAACCGAAATAAAGAACGGAAGTGACCATCTCCTTAATGTTTCCCCTTGGCTTTCAGGGTAGGTTTCTGGTACCCTACCTAAACTTACCGAAAAAACGCGGGATTGGTAGAACCAGGATTTAGATTACCTTGGTGGCGTAGTGGTCTCAAGGACATTCCAATACGTCTACCATATAATCTTCTGCCAGGAATGAATAGCTCACGGAGCTAATGAAGGAGGGCCCGTCCCGGTTGAATTCTTGGTCGTTGACAGATAAGATCGTGGAAACGGTTCCCACCGAATCCTGGTTTTGTGCTGCCAGGTAAACCCAGGTATCTCCGGTCTTCGTCAGTTCTTTTGACCAGGGTAACGTGGCGTCTTCGAGACGCGTGGTGTCTGGCGTCGTCTCTTCAACGACGAGTAGAATATCTGCGGTTGTTGCGCTTCCGTTGACGAGGAATTGGATTGTGTAGGGGGCTGGTTTTCGAACCGTGTAGCAATCGTTGTGCGTATTGCAACCGGAGAAAATTGCGCAAAGGGAAAACAATAAAGCTGGTTTATTCATAACTATTGTTCAACAGACGCCGTATGACGGTGATCATCGCTTCGAACTCCTCGCGATCATATAGTCGTGTGAGGAACGCTATCGTTCCTTCCTGGTCGATGATGACATTCCGGGTTACGCCGCTTTCTGGGGCGGCGAATTTACTGAAGACGGTCGCCCCGGGGTCCAGGGCGAGGGGATAGGTGATTTGCATTTCGGCGGCGAACTTGAGGACCGTGTCGGCCGGTTCATCACGATCCACACCGATGAGGACCAGTCCCTGGTCTTTTAGGGGTTGCCAGATTTCTCGCTCGATGTACGGCATTTCTTTCCGGCAGACAGAACACCAACTGGCGGTGAATTGGAGCATAATCACCCGGCCTTTGAGCTCGGTGAAGGAAGTCTGGGACCCATCGGGAAATTGCAAGGTAAAGTCCGGGCAGGGATCACCCACTTTCACGAGGTAGCCTCGGGCATCGGGCTGGAGTAACGCCTGGGCGGTAAGACTGCCGATACCCAACAGGGTGATAAATAATAACAGGTTGGTGGTGATTTTCTTAAAGAGGAAGAACGGCGTAAGCCACCGAGACGCAGAGTTTAATATTGGTTGTTGGGACTTTTTAATCTTCATTTGTCTAATTACAAGATGAATCTTTTAATGCCTTCCTTCAACGTCCTTTTATGGAAGTTGATTAACAATCCTAAATTTATAGCCTTCCAACTTCATATAACTAAGAATTTAGGCGTCAACTGCTGGTATTAGGTTTGCCACGTACTTCAAGTCCCAAACGACTAATTCTGCCACGTTTGATGGTGTCGGTGCGCTAATTTTAAAAGTCAGAGGATAATGGGAATATAGGAAATTTTTTCACTTATCTCTCTGTATCTCCGGGGCAAAGAGGATCTTATTTATCTAATAACCCCTGGTCTCGCATCCAGTCATCTTGAATGAATTTGCTCATGTAATTCCGGATTCCGTCGGGTAGAATGGCCAGGCATTTCTGGCCCTTTTTCAGTCGCTTAGCGGCTTGTAGGGCGGCCCATACTACGGTGCCGCTGGAGCCTCCGCAGAGGATCCCTTCCTCCCGTATGAGCCGCCGGGCGGTGATGAAAGTGTTTTTGTCATTCACTTTAACGTATTCGTCCACTAAACTATTGTCTAAAACGTCGGGGAAGAAATCGTAACCAATGCCTTCCACTAAATAGGGATATACTTCTGTACCACCACCTAAGATAGAACCGTAAGGATCGGCCCCAACTACGGTGATATGCGGCCATTCCTTTTTGAGTCTTTGAGCAATGCCGGTGATGGTACCCCCCGTACCCACTCCAGCTACAAACATGTCCAGGGGAGTCTCGAAGTTGTTTAAAATTTCCCCGGCGGTTTCATAATAATGGGCCTGGGGGTTATGGGGGTTGGAATATTGGTCTAAAATATGCGAGTTAGGGATTTCTTGGTGTAGCTTTTGGGCGATGCTAAAGAGGCTGTCCGGATCATCGTGACCAGCTTCGGTGGAGGTGCGGACGATCTGGGCCCCCAGGGCTTCCAACACCACCTGTTTTTCCATGCTCATTTTTTCCGGCATGGTGATGATTAGTTTATACCCTTTTACCACTGCGGCGAGGGCTAAGCCAATCCCCGTATTCCCGGAAGTGGCCTCGATGATGGTATCCCCGGGTTTGATGCGGCCTTCTTTCTCCGCCTCTTCGATCATTCTCACGGCGATTCGATCCTTTACGGAGCCCCCGGGATTCGTGAATTCACATTTCACGTAAAGTTCACAATCTAATTCTTGGCTCACTCTGTTCAGACGTACAATAGGTGTGTTTCCAACGCAATCCAGAATTGTATCGTATATCATGGAGAGTCCTTTCCTTGTGTTAGTCAGCAAACCTAATTTATATGCGGAAGATGTACGTCGAATTTACTTATTTTTTTCAGGAGTAGCGACCATGAAACGATTTCAAGGAAAAGTCGCGGTGGTAACGGGTGGGGGACGGGGGATCGGTCTGGCTATCACGGAACAGTTATTAACTGAAGGAGCCCGGGTTATCATCGCTGAAATTGACGAAAAAACCGGCCTGGCCGCCGAAAAAGCCCTCACAGAAAAAAAGTATCCCGTTCGGTTTGTTCAGACGGACGTGAGTGATTCCCGGAGCGTCCAGAATCTATTCCAAATCATCAAGCGGGAGTACGGTCGTTTGGATGTCCTCATCAACAATGCCGGTATCCTGCAGGATAGCACGTTGGTCAAGTTGGAGGAGGTGCAGTTTGAGCGCGTGATCCAGGTAAATTTAAAGGGGGTCTATTTATGTGGGCGGGCCGCAGCGGAGATCATGCGGGACCAAGGAAGTGGCGTGATCATTAATGCCACTTCGGTAGTGGCCCTTTATGGGAACTTCGGTCAAACGAATTATGTGGCGGCCAAGGCCGGGGTCGTTGGCATGACGAAAGTCTGGGCCCGGGAGTTGGCTCGGGATGGCATTCGCGTAAACGCTGTGGCGCCAGGTTTCATTAAAACGGACATGACCGCCGGAATCCCCGAGAAAGTCGTTGACATGATGAAGTCGAAAATTCCCCTCCAGCGGTGGGGAAGCAGGGAAGAAGTGGCCCAAGCCTACTGTTTCTTAGCCAGTGACGACGCCAGTTACATCAATGGTGCGGTTTTAAACGTGGACGGGGGGGTGGTTGTATAGTCTCGTAAGTATTCTATTGTTAGCTACTGCACGTGATTCCTATCACTTGAAATGTTAATAAATCCTGGTAAAATAGCGCTTCATTTTTTCCCAATGTTGTTGCGTAATATACGCGCCCCAAGGAAACCCGACTAATAGATGAAGTTCGTTCATAAAATTATACTCATCATAATGAGTTTGCTTGTTCTGGGAATCGTCGCTATCACGTTACAGCAGGCCGGCCATTATTACCTGACACCGCAAATTGAACGCCCCCACTTGGGTTCCTTTCATAAAATGTGGAAACCGGGGGGTACTTATGGCCACGGCTTGGGACTTGTCGGTAGTCTCATGATGATTATCATGTTTTCGTATTCCCTGCGAAAGAGGGTGCGTTTTTTTCGTAAGTGGGGGAAACTCCCCACCTGGTTGAATTACCATATTTTCTTGGGAATCACCGGTCCTATTTTGGTGACTCTCCACACGAGCTTCAAATTCGGTGGCTTGGTGTCTGTTTCCTATTGGTCCATGGTGGCGGTGGCCTTGAGTGGTTTTATTGGCCGCTATATTTACATCAAAATCCCCCGGCGGGTGAGTGGACGGGAAATGAGCATGAAAGAATTTGAAAGTGAACAGCACAAAATGACGGCCCACCTGGTGGAAAAGTACCATCTCTCAGAAGAGCAACTGAACCTTATCGAGAAAATGGCTGGGGTGGAGAAAATCAAGAAGCGGGGGATGTTAGGTTTCTTCACCGTCCTTTCATTGGACATTATTGGCCAGCTAAAACAGCGTAAAGTTACGCGACGGATTATGGACTCGACTCACATTCCACGAGGTCAAATTCGCGGATTCCGCAAGGCGCTGCACAAACGAGTGAAGATCGCTCGTCAAATTGCCTTCTGGAATGCAGCCCATCAGTTGTTCCATTACTGGCACGTTATCCATAAACCGTTTGCCTATACCATGATCGTAATCATGATTATCCACGTGATCGTAGCTGTGACTCTGGGTTTTACCTGGTTGGTATAGAGGACATGGAAACCCTTATAACCTTCGCCATCGGTCTCACGATTATTTTATTGTTTCTTGTGCCGTATATCCTCAGCATGAGACGTAAAGAACGACGGACGCGGGCGCGCCTCAAAAAAACCACGGAAAAGGGTCAGGCCAAACCCCTGTTGCAACATCCCATCATCAACCAGTCAGCGTGTATTGGTTGCGGGATTTGTGTGGACTCCTGTCCGGAAGGGGATGTGTTAGGGATCATTAACGGTAAGTCCACTATTGTAAACGGAAGTCACTGTGTCGGTCATGGCCTCTGCGCCGAAAACTGTCCCGTAAGGGCGATTGAGATTGGATTGGGGGACATTAGTGAACGGGAAGATATCCCGCGCTTGACGGAGCATTTCGAGTCTACGATCCCCGGGGTGTACATCATCGGTGAACTCAGCGGTTTGGCCTTGATTCGTAACGCCATTGGCCATGGAGTGCGGGCGGTGAGTCATATTCACGAAGTTATCGAAAAGCCGCATCCGAACGAATTTGATATCGTCATTGTGGGGGCTGGCCCTTCGGGTCTCTCGGCTGCCTTGCGGGCGAAGGAATTGGACCTTAAATACCTTGTGGTGGATCAGGACCTTCCTGGCGGGACTATCCTGCAATATCCGCGCAAAAAACTGACTTTGGTCCAACCGGTAGAGCTTCCCCTCTATGGCAGGCTGGATAAGGAAGAATATACCAAGGAAGAGCTTTTAGATATCTGGGAGACGATCATTGAGCGTCAACAATTGCTTTTAAAGACCAAGCATAAGTTAACGGGAGTGCGTTCCTTGGATGGTGGTTTTGACGTGCAATGTAACCGCGGGACTTTCAGGGCTAAGAAGGTGATTTTAGCTTTGGGTCGCCGGGGGACACCGCGGAAGTTAGGGGTGCCCGGTGAGGATCTCAGCAAGGTTATGTACAAGTTGATAGACGCTGAGTCTTACCAGGAACAAAAGCTACTCGTAGTGGGCGGGGGAGACAGCGCCATCGAAGCTTCCATCGGGCTCGCCAGTCAACCCGGGAATCGGGTTACCATTTCCTACCGAAAACCGAATTTTTTCCGTCTAAAAGCCCACAATGAGCAGAATATCCAACGCTTCCTAAAAGAGAAGAAATTGCAGGCGCTATTCAACTCGAATGTAAAAGAAATCACACCTGAATCGGTTCGGTTAGAGCAGGAGGGCCAAGCGGTTCAAATAGAGAATGATTATGTGTTCATTTTTGCTGGAGGAGAACTGCCATTTCCTCTGCTAAACGCCATAGGAATAGAATTTGGGAAAAAAGTCGAAGCAAAGGTCTGAATGAGTCCCCCACGCTGCGCCTGCCTACTATTCGCTTTGCTCCTCTGCGTGCTGCCGGCACAGTTTTCACCTGGTAAATTGTCTAAGTACCATGCTGATCTAGAGGGTACTACCAATTGCGTTCAGTGTCATGAACTGAGGAAAAAAGAGCTCTCCGACGGTTGCGTTGTGTGCCACACACCCTTGAAAGAGCGCATTGACCAGAACCGGGGTTATCATGCGGATAAAAAAAGCGCCTGCGGGGACTGCCATTCCGACCACAATGGCCGCGCTTTTGAGTTAGTCTACTGGCCTAAGGATATTAACACTTTCGATCATGATAAAACGGGGTACCCGTTAACAGGCGGGCACCAGAAACCAAAGTGCAATGAATGCCATAAGCGGGCCTTTATTAAAGATACCTCCGTGATCGCGTGGGCGCAAAAATATACTCGTTTCCCGGTTTTAGATCGCACGTTTTTAGGGCTCAGCCGCAAGTGTAATGCCTGTCATACCGATGTACACCGGGGTGAGGTGTCCCCGCAGTGTACTACCTGTCATACCACGGAAAGTTGGCAAAAGGCTGCCGCTGTTTTCGACCATCAGCAGGCCAAGTTTGCCCTCACCGGGGCGCATCAAAAAGTGGCCTGTGAAAAATGTCATAAACTGGACGCCACCCGCACTCCGCCGGTGAAACAATTAACGGGCTTGGCTTTTAATTCCTGCCTGAACTGTCATAAAGATCAACACAACGGCACTTATGGCAACAAGTGTAATACCTGCCACACCACTAAGAATTGGAAAAAGGATCTGATTCCCTTTGATCACGCGAAGACTAAATACCCCCTCGTAGGCAAGCACGATAAGGTTAAATGCACCCAGTGCCACAAACCTGATTTAAAGCAATTGCCGCGTTATTTATCCTGCACCGCCTGTCACGAGGACCGTCATTATGGTCAATTTGCCAATCGCAAGGATGGGGGCGATTGTGGGGCCTGTCATACCGTTCAAGGTTTTAAGCCCACCACCTTTACCCTGGCGCAGCATCAGGAGACGCGGTTTGTATTGGATGGTGGCCACCTGGCGATCCCGTGCATTCAATGTCATAAACCCTTCGAACCGCGAGCTGGCGTGACCACCACACGGTTCACCTGGAAAGAGAATCGGTGTGAGACTTGCCACCGGGATGTGCACCGCAACCAATTCAGCACGCATTATGAAAATGCCTGTCAATCCTGTCATACGACCCAGTCTTTTAAAAAGATAGTTTTGGATCATCAACAGACTGCTTTTCCGCTTGATGGTAAACATCGTAATGTTGCCTGTGCCAAATGTCATGAAACCGAGCAGGATGCCGGGGGCGTTTACGCACGCTATTACCCCGTACCCCACCGCTGTGAGGACTGCCATACTTTGACTGGGGAGATTCGCTAATGGTCGGCCTGTGGCTCATTCTGGCAACAGCCGTTTTCGCCCAACAGGAGCCGGGATTGCAGGTGCCCGGTTATTCGTGCGCTGATTGTCATGGTCCTTTGGGGTGGCAACGCCTGGAATTGGCCCGGTTCGACCATCGGGAAACCTCCTTTCCCTTGCAGGGTAGCCACCAGATCCAACCCTGTAAGACCTGTCATAAGGGGACAACCGTAAAGGAGAAACACCAGTTTCAAATAGAAAAAACGGAATGCAATTCCTGCCATTTAGACGTACATAACACTACGTTGGGGAATGACTGTAGGCAGTGCCATGGGTTTGACTCCTGGCAGGTAACCTCCCGAACCTTTAACCACGAGACCACCCGTTTTCCCCTTTTGGGGGCTCATCGTCGAATTGCCTGTGAAGATTGCCACCGGGAACGCCCCATGATTCGCTTTGACGTCGTCCCTACCGACTGCTGGGGTTGTCATCGAAAAACGTACGAGGAGACGACCGATCCTTCCCATGTCGTGGTACAGCTTGGTCCCGATTGCGAAACTTGCCATCCCATCCAGAAAGCCGTCTGGCAGCCGGCTACGTTTGACCATGACCTCCAGACACTCTACCCCCTTACGGGTGCCCACCGGGAAGCAGACTGTGCGGGATGTCACCAGGATTGGGGTCGGAAAGCACCGGATGATTGCTGGTCTTGTCATCAAACCGATTGGGAAGAGACCAAAAACCAGGTTGATGCGCCCGACCACACGGCTAGCGCTCAATTTGTAGAAGAGTGCGAGATCTGCCACACCACTGAAACCTGGGAGGATGCTGAGATCGACCACGACCTCACGGAATTTGCTCTCACGGGCAGTCATCAAACCGTTGATTGTAATCAGTGCCACGCGAACGATATTTACGATTTGCCCACGGCCTGCACCGAATGTCATCAGCCAGGAGGGCTGGCCCAAACCAACTGGACCAGTTCTAACTTTGACCACCCCAGCCACAACATCGCCCGAGACTGTGAAGCCTGCCACAATACGATCAGTTGGGCGGACCTCTTGTTCGACCACGACAAGGTAGCCGCCACACCCTGTGCTGATTGCCATTTAATCGAGCATACCGAAGCCCTGAGTCCGCCTCATACCAATGACAATATTGGTACGGAATGCGCCCTGTGCCATGAAACCACGGCTTGGAGTATTGCTAATTTTAGTCACACGCTTCTCCAGACGGGTTTTGGTCTGGAGGGATTACACGTGCCGGTGGCGTGTGCCGCCTGTCATGTGAACGATCAATATAACAATACCCCGAACCGTTGTGAGAATAGCGCCTGTCATTTAGACGATTTCAATTCCACTACCGACCCCAATCACAACGATTACGGTTATCCGGCGGATCAATGTATACTCTGCCATACTGCTTTCGGTTGGAGCCCCCAATATTATGATCATTCTTTAACCCTGGATTGTGTGTCTTGTCATTTGCCAGATTACAATGCCACGACGGACCCGCCCCATTCCGAGGCCTCGGGCTTCAGTTTAGTCTGCGACCGGTGTCATTTAAGTACGGAAACCTGGGAAGGGGCCGTTTTCGATCATACGGGGATTACGACGGGTTGTGTAGACTGTCACTTGGATGATTACAACGCCACGACGAATCCCCCCCACGAAGCCTCGGGGTTTGGGACGGTGTGCGAGACCTGTCATAACTCTACCAGCAACTGGCAGGACGCAACCTTTGATCACAGTTTTCCTATTGCCCCTAACGGTCACCAGGATGAGCAGGCTGAAACTTGTGAGAGCTGCCATGCCGATCCCTATCAGGCGCCTACCTTTACCTGTACCCTCAGCCCCTGCCACCAGGGGATTGATTCGGAACACTTCGAGGACGGCTCCTGGGTCTCGTGCACGGTGGGCGGGACGACTTATACCTACAACGCTAATGCCCCGGATGATCCGCAATGTGTCAACTGCCATCCCAACGGGAGCGAGGATGATTGTGGGGGTGATTTAAACTCCCGACAGGACTGGCGAAGACACTTGCGACCGAAGCCTGACTGGAGGGAAGATTGAAGGTTTTCCTCTTAATCCTCGGGTTTCTTTTTATGCAGGATCAGAATGTGGTCACGAAACGGCCTTGTGGTGACTGTCATACGCCGGATGCCTGGCTACCCCTGTCCTCGAAGCGTATTTTCGATCATAATGAGACCCGTTTTCCGCTGTTAAAACGCCACCGTAAAGCCGAGTGTATCCAGTGTCACCCGGGTTCTACGATTACCGAGCAACATGCTTTTTCGGAGGCCCGACCAGAATGTGTCACTTGCCATTTTGATATTCACAACGGCGATTTTGGTTCGGATTGTGGTCGCTGTCACGAGCCGGAGACCTGGGAGATGCTGGGTTGGCGGGGTCAGCACGACTTGACCCTTTTCCCCCTGGAGGGAGCCCATGCCCAACTGGCCTGTCGCACCTGCCACGGAGGCACCTTCCCATCGCTAATGGGCAATATGGATACGACTTGTGAAACGTGTCACCTCACGAAAATTCAAGGGCCAATTGCTTCCGGAGATCATACGGATAATACCGATTGTATCTTCTGTCACAATACGCGCAGGTGGGTTCCCATTGATATGGCCCATCACGATCTAATCTTCCCTATTTACTCGGGGTCACACCGGGGAGTATGGAGTACCTGTGAGACCGAGTGCCATTATGATCCCAGTGATTACACGATTTTCTCCTGCGGGTTGGAGGGGGAAGGAGGCACCGTTTGTCATGAGCATGAAAAGAGCAAGATGGACCGGAAACATGACGAGGAGGGAGATTATCGGTACGAAAGTAACGCTTGTTACGACTGTCATTCCCGAGGGCGTGGCGGTGACTAAGAAAATCTTAACCCTGGGTTTGTTGGTAATGAGCTTGGTAATGGGCCAGGAGCGCCGTCAGGTTCGCGCTGAAGGCTCCATAACTTATTTAACCATGGATCAGGTCTATTGTGATCTGGGTAGCGACCAGGAAGCCCGGGTAGGGGATACGTTACACGTCTGGCGTCGAGATGAAGAAGTCGGGTTGTTGGTGATTACGAACGTCGCCCGCAAGTCCTCGGTCTCGCGCCCCTTGAGTCCGCCGGAAAATTTTCAATTGGGAGATCGCGTACGACTGGAAAAATTAGTTACCATCGTCCTAACACGGGAACCTGAGCCTGAGGTGACCCGCATGGAAAAACCAGCGGAAAGACCTTTTCAGTTGTCGCAGTCAGGGTTAGTGACCTTACGTTATACGCACACCCAATTCAGCGGCAAAGGTACCGATAAACGCGGCATCGGCGTGTTGCAATATGGAGTACGACTGCGGAAGGTAAGGTTTTGGACTTATGGTCGTCAGAATTTCCAGGACAACACCTTTACGCTGTACCAGGCCCGTATCACTTTCGGGCAACGCGGGGAGCCCTGGTTTACCCAACTTGGTCGCGTTTACACGTCGGAACTGGCAGGTATCGGCGCCAGCGACGGCATTCTCGTCTCCCGGCGCCTAAAATCCCGTCTTTCTGTAGGAGCTTTGGCCGGGGTGCAACCCGAACCGGGGACGCTGAAAGTGAACACTCGCGTGAAGAAAATGGGGGTTTTTGTTAATCTTCAGCACCAAGGCGAAGGCCACCCGACGGCTACCAGTTTAGCCTACATTCGCCAGCTGGCGGGGGTGGAGGTGGATCGCGAATTTGTGTACGGGAAGTTTAGCACCAACTTCGGAAAAGCGCTTTCCCTCACGGCCTATCAGACCATCGACCTCTACACCCATACTCCACCCTTAAAAAGACGTTCCGTTGAATTCACCTCCAACCAAATATCGCTTCGTTATCGTCCCTGGCGCAGTCTGGTAATTTCCAGTCGCTACTCAGGACGGAAGAGGGTCCTGTACCTGATGGCGGATAACACCTTGCCCGATTCCTTGTTTAATGATGCCATGCGCTATGGCTTCTACAATTCCATTCAATTTTCTCACCACCGCCTGGGGTCGTTTAACCTGGGTGTCAATTACCGTGGCCAGGTCAAGGACACGCGCGACCATGCCATTTTAGCGTTCCTTGGGTATGGCTCGGTTCCGGGACAAAATGGGCGTTCGTTTTCCATTCAATCCAGTTACATCAAGAACTTGATCATCCAGGGGTTACGCACGGAGACGGGATATAGTTTTCCCTGGGGCGGTACAGGTAACGGTCATCTTGAATACGAGCTGTATATGTACGGGTATGGAAATCAATTCACTAAATATTTTCAGCATACCTTTTCCGCCAGTCTGAACCACCCCTTGTTTACCAAGGTTCAGGGTTCCTGTTCTTTGGATTGGATCGTGGATAAAAAGTACGCCGTATTCTACCTGTATTTTAGCCTGAATTATCGCCTATAAAAAAAAGGGCCTTACGCAGGCCCTTTTCCAGCGTTCCGCAATTAGGAAATTTTGATTTCCTTCTCCATTGGTAAGGCGGTTTCACTTTTTGGCAGGTTAACCGTGAGAATCCCGTTTTTGAATTTTGCCTGTATCTCGTCTTCGTTCACCCCCTCAGGCAAGCGGAAAGAACGGCAGAAGGAACCGATGCGACGCTCCCGGTAGTAATAATTTCCTTGCTCTTCTTTCTTTTCATCCTTCCGATCACCACTAATGGTGAGGATACCGTCCCGAACGGTGATTTTCACGTCCTTTTTATTCATCCCGGGAATGTCGGCGGTTAGGACGTATTCCTTTTCCCGTTCCTCGATATCCACAGCGGGACTCCAGGAAGCCAAATTGAAAGTCGGAAACCAACTGTTCTCGAAGAATTCGTCAATCATGCGATCGAAATCGGTTACCAGTGATTTGCGAGGTGTCCATTTTATTAAGTTCATCATTGCACTCCTTTCTTTTTAGTTCATTCCAATGTTCCCCAAAAGCGTTACGCTTGATTCGATTCAAGACCCGTACCAAAGTTGAAATTTTGCCTCCTGTTCATTCTGAGCTGAAAGATTGGCAAAGGAAGGTAACGGGTTGTCAGTACGGGGTGAAAAAACGTCACACTTAATCAGGGATGGTTGAATATGTACCGTTCCGGCGTTGGATGAAAGGGATGGCATGCCTAATTTTTACCTCAATACTGAATTAAAAAGGAAAGAGACATGCATTCTTTGGCGCTTTTTGGCGGTCAACCCATTCGTAAAAAACCCTTTCCCGCGTGGCCGCCGGTCACGACTCCCCTAAAAGAAGCCTTGCTATCCACGTTAGAAAGTGGCGTGTGGGGAGTAGGGAGCCAGGTAATCACTGATTTTGAAACGGCCTTTGCCCAATTTCAAGGGGCGCGTTTTTGTATTAGTACCAGTTCGGGAACGGCAGCTTTATGGGTTACTTTGAAGGCCGCCGGTGTGGCCGCAGGGGATGAGGTCATTATTCCTCCCTATACCTTTATTGCTACGGCAACGGCGGTCCTCATGGCCAATGCCGTCCCCGTATTTGTGGATGTAGACCCTGACACTTTTAACCTGAACCCGGCTTTAATTGAAGGTGCCATCACGGATCGGACGCGGGTGATCATGCCCGTGCATATGGGTGGTAATCCAGCTCAAATGGATCAAATTTTGAAGGTGGCCCGGCGATATAACTTGCAGGTTATAGAAGACGCGGCCCAGGCCCACGGAGCAGAATGGGACCACCGGCGCGTGGGCGCCCTGGGGTTGGGAGGGATATTCAGCTTTCAGAGTAGTAAGAATATGGCTGCCGGAGAGGGTGGGGCCATCGTTTCCAACGACGAAACCTTTATTGGCAACTGTTTCTCCTACTACAACTGCGGCCGAGTACGGGAGGGGGCCTGGTACGAACATAGGGTGGCGGGGGGAAATTTTCGGTTAAATGCCTTTGCCGCCAGCATCCTCCGGGCCCAACTGGATACCATTTCGGAAACCATGGCCCTCCGCGACGCCAACCGTCAACGTCTGGACGAAGTCCTGGGACAAATAAAAGGGTTAACGCCGGTGAAAACGTACGCCCAAACTACGCGGAGCGCGAACCATATCTATTTGTTAAAATATCAATCCCAGGCCTTTCATGGGCTCTCCCGGGAAGTGTTTTTTAAGGCCATGCAAGCGGAAGGAATCTACACCTATGCCGGCTACCGTCCCCTTTATCGCGAAAGCCTGTTTACCGACGAGATTGGGGAATATCCCTGGTTAGAAAGTCAACGCTATGCACGGTTACAACTACCAGTAACGGAACGTCTCTGTAACCAGGAAGCCGTGTGGTTGAAACAGACCTATTTGCTGGGGACGGAGCGAGACACCCAGGACATTATTGACGCCTTTGAAAAGGTGACAACCGCCATGCGGAAATCACCAGCACTGTTTCGCGAAGTTTAAAGCTTGAATTATGCACCGAAGCAAGCTGGTTACCCATAAGCCATTATTTACTTTACGGTCTCTTTTTCCGTGGTTTGGGGATGAATATTCCCGGTAAAAGGTGCCGCGCTAGTAAACCGGTTTGTAAGGATTTTGAGGTAGGAGCTGGATTCTCCTGTGGTTTGGTGCCCGGAACAGGAGTCGAACCTGCACGTTCTTGCGAACACTAGACCCTGAACCTAGCGCGTCTACCAGTTCCGCCATCCGGGCATAATTCCAAGTAAAGAAGTTTACATTTCTTCCTCAACTTTGGGCAAGGATTAAACTTGAATCACCCCTGGGAAACACAGTATTTTGGTCGCCAGTTATTGAAATGGAAAAGCTCATTGTTACCACGAATCGGAAGGCGCGCCACGATTACCATCTTTTTGATACTTTCGAAGCGGGAATTGAATTGATGGGGAGCGAAGTGAAGAGTCTCCGAGAAAGCCGCGCCAACCTAAAGGACGCCTACGTCACGGTTCGTGAGGGTGAAGTCTTTCTCATCGGCGCCCACATCAGTGCCTACTCCCATACGGGTTTTACCGGTCATGTCCCCCGAAGAGACCGCCGACTCCTGTTACAAAAACGTGAAATCCGCAAGCTCCATCAAAAACTCACCCAAAAAGGTTTTACGGCAGTGCCTTTGAAAATCTATTTCAACGAACGGGGGTGGGCCAAGGTGGAATTTGCCCTGGCAAGAGGTAAACGGACCTACGATAAAAAGGAGGCCATCAAAAAGCGCGATATACAGCGGGAACTCCAACGCGAAGGCCATCAACGATGAAATTTCCTCCCGTAAAAGAACAACTGGACCTCATTCGGCGCGGAGTGGAGAGTATCGTTCCCGAGGAGGAGTTAATCCAGAAACTGGAACGCTCGCGCAAAACTGGTATCCCCCTAACCGTTAAGTTGGGGTGTGATCCCAGCCGGCCAGACTTACACATTGGTCATGCTGTGGTCTTAAGGAAACTACGCCACTTTCAGGATTTAGCGCACCAGGCCATCCTGGTTATCGGTGACTTTACAGCCATGATTGGCGATCCGTCCGGCAGAAATAAGACCCGACCACACCTTTCTTTAGAAGAGACGCGCCAACACGCCCGATCCTATGTGGAACAGGCTAAAGTGATACTTGACATTGATACGCTTAAAATAGTCTATAATTCTGAATGGCTCGATAAAATGTCCTTCAGTGAGGTGATTCGTCTGGCCAGTCACCACACCGTTGCGCGCATGTTGGAAAGGGACGATTTTGCCAAGCGGTACGCCGCGGAGGTCCCCATATCCATTCATGAATTTCTCTATCCCCTGGCCCAGGGCATGGATTCCGTTGCCCTCCAAGCCGACGTGGAATTGGGAGGGACCGATCAAACCTTCAATCTCCTCGTGGGGCGTGACCTGCAGCGAGCCTACGATCAGGAACCTCAGGTAATAATTACCTTACCTCTCTTAGAGGGGACTGATGGGGTGGAGAAGATGTCGAAATCCTACGGCAACCATATCGCCCTATACGATCCTCCCGAAGAAATGTACGGAAAGATAATGTCCATTCCAGACACGCTCCTGGAGAAATATTTTGCCCTGGCTGCTGATTACGATGCTAAAGCGCTGGCCGAAATCCATCGCCAGTTGGCCGATCCAAAGACCAATCCCCGGGACGTAAAGCGAGATCTGGCGCGGGCCATCGTGACCCTATATCACGATTCCGAGTCAGCGAAAGAAGCCGAACGACACTTCCAGCGGGTTATCGTACAAAAAGAACAGCCCGAAGCGATGCCGGTTTATCATCTTCCCCATGATGACCGCTTGGTGAACGTTCTTACCGCTGCTCACCTTGTGACCAGTAAGACCGAAGCGCGGCGATTGATTCGCCAGAAGGCAGTGCGGCTTAACGGGAAGGTCTGCACGGACATTCAGCACCAACTAAAGGCAGGAGAGACGGTCGTAGTTAAGGTTGGTAAAAGACGCTTCTTGAAAGTAGGCGGTTGAGACGGTTTAAACTTTTTTTCTTAGCGTCTCTTGTTTGGCTTTACCCCCTTCGCCCGCAAGCGACGCCGGCGTTGGTGGTTTTTATTTCTATTGATCAATTTCCCAACCATATCATTCCGCGCCTAAATCCCTATTTTTCAGGAGGGTTTCGATGGCTTTTGGATCATGGGATTTATTACCGTCAAGCCTATCATGAACATAGTTATACGGCGACTGGCCCGGGACATTTTGTGCTGAGTTCCGGGCAATACCCGGGTCCCCAGGGCATTTTGGGAAATACCTGGTACGATCGCCAGCAAAAAAAAGTCGTGTACTGTGTAGGTGACATCCTTGACTTGCCCGGTTCTGACGCTCCCTTACCCCCACATTTACAAACCTGGTCCAGCCTGGGGGATTGGTTAAAAGCTGCTTATCCCCGGTCTCAGGTATATTCCTTAGCGGTGAAAGATCGCGCCGCTATTTTGTTAGGGGGGCTACAGGCGGACCTGTCAATTTGGTACGAACCAGATAAGAGCTTTACAACCGCGCCTTATTTTACCCCGTCCCTACCGGCTTGGTTGACCTCTTTTAACCAGTCCTTGAATATTCTTGCCTACCGGGATTCCCTCTGGCGACGGGAATTGGCTCCTCAAATTTACCAGCAGGTTACCCGGGAAGATTTCTACCCGGGGGAAACCGATCGCTACGCCACCCAAGCTTATTCACCCGTATTTCCAATTGGATTTGACCGGGACTTTACCGACGCGGACCTTCGCGACCGCATCAGGAACTTCCCCTGGTTGGATCGGGCCGTCCTGCGCCTAGCTACCACGATTGTTCAGGAAAAGCGTTTAGGTCTGGATGCCGACCCCGACTTGCTGTTCATCGGTTTAAGTACCAGCGACTGGGTGGGGCATTACTATGGCCCCTATTCCCAGGAAGTCATGGATCATTTTTTAAAGCTGGACCGTTATTTGGACGGTTTCATAAAAGGTTTGGACGAATTGGTCGGATTGGACCGCATTGCCTTTATTCTCACTTCCGATCATGGAGGCTGCCCCTTACCAGAATATACGCGCCAGAAGTACAACCTTCCCGCTGGCCGTATTGACCGAGAACTGTATTTCCAGGCGTGGGATGATATCGATAGTGTTCTCGTCCGTCGCTATGGTAGGGTGCAATTGTATGTGCGTCACGCGTTAGGAGTCTACTACGACCAAGAATCTATCGCTCGTTTAGGAGTTCCAGTCTCCGAACTCGATCACACATTCCGTAAGTATTTAGAGGCGATTCCGGGTATTCGCCGTGTTTATACCAAGAGCGAAATATTAGCCGCTACACCAGAAGACACGCTTATGACCCGGATTAAGCATTTTTTCCACCCCGAAAAAAGCCCCGATCTATATATTCTCCAGGAGAAATACTGGTTATTTCGTACTCCTTATGGAAGCAGTCATGGTACACCCTATGAATATGATACCCATGTCCCCATCGTCCTGGCCCGTGTTAGTCAAACGTCGGTGGAAGTGTCAACCCCGGTAGCGACGGTGGACCTGGCGCCAACGGTGGCTAATATTTTAAATATTCCGGTTCTCTTGAAGGTGGATGGTACTCTCTTGCCCGAGCGCTAAGCATGATTGAGGTTCAAGAAGTAACTAAAGATTTCCACACGGTTCGGGCATTGGACCGGGCGACTTTTCGTATCCAAAAGGGGGATGTGTATGGTTTATTGGGGCCCAATGGCGCCGGAAAGACCACTCTTATTCGCACCCTTATGGGAATTCTCAAACCAGACCAGGGGCAAATTTTATTGCGAGGTCGTGACCTTAGTAAGGTTCCCCGCTATTTTCTGGGGTATTTGCCTGAAGAGCGAGGCCTATATCAAAAAAGTAAGTTAGCCGAGACATTGGTATACCTAGGACATCTCAAGGGGAAATCCAGCGCGCAATTAAAACCCCTGGTTCAACGGTGGTTGGAGCGCTTTGACCTTCAGTCTTATGCTCATCGCAAGATTGAAGAATTATCCAAGGGCAACCAGCAGAAGGTACAATTCATCGCTGCTTTGTTACATGAGCCGGAGGTGGTGGTCTTAGATGAACCTTTCAGCGGTCTGGACCCCTTGAATCAAGTGCTTATGAAAGAGATCATTCGGGAGTTACAAAGCCAGGGGGTGACCTTCTTGTTTTCCACGCACCAGATGGATCAGGTAGAGAAATTATGTACCAATATTTGTTTGTTGAACAAAGGGCGTATCCTGGTGGAAGGTCCCCTTACGGTAATACGACAGCGCCACGTAGAAAAAATGGTTGAGGTGCGCTTTGCGGGTGTATTACCAGCTTCGGAAGTCGCGCCCTATCTGGAGGGTGGGGACGTAAAGAATGGTCTTTTACGGGGGCGGTTGAAAAGTACGCCCCGGGATTTGTTGAACTGGTTAAATCAGCGCGTCGTGATCCAGTCTTTTGAAGTGGCCCAACCTTCCTTGGAACAGATCTTTATCGAGGAGGTGAAAAGCGCCTCATGAAACCAATCCTTACGATCCTGGAGTGGGAATATTTATCACGCTTACGGTCAAAATTATTTCTCTTTTCCACCATCATATTACCGGTGATCATCCTGGGTTCCATCATGTTACCCGCCGCCCTGGCCGAGAAAGAAGGACAGGAAGTTACCTCCCTCGGTCTCGTGGATTTCTCCCCCGTGGGAAAGGCCTTTCAGTCGAATTTAATATCTGATTATAAACTGGCCAACGGAGAGGCGCGTTTCCGGGTGATTAAATTCTACACGGTTGAGCAGGCCCGTAAGGCCCTCCAGGAGCAAGATATCGATGGTTATTTGGTTCTGGAGTCGGACGTCGTAGAGAACAATGAAGCCCGTTATTATACCCGATCAGCCAGTAATTACAAGATAACCTCCAATCTAAATGCAGCCCTAAACAAAACCGTAGTGCACTATCGTCTCCAGAAAAGAAACCTGAATCCCACCCTCATTACCGCTCTCACCAGCCGTGTCGACTTGGATATTTACGAGGTTTCCAAGACAGGCGAAGCAACCTCCAGCGATGAACTTATGGGGTTTATGGTACCTTTTCTGTTTGTCATGTTGCTGTATTTACCCATCGTACTCTCGGCACAAATATTGATGCGCAGTGTTTTAGAAGAACGCAATACGCGTATGATGGAAATTTTACTATCTTCCGTGTCTCCACGGCAGTTAATGATGGGGAAGATTTTAGGGTTGGGATCTATTGGTGTTACGCAGTTGATTTTTTATTTGTTGATCGGATATGTAATCACCATACAGAAGGGAATGTCTATTTTCACCGTCGAAAACCTGGGTAGTTTTTTACTCTATTTCCTCACAGGTTATTTCTTTTATGCTACCATTTTTGCCACGGTGGGAAGTTTATTTACTTCTGAACAGGAGGCCCAACAAGTGGTGGGCATGGTAACGATTGTCATGATCATTCCGGTGATATTGGCGACCTTTTTTATTACCAATCCTAATTCCCTGGCGACGAAGGTACTCTCCTTTGTGCCCCCCATCACCCCTTTTCTTATGATCTTACGGGTGGGAACTAAATCGGTGGCTCTTTGGGAGATTATTGCCACAACTGCGTTACTGTTATTGTGTATTGTGATTATGTTCCGTTTGGCCGGTCGTGTTTTCCAGACTGCTGTTTTGCTTTACGGAAAACGGGTGACCCTACCTGAAATCGTCCGCTGGATGAAAGGAGCCTAACCTTTGTAGAATACCGATATTGCGTAGTTTTTATCCACTGGAGAGGGGAAAAGATCATACTTTTTCAATTAGCGTTTTTATGGTAGGAAGGTTTCAAGTTAAATTTTCTATGGTCTTTTTTTGAGAAAAGGAGTTCTAATGGCAGAGAATATGATGGAATTCAATGAGTCTAATTTTGAAAAAGAAGTTTTGCAATCGGACCTTCCTGTTTTGGTGGATTTTTGGGCTGAATGGTGTGGTCCCTGCAAGATGATTGCGCCCATTATGGGTGAAATTGCCCAGGAATACGCCGGAAAGGTAAAAGTGGGCCAAGTTAACGTAGATCTTAATTCGAGGGTCGCGATGCAATATGGAATTCGTAGTATACCCTCGCTCCTCCTTTTCCATAAAGGAGACGTGATTAACCAAATGGTTGGTGCAGTACCAAAAACCAACATAACTAAATACTTAGACGCAGTTATTTAACAACTAAATTAGTGAATCGAAAGGTCATTATTATCGGTTCTGGCCCTGCGGGTCTCACAGCGGCTATTTATACTGCCAGGGCTAATTTGAAGCCCCTCGTCTTCGAGGGTAGCCAACCGGGCGGTCAACTGACCATTACCACGGAGGTTGAAAATTATCCCGGGTTTCCCGACGGAATCATGGGGCCTGAGCTCATGGATCTCTTTCGCCAGCAAGCCAATCGGTTTGGCGCCGAATGTCTCTTTAAACATGTTACCAAAGTTGATTTTACCCAACGCCCTTTTCGCATCTGGGTTGGGGATGAACGCTACGACGCTCAGACCGTAATCATCGCCAGTGGTGCCTCAGCACAGTTTTTAGGATTGGAACAGGAACAAACGCTGTTAGGGCACGGTGTCTCCGCCTGTGCCACCTGTGATGGCTTTTTCTTTAAAGAGAAAAAAGTCCTGGTGGTAGGTGGCGGCGATTCAGCCATGGAAGAAGCAATCTTTCTCACCAAGTTTGCCTCGGAAGTCTGGATCGTTCATCGTCGCGATGAACTACGCGCTTCGAAAATCATGCAAGAACGGGCCTTGAAAAACCCCAAAATACATGTTCATTGGAATAGCGTCATTAAAGAGATTGAAGGTGATACAACTCAGGGTGTCATCGGCGCCATCCTACAAGATACCCAAACAGGGGCCACCCGCCAGGAACCTTGTGACGGCATTTTTCTGGCGATTGGTCACCTACCCAACTCAAAGTTATTTAAAGACTTTTTAGAACTGGATAGTAAAGGTTACATTGTAACGAAAAATGGGAGTACGGCTACCTCCATGCCGGGTGTCTTTGCCTGTGGCGATGTTCAAGATCATGTGTATCGCCAGGCCATCACGGCCGCGGGCTCGGGTTGCATGGCAGCCATCGAAGCCGAGCACTTCTTAGAAGCCCACGACTCCTGAATCTCCCACGACCTTTCGATTCATCCTTACCAAGAAAGGATACCCAGATGAATCGACACGCAATATTAATTTATCAGCTCCAGAGCCTGAAAAAGGTCTTTGGTGAACGAACTGTCCTGCAAATCAAGCACCTCCAAATTCACCGGGGAACAATCTATGCCATCATTGGTCCCATCGGTTCCGGGAAGACCACGCTACTACGTCTTTTGGCTGGTTTGGACCAACCCACCGAAGGGACGTTGAAGTATGTGCAGGAGGAGTTCAAAACAACCTGGACCGGCAAGGTAAAGGTCCCCCCGGAAATCCATTTTGCCAGTGTGGAACAACTCCCCACCAATCTGAAGGTCTACCAGGTGGTTAAACAAAACTTTCCAGAGGCGGTGGATAAGATTAAGGCCAAGTACTTCTCCCAACGTTCGCGCAGCGCCCTGTGGAACCAGGTGACTAAGGCCCTTTCCAAGGGAGAACTGGCTTGGCTAAACCTGATATTGGCGGTGGAGGGCGATCCCCGCGTATTATTGGTGGATGACTTCGGCATTAACATCGATCCTGAACTGGAGAAGTATTTTGTAGGACGACTGAAGAAAATGAATCGTGACTTGGGGACCACCATTGTGCTGGCAACCAATAGTACTGGTCAAATCCAGAAGTTTGCCTCCGTCCTCATTTACCTGGACAATGGGCATATTGCCAAGATTCGTTCCGGGGCGGGGAAATCCATGCGCACCTCCCGCTGGGACAATCGGTTTCCTTAATCCATGAATACGGGCCTGGTCTACACGGCAGATTTCTTAAGGCACGATACGGGTCCCAACCATCCCGAATCGCCACAGCGGCTTCGAGCGATTATGAACCAATTGTCGAGGGCGGATATTCTCAGTCAGGTCCAACAATTCACTCCTACCCAAAAGGACCTCGAATTGGTGGAATTAGTTCATACGCCTTCGTATATACAACGAGTGAAAGATGCTTGCCAACAGGGACAGTCCTATATTGATACCTTTGATAATCCCATTTGCTGGGTGTCGTTTGAAATCGCCGTGGAGGCGGTTAATGCTTGTTGTGCGGCTGCTGATTTCGTTTTAAACGGGACCTGGGAGTGCGGCCTGGTTTTGCCCCGGCCCCCGGGTCACCATGCGGAAGTCAACCAGGCCATGGGGTTTTGCTTGTTCAATAATGTAGCTATCGTGGCACGTTATGCCCAACAACACTACCCCCTCCAACGTATTGCCATCGTCGATTTCGATGTCCATCATGGAAACGGTACGCAGCACATCTTTGAACAGGATCCCCAGGTCTTGTACATCAGCACCCACCGCTATCCTTTTTACCCTGGAACCGGTGGCAGGGAGGAGACTGGCACCGCAGCGGGGCGAGGTTTTACGCGAAATTTCCCTTTTCCGGTGGGAACGGGTGACGCCACTTACCTGGAATGTTTCCAGACCGAAATTGCCGATATCCTTTTGCAGTATGAACCTGAATTCATTATTTTGTCCTCTGGCTTTGATGCCCACCAACAGGATCCCTTAGGGGGTATGGCGATTACCACTGCTGGTTTTGGTGAACTCACCGCCATTCTGACTCGTTTAGCCCAGGAGACCTGTGGGGGTAAACTCCTTTCCGTGTTAGAAGGGGGGTACGATTTAGAAGCCCTGGCAGAAAGTGTGGCTGTTCATTTACAAACCTTAATTGAAGCAACATAATATGAAACGCCTTTACCGTTCGCAAACCGACCGGGTCCTGGGTGGTGTATGTGGGGGAATCGCCGAATACTTCCAGGTCGATTCGACCCTGGTTCGCCTGATCTGGATTTTTTTCACCCTGTTTGGCGGTTCCGGAATATGGGCCTATTTCTTGGCCCTGCTCATCATCCCAGATGAAATATACCGGGATCATTTAGCGGTTTTTACCAAGCACGATTTCATAGCGGATCGGAAGATTGGTTGGGGAATTTTCCTGGTAGTCGTGGGGCTCATCCTCTTTTTTACGCATACCGACCTTCTCAGCATGTTGTGGACCAAGTTTTGGCGGAGTGGCGTCAATATCTTCCTGGGGATCGTGATTATTGGCTGGGGAGTTTATCTCCTCTACACACGCCGGAAGGAATTGACCGAGTTGTGGCAAAAAGGTCAACGCCTCCCCTTACATTTATCAATACATGATCGGCGCATTGCTGGCGTGTGCGGGGGGTTGGGAGAGACCCTGCATATTGATCCGACGATTATCCGTTTTTTCTGGGTTTACGGTACCTTGATGAGTGCCGGAGCAGGTGTACTCCTGTACATTTTATTGGCGCTGTTGCTGCCGGATGATAATGTTTCCGTGGAACCGGAGTAAATAATCCATGTTACTATCTCGTTATCAGGAAATTCAGTCTCGGTTTTCGGAGCAGAGGGTAATGGTTGTCGGTGACCTCATGTTAGATACTTATTTATGGGGGGACGCCGAACGCATCTCGCCGGAAGCCCCCGTGCCAGTCATCCGCGTTCGGGACGTGAACCATAATCCCGGGGGTGCCGCGAACGTGGCTTTAAATGTGTCTACCCTCTCGGCCCAGGCCAGTGTTCTGGGTATTGTGGGTGAGGATAACGAAGGGAAGAAGCTGAGTACGCTGTTGCAAAATAGTGGCATTGATACCACCGGAATCATTTTTGTCCCCGATCGGCCAACCACGGTCAAAACCCGAATCATTGCCCACAACCAACAGGTAGTTCGCACGGATCGCGAAGCGCGGTCGGTAATCAACCACGAAATCAGAAGGGTTATGAACGAGCGCTTAAACCAGATCCTGCCCCATGTCCAGGGCATTATTATTGAAGACTATGACAAGGGGTTGTTGTCCCCAGAGACCATTGAATTAATCTTGAAAAGAGCCGCAGAGCGAAACCTCCCTGTGTATGTGGATCCGAAGAAGAAAAATTTTCTCCAATATTCGGGGGTACGCTTGTTGAAACCTAATGCTCAGGAACTGGCCCAGGCCGCTGGGATTGAGGGCCCATCGGAAGGTTTTGCCGTGGCTTGTCAGCGCTTGCGACAGGAGCAGCACATCGAAATTTTATTGATTACCCAGGGGGAACGTGGGTTGGTGTTGTTTACCCAGGAGGGAGAGGAAACGATTCCCACAAAAGCGCGGCGGGTACATGACGTGTCTGGGGCCGGGGATACCGTCATCAGTACTTTTACGCTCTCTGATTTGGTTGGCGCCACCCCCAAAGAGGCGGCCACCTTAGCAAATTATGCCGCCGGCCGGGTCTGCGAAGAAGTAGGCGTTGTTCCCATTACCTTGGCGATGCTCGGCGAAATCGTCGCCCATCACAACAACGTTTAATCTCTCCCGTCGCTAAGCTAAATTCTATTCAAACCTAAGGTGTTTCTGAATCCTTCAGACACCAAAAGGTGTTGGTTCCATGCCTATCATTTCACTTAAACACCGGCTGATCCGAATTGGTATCGCAACACTTCTACTGGTAAGTGTTGTGGACAGGATAAGCGCCCAACCTGACGTACGCTTTGACCCTTTTGACTGGGTAGTTTACCGGCAGATTGGATCTATAACGTCAATCACCGAAGGTTTTTCCTATGCCTATTTGGGAACAGAATTGGGGGGCGTGCTCCGTTATGATATCTACGGGAATCGGTTTCCTGAACCTATTACTCGGGCCCAGGGCCTTTCCAGCCATCAAGTAGAAGCCGTTTATTTTGACCACTACACGGGATATCTCTGGGTGGCCACACCTAATTCTCTGGATTATTCCTATAACCGGGAGGGAGAATGGCGCCATGTGCCTTGGGAAGACCTGTCCCTACCAACGGGATCGGGTTTACGGCGTTTAGGATCTTCCAAAGATTTTTTATGGGGCTATACCGGTACCATGTACTACAAGTTAGATCATGTCACGGGAATCCTGTTGGGTGTCATGTTAAACCCCGACGAAAAGAACATTGTCTGGAGCAGTCCCCCCTTCGATGAAAGTTGGACGACTTCCAATTTCCTGGATACCTATTCCGTCATGGATGGTTGGCTGCTGAACTTAGATGAAGTGGTGAGTCCTCAAGGGAAACAACTCCGCATTACCACCATCTATGAGGGACAGTTTGGTGATATTTGGGTGGGCACCGATGACGGAACTTTATTCCACGGCGAAACACAAATGAGATCGCTGTATCCGTTGGTTGTTGGGTTGGGGAATAATGATGTTCAGTCCATATTGGGAGGGCAATATTTTTGGTTAGTGGGGCGTCGGGGTCGCGATACGCGGGGCATTACTCAAGCGGACCTGCAACGGGACATTTATACAATTTTTGATTTTGATCTGACGATCAACGCCCAGGCCCAATCCCTTTACACGGTAGAGAAAGTAGGCGATGAAATGTGGTTCGGGGGTGTTGGCCAAATCATTGTCTACGATCTTAAACACGATTTCTGGCGAACCTATGATGAAACCAGGGGTATTCCCAGCGGGAATATTCTATCCTTGAGTCCCGATTCCCAATCAGTTTGGATTGGCTCCACTACTGGTTTAGGACGCCTTGATCGGTGGACTAAACGCCAACTACCCATGCCTCGCAGCGGCTTCATCAGGGATCTTTTCGTTTATGATTTAGCTGTGATCGACAGTCTGGTGTGGGTGGGGACGGAGTTTATGCTGTACCTCATTGATCCGTCTCGTCAGATTATCCGGACGTTTAAGAATTTCGGTGATGTCCAGGCTATTCGAGGGCGCCTGGATACTTTTTCCGGGTTTACGACGATTGAGCACCTGGACGAGGAAGTGTACGTTGCCACCTTTCAAGGAATCCTGGCCTACAATCTCACCAGTCACCGCTGGTCACTGGTGGTAGATCCATCCATTTACGGCGGTCAACCGGTCTATAGTCTTCAAAAAGATGGCGATGTTTTATTCATTGCTCAGGGGCAAGGGTTTACTCGTTACGAGATGGATACGGGACAATCCCGCGTATATGCCTACCCCTTCATTGGACGGGTGAATGATATGTATATTTCTAATGAAATCCTATGGTTGGGAACTAACCAAGGATTGGTCAAGTTCCATTGGAAAAAGGATCGTTAATAGTGAAAATATGGTCAACGATAGGGTGGGTAACGCTTTTGGTCTGGCACGTTGCCGTGGCCGAACGAAATCCCGATAAGGAACCGGGGAATATCGACCAGTTCTGGTTGAAAGCTTATCCTGTTAAGGCCGCCACCGTGGATAGCGTGGACCTATTAATTTATCTGGATGTTCCTTTTTTTGCGCTACAGTTTGTCAAACAGGATACGACGTTTCATTCCGAATTAATCGCCAGTTTGGCCTTGAAAGATGGTGAAGGCTATCAAGTGGGTATGGAAACCTGGCAAAGGGGTATTGACGCCAGTGAATATATCCAAACGATGAGTAAAACTCGTTCCATTATCTTTTTTACTTCCTTTCGCATTCCTTTGGGAAAATACCAGGTTGTGGGCGAGATTATTGATAAAGACACCCATCGCAACGGAATTAAGAAACTTGATCTGGACCTCTCTTCCTACGGCAAGGCCCCCTTTATCTTCCCGCTTTTCATGCTGGATACGCTTCGTGGTACATGGGGATTAGGACGGGATACCATTCCTAATTTCCGTAACGAGATAGAGTACATCGTGAAAGGCGTGGATATCTTCGTCAGTGGGTTAGTAAAGCCAGGCGAATACAAACTGTTATTGGATTTGAAAGACGAAAAGGGAGTCTCCATTTGGACGTGGGAAAAGGTGTATACCAACGACAGTCCTTACTTACGTAAGGTTGTGCATCTACCCTTAACCTCCGTTAGTGGGTTACGGGCATATCTTCAAGTGAAAGTGATTCAGGGAAACCGAAAACACGCCGAGGACCTGGAACTGGTATTGCGCAAACCGGGTGTTTCGGTACATATTTACAACCTTGAATCCGCTCTCAGTCAGATGCGGTACATTTTAACGGATGAAGAACGCAAGCGTCTGCATAAAGCCGGTCGGAAAGAAAGGGAAGCGCTTTTTTATGAGTTTTGGAAAGAGCGTGATCCTAACCCCAACACGACCATCAACGAACTCATGGACCAGTATTATTTACGCGTAAAGTACGCCAACGAACATTTTACCACTTTTCAGCCAGGGTGGGAGACGGACATGGGGATGATTTACATCCTGTTCGGAGCCCCGGACGAAATCGAGCGGTCGTTCATTTCTACCAACCGCAATGCCTACCAGACATGGTACTATTATCGGATTAACCGCAGCTTCACGTTTTTGGATGAAAACGGGTTTGGGGATTACCGCTTAATCACCCCTTATTATAAAGGGCGTACGTGGTGAAGATTGTTCTTCTCGCCGGTGATGGAGTGGGCGCGGAGATTGCTGCCGAGGTGAAAAAACTGCTGGTCGTCCTGGGCGAAATTATCCAACAGTCGCTGGAAATCCAGGTATTCGAAGTGAATGAAGGGCGTTTCTTGGATACCGATATTTTGATCCCCAACGGTGTCTTACGGGAATGTAAAAAGGCCGACGCAGTTTGGGTGGGTCCTTTGTTAGAACGTTCCAAGAGCGGTGCCTATTCCGCGGAACTAGTGTTAAACCGTCTGTTAGAATTCTTGCATTGCCCGCTCTACTCTCGCCATATCCTCCCAATGCCGGTCCACAGCATATTGCCGGAGGAGAAAGAATTAGACGTTGTCATTTTGGAAAATAGGGTTTACGGCAGCTTTAGCTGGAACCAGCTGCCGGCACCGGAATTCAGGGAGCGCTACAGTCTCTCGGTCGCGTTCATCGATCATGAGGCAATTAAGGAATTAGTCGAGTTTGCCATTGGCCTGATCAAAGCCGGCCAGCGAAGAAAGCTCATTCTTTCCCTGCCACCAGAGTACGAACACGCTTCCAGTCCCTGGAGTAAGGTATATTCCCGGCTGCAGGAACAGGATATTCCCTTTCAAGCAATGGGACTGGATAAATTAGCTTTTCACCTGGTACACAATCCGGAAGTGCTTGACCTGGTCATTACGGTACCCCCCTTTGGGAAGGTATTTTCTCGTTTAGGTGCGGCGTTGGAGGGAGGTTTGGGTATGAGTTACGAATCGTACCTTAAAAAGGAGGGTCAGGCGGTACACCACGTTTTGCACCCTCCCAGCGTGAATTATGTGGGTAAGAATGCGGCCAATCCCGTGGGAGCCTTCCTGTCAATTGCCGAAGTATTCGAGGGCAAGCAGGAAAAGCGACTGGCCAATATGATCCGGAAAACGGTGGATGATTCCTTGCGTTCTGAATGGGCCACCAGAGATTTAGGGGGGAGTATGGGTACGGTTGAAGTGGCAGATTATATTTGCGCCAAGCTGGCGGAGCAAATTCAATAACCTTAGATTCACCCCCTAATTATACCCCAGAAAGGACGGTTTCCGTAGTGATTGAACGTTTTTCCTACAGCAGTTTATCCAGTTATCAGAAATGTCCCGCCCAATTCAAATTTCGGTATGTGGATTGGATTCGTAAACGTGATGAGAGTATTGAAGCGTATCTGGGTAAACGCGTTCATGAGACCATTGAGTATCTGTATACCGAAGTGCTTCAGGGCCACGTTCCCTTACTCGACCCCCTTCTGGATTGGTATGCGAGGCGTTGGTCGGATCAGTGGCACGACCGTATTGGCATTGTACGACGGAATGTTTCTATCCAGGAATATTTTCAGCTCGGCCAACAATGTATCGCCAGGTATTACCGCATGTATACTCCTTTCAGTCAGCCCGTGGTGGAGAATGAACTGGAATTGGTGTTTCCTTTGGAAGCAAATCGTGACTACATGATGAAAGTGGTGATTGACCGCCTGGATCACCTGGGGAATGGCTATTACGAGATTCACGATTATAAAACTGGTGGCCGCGCCATGACCAACCGACAAGCAGATAAAGATGGCCAATTAGCCCTTTACCATTATGCCCTGCTACAAACCAGAGAATCAGTGCAAAGGGTACAACTCGTATGGCATTTCTTACGTCACGGCATTACCGTGACATCTACCCGGACGAAAGAGCAACTGAGCAAGTTGGTGAAGCAGATGAAACGCCGTATCGATGAAATCCGGGAGAAAATTAAAAATCAAGGTTCCTTTCATCCCAAGGAAACGATTCTTTGCAACTGGTGCTACTACTGGGAAGAATGCCCCGCCAAACGGGGTACCAATCTATTCGTTGGGTAACGGAAAAAGTCACCGGCGCCAAAATTATCTCAATTGAACGTCTGCAATGTCTACTAACCATTGTTTAACTCCAAACTCTTAAAATCACGCCTCACACTTCCGGCGTCAGGTGGACTGAGGTTTAGGCAGAGTTACAGGATTTAAGCCCTGATTTGTAATAAAACGTTTAATTTCTTTAGACATTTTAATAGGTGATCACTTTGAATCTTTCCGACATATTTAGCTTTTCTTACTCTCCAATCAAGGCTTTTAATTTGATCAGATAATATTACCCCTTTGACTTCCAAGTTAGGTGATAAATTCACTTCAAACGGATACCCCTTAACTTTACTGGCAATAGGGCAAAATAGAGCTAACCCCACTTTTTTGTTATAAGCTATTGGAGATAGTACCAGGGCAGGTCTTTTTCCAGCTTGTTCGTGACCTGACTGGGGCGTGAAGTCCAGCCAGACTATATCGCCACGATCTGGAATATATTTTTCAATCATTACATTATTTCCTGTCCGACAGGTTCGCCAAAATCAATTTCAGCATGAATGTTAGATTCATTTATGTTCTGGAGCATGGAATTAAGATCGTATTGTTGTCGATTTTCAATAGGATCGATAACCATATGTTGATTTTCAATTCTTAAATCAACAAAACTTCCGTTTTCGATGTTTGTTTCTTTGGCAAAGGCTTTTGGGATTCTTATGGCTAAACTGTTTCCCCATTTTTGAATTTTAATACGCATCTTCAGATCTCCGTATTGTTTCTACATAGAAGATACATAAGATTTAATTTAAATACAACTCTCAAGATAGTAAGTGACTCTGGCTAACAGTACCAATAAATGGAAAAGCATTCCATATATTGATGATATAGAGTGGAAAAAAATGACATCATCTTAGGTGGACCCCAAAGTCAAGACCAAAACTGGTTGTTTTTTAAATGTACAACTATAGTTGTAGTAGTTGTTTTTATTTTTTTTCTT
>CAZVNL010000009.1:35853-70693 GCA_964628055.1 uncultured bacterium | reverse complement strand
TATTTACAAAATTTTAAAAAATAACTTCCGTCTCTCTACTATAATAATCACTCGTTCGGCAAAACTATAAAGTCCCCTTTATAGTTTTAGGTAACATTTCGATCTCTTGTGATGATACTATCACAATTATGTAATGATATCCAATTTATTCGATCTTGAAACTTTTTGACTTATAGCTTAATCTTTAAAGGCGATTTGAACGTCTATTTGGGAAATTTAGTAGAGTAAAAAGGGATGAGATATGTATGTGTACTAAAATAACTCCTATAGTACTAATTGGCCTTATCTGCAACATCAGTCTCGCCCAGACTGCTGGTTACGGTTTTACCTTAGCAACGATAAACACTTCTGGTGAGGGAAACGTGGGCAATCAATCCCATATATTAGCAATTTACGCTGGTTCAGATTTGGATAATGATTCAAATGGCGAGATAATCTTTGTCGACGCCCCTGCCTCCAGTAATTCGGAAATGGTCATTTTGGAAGCCACTGGAACTAATAACACTTACACCGTGGTTTGGCGAACGGACTTACATGGACGAATGTCAAAACGCTGTGGGTTAAATGTAGGAGATACTGATGGAGATGGGAAACAGGAGATTATAGTGGGTATTTCTGCCGGTGCTACCAAGGACTCTGTGTTTATCTTCGAAGTAGATGGTTCGGCTCCCATTGCCGATAACTCTAACCCCGACGAAACACCTACTTTCTCCTTCACAACCCTTGCCGATCCCAGAGGAATTATCATTGCTAACTTGTTAACAACCAATATAAATCCCGAGATCATCGTGGGCAATACTAACAACACGGAAAGCATTGAATTTTTCGAAAGTAGTAGTGATAACAATTGGACAAAACAAGCTGTCAGCAACAATGATATTGGTCAAGGTATTGTGGATATGGCGGGACCAGCCGATTTAGATGGTGATGGGACCAAAGAAATAGCCATCTGCGAAGAAAGAGGCGCCCTGAATGTTATCAGCCTCAGTGGGACCACTGTGCAGGAGGAGACCGTTGATAAAAATATTGCCGCTAATGTCAATTCCGACGGTAGAGTCATCATCGCTAATCTCGATCAATCCGGCAACCCGGAAATTATTCTGTGTAATGACGAAGACGATGCCCTTTTTATTTTTGAATCCACTAGTACGGATCATTACTCTTCTGATGCGAACGATGGTGTAAATGCTACGGCGATCATTAACAACGTTTTTATTGATGATAGACTGTCAATTACAGCTGGTGATTACGACAATGACGATAAGTGGGAACTCTATTACACCACAAACGCTGACACTGTTAGATATCGGGAGTGGAATGGTACTGCTGCAGGGGACTTTAATGCTTCGAGCGACTTTCCCAGCGAAAATGACCTGATTGATTCTCTGGGCACTGGTGAAACAGCAACGGCCATAGTTTACTCACCCAATAAGGATGGCAGTACGCTTTTGGATGGAGATACGAAGGCGGATATTGCCATCGGGAGAACTAATGGTACTGGAAACGAAATCTACATCGTCGAGAGTAAGACCACTGATTCCTCCCTACCCGTAGAACTTTCTTCCTGGTCCGTGGAGAGTAAAGACGGAATCGTTGTATTAACCTGGACAACCGCCTCAGAGATAAACAATTTAGGTTTTGTCTTATACCGTGGTTTAGCCGGTAAAGGATTAGACCGTCTCGTGGATTTCCGCAGGGATGCGCGTTTACGGGGGCAGGGGTCCACAACCCAGTCCACCCACTATCAATTCATCGATCGAATGGTAAGCTTGGGTCAGACCTACGACTATCGCCTCAGCCACGTATCCTATGACGGAGTGGAAACCTTTACGGACCTCCGGCAAGTAACGGTAGCTTACCCCAGCCTCTCCTGGGAAACGGCGCACCCCAACCCCTTCAATGCCACCACCGAAATAAAAATAAGCGTCGGTGAGCCCAGAACGATTACCATTAAAGTTTACGACCTGACCGGCCACGAGGTGGCCCGACTAATCAACGGTCACTTTCCAGCGGGGAGCTATTCCATCACCTGGGACGGAAACTCGGAACAGGGACCAAGCGTCGCCAGCGGTCTCTATATCATCTGCCTCGTCGCCGGAAACTTCCGACTGGATCAAAAAGTGCTACTGCTGCGTTAATCCTTTTTCCGGTAACGGGAAAGGCGTTCACTGGCTTGATATAAACGATCCTTTTCCGCCTCCGTCAACCCATCGTAGCCCACTTCGTTAATTTTATCCAAAAGCTGATCCACTTCCTGTTCCAACTTCCTCCTTTGACTGAGTTTACGGTCTTTGTAGACGCTCTTGATCTCCTCCACCTGTTTGTGAATGCTGAAGCGTACATCCTTCCACCGCCAGTAATACTTGAGATAAATGTACCCGATCACCATCCCCGAAAGGTGGGTAATGTGGCTGATATTCGAACCACTTCCCAGGGACGAGAAAAAGGCGACCACTCCCAAAAAGATGACAAACCATTTCACTTTTATGGGTACTATAAAATAGAGGTAAACCAAACGATTGGGGAACATCATGCCGTAGGCCAAAAGAATCCCGTATACGGCCCCGCTGGCGCCAATAAGCACGGTATTAGGATTCCCCAGATTGAAGAGCAACCAGACCAACCCAGAGCCCACACCCGTGAGGAAATAATATTTTAGAAAGGCCTTCTGCCCCCAGATGGATTCCATCTCGGAACCAAACATCCATAGCACGAACATATTTATGAGAATGTGGAAAAAACCTCCGTGAACAAACATGTAGGTTACGGGTTGCCAGATCAAGGGCCAGATTGTATCCGGTGAAAGACCAAAAATACGCGTCAGGTCCAACTCTCCACGGGTGATATACTGGAGAAAAAAAACGCCTGTATTTACACCGATCAGTATTTTGATAGCTTCGGTAAACAGTTTTGGGCGGAACGTGAGTCCCCCCTTGTCGGACTGTAATTGATAACGCATGATTAGGCCATTTTCGGTAACTGGCGGAATTTGAAGCAATTCAGAGGATTAAACAAGGGTGTAACTCGACTATAAGGGGCCTCGGGAACTTTCAACTGGGGCCTGATGAAGAGCCGTACTTTAATCGGTTGTTCCTGTTGAAGGGCGAATAGTATCAAGGAGGCGCTCACAAAAAAGTCGCGTGGCAGGACGCCTTTAATTCCCGAAAAACCGTACCGCACCAGCCCGTCCCGAATAATCGTGGTACAATTGCGGTTGAAAAAATTAAACTCACTGTACTTCTCCGGCTTATGGGGCTTCACCGGTGCTGCACAAATCCGGTCCAGTTCATATTGAAAAATATTACCCAGTCGCTGCACGTCAATACCTTCCACGCGAAGCACATGGATGGAGCGCATGAAATTGCGCCCGAATTTGTCGTAATAGGCCTGCCCATTAGCTAAAATCTCGAATCTCCCGTTTTCTGGCGAGGGGGCAAATTCACCCAATGCCGGCCGGTAGAAGTACTCTTCAGGGGTCAGGACCTCGTTCTCGTTCAGCAGATGGGAAAAATTATAAATCCGCCCTGCCACGTTGATGGCGTTATGCCCAAAGGAGGAAGCCCAATACTTTACTAACCGCTCGTTGTAATAAAGTTCCATATAAGGCACCGTGGACGCCGGCACATCAGGCCATAAAAGCACAATTGGTTTCCCCGTCGCGTACTCCTTCTGAGGCAAATAGCGCCCACAAACCTTCTGGTTGAGCCAGTGTTTCAGGTAGCCTGACCAAATGTGGTCATTTTTAAAGAAAGTCTCCCCGTGGGACCCCAACACAAAAGCCGCCTTCCCCTCCTGAGTTAGGACCCCCCGATAGATAGTCGCCACTTAGGTCAATACCTCTCGTAAAACCTTCAGCGATTTGAGCTCTCCCAGGCCCTCAAAATGATACTGCAAGTGCGTATTGATATAATCACTAACGATTTTTCTATCCCGGGGCGTGATACGCAACGATTGCAAGGTCTGTAAAAATTCAGGCTCCTGCAAACTCCCTTTTAGTAAAGTCTCCAATATTTCACCACTATGAGGTCCCTGTTCAGGATTGGGAAACATCAGGCCGGGGAAGTCACGCTTTTTAAAATCGGGCTTGTAGCCCAGCAAGGTTAACAGACTTAACTCGTAATACCAAAAAATCAAATTTAACCGCTCCCACTGGGCATCCATGACCGTTAGGACCTGAACCAACTCTTGGAACAAATCGGTGTGAGTGTCTTCTTGAGCAAGTGTTTTATCCGTGAGTTCAATCACCGCCAACATATAGGTGATTCTTTTCAAATCGTTGTGGGTCTGGGTCCACTGACGGTTGAAATTCACCTTGGACACGGTCTGAAGATCGCGGGTAGGTTTGTAGTAAAAAACCAAATCCAGATAGTTAGCTGGTTGGAAGTAGGCCACCAGCGGATTCTTTTTACGCCTAGCGCCTTTCACCAGGAGGCCGAGTTTCCCCTTTTCCTGGGTAAAGCAGCGCACCACCAGACTGCTCTCGCCGAAAGGAACCCGTTTCAGTACTACCGCTGGTGAATGAACAATCATGTCAATAACAACCTGTTAGGGGACCCCCTCCGCCTGTAGCTTCAGCAAACCGTTAGTAGGCTTTGGCGAAGATAACCTCATACCGGGCCGGTTTCCCAGTATAGATACACCGGAGCCCATTGGTATTTTGTTCCCTGGGAACCGTCCGAATCGTCGCCCTGGTGTCGGCCTTGATGGCCGCCTCCGTTTCCGGATCACCGTCCCAACCACAACAAACGAACCCCCGGGTCGCTCCCATGATCTCCCGGAATTCGTCGTAAGAATCCACGGAGTAGGTGTGCTCCTTACGGAATTGCAAAGCTTGATCAAAATAACTCTGTTGAACCGCTTCCAGCAGGGCGGGAATCTGGGCCTGCAATGCGTCCTTGGGATAGGTCTGTTTCTCGCCCGTATCCCGGCGTACCAACATGCCTTGCTGTCCGGTCACATCCCGGGGACCGATTTCCAATCGTAGGGGGACGCCTTTTTGTTCCCAATCATTAAACTTGAATCCCGGGCTTTCCTCCCGCCAGTCAGTATGCACGCGGATACCCTTTTCTGCGAGCTCCTTAAGGAGGGGCGCGAGGTATTCCCGCACCTGCTCACGTCCTTGGTCATCCCTGAAGATGGGCACAGTTACCACCTGTACCGGAGCAATACGGGGTGGCAGGCGGAGACCTTTATCATCACCGTGGGCCATGATTACGGCGCCCACTAACCGGGTACTTACTCCCCAACTCGTGGCGTAAACGAATTCTTCCCGGTTATCCCGGGCCTGGTAGGTTACCCCAAACGCCTTGGCGAAATTCTGCCCCAGATTATGGGAGGTGCCCGCCTGGAGGGCCCGTCGGTCACCCATCATGGCTTCGATGGCATAGGTGCGTACTGCCCCGGCGAACTTTTCCGTTTCCGTCTTCAACCCGGTGATTACCGGTAATGCCAGGTGTTCTTGGGCCAACCGCTGGTAAATCTCCAAAATCCGCAGGGTTTCTTCTTCGGCCTCTTCAGCCGTGGCGTGGGCCGTGTGACCCTCCTGCCAGAGAAATTCGGTGGTGCGCAAAAAGAGCCGGGTGCGCATTTCCCAACGCACTACATTAGCCCACTGGTTGATCAATAGAGGAAGGTCCCGATAGGACTGGATCCACTTTTTGTACATGAACCAGATGACGGTCTCGGAGGTGGGACGAATGATGGCTTCTTCTTCCAACTTGGAGGCCGGATCGACGATCAGCCCTCCCTGGCCGTCGGCCATGAGGCGGGTGTGAGTCACCACGGCACACTCCTTGGCAAAGCCCTCTACGTGTTCGGCCTCCCGCGCCAGGAAGGACTTGGGAATCAAGAGGGGGAAATAAGCATTTTCATGACCGGTGGCTTGTAACATATCATCCAGAGCCGATTTAATATGCTCCCACAGGGCGAACCCGTAGGGTTTTATGACCATGGTTCCCTTCACCGGTCCATAATCAGCCAACTCAGCTTTGGTCACCACATCGGTGTACCAAGCCGCATAATCCTGACTCCGCGGAGTAACGCCTTTTGCCATCTTCTTGTCTATTCCTGATTCTGTTTTAGGTTTTGTGTCACAACGGTTAACCCGCTTGCATACTCTTTCCGAGATTTCGACGGTTTTTTGAAAAAGCTCAAAGTTAATAAGCGACGTGAAAGTTAGCGGGGTTCAGCGGGGCATCCAACAGGAAAGTCTACTGCATCCTCCTCAAATTGGCAATAAATTGTACGACAAAATTGATGCGAGCCACGATTCAATCCCTACTCCTTTTATTAATGCAGGGAACGTTCATTCCAGCCCAAACCACGCTCTTCACCAACGCCCACATCTACCAACACCCCGGGGTTGATGCCATCCTCTGTGCCGAAGGAAAAATTATCTCCGTAGGAAAAGCAGCTGACTTCACCGCCGATGAGGTGATTGACCTCCAGGGTGGCTACGTTTATCCCGGGTTTACCGATAGCCACATGCACCTGTTAGGTTTGGGTCAAGCCTTGGAGACGCTCGACCTGGTGGGGACCAACAGCGCCCAGGAAGTCGTCAAAAAGGTCCAGGATAAACTCCCCGAAACGCAACCCGGGGAGTGGATCACCGGTCGTGGCTGGGATCAAAACGACTGGCTGGATACCCACTTCTCTACCAAGGAACTGTTAGATGGTGTGGCTCCCCAAAACCCCGTTTACCTGCGGCGGATCGATGGCCATGCGGCCTGGGTCAACTCCCGGCTACTGGAATTGGCGGGCATTGATAGCCACACACCCGACCCACCGGGTGGGAAAATAGTGCGTAATGAACAGGGAGAACCGACGGGTATCCTCATCGATAACGCCGTGGACCTGATCGAGAAGAAACTCCCCCCGCCCAAGGCGAAGGAACGAAAGCGGCAGATCTTGAAAGCCATACACCTGTTAAACTCCCTGGGTCTCACCACAATCCACGACGCCGGAATGGCCCTGGAAACCATTAAAACACTCAAAGACCTTTTGGCGGAGGGACAGTTAACAGTCCGGATCTACGCAATGCTTTCAGACACACCACAAAATACCGACCCTTACTTGGTTTCTGGTCCCGACACGACTAACCCCTATTTAATCATCAGGGCCGTAAAACTTTACTTAGACGGAGCCCTGGGGAGCCGGGGTGCGTCCTTGTTCCAACCGTACAGCGATGATCCTGGTAACCGGGGATTAATTTTAACAGACTCCGCGGTAGTGGCGCAGAAAGTCAAAAACTATAACCAGGCCGGGTTTCAGGTAGCCATTCACTGCATCGGAGACCGGGCCAATCGCATGGCCCTGGACATTTACGAAACCAACGGGCTCCGCTCCCAGCGCAATCGTATCGAACACGCCCAGATCATTCATCCCACTGACATCCCTCGCTTCGCAGCCTTAAATGTGATTCCTGCCATGCAGGCTACCCACTGTACTTCTGACATGTACTGGGTCGACGAACGTTTGGGCCCCGAACGCTTGATAGAAGCCTACCCGTGGCAATCCTTGATCAACTCGGGGGCTATAATCCCCAACGGTTCCGACGCCCCGGTGGAATCTCCCGATCCCCTGGCCGGACTCTACGCGGCCATCACCCGCCAGGACCAAAAAGGATGGCCCCCGGGCGGCTGGAGACCGGAAGAACGCCTGACAATTACCACCGCTATTCAATCCTTCACGGAATGGCCCGCTTACACTTCCTTCGAAGAAAAACATAAAGGGAAAATCGCACCGAGGTACTACGCGGACTTCACCGTGACAAACAAAGACCTCCTCACGGTGACCCCTGAGAAAATTCTTAGCACCGACGTAACGTTTACCATCGTTAATGGTGTTGTGGTTTATTCCAACCGGTAACTTGTAGGTCCCGCTACCATGATAAGCAAAGCCCAGATAAAACGAATCCGGTCCCTGGTGTATAAGAAATACAGACAAAAATACCGTCAGTTTCTCCTTGAAGGGGAACGTCTGGTGACCGCCGCCCTGGAGGCCCAGGCGCCCTTCCAGGCAGTCTACTTAACAACTGAATTCCAAATCCAAGCTGCTCACTCAAGGTTGCTTCGACTCCTGGAAAAAAGCAAGGTCACCGTTCATATTCTTGACGAACCAACCATGAACAAGATCACACCCACGGTGACGCCACCAGGTATACTCGGTGTTTGTAATTTACCCCATCCTACATTTCCAGAGCCAAAGGAACCGTTCAACTGGCTCTATTTAGATCGCATCCAGGACCCCGGCAACTTAGGAACCCTCCTGCGGACTGCCGATTGGTTTGGTCTCCATCATATTGCTCTCGCTCCCAATTGCGCCGATCCCTACAATCCCAAGGTGGTCCGGGGCGGTATGGGGGCCCATTTCCACTTTACGATCTATTGTGATGTTGCGCTACACACTTTCCACACCCCAACCCACACTATCATAGGAGCGCACCACCAAGGACAGGCCCTGGATAGCAACTCACTGTCCTCGGCCCCTTGGGTGCTGGTTTTGGGCAACGAAGCCCGGGGAATTACCGCGTCCAACCGCTCGCTCTGCCAACGGCTTATCGCCATTCCGCGCAAAGGGGGTGGGGAATCGCTGAACGTGGCGGTGGCGGGAGGCATCATTCTCCATTACCTCACCCAGCAGTAGTTCAGCCCCACCAATTCCCGCTGCCAAGCCGCCTGACTTGTTCCTTTTCTTTATCACATGACCTTCCGTAATTTAGATGGAAATGGAGTGTAAAGAACCAGACCCGTCCGAAGGATCCCCCTATCATGAACAAGATAATCACTACCAGGATTGCTTTTTCCATCGTCATTGCCTCAGTCCTGATGGCCATGGGGATCGGTTGGTTGATTACCACCGTCGGTTCTAAGTATTACCCCCAGTACGACCAACGCTTTTTTAATTATTTCGCCCTGTTTGCCGGCCAGGGGCTCATGGTTATCCCGGTGCTATTGTATCTCACTTTCAAGAAAGAACCCCTTCGTCACCGACTGCGTTTTCACCCCATCTCCTGGCGCACGGCAACAACGGTGGTACTGATCGCCATAGGGGTAATTATCTTAGCCGATGAACTCGATCGTTTAGCCGCCTGGCTTTTCCCGGCACCAGAATATCTCACTGACTCCAACGAGGTGCTTACCTTCGATACCTGGGAGCGAGCCGCAATTATCGTACTGGGCGTGGCCCTATTGGCTCCCTTAGGGGAAGAACTCCTCTTCCGGGGGTTTTTACAAACCTTCTTAGAAGAACATTGGAAGGACGTCACCCGGGCTGTCCTGATCACCAGCTTGCTCTTCGCCGCCATCCACCTGAATCCCTACTGGGTAATTCAAATTTACCTCCTGGGAGTGATCCTCGGTTACCTGGCCTGGCGCACAGGGTCTATTTTAGGGAGCCTGATCCTACACGGCCTCAACAACGGTCTAGCCCTGGTATTCAACAATTACGGCGATATCATCAATCCTCTGTATATCTGGAAGGGACACGTTTCCCCGCTCTTCCTGGCGTTGGCCCTGGGATTACTGTGGAACGGTTTTAAACAATTGGAAAGCTCTTTTCCATCTGTGAGGACAACATGAGGAAAGAAATGTTTGGCTACGAAATCACCGTTCTACGGGACACCTTCCAGCGGCTTCTAAGACGTCACGCCGTCACCAACCTAGTTAAGCTCATCGAAAAAAACCACCCGGCAGACATTGCTCTGCTCTTCCGGTATCTAAACGAAACGGAACAGCGGGAGCTCTTTAACCTGATGGAGGCCAATGAGCAAACGACCGAGTTTCTGAGTGAATTAGATGAATCCATCCTCCGGAGCCTGTTAGAAACCGAAGACCCCACCCGGATCGCTGACCTGATCCGCGTCTCCAGCTCCAACGACCAGGCCACCATCCTGGGGGTGCTTCCCGAAGAAAAAACCCAGGCGGTGATGGACCTGCTCAAGGCCGAAGAGCAGGAAGAAGTGGAAGAAATCATGGGTTATCCCGAGGACAGTGCGGGAAGCCTCATGTCCACAGATGTCTTCAGCCTTCCTAAAGATACCGTGGCCAAGGATGCCATCATGGCTTTACAGGACCACGAAAAGGCGGAGATGGTTTTTTACCTGTACGTTACCGACGACGAGGAACGCCTGGTGGGAGTTATTTCCCTGCGGGACCTGGTGACAACACCCCCTGGTAAAACCTTAGAAGAGATCATGGTAAAAACGGTCCACACCGTGTGGCCGGATACGGATCAAGAGGAAGTGGCCCGCTTGGTTTCCCGCTACAATTATTTAGCTGTGCCGGTGGTGGATCGGGAAAACCGCCTGTTGGGAATCGTCACCGTAGACGACGTGGTAGATATCATCCGGGAAGAGGCCACGGAGGACTTCTTCCAGATGGCGGGAATCGGGAAGGACCGGGAGCTACTATTAAAATCACCCTGGGAAAATGCCAAAGCGCGTTTGCCCTGGCTGTTTGCTACCTGGATCGGCGGGGTGTTGGTCTCTCTGATCATCGGTGTTTTTGACAATCTATTAGAAGCCGTCATCGCCTTGGCAGCCTTCATTCCGGTCATCACCGGCATGGGTGGCAATGCCGGGACGCAATCCTCCACGCTGGTGGTGCGCGGTCTGGCTACGGGTCGGGTGGGACCGGGAAACGCCCTGGAAGTCATCTGGAAACATACCCAGGTTGGGCTACTCTTAGGTCTTTTTTACGGGATTTTATTGGGATTAGTGGCCCAATTCCGATTTGTAAATATCAGTACCTACTTCGCCATGGTAGTGGGCCTCAGCATTTTTGCCTCCATGCTCCTGGCGAGCATCATTGGCACGGTGACCCCCCTGGTCATGCGCCGGATGAATATTGACCCGGCGATTACCTCCGGCCCCTTTGTTACTACCGCCACGGATATAATTGGTGTAACCACCTACCTCCTCATCGCCGCATTGCTCCTACCCCATTGATGGATGGACTGCTCCTCCTGCTGGTTATTGTCACCGCAGGATACGCTTGTTTTACGCTTTTTTTTCTTACGGGTCTATGGCGGTTGAACCGTCCACCCGCGCCTACGTCCCCATCCTGGCCCACGGTTTCCATAATCGTGGCCGCCCGAAACGAAGAACAAACCCTCCCTCACTTGCTCCACGATCTCATTCGGCAAGACTATCCCACCGACCGCTTAGAAATTGTGGTGGTGGATGACCGCTCTACCGATGGCACCCTGAGCGTCATCGAAAAATTCCAACAGCAGTACCCTCAAGTTTACGGCCGGCAAATCACAGAATCCCACCCTATTATGACACCCAAGAAATACGCCCTTACCAAAGCTCTGGAGGTGGCCAGGGGGGAAATCATTTTAACTACCGACGCAGATTGCCGGGTCAAGACCACCTGGGTCTCTAGCATGGTACGGGAGTTTACTCCCGACACGGGCATCGTGGTGGGATTCTCGGCTATTGATATCACACCAAATACCTTCTTCGTCCGTTACCAGGCCGTAGACTTCCTGGGTTTAATGGCCACCAATGCCGGAGCCATTGGGTGGGGTCGTAATTGGTCGGGAAGTGGCCAAAACCTAGCTTATCGCCGCAAGAATTTCGAAGCTATCCACGGCTTTCAGCCCGTAGCTCAACAAGTATCCGGTGACGACATGTACCTGGTGCAGGCCATTTCCCGTCAGGCCCGGTTGCGCTTCAATAATAACCCGCAGAGCTTTGTTACAACCACCCCTGTGCCCCGGCTGAGCACCTTCCTCGCCCAGCATATCCGGTGGGCTTCCAATTCCCGGAAAGCATTTCACAGCGACCCCCTATTCCTGGCTTTTCTGGTGACAGCTTTCTTATACAACATTTTCCTTCTGTTTGGTTTCGTTTTCCACACCTGGTGGCCCTGGGTCATCATCCCCTTTGGGGTCAAATTTATCCTGGACGCACTGGTGATTTTCACCGGGGCTCAACGTTTCGACAAGACGGTAGATCCCACGGTTTACTGCGTGTGGAGCGTAGCACAACCAGTGTATATCCCCCTGGTTGGGCTCCTGGGTTTGACCGGTAAATTCAAATGGAAATAAAAAACCATGCGTTCGGCACTAAGCCATCCTTTAATCTGGGTCAGCCTTGCAGGAATCCTCCTTCTATCAATCCAAGCTCAGGAATATCAAGTCACTATCTTGTACCTTCCCTGTGCGGAAGTGTCCATGTCCTATCCCCGCTCAAATCAGATTCGGTTTACCACCAAGACTAAAGGAATCATCGATTATATTTGGCCTGTGGATAACGAATATCTAACCGCCTTTGACTCGGTAACTTTTGCCTTGCGGGAGTACTCCAAAGAGGTAAAACAAGGCGCTTTTGAGCAGACCTTCCACCTTCGGTACAATCTGGAAAACGGAACTTTAGAATTCCCTTCGGAAGCCCGTCCCCGGCCTCGGGAAATACAATCCATTTTCACCCTCCTGGCCCGCGTACAGCAGGAAACGGTTGCCAAACTGGACGCTCGCTGGTTTACTTTAGACCACGAAGGACGCCTGTATAAGGGCCGGTTCCTATGGGCTGATTCGGTTAACATCAAAGCCCTTGGTAAGGAGATTCCTTGCGACCATTACCGTCTTGACTTGATCCCCTTGGAACATAGTGAAGAGGAACCCATTTTAACTCATTCAGACTATTTTATGAGCCATATCATAGCCACTAACGCCGTCCGCCAACTGTGGGTGGAACGGGGGAAATCCCGGCGGATCATCAAGGCGAGCGTTACCGTCTATGGTATTCCAGTGGAGGCCTTGATAACTAATGACTGAACCTTCTTTTCTACGCACCCATCGTCGATCCATCATCATCTGGATCGGGATTCTCATCCTCATCATCATTGCTTCGATCCTGGGCATCGACCAGAAAATTATTCTCTTTTTCACCCTCTTGTTAGGGTTGTTCACCCAGGTATTTTCCGGTTTGGGCGCCTTGATCGCCGCCATCCCCTTAGTGGGCCCCATCCTGATTAAAGTGCTCACCATCCCCTTCTTCTGGATCCTCAACGGATTGGGTTACTTCGTGAGTATCATTGCCATCCGCCGGGGCTACACCAAAGAAGTGGTGAGCTCCCGTGTCCTCACCATCGCCCTGTTGGTAGGGATCACCATCGGTTACATCTTAGGGCAAATCGTCCCCCTGAAATGAGAGAAATTATTTAGGCCGGGTTAGATTGGAATAATCGTAATTTTTTCCATGCGTATCTTAGTCCTCCAGGGACCTAACCTGAATTTGATCGGCCTCCAGGCTGCCCGGCGCCACGAACGGGTTACCCTGGATAAAATCAACAAACGGTTACGTCAACACGCCCACCAAGTCCACCCCCATCCGGAGTTGAAATTCCTTCAGACCCACCGGGTGGATAAAGCCATCACCTTTCTCCAGCGGAATCGCAACTGGGCCCAGGGCGTTTTGCTGGCGCCAATGGCCTGGGCGCGGTACGAACATGCTCTCCAGGAAACCCTTCGCTGGATTAACCTCACGACTGTCCAAGTCCTGTTTCTGGATGAATATGGCAGCGGGGTGGACCGGGATACGTCTATCTTAACCGATGTGTGTGTAGCCACCGTCACCGAACACCCCGATGCAGCTTTCGTCCAGGCCCTGGATATTTTGGTCCCTCGGCTTTCGGATAATTCATGACTCCCGGCGAGGGATTACACAACAGATATTCCCTTCTCCTGGGGGTCAGCCTGGTTTGGTGGCTACTGCTCCTGGACGCCTGCGCACCACCCGTCGTTGAACCGACACCGGAACCGGTGGTAATTAAAACGGTCACTCCTACGCCAGAACCACCGAAGATCGAAGCCCCGGTACCACGGCCCCCCCGATTAACGTTCTCGGAAGACCGCTGGCAGGCAACCCTCACCATCCCTAATCCCACCACACCCCTCGATTCCTTACTCATGTTCCTTCATCAACCCGTTCCCGAGGTAGCCCTGCAATCCTACTTAAAAACCGTTGTCGGTGATTCCCTTAAAAGCGCCCTTCTGGAGATGTTAACCGCCAGTCTACCCCCTTCCACATTCACTTACCACGAACAAGGAATTACCATCAACGATCAAACCCTGGAAATTACCTATGCTATAGATACAACCGGTTTGGCCGCGCTGGTAAATCCTTTCTTAAAGGCCTTCGGTGACCCGGGAGCCCAACCTATACGACCCCTTTTCAGTACCCTTTCGACGCCACCCACCAAAGAAATCTTCAGGGAGTTGTCATTACCCTTGCCCTGCGCCGGCGTGGAAGTTCCCAAAAGAACACTCCTCTTACCCAACGCACCTCGCAAATACCGTCACGGTATTCATCGGGGCATTGATTTCGTCACCAATTGGGGAAGCCCCGTTCGGTCCGTAGCAACAGGGGTTGTAATCCGGGCTGACAACCATTTTGAGGAAGTGGCACCCGCATTCCGGAAGATGTTACTCCGCCGTGCCCGAGCCGTCCAGCGTACGCCGTCGGACGTGTTCGACTACGTGCTATTAGGCCGGGCCCTCATCATCGACCACGGATTGGCGTTAGTCCCAGGATACCGGGCCGTGTCCATCTACGCCCACCTGTCGGGTATCGAGCCTGGAATCCAACCCGGGGTAACCGTGAAGGAGGGTCAGATTATTGGCTACAGCGGGAACAGCGGTACGCGGGATAGTACTCTGGGGAAAAAGGGAGGCGCCCACCTGCACTGGGAACTTATTCTACAGAATCCCTCCGGGGAGTATTATCTTGGGCAGGGGCTATCTTACGAGGAACTTTATCCCCTACTGGTCCAGGTGTTCAGCGGCCCGGAGGAGACGGCTCCGGTGGTGTCAAAAAAGCAGGATTAATAGTAACTGCCTGTTGGGAGAGGACCCGGTTTTCCAATATTTCTTCGGTCAACTGGGGTTCAGCGGCCAGGAGGGAATCCACATAGCGCTTACGGGCTTCTTGTTCCCGCAACCGGTACATATCACGACGTAATTTCTCTTCGTCCACCATTTTGCCCCGGCGTGCTTCCAACACCGCCAAGTGACGGACGATCAAGTCCTGGTGGACCTTTTTAATATCGTAGAGGAAAGTGAGTGAAGCTTGTTTCACCATGGGTTCCAGGGCCCTTTGCTTTAAGAACCACGGTTGGTAGAGGAGGGTATCCCCTATTTTAGCTAAGGGTTTCTCCGTAGTTATCGAATCAAGGGCCGCAAAGGTGAGATAGCTATTGGAGGGGCTCCGTGCTAACAGGGTGTCGTGGAGGGCCTCCAGGTTGTCCAGAAACAACTCCACGTTGTATTTTCCCAACAGGGTATTCTCAACCGCTTTTAGTGCTAATTTGAATTCCGGTAGACGACCATTCTTGATGAGTAGTTGGATGTCTCCTTTCACCTGATCAAAAGGTTTTTGGGGAGCGGCCTTACTCCCCCGGATATGGATCAAGTGATAGCCAAAATCTGAAGGGATTGGATCCGGGTAGGCGCTACTATCTTCCCAGGCCACTTTCAGTACTTCCGGATACAGGTCCTTCCAGTAGACATACCCCCAATCTCCCTTATTGGTCTTCATCAGGGGTTCTTCGGTAAAGGACATGGCTGCCTCCTGGAAAGTGATCTCCCCGGCACGAATTCGATCCCACAGGGAATAAGCGTACCGGCGAGCCTCGGCCTCGCTGCGCGTGGACTTGGACCCCTTCCCCCACTTTTTGTGAATAAGAATGTGGGTGATACCCACAACTTTTTGAAGGCGCTGGTACGTCTCATATAAGGCCGAGTCACTTAAAATGGGTTCCCAGACCCGTCGTTGAATAAAGGTGTCCACATGGCGCCGATTGTACAATCCTTGAACCTTGTCTTGAACATCTTGCCGTTGGCCGAAGCCCTTTTGTAGCGCCTCCTGGGCGAGCCATTTCCGGGCAGCGGCTTGGTGAATGACCCGGCGTTTTTCTTCCTGGGGGGCCGCTTCGAACCTCGCTTTAGGCAGAATCTCATAGAGGTCGGCCGGGGCGACCACCACGCGACCAATGCGCGCCACTTCCTGGGGACCCAATTGGGGGCTGCACCCCCAGACGATGAAAAATAGAATTAAAAGTCGGATTGTAGGTTTCATAAGGGGCGGAAGTTACGAGTACCTGGGGGTGAAATAAAACCTCCCCCCCACCGGAACCTGGTCGGGAAACCTTATTGGATATATAGGCGTTCTTAGTTAACATTGACCCATGAACTCGTTAAAAAATCACATCCTCATCGCCATGCCCCATCTGCAGGATCCCTACTTCGGGCGCTCGGTGGTCTTTATTTGTGAACACACTTTAAAGGGAGCCTTTGGCCTCATCGTGAACAAGCCTTTTGAAGCGCCGGAGTTAAAGAGCCTGTTCCAGGATGTATTTGACAAGGGGGAGAGTCTACTCCGCCTCGTGCCTAAAATTTACTTCGGGGGACCGGTAATGGTGGAACGTGGTATTTTGTTACATCCCGCTTCCTATAAGACCAAGGGGACCGTGGAAATATCCGAGGAGTTTGCCATCACCAGCACCAAAGAAATCCTCCACGACATCGCCCGGGATAAGGGTCCTGAGGTGTACCGTCTCATGCTGGGTCAGGCGGGATGGACCGGTAGCCAGCTGGAGCGCGAAATCGAAAATGGCGACTGGCTCTTGCAAACCACCACCACCGATTTCATTTTCCACACCCCCGACGAGTTCAAGTGGAGTACCGCCGCCAAATCTTTCGGCATCGACACCACCCAGTTCAGCGGACTGGGGGGACTGGCGTAACCCCTACGACATAGAATAACGTTCCCTTTCCCCTGGTCGTTCCACACAAGACCAGAGCCGATTGTTCTTGTTTTATCACTGGAAAAAAGAGAACATTTATAAAACTTGAGGACCATGGTGAGTGTGAGTAAAAATTTCCGTTATACGCTTATCTTTCTGGTGGGTATGGGGACCTACACCTATCCTCAGGATACCCTTTCCACGGACGCCATCATCTTAACCCTGCGTATGCAGGAAGGGATCTGGCTGGATTCCACCCTCGCTCGACACATCGACAGCACCTTGACTGTGACCCGGGAGGCTTATGACACCCTGACCATTTACCACACTTGGCTGGACTACGTCCCCAACATGCTCTTAATGGGCCTCGACACTTTCTCGGCTTCCTGGGATAACGGTTATGTCTTCACCGGTGATAGTTCCCTGGACTCACTCAACACTCATTACCATTCGGAGTCCGTCAATCCGGTATTTGATATCGCTCCATACTACACCTTGACATTTGCGCAATCCCTTCAAATGGAACGTCTGGCGAATGTTTATTTAACCGACCCGGCCGTTATCTGGGCAGGACCGAATTATAACGGTGAGTACGGTCCCAACATCTGGGCCATGTTCAAGTACAATAGCTGGCTTTTTATCTTCTTGTACAGTTGGGGGGATTGTCCCGCGGGATGTATCCACCGGGATTACTGGTACGTCAGCCTTGATTCAAACCGTGTTCCTTTGCTTGAGGAGATTCTACCCGACGACCATCCCACCCCCTACTTTCACCAGTGGAATATTCCCACAGCCTAGTGCATGGGCATGTTCACCAACGCCGATAGCATCTATTCAGCTATTTCTACGTCTCCTGACTTGTGGGTCCGTAGGCATGCCGTGGAATGATAGTGGCGCTTTTATTACTACGATCTACCCTGGTGCGATTATGGTGATAGCCGCCCCCAGTGGGAGGCCTTGCGGAGTGAACTTTTGGGACGCTATGATGAATCCCTGTCTATTCTGAACCAAGCCCAGGCGGATCCGGATCCCGACGTGGCCGCTTCCGCCCAGATCGCTTATGCCCTGTTACAGCAGGTCGCTACTACCTCAGAAATGCCACCACCACAGGTTTACAACCTCTCCCCAAACTATCCCAACCCCTTTAATGCCTGTACCAGGTTTAAAATTTCCATTCCCCGGGAAGGACAGGTACGAGTAGTGATCTACGACCTCTTGGGCCGGGAAATAGCCGTACTGGTAGACGAGGCCTTGAAGCCAGGAATCAAAGAATTAACCTGGGATGCTAGTGAGGTCGCCAGCGGCATTTATTTTTACCGGTTGGAGACCGGGGAGCAGGTTGTTACCCGTAAAATGATCGTTTTGAAATAGGTGAAATAGCGATAAAAAGCGCCATTAAGACCAGTAAATCGAAAACGGTTAATTAAAACTGATGCAATCGTAAAAAGTAAATTACTAAAATGATGTAGCTAATAAGTTGTTGATATCGTAGACACTATGCAATATTATCATACGTCTTCGATTGTATTATGTTTTCGCCTATTTCGTTGGTTTTGTCGTGATATTTTACGAGACCATTAAAACTGAAACTCTACGGACATCTGGGAAGTATTCCCAAACGGACCCAGGGGTTTAACGGCATAGTTCACGGTAGTTTTCCCCAGGGCTCCCAGGGATAGGCGCACGCCGCCGCCGAATGTCAGGGTCTCTTCGTCATAGTTCAACCGGTAACCACCGCGTAAGAACAAGGTTTCTCGCCAGGACCATTCCACCCCCACGTTCACATGCGCCGGTGCGTCGTTGGGGTGCTCCCCGTCGACAGTCACCGTCAGGCGGTTACTGGAAGTGGTCAATACCGCTGGACTGGGCCCCACGACATCCATACTAACCCCAATTCGGATCAGCAGCGGCAGCGGCCAGGGCTCCGTCTGGAGCAGGACGTCCGAGGGGTAATTCCCGGCAATTTCTTCATCAATATCCGCCTTTTCGATGAGGTCCCGCCCTTCGTAACGCAGGTCACCCCCAAAGTTGGTGAGTGCCATGCCGATGGATAAGCCATAAAAATCGGTTCGCAGTAAAGACCCGACATCTAGGGCCATGGTTTGAGCCACCTCGTTGTAGGCTGAGAGGCGGATATACTTCAGCGTGAGGCCGTAGGAGAGGCGGTCACTCAATCTCCGGGCATAGCTGAGGCCGGCAGCCAAGTCCATGACGGAATAGTAAAGCCCCGCGCCTCCCGGTTCCCGCACAGTGGTGACCTCCTTTTTTCCCATGGTGAGAGCCGTGATGGAAAAGCCCACTACCCCACCGCTCCCGGTGGGAATGCTCAAGCCCATGAATTCATGGGTAATGTCCAGGACCCATTCATTGTGATTGAAAACGGTATTCACTCCCGACAGGTGCGTCAGGCCAGCGGGGTTCCAATAGAGGGCAGTGCCGTCATTAGCGAGGGCCACAAAGCTACCCCCCATTCCCAGGGCGCGGGCCCCCACCCCTAACTTCAGGAACTGGGCTGCCGTGGTTCCCACCTTGTCAAAAGAGCCTCCCTGTAAGAAAGCCACCGGCAAGACCAGCATTACCAGATAGAAAACAGCGATGACCACGGGCCCGGATCGCAAGGCAGCACGCGGAGCTGGCACGGAAGTGGCTGGCGTTCCCACCTTCATTTTATCACCAGGAACCGTCCCAGGGCCTCGTAGCCATCAGGTGTATGGGCATGGTAGAGATATACCCCGGGGGCAATGAATTGATCGTTCCTCGTCCGCATATCCCAGAACTCATACCCTGTGGGACTATCATGAACCACGGTGGCTACATGTTCACCTACCAGGGTGTAGATCTTGATAGTGCACTGCTGGGGCAGATTGTTGAACTGAAGGCGTTTTCCAAATTCGTCCTGTTCCCAGATGTTGGTCACCACGTAAGGGTCGGGAACCACACGGATATTTTTTAATGGATTCCCTGCGATCACAGTATCACTAACTATGGCAACCCGGGTGGTGAACTCATAGGTGGTCTGGGGACTGAAGTTTTTTCTGGTAAGGACGGTAAACTGGTCACCTTCCGTGGGGGGGACGGCGTCAATGATTTCCTGTTCGCCAAAAAGGTTGTAGGAGGTATCTGGTTTATTGTTGGTAAACAGGTACAGGTAGTTGGGAATCGTGTCTCCCGAGACTGGATCGATTTCAATCTTCTGCAAAATGAAGAAGTCCACGTGTTTCTCATACCATCCGGGGGTCCCCGGTAGGTAACCGGTACCTCCGGGGATGAGATCCCACCCCAAGGGACTGTAGTAATAACGGCGATAATCCTCCCAGGGAGCGTCGATAGCGAATTCGCACAACCAGATCTCGTCCGTGACGTCCACCGGGTTATCCGGGTCGGTAATGATTTCCACCCGCAAGGGGACGTACTGTTTCTCGGTGCGAATTTCACCGGTAAAGGCGTCGAACCAGGTGACGGAATCGCCCCCCGTATAACTCACCGTAATCCGCCAATCGTCGTAAGTGGCAACCTCCTTTTGAATCAGCATGGCCCCGGCGTTGGGGTCAATACTCTCCACCCGCCAGTCAAAAGTACAGGTATCTCCTTGCACCTTGGTCCAACCCAGGAACGTTACATCGGGCTCCGGCTCTTGCACTACTAACCGGAATCCATCCACCACCGGTAAGTTATCCCCGGTTTCATCGGAGAGGGTATGGTGGTGGAATAGCGTGTCCATTTCGGTGATATCTACCAAAGTGAAGCCCGGCTCCCCACTGGTATCCCCCTTTGCAGAGACGGCGAAATCGCTGAAAGTGATTTGGTAGTCGTGCCCGGTAATGGCCGCTGGATCCACGATTTTCACCTGCACGGTACCGTCACAACGGCCCCCTTGAGGAGTCAGCTTGCCCGGTGTAACCCAGGGGGGAGCGATGTTGTTCGCGGTAACGCCCGGCACTACGGCTACCACATGGGGCTCGGAGTCGGCCCGGCCAAGGGGATACATGAGCGAGGGCATTAGCTCATCAGGATTCTGGTTCCCTTTATCATAGGCCGTCACACAGTAATAATACTCGACGCCGTTGATCAAATTGGAGTCCACAAAAGTATGCGTAAGGCCGGAGTTCGTCCCCAGGTGCTGGGGAAAGGCGGGGTCTTTACCTTCCACGTCGTCGACCAAGTCAAAGATTGCCAGGGGGACGTAGCCAACCAACTCACCGTATACATTATGAATGGGAGTCCCCCAGGAACTGAGGGGAATTTTATCCGTACTACGGAAAATCTTGTACCCTTCAAAGTCCAACTCCCCTGAGAGGGGGTCCCGTGAACTTTCGGAGGGTTCCGCACTCCAGTAGAGGGTCACGCGCTGATCACCGGGAACGGCCTGCACCACCGGCGGGCTGGGTGGGGCGGGACCCTGGTAATAGGCCTCGTACATTTTATTGGCCATGGCTAGGTTTTCCATGAGATCGGTGAGGTCGGGAGCGTCGGGCTGGGTCCCGGCATCCCCCATAATGAGAGCTAGGGAAAAGGTAACGGTGGAATCGGCCTGGAGGGTGAAAGGACCACTGGCAACGATGAAGTTGATGGCATCACCCTCCAAATCCACTCCACTCTCTTCGTCATACCAGGACGGATAATAGACGGATAGGGAATCCTCCCCCGTATAGTCTATCCGGCGATCGCTGCCGTGAAAATAGTACTTAGGATCCAACAAATACGGACTGTCCCTATCGCTGGTCATGAGCGCCCACAATTCCTCATCGGTAGAGGGGGACACTCCCCGGGCGAAGTGGTGGAAGTCAGTGATCCCCCGGTTATCGGGCGTGTCGTAAATCCGTAGCCCCACGATTCCCAGGGGGTCGTCGGTCTCCGCCCAGGTTTTATTCGGGGTATTGTTTAGATCATACACGTACACAAAGTCTTGCCGCCAGTTGTTGTCACTATCCAGGATGTTGATATAGTCATGGTTATCGTAGTCAGGGCGAAACTTGGCATACATCCCTACCCATAGACTGTCCAGTTCGCGGCCGCTGTTGTTGCGAACGCGCAGTTCCCAGAAGACAAAATCTTCGGCGTAGGGGCGGCCAAAACTGTAGGCTGTCTGCTCTACTTCCAGGCCCACGCGCCCCCGGGAATTGTAATCATCATTGTACAGACTGTACAAATCACGACCGGAGACAAACTCACCTTCCTTCTCCACCAATGTGTTAGGAAAGTCGGGATGGTTCAGGTCAATCCGATAGTGTCCCGGCCAATGATGTTCCTGCTCACTGCGGGTATCCACCCAGGTTCCCGTATCATCGTAATAACCGTAAGGCCAGGTTTCCACCAGGTCGCTGGAGGCCTGGTAGGGCGTATCGTCGGAGGCTTTGATATCCCCGGAATACTGCCGACCAGCCGCGTCATCCGGGGGTAGCCAATCCGTGATCCTGGTCATGGACTGGGAAACCGTTTCGATGACGTTGGTGTCGTTCACGGCGACCATAAATCCGAGGCCAAAGGCGTATTGGTGGTCATCCCGCGCACTGCGGGGCCAGTGCCCGGCGTTGGTAAACCAGATGTGAAAATTGGCCAAATCCCCCACGTTGCTAGTGTTGTTACTTAGCTGCCCCTTATCCATGACCCCCACGGCCTTCTCCGTAATCCCGGCGGCCTTCAGTAAAGCTTCCCTGGACAAATCCTGGTGACAACGGGAACAATCTTGCGCCTGCAATGCGGAACCCGGGGGAAGAAGAACCACCACCGAAAGGCATACACGTAAAAGACGTTTTCTGTAGATCAACGCGGGGCGACTGATCAGGACGTGCATTTTCTTACCAATCAATGTCGACTCCCAACTTGACACTCCGCCGGGGACCGATATGGGCGGGATTTAGGTTGGCATCCAAAGAGGTACCCACCCCGGCAAAACCGGGATCAAAAGGATCACCCGTGCGAGAATACACATACAGGACGTTCTGGTAATCGGTGAGATTCAACACCTCCAGGAAAAACGTGAGGCGAAGGGGCTCCCAATTCACATACTTCTTTAACCGCAAATCCACCGTCAAAGTCCACGGTTTCCGGGCGGAATTGGGAGTCACCCGGAAAGTGGGATCCACGTAGGGGGTGTAGGGCAAACCACTCCCGGCATTCACCAGGATATTCCCATTCAAGTGTGCCAAAGGATGGATAGACCCCAGGGAGGGACCCACCTTGCCGGGCGTGCGTACGCTTAAATTAAGGGCAATGTCATGGCGTTGGTCAAAATCAAGATAGTACTCTTGATGGGGAACTTCCTCCTCAGTGTATGCGGAAAAATAGCCGCTGATGGGGTTGGAGTTATTCCCCTTGGCCACTGAAAGACTGTAATTCAAAGAACCACTGAAATAACCTGAAATGCGTTTCTGGAGCGAGAAATCAACACCCTTTACACTGGCATAATCGGTATTGCTAAAAACCACGTAAGGGTTAGCTAAATAACGAATCTCGAACGTGGAAAGTAAATCCCGAATATCCTTGGACCAAACCGTCAGTTCCAGTGCCATATCGCTGGAGAGGACCTGGCGTACTCCCGTTTCGAAGGCCACGGTTTTCTGGGGCTTCACCGCCGGGTTTCCCACCAGCGCCAGGGTGGCCTTTATGTCCTTTTGGGCGTTCATATAGATGGCATCATAGGAAGGATTTTGAAAGAAATGCCCGTAGGAAAAGTGGAAAATGGTCCGGTCGGTCACCGGGTAAGCGATTCCAACGCGGGGACTCCATTTGCCCACGGGAGGTACATCTACCAAGGGACTGGGAACCCAACTACTGGTAGTGGAATCCCAGGTAAAGGGTTGGGCAATATCCGACCACATACCTGCATTAGGGTCCAGGCGGTCATAACGCAATCCCAGATTCAATATCAGGAAGTCAAATTCAACCTTGTCCTGAAGGTAAAAGGAGCCTTCGGTGGGCTCAAAGGTCCCCCAATCCCAGAGATCGGTGCCCCCGGGCCAGGGGTCCTGGACCGTATAGGTCTTAATATGGTAGTTGGTGAGGGTAAATCCCGATTTCAGCAAATGATGTTGGTTGGCCTGGTAGGTTGTGCTGAACTTCAGCTCCCTGGTTGTGGAGCGGTTGTTGGTATAAATCCCTTGATCCCCATGATCGTAAAAATACACCATCTCATCGGTTCTGGCCTCCTCATAGTGGTTGGGGAGTTCATAGCTGGGTTGCTTGTCCTGTACGCCACGGAAGGTGGCCGTCTCTTGCTGGGACAAATAGAATGAATAATAGAAGGCCTTGCTCAGGGTATGGGTGAACGTGAGGGCCAGACGGTCGTTACTCCGGAAGGTGTAGGCCTGGTGCGTTGGGCGATACTTCCAGGAATGGGAATACCGCTGGTAGAGATGGTCCGTGCCCTGTAAATGGACGGTCAATTTAATTTTTGGTATCACTCGCGAGGTCACTTTGACCTGGATATCCTGATTGATGTCTACCCCGTGAGGTAGGGGACTGTCGTAGGTGCTGTACAAACCGGCCACGAAATAGTGCGTGCGTGGTAACGGAAGTCGGCCACTGGCGGTAAGACTCGCCGACCCGGACAAGGGAAGATTCAATAAGGGGACCAGCGGTTTATGGATGACGTCGGCATTGCTACTTAAGTAAGTAAACAGTGAATCCCGTAGGTCAACATATTGGTAGAGGGGATCAATGTTGGCATAGCTACTATCCAAATCTTTGAAAGCGCCCGGCTGGTGGTAAGGTGAAGCGTTGAGTTGATCGCTGATGAATTCTACCCTACTGCGAAAATCGTCCCGGCCTTCCTTAGTCACAATATTCACCACACTGGACATGGCATCCCCGTATTCGGCGTTAAAGGTTCCGCTGATCACGGTCATTTCCTGGATGGCATTCTGGTTCACGGTGCCGGTGAACTCCCCCCCTAAGGGGTCCTGCACTTCCACGCCGTCGATCATGTACAGGATTTCTTTTGTCCGCCCTCCGCGAACGTGGAGCCCACCAGCCGGATCTACGGTAAAGCCAGCCTGGGTAGCCAGCACACCTTTGAAGTCCACCACCGGCATATCCACGATTTCCTCGGCCCCCACGACCCGCACCGAAGAGGTGGCATCCCGCTGAATCAAGGGGCGCTTGGCCGTGACGATAACCTCCTGTTTGGCTTGTAGTACCGTTTGCTCTAAAACCACATCCACCTGGGTGGTGAAATCAGATTGAATCAACACCCCCTCTTGCACCACCGTCCGGTAACCGATCATCATGTATCGGATAGTGTAATAACCCGGAGGAATATTTAAAATGTAATACTGCCCCTTTTCGTTGGAGGCGGCTCCTAACTCCGTCCCTTCAACGACGATATTCACCCCGGGAAGGGGTACCCTATTCGTGGATGTAACCGTTCCGGCTAGCTTGCCCCCTACGCCACCATAGAGAATAACCGAACCTAAAAGTATGGATAGCCCTGTTCTAATGGAGTGCTGCACGGGGTAGGAGCAATAAGGGTGCAGGGAACGTGCCTGCACCCTTTATCGACTCTGTTATTTTAGTAAAACCATCTTTTTACTGAGTTGACGCTCCCCATTGGAAAGGGTATACAGATAAACACCACTGGGTACCGAGAACCCCTGAGCATCTTTACCATCCCAGCGCAACTGGTAATCATTAGGTTCCAGATTTCCGTGATAAAGGGTGCGGATAAACTGGCCGGTAAGGGTTCGAATGTCCAGGGTCACCGGCGTGGTCATTTTCACCTGGAAGCTAATCGTCGTAGCGGCATTGAAGGGGTTGGGGTAATTCTGGCTCAAGACAAAACTGGAGGGGGTCAACTCAAGGACAGGGTCAATGCCGGAAGTGACGTTTTCAGTCACGACTACGTTGTCGTAATAACCCGCGATACCGTCGGTCCCGTCCATCTGGAAAGAGTAGAGACCCCATTTCCCATTGCCGACCCGATCGGTACCGTCATCCACATAGGCGCCGGTGCCTAAGAGCGACCCGTCGAAATAGCAGGTGAATTGGGTGGTGTTATTACTCAAGGACTCCACTTTCAACTTCATGTGATGCCAGGCATCGGTGGTGTAGAGACCAGTAGCATCAATGGCCTGATGGAAGGTGTAAGAGAAACCGGCCAGTTGGTTGTTATATAGACGGAAGCGGTGGTCGGCATCGAAATCAGCCACCAATTTATAATAGAAGCCGTGGGAGGCCGAACCCTGATGGGAGGAATCCCCGTAAACCACCACCCCCGTATAGGCTGAACCCTGGGAGTGGTTCACATAGCAGTAAACATCGGCCTCGATGGTGTAATTTTGGCTGTTTACATCCCCCGCCAAGGCGATGGCCGCTCCAGAGTAGGAAGCATCGAGGTCCTGTAAATAGCCCACGTAACTGCCGCCTCCGTCCAAAGCAGCCGGAGCCGCCGACATGGGAACCGCCTGGATGGGTTCCTCCCCGGCTCGGTACAGCTCCCAATCGCCACTTGCCGTTCCGGATTCAAAATCTTCTGAGAACAGAACCGTTTGGGCCAACACAAAATGCGTCATACCCCCTAAAACAAGCCCTAAGAATAGTACTTTCTTCATGATGATTCTCCTTCCACCGTAAAAGGATTAATAAACAACTTAATTAACGCCGAATGCAAAGTTAATGTCAAGGTAAAATCAAGACCTTTTGCCCCCTTGCACCATACTCAAGTAGCGGAATTAAAGGGGGTCGCTGGATAAATGGGAGTGTTAAATTTCACCGCTACCATGAAGATCCCTACCTCCCGATGGTTGCGCTACGCGTATCTGATAGTGCTTTTTGGCCTGTGGAGCGCCCTAATCGCCTCTCTGCTTAAAAGAAATTACGGGCGCGCCGCTAACACCCTAAAACTAATTTCCCTGGAAACTGGAATTCGAGAGATACCCAGTGACTCGGAATGGATGACCATCTACCACCAAGGTAAAAAGTTAGGGTACTCCATATTCTCGTTGCAGAACCGCGGTGTAGCTGGATATACCCTGACAACCACCACCCGGCTCAAGGCCGCCCTGGCTGGCTTTGAAAACGAGGTACTGTTGTACAACTTGGCACGCATTGACACCACCTTCCAACTGGAGAATTTCAATTTTCAACTCACCTCTGACCAGTTCCAAATGCGCCTCCGAGGAGTTCGCACAGACTCGCTCCTGACGGTAGACCTCTTCCTGGGTGAAGACAGTACTCGCCGGGAAATTCACTTACCGAAGGAGGCCTACACCTTCCTGTGCATCAAACCTATGATCGCCCGCCAGGGCATTCAACCGGGGGAACGCTTGGTGATCCCCATCTTTGATCCTGTTTCCATGGAAATTGCCGACGTTGAAATCGTGCACGAGGGTAAGGAGGCGCGTACCATTGGAGACCGGCACATGAACCTGAATAAAATCCGCGTCTCCTTCCAGGGGATTCCCTCCTACATGTGGTTGGATGACAACGGCCTCACCTACCGTGAGGAATCCATCATGGGCCTGGTGATGGAGCGCACCACTCCCGAGGAGGCGCTCCAAACTGACCAACTGGCCGGGGGGCTTGACTTGATCAACGCCTATGCCCTCCCCGTGAATCAACCCATCGAGAATCCAGAGGAACTCACCGAACTCGTCATCGAGTTGGAAGGCCTAGAACCTCGTTACTTGCAGGCGCTCAATTCCGCCCGCCAGGAGGTACTCAGCACGATCCCCTTGCGGATCCGGTTGCGCCCGAATCCGGTCCCCGCGGACAGCACTGACCTAAACACCTATCTCGTTGCCACACCCACTATTCAAAGCACACACCCTAAAATCCAGGCCATCTGCGCCCTCTACAACGAAGGGTCGTACAACGATGCCGAAAAGACGCAGTTACTGCGCCGCTGGGTGTACCAATACTTGGCCAAGCGCCCGGTGGTAAGCCTGGCTACGGCCAGTGAAATCTTGGAACGGAGGGTAGGGGATTGTAGTGAACACACTATTCTCTTCACCGCTCTAAGTAGGGGACTGGGAATTCCGACCAAAATCCACGTGGGGCTCGTGTACCTTGAAGGACGGTTCCTCTATCACGCCTGGCCGGTTGTCTATCTGAACCGGGAGTGGGTCGCGGTGGACCCCACCCTGAACCAACCCGTGGCCGACGCCACCCACATTGCCCTATTGGAAAACGATTTCACAAACCTCTATCAACTGATTCCCATCTCAGGACGCATCTCCATCCGCATCATCAGTAAACAATATGGAAAGCCAACTTCATGATCAAACTGGTAGGTATCACCAAGACGTTTGGTACGCTAAAAGCAGTCGATAATCTCACTTTAACCCTACCCCGGGGGGAACTTTTCTGTTTCCTGGGTCCCAATGGGGCGGGAAAGACCACCACTATCAAAATGCTGGTGGGGCTCTGGTCTCCTGACTCCGGGGTTATAGAAATTGACGGGATTGACCTGGCGCAAAACCCCACCCAGGCTAAACAGCGTATTGGTTACGTTCCGGACAGTCCCTTTCTCTATAATAAACTGACCGGTGTGGAGTTTCTCACCATAGTGGGGGGGCTCTACGGAATGCAGCGTCAGGATATCGAGGATCAAATCGCCCTCTACCGCCAACATTTGGATATCGGCGACTGGCTCACCGATGTAATCGAGGGATACTCCCAGGGGATGAAACAGCGGGTGATTTTTGCGGCAGCATTGTTCCACGAACCAAAGGTTCTCATTATCGATGAACCCATGGTCGGTCTGGACCCCAAGATGGCCCGGATCGTTAAAGATTTGCTCCGGAGACGCGCTTCCCAGGGCACTACAATCTTCCTCTCCACCCACAACCTGAATGTGGCCGAAGAACTTGCTCACCGCATCAGTATCATTCACCAGGGCCGATTACTGCACACAGGGACCCTGGAGGAATTGCGCCAGATTACCCACCAAGACGGCGGTTTAGAAGAGGTGTTCCTACAGATCGTGGAAGAAAGCCAGACGGCGGATTCCAGCGCTTCCATAAACGACCGCTCTTAACCAAGTGAATGGCCTTTATACGCACTTTCCTCGGAATTCGTCTGCGTGCCTTCCGGTACCAGTTACAGTCTAAGCTAAAACGACGTTGGATCGAAATCCTAATTCCCACGTTTATTATCTTGGGTCTGATTGTCGGTGGCCGGACCCTCTTTATCAGCGGTGCTCAATTTTTACTTGGCCAGGGTGAACTGGGGCAATTGCTCCTCAACCGCCTCTTCTACCTGGGCTGGACCATCATCTTCTATCTGCTCATCATTTCCAACATCATAACGGCTTTATCCACCCTCTACCGTTCCCCTGAAGTCTCTTTCCTGCTCACCAAACCGGTACACCACATCCAGATTTACCACGCAAAGCTTATCGAAAACCTCGTGTACAGTTCTTGGGCTATTCTCGTCCTGGGGCTACCCCTCACCCTGGCTTACGGTCACGTAATGGGACTTTCAGGTATGGATCTATTGCTCGTGTTCCCCCTTGCCCTGTTGCTGTACTTGGTGATCGCTACGGTTACCGGTCTTACCCTACTCCTGGTAGTGATCAAGCTTTCCAAATGGTTTCGTATGCAGTCCCTGTTCATTACCTTGGGCGTCATTGCCATCGCCTTTTTCTGGTTATACTTTCGCTTCAGCCAGCAAGAAACGCTCCTCATGGGGAACGCCGCCAGTTTACGGGCCGTGAGCCGGTATCTGTTCAATCTGGCCCGTACCCCTTTCCCCCTGATCCCCAGTTATTGGTTTGCGGAACTATTTTCGGCCTATGCCACGGGCCGTCTCCAGGAAGTGCTTTTCCACGTAGCCGTGCTTTTGACCACTGCCCTGGTAGGACTGGAATTGATCACTTGGTTGGCAAAAGTCAACTACTTTACCACCATTCAACTGTATGAAAGGACTAAACAAAGGGCCAAAAAGCACACCCGGAGAACCTGGTACATCTCCTTACCCTTACCGGGTTTGACCCTCCAGGTCCGGAGTCTCATCGCGAAAGACATCCTTCAATTCTTGCGGACTCCCCAGCAATGGATCCAGCTCTTACTATTCGCTTTTTTCATTAGTGTCTACCTCCTAAATCTGGCTCGCATTGATATCCACATTCAGGATCTAGCTTCCTTATGGAGAAAGCTGATTTACGTGTTCAATTTCGGTTTTAGCGGTTTCATCATCGCCGCCCTCACTTCCCGCTTTGTCTATCCCCTCATCAGCTTAGAGGGGAGCGGTTTTTGGATTCTAAAAGCAGCCCCCTTGCACCTCAAGACCGTCTTTAAAGTGAAGCTTTGGATCTCCCTCACGCTATTCTTCGGTTTGGCCGAAATGGTGAGCTTGGTGAGTAATTACTACTTAAGCCAGGGGTGGGAGGTGGCCCTCATCTCCACTCTGTTCTTGATATTTGAAACGCTGGGATTAGTGAGTCTCGCCCTGGGTCTGGGGGCTCTTTTCCCCCAATTCCAGGAGCGAAATCCCATGCGCATCGCCTCCAGCATGGGGGGAACCATCACGGTGATTCTAAGCCTGGTGTATGTGGCAGCCATGGTGGGAGCCCTGGTGTGGTTCATCACCCTCTACGAAAAGGGGGCTCACCCAAGCCAACTAACGGTAATTTTTCTCCTTACGATTGCGGTAAGTACATTGACGATTATCCTTCCCCTAAAATTGGGCCTTAAATCTCTTGTGAAAATGGAAATATAAACGTAAACTATTGACAAACACATTAAGACCCCGGTTGTGAACATTCATACTAAAACTAAAATATTCATAGGGCTACTCAGTATATGGGGGCTGTTTCTATTCTGGTCATGTAACTCTCAGGAGGCCCAAACCTGGTTGTATATCGAACCCACCCAGTGCCTGAGTAACACCTGGGATCAGGAATGGCTCCAAACCCATGATTACAATGAGTACCCCCAGAATGAAGCGGCCCAGTTAAAAATTGTCACTGATTACTACCGTGATCACGGCGTTGTCATCCACGATATTTACACCCGAAAGGTGTACGAGGCGGTATGTGCGGCCTGTAGCTGTCCCACAGGGGACCGGATTTATTCTTTGGTTCAGGAGCAGGACGTAGACTTCATGCTGGCCGAGGGTTGGTTGCGGCCTAGTTAAGAAGTGAAACGTATCGCACACCAGCTGTAGGGAGGCTGATTAACCACAGCGCTAGTTAAAGGTGTAGATCAGCCCGGCTGAAAGGATTGAGAGGGGGCTGCCGATAGGGCCATCAAGCGTGAGATCGTACCCTGAAGACGACGTTTTCCGATCCACATCTGGAAAACGGGTAGCTTGACGGCGATAGGTTATCCGCAGCGCTCCCAGGGAAAGTTGATTGAAAAGCGCTAACCGTTTGGTAATTTGGTAGGTAACCTCGAGAACATAACCCAGCTCAGTTGTATAACTATTACTCGTAACCTCTCTATCCTGTTTTTCACCGGAAAAAACATTGGAGCGATCAATTTTAGATACCAAACGAACCGTCCACACTCCCCAGAGGCCCCAGTTACCGGCATCGTAAAGTCGCCTTCCTTTCTGGAAGCCCAGTCCAAAACCGGTGCTGGAAAACTTGGTGTCAATATCGTAGAGCAAGGAATCTTGCAGTAACGAATCCTTAACGGTGGCCTCCAAGTCTCCCTCCCCCGTCCCAAAGGAAAAGTCCAATCCGTAGCGTATAAATTTCGTGCTCCCGGCGTTATAATGATTTAACATCACGTGGCGCGTGTTCACCGACAGGGCCCGGGTCTGGGCGTTGAGCGTCACTATAGCCATAGATAGTAGTAAAGATAATCTAAGTTTCATAATACCGGATTCCTTTCCTAAGCTTTCATGGAATGTAACATGCCTGTTTTGAATATTCAATTGGTGTAATTTCACTCATGCGAAAATACCTTCCTGCTCTGGCAGTCATCATCGCTGCTTTCCTGTGGAGTCTGGACGGCCTGTTGCGCCAGACCTTGTATACCTTATCTTCCTTTCTCATTATCACCCTGGAACACGTGTTTGGAGCCCTCCTGTTTCTCCCGGTCCTTTACCGGGGTCGCGCCAAGATCGCCACCATTGGCCAGCGCAGTTGGGTCTCCATCTTGTGGATTAGCATTTGTGGGGGCATCTTGGGCACCTTTTTTTACACCAAGGCCCTGGCTTATGTTCAGTACATCGACTTATCGGTCGTCGTGCTCCTACAAAAATTCCAACCTTTTTTCGCCATTGCCCTCGCTGCCTTAGTGTTGAAAGAACCGATAACGAAGCGCTTTCTTTTATTGGCTGGTGCGGCCATGGTAGGGGGATACTTAGTGACTTTCGGGACCCAGCCCATGAATTCGTGGAGTGAAAAGACACTCATCGCAGCGCTCTTGGCTCTCTTAGCGGCCTTCTGTTGGGGTAGTTCCACCGTGCTGGGTAAACATGCTCTCCAGCGCATTTCCTTCCCCCTGGTCACAGCCCTACGCTTGACCATCACCGCCCTGGTGGCGATCGCCGTCATCATCACTACCCAGTTGCCCGTCAACCTGGGGGAAATAACCTCCCTGCAATGGGGCACGATTCTGCTCATTGTCTTTTCCACTGGAGCCGTAGCGCTCTTCATTTATTACTACGGCCTACAGCGCGTCCCCGCTTCCCACGCCACCATTTACGAACTATTCTGGCCCCTTTCCGCCATGGCCCTGGATTGGTTTGTGCGCGGTCGGGTGTTGGGACCTGCCCAGATCATCGGGGCGGTGGTTCTACTAACCGCTATTATCCTCCTCACACGGGAAAACCATCTAAAAAGTGTCCAGCCTCTCCCCGCCAGATCAGCGCCATAACCTGATCCTAAACTGCCTCCACGAATTTAGTTGGGGGTTCGGGGTGGCCTTCCATACGGTGTACGCTGTAATCCCCCTGTTCCTGAAACAGTTAGGGGCTCCCACAGGGGTGAGTACCTCCGTGGCGGGACTCTTCTACATCCTCATAGCCATCCCCCAACTCTTCTCCGCTACCGTGGGTCGCAATATTCGCAACCTAAAATTGGCCGCCATCTCCGTTCATACCCTGGTCCTCCCACCCATGTTCATCGCCGGATTTACCTTCGCTTTCCTGGCTCCCCTGGGCCCCAAAGCCTGGATGCTCTACTATGCCTGCTTTATTCTCTATGGCTTAGCGGTGGGAATCATCATCCCCATTTGGACGGGCTTTTTGCATCACGCCATCTCTGAAGAAAACCGGGGGACCTTCTTCGGACTTTCCTTTGCCTTCAACAGCGTAGGTGGCTTCGCCGGGGGTTTTCTGCTAAAACGGCTCCTTAATAGCTCCCTCCCTTTTCCTAATAATTTTGGCTGGGGATTCCTCATTATGACGGCCTCCATTACTTTTGGTATTCTACTCTTCCTCGGTTACCGTCTCTATACTCCAGAAGAACATCAACCGCATAAGTCTTTAAAACAATTCTGGTCCGAGACGCGGGATATCCTCCGCCACCACAACAATTTCCGTCGCTACTTATTCAGCCGCATTTTCTTTACCGCCAACTACCCGGCCATTAGCCTCTACGCCATCTACACCCAAGAGAAATTCGGTTTTAATATTAGTGAAGTGGGCATATTCACCGTTTTAAACGTCCTGGCCTTTGGCTTTGCCAGCCTGGCCGCCGGTAAACTGGGGGATCGCAAGGGCCATAAAACCAGTCTTATCCTCGCTTTCACGGCTCACTTAATGGCTGTAATCACCGCCCTCTTGGCGCGTTCTATGATAGGCGTCTATGCAATCTTCGTCCTCATTGGGCTGGGACAGGGAGCCTTCATGCCTTCTTCCATGAATCTGGTTTACGATTTCGCCGGCAGTCGGGACAATAAAACCTACATGGCTCTCATCGATACAATCCTGGCGCCCTTTACCTTCCTGGCCATCATGTTGGTTGGGAAGTTCAGCGGTATGGTCGCTACCGAAACCCTGTTTTGGGCCATGGGTACCAGCATTTTTGTGGGACTTTTCCTCATGGTTACTCTGGTGCACGATCCTAAACAGCACCGCCGGCCGCAACCCCTCATGCCCCCGGTGGAAGGAGGCTAATCCAATTCAACGCACCCCTAAAATTCCCCACCAGCCAGGGAAGGCAAATCGAATTCCTCCCATATTTCCCTTGCATTTCGCCAAGGCCACGAAGAAATTCCCGGTGACACCAAGCCAATAAGATGAAACAAATTCGCCCGAAACACTTTATATTGATCTTGATACTCCTGCTTGTGGGGGCTTGCCAGGATAACCCCGAGCGCCATCTAAAACTGGGCCACTGGTATTCCCAACGGGGACTAATCGACGAAGCCATTTTAGAATACAAAGAGGTCACCCGCCTGTATCCTGATGATATGGGAGCCCTTTCCCGGGAAGCGTATGAAACCTTAGCCGCGGCGCACTATGGCCTGGCCATTATGTATTCGAAAAAGGAGTGGTGGGATTTTGCCCTCCAGGAGGCCGAAACCTGCTTTCAACTCCTACCGACTAAAGAACACTATGACCTCTTGGAACTCATTAAAAAGCGCCAGAGTCTTGAAGAGGTCGCCACTTCATCCGGTCTCTAATCCCGACGCTGGCTTTTCCACCTGCCAGCCCATTCGCACGGCACACCAGGATACACCCCCGCCAATCCACCAGCCCATCAGTAAATAGAGCAGCCAGTTCGAAAGCGCCCCGTCAGGCATCACGGACAGTAAACCGTTACGCAATAACCACAGCCCTCCCAGGCCCACTGCGACCTTAGCAACGTGCTGACCAGGAGTAGCTAAGGGACTAAAAGGAAGGCAATACCGGACCAAAATCAAACCAGCCGTTACTCCCCCAAAGAGACCCCCATCTGAATCGTGAACTCACGAGGGAACAAAACGGGTACCATTCCGCCCACGAATATGGACACGAACGCCAGCGGAACAGGATTCGCTATTAGGGACTGATTCCTAACTTCCTTGATGATGGCAATGGCAATCATTAACAACACCACGCCAAAAGTCCATCCCCCCACCACATCCTGAGGATAGTGGACCCCCAGATAGACCCGCGATATCACAACCCAAAAATAACCACCGTTGGCCACCAGTACTGTTTCAACGACCATGCCAGGTAACCGAGCAGAACCATGGCCCTCTGAGCGTGACCGCTGG
>CAZVNL010000009.1:0-35753 GCA_964628055.1 uncultured bacterium | reverse complement strand
ACCGCTGGCAGTTGTCCAATGTAAATGCGCCGGTGGGCGGGGAAGGCTAAAGGCTTCTTTTAACGCAAAATTCAGATGAAAATTCAGCAAAACCAAAACGACCAGAGGACGCACCAAATCAATACTGGCAAAACGAACAAATAAAATGTTTCGCTCCCCAAAAAGGTGAATGCTTTCATCATGGAAACCAATCCATGAAACTGAATGCTCCGGAGAGCGTGGATAACCGCTACGATCGGCTACTCCAGGTAGACCTTTAAAATCCAGCGACAACCAGGACGTAAGTTAAAAGGTACCTGAACGGTGCTCACCTCCATCGCAGTAAATGATGGAGCAATTGATGAAATCCGCTTCCGGCCGTAAAAGTAGTGAGACCACCTTGGCCACATCTTCGGGAGTGGTGGTACGCCCCATGGGATTCCTCTGCTTGGTCCTGACAATCCATTCTTCCCAGTGATCGGTAATCTTGGTGAGCGCCCGGGTGGGCGTTATCCCGGCCTGAATGGCATTAGCAGTAATCCCCTGTCGTCCCAATTCCCACCCAATCTGCCGTAAAATAGCTTCCATGGCCACTTTGGCCACACTCACCGGGCCATAGCCCCCCATGGCCAGATAATTGCCTTCACTGGTTAATCCCAAGATACGACTGCCTTCTCCCAGCAACCCGGCGGCATATAACTTTTGGCTCCAATATAGGAGTGAAGTCCCCATGACGTGCACCGTCATCTCCATCTGGCTCTTGGTAACGGAACTGTCGCCAAAAAAGTCCGTCGTGGTTCCAAAAGCGATGGAGTGGAGCAAGAGTTTCAAGGGCTCACCCCCGGTAATGTCAGCGATAATGGGGATAAACTTCTCCATCGTCTCCACGGAAGCAGCGTTGGTGTTAAAGAAATGCACACGCCCGGCATTGATCGCACCGATTTCTTTTCTTAGGGCATTCGCTTGTCGGCGAATCTCTCCCCGGTCGAAGTGAAACCCAATGATCCCGTAGCCATCTTGGGCCAGGCGTTTAGCGGTCGCCCCGCCATGACCGGTGGAGCAACCTAAAATGAGTACCCAATGTGTCATAATTACCTCTTTAAACGGCCGGCAATATAAGAATGTAACTCTCAGAACGAAAGTTAAACGACCCTGAAAACCATTGGAAACTTATTCAGTCCATGATATTTTCCGCACCTCCTTATGCCTTTACAACTCGTCGTTTTAGTCAAACAAGTTCCCGACACACACAACATCACTGCGTCGGCTATGAAACCCGATGGTACGGTGAACCGGGGTGCGCTGCCGGCCATTTTCAATCCCGAAGATTTAAACGCCTTGGAGATGGCATTGGAATTGAAGGAAACTTATGGGGGTACGGTTACCGTGCTCACCATGGGGCCGCCCCGGGCGGCAGACGTCCTCCGGGAGGCGCTCTACCGCGGTGCCGACCGCTGCATCCTCATTTCCGACCGGTCTTTCGCCGGCGCGGATACATTGGCCACCTCCTACACCCTATCCCTGGGTATCAAAAAACTGGGCGCTTTCGATCTGGTGCTCTGCGGCCGGCAAGCCATTGATGGCGATACCGCTCAAATCGGACCCCAGGTAGCCGAAAAAATTGCCGTTAACCAAGTGACTTTCGTTGAAAAGATACATGCGGTAACAGACGGAAAGATTACCCTTTCCCGAAACCTGGGCCGCTCGGCGGAAAAAATACGGACCCGCCTACCGCTCCTCATTACCGTCACCGCAACGGCGAACCTACCCCGCAGTTACGGCGCCAAACGCATGGCCAAATACAAAAAAGCCCGGACACCCCTTGAAATCCAGAGAGAACTCCAGGGGGAACACTCCCGGGATTTAGAGGAGGCGGTGGCCGCCAGGTGTAAAGAATTAAAAACAAAGGGTCTGCTCATCGACACCTGGTCCGCCAAGTATCTCCACGCCGACCCCAACTCTATTGGTCTACCGGGCTCCCCTACAAAAGTCCACAAAATAGCCAATGTCATCTTCGCTTCCTCCAAGGCTAAAACGGTGGAACCCACGGAGCAGGGAATTCAAAACCTCCTGGCCGAACTCATTGAGGAACGAACCTTTGGGTAAAACGAACCAGGCCGGAAACGTCCTCGTCTTCATTGAGGTGGAACACGGCGCCATCGCCGGGGTGAGTCTGGAATTAGTATGTAAGGCCCGGGACCTAGCCGACCGGTTAGGGGTGGCCGCGGAAGCCGTCCTCACCGGGAATAACCTGGGGCGCTTCACCGATGAAATCCTGTCTTACGGCTGTGACCAACTCTACACAATCGAGGACGATCGCCTCACCTTTTATGAAACTCTACCCTACACCAAGGTCGTGGTACAAACCATCCAGCAGACCAACCCGCAAATCGTGCTTTTTGGAGCCACGCCCTTGGGCCGGGACCTCGCCCCCCGGGTCGCCAGTATCTTGAAAACAGGTCTCACCGCCGACTGTACGGACCTGCAGATTGGGGATTTCGAAGACCGTAAACGGAAAAAAGTGTACCACGATATCCTGTACCAGATTCGCCCGGCCTTCGGGGGGAACATCATTGCTACCATTGTCTCCCCCGAACACTCCCCCCAGATGGCCACCGTGCGGGAGGGGGTTATGAAGCTAACCGAACCACACTCCAATCCCCACGGGAAGGTTACACCGCTAAAGGTTCAGTTAGAGGCCGACGATTTCATCAACACTGTGATTGACCGTGTTATCAGAGAAAAACGTGTGAACTTGAAAGCGGCGGATATTATCGTGGCCGGTGGGGCTGGTGTAGGCAGCCGGGAAAATTTTGAACTAATCCACGAGCTGGCTCGCACCCTCGGGGGCGCCGTGGGCGCCTCCCGCGCCGCCGTTGATAATGGATACATTAGCCAAGATCATCAAGTGGGTCAAACGGGAACGACTGTGCGCCCTAAATTGTACATCGCCGCCGGCATTTCCGGCTGTATCCAACACCAGGCGGGAATGAACCAGTCCGGTAAAATCATCGCGATCAACATTGATCCCAACGCCCCTATTTTCCAAATTGCTCACTACCGAATCGTAGGTGATCTGAACAAAGTCATCCCCATGATGATCAAAGCCTATAAACACCACGGGGCTTAACACTACATGCCGAATTTCTTTACCGATAATCCCGACATTCTCTTCAACTTGGAGCAACAAGACCTCCCCAAATTAGCTGACCTCATGGAGGGCAATTATGAAGAGGCGGAGCGCTATGATTTTGCCCCCGTCGAAGGTGCCGATGCCCGTGAAAACTATATTAACGTCTGTGAATTGGCTGGGGACCTATGTGGTAACATTATCGCTGACCGCGCCCGACAAATCGATGAGGAGGGAAATGAAGTGGTAGATGGCGACGTGGTATACCACCCGTTGGTGAAAGCCAACCTCCAAGACTTCAAGCGCGCCCAGCTCATGGGAATTTCGCTCCCCAGGCAATACGGGGGATTGAATATGCCCCAGGTGATTAAACTGGCCGTCTTAGAAATGGTCTCCCGCGCCGATGCCTCTTTGATGAACTTAGTGGGTCTCCAAGACATTGCCGAGACCATCAACGAATTTGGTAATGAGGAACAGAAAGCCAAGTACATCCCACCCCTGGCCAGGGGAGCAGCCACCGGGGCCATGGCCCTTACCGAACCCGACGCCGGTTCCGATCTTCAATCCATTCGTCTCCAGGCCATCCCCCCCGAAGATGGCAACGATCAGGGCGCCTGGCACCTGAATGGGGTCAAACGTTTCATCACGAATGGCAATGGGGACATTCTTTTAGTCCAGGCCCGCTCGGAACCAGGCACCACGGATGCTCGGGGCATCTCCCTGTTCCTCTGCCCTAAAGATGAGAGCATCGTCATCCGCCGAATCGAGAATAAGCTGGGAATTCATGGTTCTCCAACGTGTGAAATGACTTTCAACAACACCCCGGCCTACCTCATTGGGCGGCGCAGAATGGGTCTTATTAAGTACATCATGTCCTTGATGAACGGCGCCCGAATCGGGGTGGCTGCCCAGGCTTTAGGCATCGCCGAGGCGGCCTATCGCAGTGCCCTTAAGTACGCTCGAACCCGCATTCAATTCGGGAAACAGATCATTGAAATCCCCGCCGTCTACGGGATCCTCACCAACATGAAGATGAACATCGCCGCCGGGCGCCTCCTCCTGTACCACACCGGCCGGGTGGTGGACCTGTACAAAATCCCCCAGCGACGACTGGAAGAACAAAAGAAAAAAGGTAACTCACCAGACCCGGAACTGCGGAAACAAAGCAAGTACTACGAACGGTTGGCGTCGGTGCTGACTCCTTTTTCCAAGTATTTCCTGGCGGAGATGAGCAATCGGGTAGCCTACAGCAGCATCCAGGTGATGGGGGGCAGCGGTTTTATGAAAGATTATGAGGCCGAACGCTACTACCGCGACGCTCGAATTACGAGTATCTACGAAGGGACCTCCCAACTTCAGATCGTGGGGGCTATTGGCGGTCTACTTGCCGGTGTGCTGGACCAGGAGCTGGAGCAATTCACCCAGCATGATTTCCCCGAAAAGGTACAACCCCTGGCACAACGGGTAACGGAACTAATCCCCCACCTCCATAACGCCATCGATCACGTCAAACAACAGAAAAATAATGAACTAACTGATCTGGCAGCTAAATCCCTGGTGGACATGGCGATTGACCTATACATCTCCATGCTGTTTGTCAACAGTGCCATAAAAAGTGAACATAAACGGGAACTGGCGACCCTCTGGATTCAAGAAGCCACCACCCGCGTGACAGCACTCCACACCTCCTTGTTAGAAAAACATCTGACGGTTTTAAACATACACAAAACCGTTCTCCAGGACGAAACCTGCTGAACAGAATAGCACTATTCGACGCCGCTTTCAAAAAATCGAAAAATTTCAAAATATCGTTTGTCTTTAACAAATAGTTAAGTATAATTAAGGCTGGGTAGAGCCTATCAATGGTATTTAAAACCCAAACACATTTTAGAAGTAGTAAGTCGTAAGGAAACAACCAAATTTCATGAAGAGTAAGTTCACAAAAGAAGAAATCTTAGCGGTGGCTAAGGGTAAACTTTTCGGTCGTAAAGAAGGCAAGTTACCTATGCCGCCCATGCTTATGATTGACCGGATCAAGCATATCTCCCAAAAAGGAGGTAAATACAATAAGGGGGAAATTGATGCGGAGCTGGAGATCAAACCCAACAATTGGTTTTTTAAATGTCACTTTAAAGAGGACCCGGTTATGCCTGGCTGCCTGGGGCTGGATGGTTTCTGGCAACTGTTAGGTTTTTTCTTGTCCTGGGTGGGAGGCAAAGGTAAGGGACGGGCCCTGGGATGTGGCAAGGTAAAGTTCAAAGGGCAAGTGCGCCCCTATCACGCTAAAATTCTCTACCATCTGGATATTAAGAAATACATCACTCAACCGGTTTATATGGCCTGGGCCGATGCCGTGTTGAAAGTGGAAGATAAAATCATCTATATTGCTGAAAACCTTCAGGTAGGCCTGTTTACCAGCCTACGCTGGAATTACGGAGACGACCCGGCGTTAGACCCCTTCTAAACTTTAACCCCATTTCACGATCCATTCCCACGCTCTCCGTGGGCAACGAGAGAACATAGATGGCCCTGCGCTGCGGCATCATCGGCTTACCTAATGTGGGCAAGTCCACCATCTTTAACGCCCTAACGGCTTCTTCCGTCCCGGCAGAGAATTACCCCTTCTGCACTATCGATCCCCACGTGGGGGTGGTACCTTTGCCCGATCCCCGGCTGGATAAATTAGCCGACATTTACCATCCTGAAAAGGTCACCCCTGCCACGGTAGAGTTCACGGACATTGCCGGTCTGGTGAAGGGGGCCAGTAAGGGCGAAGGATTAGGGAATCAATTCCTCGGACAAATTCGTCAGGTAGGGGCCATTGTCCACGTGGTGCGCTGTTTTGACGACCCCCAGGTGATCCACGTAGAAGGTTCGGTAGATCCCGTTCGGGATGCCGAACTTATCGAAACAGAATTGCTCCTGGCTGATATTGAAACAATTCAGAAACGCCTCAACCGAATCTCTAAAGCCGCTTTAACCGCTGACAAGGAAAAGAAACAGGAAGTGGAATTGCTTCAACGACTGTTGGAACACTGCAACGCCGGTCACTGCGCCAGAACATTCCCCACAGATCCGGAAACGGTGCGCACCCTGCGGTCCTTATTCCTTTTGACCGGGAAACCCATTCTCTACGTGGCCAATGTAGACGAAGCGGAAATGAGCCGGGCGCAACGTAGCCCGCAGGTACAGGAACTCTTCGACTTTGCGGAGCGAGAGAACAACCTGGCCATACGCCTGTGCGGCTCCCTGGAGCAAGAAATTGCTACGTTGCCTCCCGAAGAACAGGCCTTCTTCCTCCAGGAGTACAATATTAACGAACCGGGACTGTCAAAACTAATCAGGGCCAGTTTCAAGTTGTTAGGATTGGAAACCTTTTTCACCGGCAACGAGAAAGAAGTGCGAGCCTGGACCATAAAATGGGGAACCACCGCCCAAAAGGCTGCCGGTGAAATTCACACGGACTTTGAGCGAGGATTCATCAAAGCAGAGGTGTTTAAATACGACGATCTGATTCGCCTGGGTTCGGAAAAAGCCGTCTGGGACGCCGGCTTGGTCTCTCAGGAAGGCCGGGACTATCTCATTCAGGACGGGGACGTGATCTTCTTTAAGTTCAACGTCTGATAGCCCCTTGATTAAATGATACCGCGAAAGAAAAACGGATATAGGCCCCTCTTCGGGGACCCAATGCTTACATTAATGCCCTTTTAGGGCTATTCCTCTTCCTCTTCCTCCTCGTACTCCTCGTCTTCCTCCTCTTCCTCGTAATAATAGGGAGGATATCCGTAACCGTAAGGATAGGCTTCGTATTCATATTCCTCCTCTTCGTCCTCTTCCTCGGCGGCTTCTTGGCTCTCCTTAGATTCCGGTTTGATCACGATTACGCGTGCCTCCGGGGTCTCCTCACCCTCTTTCGTAAGCGCCTTTTTAACCAGGGCCTGTTCTTCCGGAGTGAGCCCCACCTGGGTGGCTGCCACCCCCTGCCGATGTTGACGAAACAATATACCCGAAAGCACGGAAAAGAAAAGAATCACCAGGGCAAAAATGGACCCATCGGCGCGAAAAGTGTAACCACCCCACAGGGTCTGCTCCCAACCGTAATTTAAAAAGATGGCCAAGGATAACAAAACCCCAAACAGAATAATCACGTTCCCCGTAGTGGTAGGGAGGCTGGTTTCCATTACCACCATATACAGGAACCAGAGCAAGACGCCAGTCACGGCAAAAAAGATGCCTAAAAGAAAATTCCCGGCTATGAGGGAAAGGACAAACCCCACCAGGCCTCCCACTGGAATCAAATAACCGATCCCGGATTTAATTTCGTTACTCATAAGTAGACTTCCGCAACACGTTTAATTGGTTTATGGAATTGATCTTACCTCGAATCGTCGGCCGCAAATTGATAGTATTCAAAGGGAAATGCAAGCAATTTCATCTAAGGCCCAGTTTCCCAAAATAGCGCCTATCATCCTAACATTCGCCACAAAACAACTCCGCGTTACCCTCAGTACTGATTTGGGGTTCACAGTTTTCCTTTTCCGATATACTTCGATATGGGGTTAATTTTGACGAGTTAAGCAACACCCTAACAGAATCCAGGGGACAAGGATCATAATCATGAATATCGGTGTCATCGGTGTGGGCCACCTGGGTCAACACCACGTCAAACATTTTTCCAGGTTGAAACAAGCCACTTTAGTGGGTCTCCACGACCGTGACCACCGTCGGGCTGAGGAAGTGGCCAGCAAGTATCAAATCCAGGCTTTCAAGGAGTTAGAGGCCCTTATCGCCGCCTGCGATGCCCTTTCCATCGTGACGCCAACCCCCACGCACGCCATCATAGCCAAAAGGTGTCTCCAGGCGGGGAAACACGTATTCATCGAAAAGCCCATTACGGAAACGGTGGCCGAAGCCGATGATCTTTTACGCCTTGCGGAGCAAAACCAGGTCTTAATCCAGGTGGGGCACATCGAACGGCTCAACCCAGCTCTGCTACCTTTAAAAAACTACTCCCTTAATCCCAAGTACATTGAAGTCCAGCGTCTGGCCCCCTACAACACCCGCGGTACCGATGTCCCCGTCGTCCTGGACCTCATGATCCACGACATTGACATTATTTTGTCCTTAGTCCAATCACCTGTAAAAAACATTCGGGCCAGTGGCGTGTCTATCATGACCCGCTCCGTGGACATTGCCAACGCGCGCATCCGCTTCGAAAACGGCACGGTCACCAGCATTACCTCCAGCCGGGTGGCTAAAGACCGGGTGCGTAAGGTAAAAATATTTCAACGCGAGATGTACGTCACCATTGACTTTCTCTTAGGTCTAACAGAGGTTTACCGCGTGCTGGACGCGCAAGCGAAAGATCCGCAGGCCATTGTTACCGCGCCTTTAGAACGTAACGGTATTCACCGCCAGATCGTCTATGAAAAACCCCCGGTCAAACAGGTGGACGCCCTGCAATTGGAGTTGGAAAACTTCATTCAGGCCACTCAAGGGTTTGCCCCCCCGATTGTAGATGGGCAGACCGGGCGGGAGGCCCTGGCGGTGGCCACCAAAATCCACGACCTGATCCTGGAAGATTTAGATTAGTAACACTCCATGGACATCCGCGAATTTTTCTTTAAATACCGCAGCTATACGCCCATCCCCCTGGCGCTACTGATCATCTATTTTGCCCAACCGGCGCTCCCCTTCATCCTTGCCGGAACCATTTGTTTGGTGGTAGGGGAAGCCATCCGCTTTTGGGCGGTGAGCTACGCCGGCGGGGTGACCCGCACCCGTCAGGTGGGGGCCCCCTCCCTCTGCACCGCCGGCCCTTTTCGGTACGTACGCAATCCCCTCTACCTGGGAAACATGCTCATGTATACCGGTATCGTCTTGATTGCCGGCGCCCCCAGCCTGCTGGCTATGCTGATTACCACCTGGCTTTTTTTCATCGTCCAATATCTCCTCATCATTTCACTGGAAGAAGAGACCCTCACAAACCTGTTCGGGGAAGCGTATCTCAATTACCAGCGCCACGTGCCTCGGTTGATTCCACGCCTGCGGGGACATAAAATACCCCCGAGCCCCAAGCCGGCTTCTTTCTGGAAGACGCTGAATACTGAACGGCGAACCCTCCAAAACGTACTCCTCATCCTGATTCTTTTAACGTTAAGAACCCAGATCCTCTAACCTTTGATCCCTTTTCCGGATAGCTAAAGAGCACTTTTTTCTGGTATGAATCCCACCTTTTTCTTCGTCGCGGGAGAAGCTTCGGGTGATTTGCACGGTGCAAAACTCATTCAAGCTCTAAAAAGAATGTGCCCCGAAGCGCGTTTCTTAGGCTACGGAGGAGACCGCATGGCTCAGGAAGGCATGGAGATCAAGGAACATGTGAACTCCTTAGCCATCATGGGGTTCGCCGAAGTGATCAAGCACCTGCCCTATTTCCGTCGACTCCTGCACGATACCCTCACTATCCTGGAAGAAAGCCGCCCTGACCGCGTGATCCTCATTGACTACCCCGGTTTTAACTTGCGCCTGGCGAAAAGAATCCATCCCCTAAGGATCCCCTGTACCTATTTCATTCTTCCTCAGGTCTGGGCCTGGAAAGAAAAACGGGTAGGCCTACTCCAGGACTACGTGGATCAAGCCCTGTGTATCTTCCCTTTCGAAGAACGGTGGTTTCGCGAGCGGGGGGTAGCAGCAACGTTTGTGGGTCACCCCTTTACTGAACACGAACCGCCAATAATGGATCGAGGGGCATTTTACCAGCGTCACCGCTGGCAACTAACAAAACCGTTACTATCTCTATTCCCTGGTAGCCGACAACAGGAAGTTGACCAGCACTGGCCCATCTTCCTGAAAGCGGTAACCCTGCTTCAGAATAGCCAGAACGACTTACAGGTGGTGATTGGGAAAGCCCCCCACGTGACCTTAAACCCAGTGCCCAGGGCCATTCAGGTGGAACAGGACGCCCCGCGTCTGGCCCTCCAGCACGCCACGGCGGCTCTGGTAGCTTCGGGAACGGCCACCCTGGAAGCCGCTGTCTTTGACACCCCCTTAGTAGTTTGCTACCGACTCAATGCCTTGAGTTGGTCGCTGGTGAAACGCATGGCTAAGGTCCCGTTTGCTTCCATGGTCAACCTCATCGCCGAACGCCAGGTAGTGCCGGAATACTTGCAACGCAACATGACACCGGAACGCCTGGCGAATACTATAGAACCACTCCTTCGTGATTCCCCGGAGCGCAGGACCATGTTGGCGGCCTTTAAAAAGGTACGGAATGCTTTAGGACAACCCGGCGTTTATCAACGGGCTGCTGAGGCAATCCTAAAACAGTCAGATTTATGAAAAAACGGTTGTCATTCTGGTTGAGTGTACATTTGGGCAAATGGTTCCTCCGCTTGGCCTACGCCACTAACCGATGGGACATTGCCGGGGCTCACCAACATGAAACTCTACTTCAGGAGGAGCAATCGGTTATTTTAGCCATCTGGCACGGACGCCTTTTGGGTTTGTTTATGAATTTAGCTGGAAAGGGGTATTATGGCGTAGCCGGGACCCACGCCGACGCCGAGATCATTTCCCAGATCGGGGCCCGCATTGGCTGGAACCTATTGCGCGGCTCCAGCAGCGACCGTGGGCGGGAAGTTTACGAAGAAATCGTAAACACGCTACGACGCCCCGGTCAATTGGTAGCCATTACCCCTGATGGACCCAAGGGACCGGCCAAAATCCCCAAGGCAGGCGTCATCCGGGCCGCCATGAAAACCGGCGCCCCGGTAATCCCCGTAGCCAGTCAATCCACGTGCCGCTGGGAATTCACAAACTGGGACACCTTCGTAGTAGCGAAACCTTTTAGCCGAACATTCCTCCGCTACGGCACACCCCTCGTTTTCCACCAGGACGACGACTACGACCAGTGCGCTCAACGGTTGAAAACCGCCCTGGACGACTTAGAACAGGAGGTAGACCGCCTTGCCAGTTAAACTACGCCCGCTGGAGGCCCGCTTCCGTTACCTCCTATTTCCCTTGGCCCTCTTCTATTGGGGAGTGATCTTCTGGAGAAACCTGTTCTATTCCGTGGGTTTTTTCGTTTCTCATAAACTACCCTGCGCGGTGGTGAGTGTCGGGAATCTAACTGTAGGAGGGACGGGAAAAACACCGGCTGTCATTTACCTGGCTCGCTTATTAAAACGGCACGGCTGTGAGGTAGCCGTCCTCAGCCGGGGGTACGGGCGTTCCACGGTGGGAACGGTTTTGGTCTCCGACGGTCAAAAGATTATCAATAAAAATTGGGTGGATGTAGGTGACGAGCCGGCCCTCATGACAACGGCCCTACCAGGCGTTCCCATCGTCGTGGACGAGAATCGCTACCGGGGCGGCCAGTTCATTGTGCAAAAATTCAACCCGCACATCATTCTCCTGGATGACGCCTTTCAGCACCGGAGTCTGGAACGGGATGTGGACGTTGTGCTGATCAATAGTCAGGACAGCAAATACGCCCACAAACTGATTCCTTACGGCATCCTGCGCGAACCGTGGTTCCATTTGCGCCGGGCGGACCTGATCCTCTTCACCAAGACCAATCTAAAAAAACCATCTGCTTTTCTCTTGAGCAAAGCCCGTCAGACCCGCGTGCCTTATTACTACAGCACACTCGAAGTGGCGGAAACATTACCGGGGATCGACAATTCAAATATGAAGATTTCAACTCTCCGGGGCAAGACCACCGTTGCCGTTTCGGCTGTGGGAGACCCCCGAGGTTTCGAGCGCTCCCTAAAATCGACGGGGGTACGCCTGGTAAAACACGTCGTCTTCACTGATCACCACCAATACACACCAAAGGATCTGCGACAGTTAAAAAACCTGTTAAAACGCAACCAGGCGGAGTGGATCCTAACCACCGAAAAAGATATGGTAAAATTCAAGGCCCTCTCTAGTGTGTACTTACCACTCTACGCCCTGCCCGTTCGGTTTTACGTGAGCCCTCAGGGGGAACAAGCCCTCTTAAAAGCAATCCTTAACCGAATCTAAGATCAACCTACAGACAGAATCACATCTGGGCCATACCCCAGGCAAACATGACCCCCACAAAAGTAAGTAACAGGGGCCAGCCGGTATTCACAAACCGCCGAGCGTTGGGGTTAGCAAAGGTGTGAATTTGAAATTCGTGCGTCGTGGCGGCGCCACGACTGTCAATGGCGGCTATGATGACATCATGGGGACCCACCTGATTGTTCCGAGGCTTCCAACGTAACAGCCCGGTCTTTTTATTAAACGCAGCGTACTTCGGTAAACGCACTGGTCGGAAGGTTATCTTATCTTTGTTTAAATCCTCCGCTATCACCCGGTAACGGTACTCGTATCCGGTGAGGGCCACCGGCTTGGGCGTGGAGATAATGGAAGGCGGAATATTTACAAACACGCGACTGGTTTGCACATCCTCGGCCAGGCCGTCGGTGACTTTCACTGCAAAACGGTGGCCGTTGATCTGAGCCGGCTTGGGAATCCACACCACCTTGCCACTACGACTCATCTGCATTCCCTGGGGACCTTTCAACAGGGTATAGGTCAGTTTAGCATCAGAATTCTTATCCTCTACCCGCACCTGGTAACGGTAGACCTCCCCCACTACAGCCAACTCCGGAGCGGTGGATACAATGGTGGGGGGATGATTAACATAAATCTCAAAGGTCTGTTCATCTTTCGTGTATCCATCAGAGACCAACAGGCTCACCACCTGAGTGTCCACCTGATCTTTGCCGGGAGTCCAGTTGATCGTACCGGTTAGCTCATCCACTTCCATCCCGTCAGGAAATTCTTCCAGTGTGTAGCGGACGGGGCTGATGCGCTCCACGATCACCTTGGGAGGCTTCCCTTGGGAACCCTGGAAGAACTCCCAGAGCACATCCTTAATACTCACCGTGCGATCGTCAATAGTTTCCAGAACGATTACCAAACGCTCGTTTTCCCAAAAGAGGGAATGAACGTACTTCTTCAGGTTCAAGCGCGATACCTCTGGCACTTCTCCGGTTGTCAGGTCTTTCAAATAGACCACATCCGCCCTTTCCCAATCACCGATGTAGCGCTGAATATTTTCCCGGTATACGTCGTCCGAAATATTCACCGAATAAATCCTGACCTTGGTCACATCCTCCACCAAAACCGGGTGTTCGAAGGGTAGCAGCGCGGCAGTGTTCAAATCGGTAACCAGGATGCGGTACTGGTACGGCTCCCCGACGGTAGCCTGCAAGGGGGGCATGGAGACAATTTTCACCGGAGTGTTTACGAAGAAGGTACTCTCGACGGTGCGGGTTTCCCGTCCGTCCGTTAATTCAATGACTAGGTTGGAAAAATCTACGTTTTCCCGGGTGGGTTCCCAACGTAACCGCCCAGAGTAGGGGTCCATGCGCATCCCCTCTGGAAGTTCCTGGGCGGTGAACGTGAGCCGGTCACGCTGATTTGGATCGCTCACTTTCAATTGAAATTCCCAAATGTCCCCCACTTCCACCTTCACCACCGGGGGAGGGGCCGATTCCACCACGGGTGGATGGTTCACGAAAACGGCCACCGTCTGCGTATCCGTGGCCACCCCGTGGTGGGCTAGAATGGTGAAACGCTGGGTATCCACCTGCGCCGCAGTGGGGGTCCAGTCAATAGCCCCTTCAGGACTAAGGGTCATCCCCTCCGGGGCCTGCAAGAGTTTGAATCCCAGTTCCTGTTTTAGATCGGGACGCCACACCTCTACCTGATAATGATACGGCTGACCAACCGTGGCCATCGAATCTGCTTCCGATAGAATCTTGACCCCGGCACGGGCGAATAGTTTGAATTCCTGAACGGCCCGGTCAAACCCATCCGTGACCACCAGACGCACATCATAGACATCCACATCAGTACTATCCGTTTGCCAAACAATAGTACCACTCTCTAACAACTCCATGCCCTCAGGTTTAACTTCCAAATCGTAGTACAACCGGGCATCTTCGTTGCGATCCTGGACGACCGGTTTATAGGTAAACAAGGAATTGGCCACAAACTCGGTCCCCTGCGGTTCCGATAAAAAGATAGGGGGATCATTCACATAGATCCACACCATCTCATCATAACCTTCTAATTGGGGAACCACCTGGTACGTCAACAGAGAATCCTCATCCTGCGACTGGAGGTTAATGGTTTCACCCACCTTCATCTCCACGTGGTAGGACAAGCGGAAAGCTCCTAACTGGGTTTCGTCAGGAACCCATTGAATGGAGCGGGATTCATAGTGGAAGAACATCCCCTTAGGCGGCGGTTGTAACCATCGAAAACTGTAGAATTGGCGAGCCTCCTCTTCGGGGATGGTGTAAACAAAGAGTTGATTCACTGGTAGGACGTGGCGGGGGAGGATATCCTTGGGAAGGGGTTGTCCCGTGGTGCGAATAGGTTGCGGCACTTTGGGAAATTCCAGGGTGAGTTCTTCCGGTAAGATTTCCGGGAAGGAGGCCAACAAATCCTCTTCTTCCTCCGCCAGTAGGGGGAGTTCCACCTCCGGTTCTTCCGGAGGCGTGATCCTTTCTGGTGAGGGACTTCCAATATCCGACATAAAGAGGGTACCGGTGGTGCCATCCCAGCCGGCGGCAATGATACTTCCAGTATAGACTCCCCGGGAGAGAACAGGGAGGGTGGCAAATACCTGGACCGAAGGCTGTTCACCTTCCAGGGTAAAGTATTCCGGGGCCAATTCTTCGTCAACCGGGCCGTAAACCAGGGAGAGCATATTCATTTCTCCCGAAACCAAGAGCAAGTCCTCCAGTCCGTCCTGGTTGAAATCCGCTACGCTTAAATCGGAGAGGGGACCCCCATCAACAGGGATAGTTTCCACCGCCACGGTGGCGGGGGAGAGGGTGAGGGCCACCAAATGACCGGATTGAAAGGGGAGCAGAATATCTACAAACCCGTCTAAATCCCAGTCCAATACTTTAGTGGCCATGGGAAGTAGGCTATTGATCCCCCGGACGGTGCTTGTAACCGGGTTGCCTGGTACCAATGTTCCCTCCTCGTTGAAAAACGGCTGGATACGAAGGACATTACCTTCCGGGCTATACCCCACTATTTCATCCAGGCCGTCCCGGTCCCAGTCCACGGCGGAAACGTAGATAAAACCGGATCCTGAACGTAATCCATTGGGACGCAGTCGGGCTGACACTTGCAACTCCCCGCTATCGGATACGTCCACCACCACGAACCCACGCCAGGGGCTGCCCAACGCCAGGATGGGCTCCTGATCCCCATCCCCGTCCATATCTAATAGATCAAAATTATAACAGCGTAAAAAAGTATTCCCCGGGGCCACATTCAGCGAACCTTTGGGATCTTCGCTGAAACCGTCTCCCTCCCACTGGTAATAGAATAGGACCGGTTGTGAAATGCCCGCTGCCCCTTCATCACTGAGATTCATCACCGTGATGAGTTCCGGAATGCCATCCCCCTCCAGGTCGCCCAGCAAAACGCCCACGAAATTACCCAACTTGCCCGGGGGAGCCTCTAATTCCCAGATAAGTTGCTGAAAACCTGCCGCGTCTAACTCATAATAACGAATGACCTGCAAGGGCTGACCCTGAAGCGTCCCACTCTCAATCGTAACAAACTCCTGCAGACTGTCACCATCCAGGTCGAAGGTACCTTCTAAATGAAGTACCTGCCAACCCTGGGAATATACCCCAGCACCCCAGAGAAGCAGGAAAATAATAGTGAACACTTTTCTCATGGCTGTGGCGTGGACGATTCCACTTCCGATGAAACAGTCGTATCAGGTGAGGTGGTGATTTTGGGAGGGACTGGTGACACTGAATTTGTAGCAGGGGTAGGAAGAGTGTCTGCGGCTGTTGTCGCTGGTTCAGTGGTCTCCTCCACCGCGGGGGGTTCACCCTCTGTAACCTGGACATTCTGCTGATCGGCCTCTAACGGCGATGCAGCGGTCTCCGCAACCTCCGGTGGCGTTTCCACCGCTTCAAACAAAGCCATGTCCATGACCATATCGAGCGGAACAAAAGAGCCCTTAAAATCAATTGCTGTCGTAACGACCCGGGAACTATCCTCTCTAAGTTTTACGGTACCGCGAATCCCCTGGAGGTCAATATCCCGGAGACGTAAGGTCAAAACATGTTCGGGGTTGGTGGGGCTAAAAAGCTGGATCGTGGAGTACCGTCTGGGAAGCGGTTTTACCTGGGGTTCAAAGGAAAAGCGGATAGAACGTCCCACCGTGTCCATGAACATTCCCTGGGGGAAGCCTTCGAAAAAATATTCGGGATAGCGATAGAGCTGTGCCAGCCAATCTTCGGGGTGATAAGACTGAGCCACGGAGTCACTGGTGGAGGAGAGAGCAAGGCGCAACGTCCGGGCCCTGAAGTCATGGGTAATTGTAAGGTTAGTCCGATCCTCTTCTGGCCCGCTTTTCTGATACGAGAATAGGGCCCGTTTATTATCCGTTATGCCGCTCAAGTTGGCCGTTATGGTATGGGTATAATAGGTCCTCTGCCGAACGGGAAAGGGGAGTTGCACCTCTTCCACCTGAACGCCAAAGGGAGCCTCTCCATCGAAGGTAAAGCGTCCCTCCTCCTTGGTTTTAGCGGGGACGATCACTACCACGCGATACATTTCCCTGGGAAGCTCTACGATAGGGAGGACCGGTGGGATTGAATCCACCACCAAAACGGTAAACCGGACGTCGTTTTGTTCCAGGACGGGTGTCAGGTGGTGGCGATCACCCAGGGAATCCAAACCGCTCACTAATTTTTCCCGCAGGCGGATGGCGTAAGTATAGGCGAACTGTTGGGGGCCTAATTGCTCTCGGGAAGGAGCCCATTCAATTACCCCGGTGACGGGTTGAAAACGGGCTCCGGCGGGGGGACGTTGCAACCAACGAAAATTGTAAAACCCGTGCGCCGTGTCCGGAGTGGCCTGGTAGAAAAGCGTATCCCCTAAAACGATAGAATCCCGGACCGTGAGCGTTGGCGTAGCCTGTGGAGATGGTTGGGGAGCCGACGTTTTCAAAACGGATGCCTCAGAAACCTCTAACGGCGGGCCATACAAGCCCTGCTCAACGCGCGCCAGAATGGTGGCATTGATTTCGCTATCGCTGGCACCCACGGGAAGCATAAACAACCCTCGCTGACTGAAGGGACTGGGAGTTAAGGTTAGAGCACTGTCAGCGTAGGAAAGGGTAAGCACACTATTATCCTCAAAAGGTAGGAGGAGGCTTTCCACACCAGCCAATTCGCCGGGGCGAGTAATGATCGCGGGGCCCAGAAGATTACGAGACCCTTGAAGAGCCAGGACGTCGGAGGCCACTTCCCGAATCTCCCCCTGGAGGGTGTAAAGGGTCGTTTTCAACAAGTTTCCTTCAGGGCTGAAGGCTGCCAGATAAGGCCCCTCGGGAGACTGAAAGACGCCTGCGAAAAGCCGGGCGTAACCATTCTTCGACAGATCCGGCCTCAGGACAATGGGATCCGTGACTACCAGACCGTTTTCTGTGAGCAAGGGTTTAAATAACACTACCTGGCGTGAAGGGCTCCCCAAGGCGATTACCAATACCAGTTTTTGATCCTGGGGATCAAGGTAATGGGTAATATTCACCGGGCGAAAACGGTCATTTGTGCCATTAAATCCGGTAAGGGTGTAGGGGGTTTTAGTGAAAGCGGTTCCTTCCCACGGGAAAATGTATAACCAGGGGAGGGGATCGTCCCCGTTATAGTCTACCGCGAGCACGGTTACTACCAGTTCCGGGACAGCATCCTCGTTCAGGTCCAACAGCTTGGCATCGGTTATCCGCCAGGATCGTCCTTCCCGGGGGCTGAAAGACCATAAGAGCTTATGTTGTCCCACCGAGTCCATCTCCACGTACCGCAGGGTGCCGAGACCATCCTGAGTGGTAAGTAACAACAGCTCGCTCTGGCCATCATGATCGAAATCATACGTACCTTCCACATGAATCACAGCAGCCATAAGCCCCATAGACATCCACACAGCCACCAGCGCAGCCGTGAGACGTGGGATAAAGACGAGACCCTGGTGTGAGGAACGACCTGTACTTTGCATTCTGTAGTTCAGGTAAAATCTACAACCAGAAGGACTCCGGTTGTGCACATAACCCTTACCTCCAATTTTAGTGAATATAGTCTTTCACCCTGGAATAAAACAAGGAAAAGCCCCTGGTTTTACAAATCATTAAATCTACACACCAGGCAATATTTATCTTTCTATGTTTCTAACAGGAACAATAAATTGCTAACGGACATCCTCCCAACTATGTATCGCAACACCAAATGAAAAAAAGCCTCCTTTGGATCTCCCTCCTGCCCGTTATAGTAGCGGCACAGGCTGATCTCTACCCGGTAGAGGACTATTACGGGGGCGGGATCGGCTTTAGCACCATGTATGTGAGTTTGGACTCCTTCCCCGGTTCAGCCCTGCTAAGCAAGACGGGGTTGGATGTGAACAATTTCACCACACCCTTTGCTATTTACGGGGGGGAAGGGTTTACCCATATCTCCGGGCAGTGGCGCTTGGGGGGTTACGCTGGAATTGGTTCCCAACGGATTAGTAATGTACTGGGGGTAAAGCTTTACCTGGAAACCAATGGTGTTGCGGGCATTCAAGAAACGGCGCTCCCCGGAGATACCATATCCTTAGATTCCGTTGTACTCTACACAGGGGACTTTGCACCCACTATCCAGGCGAAATTCACCTTTATGTTAGGAGGTGCCACTCTGGAGTATGTGGTCCCCATATTCCGGGACCTGGAAATAGCCGCGGGGGCACTCATCGGCATCGGCCGGGTAAATTTGAACATTGACCAACACAGCAACACCCCCCGCTGGAATAACCTCTTCGAGAATCGCTACGGCACCGTGGCGAACGATACCCTCTACTACCCCGTAGACACCACGGGATATGCCTCCCCGGCGAAGGCCATCGCTGCATTGCAAGGTTCCTCGTTAGAACCGGTCAACTTCACCGGGGGTCTAACCGGTCTCAGCGGGACCTTTATTAACTTTCAACCATACGTCGCCATAAAGTGGCAACTAATGGACCGGGTAGGATTACGCCTAAGTGTAGGATACAATAAAGGCACCCTTGGCGCTGGCCAGTGGTATTTGAACGATCAAGAACCCATTGCCGACTCTCCTGAATCATCACTCCAGGGGTTTGTCATTCGCACCATGCTCTACTTCGGCTTATAAACTTCATCTCAGGCCATAATCATGAAACACCTACTTAAACGCTCCCGCCTTCCTGCTCTTACGACCTTCTTGTTCCTTATCCTACTCCTGGGCATTCCTTTTTCCCACGTCCTGTATTCCCGACCGCAAAATCCCTACAGCGTCCTGGAAAAAAAGTTTAAGATCATGAACCAGATTTTGTACTACATCAACCAGTTGTATTTCGAAGATGTGGACATGAACAAATTAATGGAGGGCGCCTTCCAGGGCATCATGGGCGAGCTGGACCCCCATTCCATTTACATTCCCCCTAAGAAGCAGGAAGAGATTGATGAACTCTTCCGGGGGTCTTTTCAGGGCATTGGAATCGAATTCGACATTCTCCACGGATACATTACGGTTATTGCCCCCATTGCGGACAGCCCCTCCGAGCGCGCCGGCCTCCTGCCTGGTGACCAGATTATCGAAATCAATGGCGAGGACGCCTACAAAATAACCAAGGAAGAAGTCTTTAAGAAGCTGCGCGGTCCCAAGGGCACCAGTGTAGACCTGACCATCAAGCGTTTAGGAGGAGAGCGATTTGGAGTGGCCATCGTCCGGGATGATATTCCCATTTACAGTGTCCGTACGGCACTCATGCTCGACGAAAAAACCGGGTATATCTGGCTTACCCGCTTTTCGGCCACCACCAGTGAAGAAGTGCAGAAGGCCATCGAAAAATTAGCGTCTCAAGGCATGCAACAGTTGGTCTTTGACCTGCGCAACAACAGTGGAGGATTCCTAGATCAGGCCGCCGAAATCAGCAACCTGTTTATTGCCCATAAAGACACCCTGGTTTACACTAAGGGCAAGCTTAAAGAGGCCGAACAAGTGTTTATCTCTGACCCTTCCAAAGGTCGTGAAGATTTCCCGCTCATTGTACTCATCAACCGTGGCTCGGCCAGCGCAAGTGAAATTGTGGCCGGTGCCATCCAGGACCTGGACCGCGGTCTCATTGCTGGGGAAACCAGCTTTGGTAAAGGGTTAGTCCAACGCCAAATCACCCTCAGTGATGAGTCTGCAATTCGCGTCACCATAGCCCGTTATTACACTCCCAGTGGCCGCCTGATCCAAAGACCATACAAAAACGGTGATGCCCATGACTATTATGCGGACCTATATTCGGAAAACCGTGAATCCATCATTGATTCGCTAAAGGAAACCCGACCCAAGTACAGTACCCGTTCCGGGCGCACAGTTTACGGGGGAGGTGGCATCACCCCGGACGTGTATTTACCCTGGGAATTGAAACTGGAAAAAGCCACCCGCAAAATCGTGGCGAGCCCCAAACGACCCCTTTTCAACTGGAGTTCGGCTTATACTTCTACGCACCCCACACCCCCGTCTGACTACCAGACCTTCCGCGACAATTGGTCCCTCACCGAAGCGGACTACCAGGACTTCTTGCGCTTTTTAGGGGAAGAGGAGGTTGCCGTGGATACCAGTAAATTGAGAATTAACCAGGATTATCTCTTAACCATGCTTAAGTCAGAAATCGCCGGCGTTTACTGGGGCAAAGATGAAGCCTGGGGCATTCGCCTGCTGGAGGATGTCCAGCTTCAAGAGTCCCTAAAACATTTTGATGAAGCTGCTGGTTTCCTCGTTTCTTCACAGTAAATTTGTGTATTGGTGTCGTTGACATTCCAGGCAGGATGTACTAACTTTAACGATTATTTAACCCTTACTATATGAACATAAATGGAGGTGTAGATGCTCGTTCAATATTTCCTTGACGGTGGTCCTTTCATGTGGCCCATTCTTATTGCCTTTGTCTTCGGATTGGGTTTTGCAGGGGAACGTTTTTATTCATTGATCATGTCCTCAATTAACACCAAAAAATTCTTTGATGACATCAACGATGCATTAGAGGGTGAAGGGGTTGACGCGGCCGTGGAACTATGCGAAAAAACACACGGACCCGTAGCAGAGACCTTTCATGCGGGTCTCACCCGCTTACACCGGGGTCTGGAAGAAGTAGAAAAAGCCATCCAGAACGCCGGGGCCCTGGAGATGTCCTTCTTAGAAAAGAACATGATTTGGCTCAACGCCGTGATTACCATTGCTCCCATGTTAGGATTCACCGGAACAGTGGTGGGAATGATTCGCGCTTTTGACGCCATCAAAAAAGCCGACGAGATTTCACCCTCCATCGTAGCCGGCGGTATCTCCGAAGCCCTGCTAACCACCGCCTTCGGACTTATCGTGGCCATGATTATTCAAATTTTCCAAAACTTGTTTGTGAACCGCATTGACAAGTTGATCCTGGACATGGAAGAAAACTCGGTCCAATTACTGGATCAACTCCACAAAATGGAAACCAAGAAGAAGAAAAAAAAGTAATCTAAACAATTATGTTACCCAAGCGTCGCTTTAAAGGGGGAGGTATCCCCACAGCCTCCATGGCTGACATTGCCTTTCTACTTCTGATCTTTTTCCTGGTTACTACCACCATCGACATGGATAAAGGGTTAGGTCTCGTACTGCCGGCCGAAGGACAGGAAATCGAGATCCGCAAAGAAAACATCCTCAATTGCCTTATCAATTCCCAGGGACAGGTCCTTTTAGGGGGAGAGCCCACCAAGGTCAAGGACATCGGTAAGATTGTCCGGCGCAAGCTGGCCGAGAATGATAAACTCATCATCTCCGTAAAAGCCCACGAAAAGACCAAGTACGAAGACTATATCGCCGTGATTGATCAACTAAAAATGGCCAATGCCACCCGCATCTCCATTGCCGAGTCCGGATAATGAAATTCGCCCGAAAAACAACCCTTTCTTCTAATATACCCACAGCCTCCATGCCGGATATTATTTTCATGTTGTTGATCTTCTTCATGGTGACTACCGTCTTACGGGAGTACACGGGGTTGAAGGTGAAGCTGCCCAAGGCTAAGCGCATCGAAAAATTGCAGGGAAAAACGCACGTTTCGAACATCTGGGTTTCCAAAGAAGGTTTCATTTCCATTGAGGACAAGTTGTACGAGATTTCGAACGTGCGTAACGTCATGTACGAGAAGCGGGCTGCCGACCCTCAGTTGACGGTATCATTAAAAGCTGACAAGGCCGCCCGGATGGAATTCATCTCTGAGATCCACAACGAATTACGGAAAGCCGACGCCTTAAAATTGAACTATTCCACCCGGAAATTAGTAGACTAAGTATGGCCACTTTACGACGCGTCGACACCATCAAATTTCTCTATCCCGTGACGGTTCGGACGTTCGGGTTGGTGGGGATTCTCATTCTTGTGGCTGGTTTCTTGTTTGTTCCTCGCCTCAATACCCAGGCGGTTTTAGACGAAGGTCCTCAAATTGTCATCGAACAAATTGACATCCCGGAAACCCAGCAATTCGAGCGACCCCCGCCACCCGCCAGGCCTTCGGTACCCATCGAATCCGAGAGCGAAGACCTCCCGGAAGACGTAACAATCGAGGAAACGGAGCTGGAGAGTTTCGAAGCCTGGGATGCACCACCACCACCACCAGAAGGACCGCGGGTGAGATTTATCCCTTACGACGAGCCGCCCAAGCCGCTGACGCCCATTGATCCTGAATACCCCGAAATCGCCCAGGAAGCCGGGATCGAAGGCACGGTTATTATTCAGGTATTTGTGGATGAAAAAGGACGCGTGAAAGAAACCATCGTCCTCAAGGGAATCCCCAACACCGGTTTGGACGAAGCAGCCATCGAAGCAATTCGCAAAACCCGGTTCAAGCCAGCTAAACAGCGGGAACGGCCCGTAGGGGTTTGGATCTCCATCCCCGTAAACTTTAAACTACAGTAAAAACCCGCTCCCTAATCAGGGGAGACGTCTAAATAGTTTTCTTAGGCGACTTTATTAGAAAATAAGGCCCGCAGGTATTCACGATTCATCCTGGCGATATTCACCAAAGAAATTTCTTTGGGACATTCCACCTCACAGGCCCCTGTATTAGTGCAATTCCCAAATCCTTCCGCATCCATGGCGGCCACCATGTTGGCCACACGCGTTTCCCGCTCTACCCATCCCTGGGGTAACAGGGCCAGTTGAGACACTTTGGCCCCTACAAACAACATAGCCGAGGAATTTTTACACACGGCAACGCAGGCCCCACAGCCAATGCAGGCGGCGGCATCCATAGCCTGGTCCGCAACGTCCTTGGAGACGGGAATTGCATTGCCATCTACGGCGCTACCCGTATTCACCGAAATATACCCCCCCGCGGCCATGATACGATCGAAAGCTCGACGATCCACGATCAAATCCTTGACTACCGGAAAAGCCCTGGCGCGCCACGGTTCCACCACAATTATCTCCCCATCGGAAAAACTGCGCATGTGTAACTGACAGGTGGTCACCCCTCGCTGAGGACCATGAGCCCGACCGTTGATCATCAAACCACAAGTACCACAGATACCCTCCCGGCAATCATGGTCAAAAGCAACGGGTTCTTCCCCCTTAAGGACCAGTTCATTATTCAACTTGTCTAACATTTCAAAGAAGGACATATCTTCGGTCACATCCTGAACCTCGTAGTAGATAAACCCGCCCTGGTCTGCGGTGTTCTTCTGTCTCCAAACTTTTAGGGTTATGCGCACTACTTATAGCTCCGTGTCGTTAGACTCACATTTTCAAACGTTAACTCTTCTTTATGAAGCCGTTCGTGCCGCCCGGGGCCTTGATATTCCCACGCCGCCACGTAGGCAAAACGTTCGTCATCCCGGAGGGCCTCATTGTCCTCGGTCTGGTATTCCTCGCGGAAGTGGCCCCCACAGGATTCCTCCCGGTGGAGGGCATCCTGGGCCATCAATTCCCCCAGTTCCAGGAAGTCGGCCAGTCGGCCAGCCTTCTCCAATTCGGGATTCAAATCGTCAGCGCGGCCGGGTACTTTAACCTCTTTCCAAAAGCTTTCCCGTAACGCCGGGATTTCTCGGAGCGCTTTTTCCAACCCCTCCTTGTTCCGGGCCATTCCTACATACTCCCAGAGAATTTTCCCCAACTCTTTGTGGATACTATCCACACTGCGACTACCTTGAATGGAAAGAAGTTGCTTGATCTGATCTTGCACCCGTTGTTCCGCGGTGCGAAAAGCTTCCTGGTCGGTCGTAATCGTTTCTCCCAACTTCCGGGAGAGATAATCCCCGATGGTGTACGGCACAATGAAATAGCCATCGGCCAGGCCTTGCATGAGGGCGCTGGCACCCAGGCGGTTGGCGCCGTGATCAGAAAAATTAGCCTCCCCCAGCACGTACAACCCGGGGATATTGCTCATAAGATTATAATCCACCCAGAGCCCCCCCATGGTGTAATGTACCGCCGGGTAAATGCGCATGGGAACCTGGTAAGGATCCTCCCCGGTGATCTGTTGGTACATGTCAAATAGATTCCCGTATTTCTGGGCAACAACATCCTTCCCCAGGCGTTGAAGGGCTTCGGAGAAATCCAGATAGACTGCCAGGCCCGTCGGACCCACCCCATAGCCGGCATCACACATTTCCTTGGCCCGTCGGCTGGCAACATCCCGAGGGACTAAGTTCCCGAAAGAGGGGTAAACGCGCTCCAGATAATAATCACGTTCTTCTTCGGGAATCTCGTTGGGATGACGATCATCGTGCTGCTTCTTGGGTACCCAAACGCGACCGTCGTTCCGCAGGCTCTCGCTCATCAGGGTCAACTTAGACTGATGTTCACTCGACACGGGAATGCAGGTAGGATGAATTTGGGTATAGCAGGGGTTGGCAAAAAAGGCGCCTTTCTTGTGCGCTCGCCAAATAGCTGTAGCATTACTATTCATGGCGTTGGTGGAGAGGTAAAACACATTCCCATAGCCCCCCGTGGCCAGGATAACGGCATGTCCAGTGAACGATCGGATTTCGCCATTCACCAGGTTACGGGCGATTATTCCTTTAGCTTCTCCGTCCACCAGTACCAGGTCCAGCATTTCGTGGCGGGGGTAGAAGGTCACCTTACCGGTATGCATCTGGCGTACCAGCGCCGAATAAGCCCCCAGGAGCAGTTGTTGGCCGGTCTGTCCCCGGGCATAGAAAGTCCGTGACACCTGGGCGCCCCCGAAAGAGCGATTCGCCAGGGTACCGCCGTACTCCCGCGCGAAGGGAATTCCCTGGGCCACGCACTGGTCAATAATGCAATTGCTCACCTCGGCCAGGCGGTACACGTTGGTCTCCCGGGAGCGGTAGTCACCTCCCTTAATAGTGTCGTAAAACAGACGGAAGATGCTGTCCCCATCGTTGGGGTAATTCTTGGCTGCATTAATGCCGCCCTGGGCGGCGATGCTATGGGCGCGCCGGGGGGATTCGTGGTAGGAAAAGGCCTGCACATTGTAACCCAACTCGGCGAGGGAAGCCGCCGCCGACGCACCAGCCAACCCGGTTCCCACTACAATGATATTGTATTTACGCTTGTTAGCCGGATTGACTAACCGTAAATCAAACTTATAACGTGTCCACTTCTCGACTAAGGGACCTCCCGGTACATGAGCATTCAACGACACCTCAAAACCCTCCCTTCAATAACCCAAAATAAATGGGGATGGATAAAAACCCCAGGGGAATCAAGAGCCAGAAAACGGCGGCCAAAATCTCGATGAGGCGACTGTATTTATTGTACCGGATCCCAAGGGTCTGGAATGCCGATTGAAAGCCATGGCGCAAATGCAACGCCAGTAAAATGAGGGCCAGGACGTAGAAAAGGGTGAATGCGAGGTTTCCAAACCCGATCTCATCGCTCATGACGATTTGGTAAAATTGCCCACCTTCGTGTTCCGCCTGAAAGCGATACCAAATTGTCTGTAAGTGAACCACCAAAAATAGCAGCACAACCACCCCGGACCAGGGCATGAACCGGGAGGTGAAGGTGCTCACTTCACCAGCTTTCTGCAGGGTGTACTTTTTACCGGCAGCTCTTCGATTCTCGATGGTCACTCGTAAGGAATAGATGATGTGAATCAGAAATAGTAGGGCTAATAAAACCTCAATGACCCGGACTAAAGGTTTGATACTCGAAAGGGCCAGGACGTAATTATTAAAAGCTGCGGCACCACCGAATAGCGTCAAGTTGCCCAAGAGGTGAATGACCAGGTAGATACACAGCAATAACCCCGTGGCAGCCATCAGGAGCTTCTTCCCGATAGAGGAGCCTAAAAAATCGTTTATCCAACCCATGCCTAAACTCAGAAAAGAATCGTTACCATTCCTACGGTTATTTAACGGGTAAAATTAGAGTGTTTTCAACCAGAAAAAAACATATTCCCTGGCTCATGGCTTACTCATTTCCCCCTTGTGGCCATAAAAACAATCTAACCCCGCGGGATCAATCGTAAGCCTTCAGTTTGTAAGCAGCAAACACACTGAGTAGCCAAAGCCCGCTCAACCCATGAGTAAGCCATACGAAAGGAGACGAGGGGATGAACCGGTATTCAATGATGTAAATACCCACCAAGATTACCAGGATAACAACGTGGAGGCTATTGCGGGCCAGGCGGGTGCCCATACGCGTTACCTGGACGAAGGTCATAATCAACAGCCCTATGGACAGGACCCACCAACCGAAAAACCGATAAGTAAGGGTCAGATAATCTGGCATGTGAGCATTCACAGGAGCCGCAAAGAGGGCGGTGTAGGTGGTACCCAGCAAAGCCTCGTTGGCACTTTTATCAAGTAACCAGGGTTCTTTCGTAATCAACCAGGCCAACCCCAAGCATATTGCCAACAGACCTATGAGCATAGGGGGAATCCAGGTGAGATTGTGGAGGGTCTTAGGATTCATATGGGAACTTACAGAAGCCACTCCGCAAGGGACAATCCAGAAACGACCTTCTAGGGTTTCGGGAAAAAACAAAGGGATGCTGCCCCACAGGTTAGCCCTGCCGGGTGAGCCAGCGGAAAAGGTTCAACTGCGCCGGACGATCGGCAATCAATTCCGGGTGCCATTGCACGGCAATAAAGGCTTCAGGATGTGCCTCGTCTTCCACGGCTTCAATCAAGCCATCGGGGGCCCAGCCCACGGCTCGGAGCCCTTTCCCCAGGCGACGGATACCCTGGTGATGGGTGCTGGCTACGGGGCAATGATCACAACCCATAATCCCAGCCACGAGACTGGTGGAATCCAGGGTTACCGGGTGTTCCTACCAGGAGCCGTTGAATTCCCCGTGATCAATGGTCCCTGGAAACTGCGTGTCCAAATCTTCATAGAGATCCCCACCGTAGATAACGTTAATGTGCTGAAGCCCCAGACAAATGGCCAGGATCGGTTTATGCTGTCGGCGCGTGGCCAGGAAAATGGCCCGGTCGAAAGCCTCGCGCTGGTGATGGATGACATCCTTGTCCAACAGTTCCGGGTGTTGGCCACCGTAAAGTTCCACGGATAGATCGGGGCCGCCGGCCATAACCAACCCGTGTAACTTGCTGACGACAGGCTACACTTCCTCCACCTCCGGCGGGTAGTGCACCGTCATAGGAATCCCACCGGCTTCATAAATGGCCCGGTAATAATGCTCTTTAGTGGCATTCCAATAATCCCCCAGTAGGGGAAATAGTAAGGAGTAATCCCAATGAGCGGTTTACCCATGAATCAACTTGCGCATTAAAAATGGTTTCAATTCCAAACCGCTTCGCCGGTAGAGGTCCTGGGTTACCAGGGCCGGAATACCCCGACTAAAAAAGAATTCTAAATACGGTTCCAGAAAGACGTTCTCATCTTTTATTTTCAACTTCCGGCCACGTTCAGCGAGACCTTCCAGGGCCAGGGCCGTGAGTTCCTCCAGCCAGGATTTCAGGGTCCGTCCTTCGGGTCCCCTTTGTTCCAGGTCCAAGGTGACTATTTGATCATACAACTGTTTCCGCTCGCGCCGTTTCCACTGGGAAATCCGTTCCAAAAGCTTGCTGCGGGTGTCTTCGGCAGTGAGGAGCCCCATTGAGAAGGCAGCAGGGGCCAGTTCGAACCCCAGGGGTGGTCGATCAGCGCCCCGCACCTCCAACACCGTTTTAAACCGGGTGTGGGTAAACAGTTGATGCAAAGCGGCGAGAAAGTCGGTCCCCCGCAATGAGCGTCGTTTTTCCACGGAGTCTAACCAAGCGCCCAAGGTGCCGTCATAGGCCATTACCGCTTCCTTCCCAGTGGGAACAAAAATAGCCGGAACGGTCTGGAGATACGCACTAAAACGGTTTAACAGTCCTTCGGGCGTATCGATACCGTGGTCCATCAGTTGACCACACCGGCTGGGATCAGTGTGGTTCCAGACCCAAGCGCGTAGGTTGTGTCTCCCAGCAGGTTCCCCAGCCATGAAAGGGCTGTTGGCAAACAGCAAGGCCATAAAGGGTTGAAGATTATCGGAAAGAAACGCCATGATTTCGGCATCTTCCCGGGAGAGTAAGTCAATGTTCACCTGCACGCTAGTGGTGTTTCGCATCATCCAGGGACCGTGACTGCCGGTACGTTGAAAACGGTGGTGCATCAAGCGGTACTTTTCCTGGTCAATGAGGTCAATATCATCCGGTTGATAAAGGGGCTCTAATGAAAAGTCTAAATGCCAGAGATGTTGCTCCTGGCAAATGCGTTCCAGGCGCTCTATATGCTTTTGAAAACATTGGTTGAGGGCATGCAGATCGGTGACGGGTGGCGAGGCCCATTCCAACTGTCCCCCGGGCTCCAGGGAATAGCCCTCCGGATATAGCGACACATCCACTTCCTGGAGAACGCGCTGTAGAAAGTCGGTAGCCGAAAAGGAATCGGTGGGATTAACCGGCAGGCGCCGGAATGCCTGGTTGTAAAAGATGCACTCGATCTCCACCCCGAGGCGTCGCTCCGCGGGGGCCACGGTTTGAGAAAGTATAAAGTTTGCGATACGATCAGTAAGGTTCACGAGAGGAAAAGTTTACGGTACTTTGGGTATCCTTCTAACGATATTTTTTCATGGTGGGGTCCAAAGCATCCCGCAGGCCCTCGCCCAAGAGATTAAAACCCAGGACGCAAACGGCAATGGCGAAGCCAGGCATCATGGAAATCCATGGCGCCACCCGGAGAAAGTCCTTGCCCCCATTGATCATGGCCCCCCAGGAAGGAATGGGCGGTTGGGCCCCCAATCCTAAAAAAGAGAGACTGGCCTCGGCCATAATTGCACCGGCAATGCCCAGGGTATAGGTAACGACGACCGGCGCCAGGCAATTAGGCACTACATGCTTCCACAGAATTCGTTGTTTACTGAATCCTAACACCTGCGCGGCCTGGACATATTCCCTATTTTTTACGCTCACCACTTGACCACGCATGAGTCGGGCCATTCCTGGCCAGGAGACAAAGCCAATGGCGAAAAAAACCACCGTCAGGTTGGGCTCGAAAGCGGCGGTGATGGCGATGAGGAACAGCAAGGTGGGAAAGCCGAACATGATGTCTGTAAAGCGCATGATGAGGGTTTCCAGCCACCCACCGTAGAAGCCGGCCATGGCCCCAAAAAACACCCCCACTAAAAGAGATAAAGTACTGGCGCTGAAGCCCACGACCAGGGAAATACGGGCCCCGTAGAGAAGCCGAGAGAGGACATCCCGTCCGAAGTTATCGGTCCCCAACCAGTAGCGGTAGGTTCGGTGCCAGTCTCGTTCCTCGTTCCCTATCAATTGGTTGTGTTCCAGGGAAAAAGTGCGCCCTAATTGGTCCTGGTAAACGATCTTGTCCGTTAACATAGTGATTGAGGAGACGGCAATCGTTTGCACGGGCAGAGTAGGTTCCAGGTGGTACATAATAACCTCGCCTTTAAAGCCCGGGGGTTGGTTCCTGAATTCCAGAACTTGGGTATCGGGACCCAGGGGCGCCAACAGGGGGGCCAAAAGCCCTGCGAAAACCACTACCAATACCAGTCCCAAGCCTACCAAGGCGGTGGGATCGTGCCGGAGCTGTCCCAGGACAACGCGGCTCAAAGAAGGCGGTCTATCCACTGCGGCGCTCCACGCGGATACGAGGATCCACCAGACCATAGAGCAGGTCTACGATTAGATTGGCAAAAATGAAAATCAGGGCCATGAAAAGGACCGTCCCCTGGATCACGGGAAAATCCCGCTTCAAAATGGCATCCAGGGCATAACGCCCTAGGCCCGGCCAGCCAAAAATGGACTCGGTGAGCACGGCGCCGGAGAGGTAACTGCCAAAGTCCGTGCCAATCACCGTGATCACCGGCACCAGCGTGTTGGGAAAGGCATGTTTGAGGATGACCTTCCACTCGGGTAAACCTTTGGCGCGGGCGGTGCGAATATAATCCTGATCCAGCACTTCTAACATGGTGGCGCGGGTCAATCGGGCCAGATAAGCAGCCGAGCGGGTTCCCAGGGTAATCGCAGGAAGAATCAGGTACTGGAGGCCACCAAAACCGGTGGGGGGTAACCATTTTAAATACACCCCCACGACCAGGACCAACAGGAGTCCTACCCAGAACACGGGGGCTGAGATTCCCACCAGGGCCACGAGCATACTGCTTTTGTCTAACCAGGACTGGGGTTTCAGGGAGGACACAATCCCCACAGTGAGCCCCAGCAAGATAGCCACGGTCATGGCTGAAAGGGCCAAAATGAGGGTGTTGGGGAATTTATCCTTCAGGTCTGCTGCTACTGGTCGGCCGGAGACGAAAGACTTCCCCAGGTCACCCTGGATCACATTCGCCAAATAGCGCACGAACTGGAGCGGGAGGGGATCGTCCACGTGCAACTCAGCCCGCAATCGATGTACCGTCGCTTCATCGTAACGCTCTCCAACCATAGAGACCACCGGATCGCCCGGCACGATATACATGAGAATAAAAGTGATGACAATGACCCCCAGGGTCACCGGGATGGTTTGTAATAATCGCTTTAAGAAGTAATGAAACATGCGGTGAATTATGAATGAGGAACGCTGAACGCCGAATGTCGAAAACACCAAACGCTCATGCTGCCACACACGCAATGTACTTCGTAATTCATTATTCCTTGTTCGTCATTCATAATTCTTCCCCCACTTTTCCATCTCCAGGTAACGTTCGGCGTTGAAAATCATGCGCGGTTGATCGCCATACAACCACGGCTGGGTGATGTAATAGGACTGTTTGTACCACAGAAAGACCCAGGGTGCGTCTTCAAAAATAAGGCGATTTGCCTGGGCGATGAGTTGCTCCCGCTCCGGGCCGTAAGACCGGGTTTGAATCTCCTCGATGAGTTGATCCACGAGCGGGTTTTGGTACCGGTTTCGCTTGGTCATGGACTCGCTACTGTGGAAAAGGGGGTAGAGGAAGTTCTCCGCGTCGGGATAGTCAGCATACCAATCTAAATAATACAAGTCCGGTTTGCCCTCACGCACGGCCGTTTTGAACACATTCCAATCGCTGCGGAGTAACTCCACATCAATGCCCACAGCTTGCCAATAAGATTGGAACGCCTCCAACACATGGAACAACTCGGAGTCCCCAGAAACCCACAGGACGGTGTGTAAACCGTCAGCGTAACCGGCTTCTTTCACGAGTGCCCGAGCCCGCTGCGGATTGTAGGGATAGGGATCGGGGGCGGGTTCCGTTAATAGAACGGGTGGCACTGGACCAGAGGCCAGGATTCCCGTCCCGTCCAAGAGTAACTCCAATATTTTCTCCCGATCCAGGGCCAGGTTCATGGCTTTCCGGATACGGACATCATTGAACGGTGGCCGGGAACAGTTCATGCCCACGTAGTAAATGTTGAGGCTGGAAACGCGTTTGATGTGCGGTTGCCACTGAGGAAGGGCTTGCCACTTCCGCACTTCCATATCCGGCAGTCCCAACAGATCCAGATTCCCGGCTTCGAACTCGGCCATCTGAGCCATGACTTCCGAGAGCAGGCGAATCTTAATTTTATTCAGACGGGGTGGTCCCCCCCAGTAGTCGTCATTCCGTTTCAGAACCAGTACCCCGTCTCTTTCCCAGCGCTCCAGTTTCCAGGGGCCGCTCCCCGCCGGGTAGTCCCGAATATTTTCCACCTGGCGCTCGTTCACCACGGCGGCCGAAGGCATGGCCAGATACTGGATAAAGGGTGCGAAAGGCTCCTGAATGGTGATAATAAGGGTCGTATCGTTGTGCGCCTGTAAACCCTCCACGGTTGTGGTTTCTCCCGCCATGAAGGCTGCCGCGCCGACGATGCGATCAAAGAGCCACACCTGGGGGGAACGGGTGGCGGGCTCTAAAACCCGCTGAAAGGAGTAGCACACCGCCTCGGCAACCACCGGAGTTCCGTCATGAAAACGGGCGTTTTTGACCAAGTAAAAAGTGTACTGACGTCGATCGGGACTTAATACCCAGCGGCGCGCCAGGGCGGGTACTAATTCAGCTCCTACATCGAAGCGCACCAGATTGTCATACACCAACGCCATTACCTCCCCGGTGTGAATGTCCGTGGCCAGGGCTGGGTCAAAGCCCCGAATATCGGTGGCCGTGGCTAAATGGAGCGCTTCTGGTTCGTAATCCGGGGTACACCCCCAGAAGACCATCCCCAATATGAGAGAGAACTGGACGAGGTTATTACTCATGGGGTAGATAAATTACAAAAATTTAGCGGAGGAGGCTTTGTTTTAAGCCTGGTAATGCGGTTCAATGCAGGGGTTCGTATCGGGCAGTGAAATGCCGCAGGAACCGGGGTTGTTTCACAATGCGGTATCCCCGTAGACGGTCACGATCCTGATACACCTCCCGGGCAACTTCAATGACATAGTCAATGTGGCTCTGAGTATGAGTTCGGCGGGGTAGGGCCAGGCGTACAAGCTCCATTTCCGCGGGCGTTTCCGCTCCCGTTTCCGGGTCGATTTTACCAAACATCACCGACCCGATCTCCACCGTGCGGATACCCCCGGCAAGATACAGTTCCGCGGCCAAACTTTGCCCGGGGTACTCCAAGGGGGGAATGTGGGGTAAGAGAGCGCGGGCATCGATGTAAATGGCGTGGCCCCCGGGAGGTTGCACAATGGGGTAGCCAATCTCCACTAAATGATCCCCTAAATAACGGGCCTCGGCCAAACGATAGCGCAAATAATCTTCATCCAGGACCTCCTCCAGCCCCACGGCGATGGCATCCAAATCCCGTCCGGCCAAACCCCCGTAGGTGGGAAAACCCTCGGTGAGGATCAACAGGTTTTTCTCCTGGCGCGCCAGGCGGTCATCATTGGTGCAAAGAAAGCCACCAATATTGGCCAGACCATCTTTCTTGGCGCTCATGGTACACCCGTCAGCGTAAGACATCATCTTTTTAACGATCTCCCTCACGGGCCAATCTTCATACCCCGGTTCCCGCAACTTGATGAAGTAAGCGTTCTCGGCAAACCGGGCAGCGTCGTAATAAAGGGGAATATGGTATTGGTCGAGGAGCGCTTTCACGGCCTTCATATTGGCCAGAGACACGGGCTGTCCGCCGCCAGAATTATTGGTAATGGTGAGCATGCACAGGGGAATGCGTTCCGGCCCTACTTTGCGGATCAAGTCCTGGAGACGGTTTAGATCCAGGTTCCCTTTAAAAGGATGGTGGTCCTGGGGATCGCGTCCCTCATCAATGAGGAGATCTACGGCCTCGGCGTTCTGGTATTCAATATTGGCCCGGGTGGTGTCAAAATGGGTGTTGTTGGGGACGACATCTCCCTTTGCACACATAACCGAGAAGAGGATGCGTTCCGCAGCCCGGCCCTGGTGGGTGGGGATGACGTGTTCAAAACCAAACAGGTCTTTCACGGTGGTTTCGAAACGCTGGAAACTCTGGCTGCCGGCATAAGCTTCGTCCCCGCGCATTATGGCGGCCCACTGCCCAGAACTCATGGCCCCCGTGCCGCTGTCGGTGAGGAGATCAATGAGCACGTGCTGGGATTTCACACGAAAGAGGTTGTAGTACGCGGCCTGCAGATACCCCTCGCGCTCCTTCCTGGTCGTCATACGAATGGGATGCACCGACTTGATGATGAAGGGCTCGATGACCGTACGGAAAGACTTGGACTCAGACATGGCAGTTCCTCGCTAATAAAACGTTTCTCGTTAGGAAATTACCACGAACCATTTATGGGAATGGAGGGGAATTTTTACATTCCTTCTGGTTTATACTTCGCTTATATCAGAATGAGCTATTGTTAAATGGGTCAATTAGTCCCAACAGAAACAATTCAATCAATGATACTTTTCATCCGTGGCGAGAATGTATCGCCGGATAGAAATTTAGCAAAATTATATGGTGTTGAAATGAAGCAACTTAAACGAGCTGTTAGAAAAAACATCGACCGTTTTCCAATTGATTTGATGTTTGAACGGAAGGAAAATCATGAAATTGAACTCTGGCGTTGGGGATATCAGCTATTACCACATTACCAACAAGTGAGTGTTAAACGTATTATTTTTATATGGGTATGTCAATTTTATCCGGATAAACATACACATCTCTAACACCGCTTTCAGCGCAACTTAAACCAATAATAAAAATGGTTTATTAAAAACCGTCCCAGCTATTTACCCTATGGTGAATGAATAAATCACTTTAGTCAACTCCATTCCTCCCCCTCCGTTCCGTTTGTTTATCAAATGCTTCTCTTGTAAATTGAATTATGAACGGGATCGTTATAATTCTCTGGAGGGTTGTCCAGTTATAGTTTAGCCAGCGAATTATGGATAATCAGACGCCCATTTCGATCCGCTACCAATTCGTTTTTGCCGAAGGTAAAACCATCGATTTCCTGATTCGTCTGCACCCTGACACGCTGGAGTACCTGCACAGCGAGGACCGCCAACTTCCGGAATGGACGCGCTTTACCTACCTGCAGTGTGACGACTGCATCAAGAAGAATACCGATGAAACCCACTGCCCGGTGGCCGCCAATATTGCCGATGTGGTGGAGGCTTTTAGAGATGTCTATTCCTACGACGTGGCCGATGTGTTAGTCACCACCGCCGAACGGGTCTACGCCCGTACCCAAATCGCCGTCCAGAAAGCCCTTAGCTCACTCTTGGGAATCATCATGGTTACCAGCGGTTGTGAAAACCTGGATAAGCTCCGTCCCATGGTCCGTTTCCATCTGCCCTTTGCCTCTATCGAAGAAACGATTTTTCGCTCCGTGTCGACTTACCTTCTGGCCCAATATTTCCGTGCTCGGAAAGGCCTGGAACCTGACTGGGACGCGAACGACTTGGCCGCTATTTACAGCAAAATAGCTAAAATTAACGCCAACACCGTCAAACGGTTACAGCTCGCCACCAAGAAGGATGCTGGGCTCAACGCCGTGGCGATCCTCGATGCCTATGCCCAGATGACACCCCTTTCCATCGAAGAAACCCTAAAGGAATTTGAATATATCTTCAAACCTTATCTAGAACCCTGATTGAACCCTGCCACTTTAGTGAGTGATGTTTATAGGTCGGAAAGTCTAAAGGTCGCAGGTCGGGGCTGCACCAAAGCTAGGGC
>CAZVNL010000008.1:0-71392 GCA_964628055.1 uncultured bacterium | reverse complement strand
GCAACGATTCTTTTGGTACTTTTCTAAAAAGAAAAGTACAGGAGTAGTTAGGATTCGTGAATTCAACTCGTAAGTGCAACTCAAAGACTGTTTGGAGAAAAAGCCGAGCTGGTGTAGGCTTCGTGGTGGCAAACCCTAGTTTATGGTACTTGGGAGGCCATTAAGCGGTCGATGGTGGCGTGAGAAATGGTTGACAGACGTTCGTTGATATAATCTGGACGGATCGCGTTCAGATACTCCCGCTTGGCTTTATTACCCATAACAAAGTACCCTCCATTTTTCGGTTACATATATTATGAGGCAACGACCATTTATCAAAAGTGGTTCGGTCACATTTAATTTGAGTCAATAGGGTATTTTGAAACCAGTTTATCAAACTTGTATTTGGGGATAAACTCCATTATCAGTGAAAATACTGTTTTCCCAAAGTTTATGTATAATCCTCCTTCTGCAAGAAAGATCATACAATAATACGATCCGTAAGTTCAAATCAAAAAATCTTTTTGCTGTGCCTAACTTTATAAATATAAGTTATCTACAGAATTCTCTAATCGGCTTAACGGGACAGTAGTGATACTATTAGGGGAAAATACTGCTTTTTCGGTTTAATGGTCCGCGTTTCGGTCGGTTAACCGTTGGCCGTGTAGATTCAATTTCCTGTGGATACCTGTCGTGCGAGGCGCTTAAATTAGAGCGTATATTTTCAAGTGATATAAGAACTTGAATGGAGATCGTCAGAGCCAGAAGTGTTTCTTAACCAGGAGGTCAGTTCAGGTCGTTAGCAAACCGGTTTATCCTCACTCCTTATTTCCTGGATAAATTCCTTCCTGGATTAGAAGCCATGGCCTCCTCCGACTGGCATATAAACCAGACAACCTTGCCAGAGGGTCGCCAGCAACTGCGCATGGTGGCGTTGTACGAGCCCCTGGCGCGGGAAGTTACCAGGGTGACTCGAGGTGGCTATCGACCCGTTAGCATCGCGGGGGATTGTTGTGCTGCCCTAGGCGTAGCTACGGGGTTACAGCGAGCCGGCGTCGAGCCCCTTTTAATCTGGTTTGACGCCCATGGAGACTTCAACACCTGGGAAACCTCTCCCAGCGGTTTTTTGGGTGGTATGCCCCTGGCAATGCTGGTGGGTCGCGGGGAACAAACTATTCCGAAAGCCCTCGGACTGCGACCTACCCTTGAAAAGCGCATCCTTCTAACCGATGCCCGCGATTTAGACGCCGGCGAGGAACAAGCGTTGGGCGCCTCCCAGATTACCCATCTAACCGCCGTGGAAAATTTGATCAATTATCCTGTACCCCCGGACCCCATTCATCTTCATTTGGACGTGGATGTTTTAGACCCCACCGTGGCCCCGGCGGTTGATTATCCGGCGCTCGGCGGCCCTAACACAGCCCAGATGGGAGCGGTATTTCGTTTCCTGTCTGGTTTGGATAGAATCGTCGCCATCTCCGTCTCTACCTGGAATCCCCAGCACGATAAAACGGGACAAACAGCCAAAGTGTGCTTGAAACTGTTGGAAACAATTTTATCCCCTTAGCCTCCTGGCTTACCCCGGCTCTAATTACTTACTATCCAAATACAACCAATAGGGTTTAATTTTCATTAAATCCCACAAACCGGACTCATTAATTTACACCGGGATAGATCTCATGGCGCCAGTCGTTCAAGTAGAAAAACTAAAAAAAAGGTACGGTTCGGTAATAGCTGTCGATGGTGTTTCTTTTTCGATCCAGGAAGGTGAAATTTTCGGCCTAATCGGTCCCAACGGAGCCGGGAAAACGACCATTATTGAGTGTTTGGAAGGGCTGAGAATTCCCGATGGGGGAACCCTCCGAGTGATGGGGTTGGAACCGGTGAACAACGTGTACCCCCTTCGCCAAAAGGTGGGCATTCAATTGCAGGAGGCAGCATTACCCGGCCGCTTGAAAGTACAGGAAATTTGTCGCCTGTTCAGTTCATTTTACCCGCACCCGGTACCCTGGGAGCCTCTCGTAGAGCAGATGGGATTGTCCACCAAACGTCAGGCCTATGTGGATGCTTTGTCTGGTGGACAGAAACAGCGTTTGTTCATTGTGCTGGCCCTGTTGAACGATCCCTGTTTGATTTTCCTGGATGAATTGACTACGGGTCTCGATCCCCAGGCGCGCCATGTCATGTGGGAACTGGTAAAAGGGTTCCGGGATAAGGGGAAAACGGTCTTACTCACAACCCACTTCATGGAAGAAGCTGAATATCTATGCCACCGCGTGGCCGTTATCGATCAAGGGAAACTCCTAACTCTGGATACTCCCCAAAACCTTATCCGCTCCCTAAAAGGTTACACGCGAATAAGGATTGAAGTCGAGCAGGATTTTCCCCTCACGGTGTTAAAGGAGGTGGAAGGCGTTGCCACTGTTGAACGGCACGAATTGGTAGTTACCCTAAAAGGTAAGGGGGCTCGTCTGGTAAGTGGGGTCGTAGGCGTTTTAGAAAGGGAGCATATTTTCTTTCGCAACTTGCGCACCGAGCAACCCAATTTGGAGGACGTTTTCCTGAAGTTAACCGGTCATACGCTTCGGGAGTGAGTTCAGTGTTTAAACGTGCCTTTTTCACCCTTACGGAAATGCAGTTGAAGCTCTACCTGCGGGAGCCCATCGCTTTTTTCTTTACCTTGGTATTTCCCCTCTTGTTGCTACTGTTATTTGGGGCAATTTTTGGGAATACTCCCAATCCCGAGTTTAACCCCCACCAGGGTTATATTGATTACGAAACGCCGGCCCTGATTGTCCTTATCCTGGCAACAATTGGCCTGATGAGCATTCCCATCAAAGTGGCCGCTGAGCGGGAACAAAAAATACTGCGGCGCTACCAAGCGACCCCCCTAAAACCCGTGGTCTATCTAAGTGCCGAGATTACCATGAATATCCTCGTCGCGCTGGGTGGAACGTTTTTACTAATCCTGGTTGGAAAGCTGATCTTTCATTTACAGCTCCCGCAACAGGTGGGGATGGTATTTCTGGCATGGGTGTTGAGTACACTGACCTTCGCTGCTATGGGGTTTCTCGTTGCTGCTCTGGCTTCCACGGCCCGCATTGCTCAGGTAGTGGGAATGGTTCTGTTTTTCACCATGATGTTCCTGTCCGGGGCCGCCTTTCCATCCCAGATGTTCCCGGAATGGCTCCAGCAGGTTCGTTTAATCTTCCCCATGACCCATGCCGTCATCCTCTTGCAAGGACTGTGGTTTGATGAAAATTGGAGCACCCATTGGGTAGCAATTAGCATTTTGGCGCTTACCTTGGTCTTGTGTGCCGGCCTAGCGGTCCGTTACTTCCGCTGGGAATGAAAGGCTATTAAATAAAGGGCAAATGCACAATAGCATGTTGTTAAACACTTCATTGTGGTAATTTCGTTGTAGTTTATATATTTAAACAGTATTGCTTAAGGACTTTAAGTCATATGATGGTCATTTGGATTCTCTTGGGTATGCTGGTCCTTTTTGGTCTGCTAGATCTATTTATTCAATATGTGTATCGCTACCCCAAAAAGCCCCATGAAACCACACCCGCCAAATTGGGGATCCCGTTTCAGGAAGTCCGCTTTCCCACCAAGAAAAAGTGCTGTTTGTACGGTTGGTGGATTCCAGCTCCAGAGAAAACTACTCAGGCTACCCCCACCTTGCTTTTAGTTCACGGCTGGGGTCGGAATGTGGAGCGCATGATGGGTTACATTCAAAACCTCTATTCTAATGGTTACCACTTGCTGGTGTTTGATTTACGCAATCACGGCAGTAGTGACCCGGATAAATTCCCTAATTTGTTGAAATTCTCCGAGGATATCCGGGCTGCGGTTGACTTTATTTTAAAACAAGATTTAGTAGACCCTGAGCAGATTGGAGTCGTTGGTCTTTCCATTGGTGGGGCGGCTGCCCTTCACGCGGCCGCTTTCGATCCCCGCATTAAATACGTTGTCACCGTCGGAGCCCTGGCCCATCCCGTGGACGTAATGAAAATAGAGTTTCAAAAAAAACACCTTCCCTATTTTCCCCTGGTGTGGCTGTTTTTCCAGTACCTACAATTTAGAATCGGGATCAACTTTAACCGTATTGCTCCGGTAAATAACATCCACCAGGCTAAAGCGCGAATCTTGTTGATCCACGGCGATAAAGACGCAACCGTCCCGGTAGAACAGGGCGAAAAACTGAAGAATGCCGGAAATCCCCAAACCACCCAGCTCTGGGTCCTTCCCGGGAAAGGCCACAGCGACTGCCATCATCACCCGGCGTTCTGGACCAGAATAGACGCTTTTCTATTCGCTTCAGCCCCGGCTTAAAACGTTTATTTGCTTAAATTACGTGCCTAAACCAACGGTTAACGATTCTCTCCGCTTCCCTCGGCGTTGTATCGGAGTAACTCCACTCAGGGACTTAAAATAGTCCAATAATTGTTCTGCCTTTCTTAACTTCCCCGTTCCAATTCGAAGCGTATTACGCCTAATCATCATGAACAAACAGTTGAGTCTCTTTAAAGAGGCCGAAAAGCAGTGGCGGAAGGAGGTAGCCTCGGCCCCTACCCGTGACTACAATTTTGATACCCTTAGCGGGGATCAGCTTGACCTATTGTATTGTCCCCCTGAACCGGCGGAAGACTACCAGGAAAAATTGGGCTTCCCTGGGCAGTACCCTTATACCCGGGGGATTCATCCCAACATGTACCGGGGGAAGCTGTGGACCATGCGCCAGTTTTCCGGTTTTGGTACTCCCGAAGAGACGAACCAACGCTATCACTATCTCTTAAAGCAGGGACAGACGGGACTTTCGGTGGCCTACGACATGCCCACCCTCATGGGCTACGATCCCGACCATGCCATCTCCCTGGGTGAAGTGGGTAAATGCGGCGTAAATGTGGCCTCCCTTAAAGATATGGAAACTCTCTTCCGGGGCATCGACCTGGGTGAGATCTCCGTCTCCCAAACCATCAACGGTCCGGCGGTCATTTTATTGGCCTTTTACATCGTAGCGGCCGAGAAACAAGGCGTCCCCTCTGAACGCCTACGGGGAACCTTGCAAAACGATATCCTGAAGGAATTCATTGCCCAAAAGGAGTGGATTTTCCCCCCCGAACCTTCCATGCGCGTCATCACTGACATGATGATTTTCTGTACCGAGCATCTGCCTAAGTACAATACCATTTCCATCAGCGGTTACCACATTCGTGAAGCCGGTTCCACCGCTGCCCAGGAGTTAGCCTTTACCCTGGCCGACGGTTTCACCTACGTGGAGTATGCTGTAAAAGCTGGGTTAAAGGTGGATGATTTCGCTCCCCGGCTTTCTTTTTTCTTCAATTCCCACCTGGATTTCTTTGAGGAGATCGCTAAGTTCCGGGCCGCGCGACGAATCTGGGCCCGCCATATGAAGGAAACCTACGGCGCCAAGGACCCGCGCTCCTGGAAATTACGTTTCCACACCCAAACAGCCGGGTGTTCCCTCACCGCCCAACAACCGGAAAATAACATCTCCCGCACCGCTTTTCAGGCGTTAGCAGCGGTGCTGGGAGGCACCCAATCGTTACACACCAATTCCATGGATGAGACCCTGGCCTTACCCACGGAAAAAGCGGCGGAGATTGCCTTACGCACCCAGCAGCTCATCGCCTACGAAACGGGCGTGGCCAGCGTAGCGGATCCCCTGGGGGGGGCTTGGTTAATCGAGAGTCTCACCGACCGCCTGGAAGAACAGGCTGAAGATTACTTTCGCCGGATTAAGGAAATAGGCGGGGTTATCCCCGCTTTGCAACAGGGATTTTTCCAGCGGGAGATAGCCCACGCCGCCACCGAGTATCAAAAAAAGGTCGATGCTAAAACGCGCCTCGTAGTGGGCGTGAACGCTTTTGAAAAAGAGCAGGAAAAACTAGAAATTCCCATCCTGGAAATTGGACCGGAAGTGGAACGAAAGCAGGTTCAAGCGGTGCAAGAATTAAGGAACCAGCGGGACAACACCGCCGTTCAAGTGGCTTTGAAAGAAATTTGCGAGGCGTGTGCCAAAGGAAAAAATATTATACCCCCTATTATCATCGCTACCCGCGCGTATGCCACCCTGGGGGAAATCGTTACCGCCATGAAATCCGTCTTTGGTGAATGGCAGGAAACCAGCGTTTTTTAGCTCACAACCATCATAAAGGAGCACTATCGTGTCATCGCAAAATAAGTTCATTATAGCCCTCGTCGGTGTGGCTGTCGTGGTGGCCTTTTGGATCTTCTGGGTCTCCGCCAATCCCTCTAGTGATCAGGCCATGGTGAAATTCCTCTCCATCCACGACCTTTTAGAGGATACAGACGCAGGCCGTATCCGCATGGGAGGCCTCGTAAAAGAGGGTTCCATTAACATTTCGAAAACCAATATGCAGGAGGTTACGTTCCAACTTCAGGAAGGGGATACTAGCCTCTTGGTGCGATACAAGGGGAGTCGCCCGGACCTGTTTAAGGATGGCGCTGAAGTTATCGTGGAGGGCGTTTTCGAAGATAGCCTGTTTGAAGCGGACATGCTCCAGACGAAATGTGCCTCGCGTTACGAAGGGGATATTCGCGATGAGTCTGATTATAATTTAGAAGATCTGAATTAATGAATCCCGTTACCGGGAGTGTATTTCAGTCCCTGGCCTTCGGGTTTGCCGTTCTCACCCTTATCGTCATGGTGTATTACCTGCGGGTGAAGGATTTTCGTCTCTACTTAACTTCGCAACGCCTGGCCTTAGGCGGATCTATTCTCAGTCTGCTTGCGGGTCTGAACCTGGTCCACGAATTGATGGTAAGCAATTTCGACGTGGATTACGTGGCCCATTACACCAGCCTGGAGACTCCCACCATGTTCAAATTTGCCGCCTGGTGGGCGGGCCAGGCCGGCTCCCTACTCTTCTGGCTATGTGTTTTAGCCCTTTACATCATCATTGTAATCCTCCAGAACCGTAAACGCTACAACCCCCTCATGCCCTGGGTTATTATAGTATTGGTGGGGGTGGAACTCTTTTTCCTGTTTCTAACCAATTTTGTTTCTAATCCTTTCGAGCCCACGGATGCTGACTTCGTGGTGGCTAACGGATTGGGCTTGAATCCCTTGTTACAGAACTTCACCATGGCCCTTCATCCTCCCACGCTCTATCTGGGGTTTGTCGGTTTTACCATTCCCTTCGCTTTTGCCATCGCCGCCTTGATTACCAAGGACACGGGGTCCCTGTGGGTGCGCTCCATCCGCCGCTGGACCTTGGTCACCTGGTTGTGGTTGAGTATTGGCATTATTTTAGGGGGTTGGTGGGCTTATCAGGAATTGGGCTGGGGCGGTTACTGGGCCTGGGACCCGGTAGAGAACGCTTCCTTTATGCCCTGGCTGACGGGAACGGCCTTGATCCACTCCATCATCATTCAGGAAAAGAAGGACATGCTGAAAGTGTGGAATATGCTTCTCATCAGCATCACGTTCGTCCTGTCGTTATTTGGCACGTTTCTCACGCGGAGTGGTGTCATGTCCTCGGTACACGCCTTCTCCGCTTCTTCCCTGGGGCCCATTTTCCTGGTGTTTCTCCTTTTCGTAGCCGTGGGTTCGGTGGCTTTAATCGTTCAACGCCGCACTATATTGCGCTCTCCTAAGAGACTGGAATCCTTTACCTCTCGGGAAAGTGGCTTTCTCTTCAATAACGTCATTTTCGTGATCATGTGTTTTGCAGTATTTTGGGGCACGATTTTCCCGGTACTCAGTGAGGCCGTCCGGGGGACCAAGATCACCGTGGGGGCACCTTTCTTCAACCAGGTCAATGTTCCCATTGGGTTGATCCTCCTTTTCTTAACGGGCATCGGTCCCCTCCTCGCCTGGCGCCGCACATCTAACCCCACACTCGTCAAGAACTTCACTATCCCCGTGGTTGCGGCCTTGTTCACCGGGGTGGTCCTTTTCTGGTTCCGCATTGGGGGCTACGTCCTCATAGCCCTCTCCCTGTCGACGTTTGTGGTGGTGGCCATCATCATTGAGTTCTACCGGGGAATTCAGGCCCGTAGAAAGCGCCTTCAAGAGACCGTAATTAAGGCCCTATTTTCAATGCTCAGGAAAAATCGCAGCCGTTATGGTGGCTACATCGTTCACCTGGGAATTGTCCTGATGTTCGTGGGCTTTGCCGGTTCAACCTTTGATCAGGAGAAGGAGCTGGCCTTGAAAGTAGGGGAGACCGAGCATCTGGGTGAGTACCAGTTTACTTTGCGGCGTCTTTGGAACGAGGAACGCAGCAATCATCTGGCGTGGATCGCTGATTTACAGGTCACCGATCGGGAGGGGAAAACGGTAACGATTCTCCACCCGGAAAAGCGGGTTTACTTTTTCCGTGATCCTAATCCCGACCGGCGCCAACCCCATAGCGAATTGGATATCAACACAACCCTGAATCTGGATATCTACTCCGTCTTCTCCGGTATCGATGGGGAGCATGAGACCGCCTATTTCAAACTCATGTTGAATCACCTGGTTACTTGGGTGTGGATCGGGGGCTACATCCTGGTTTTTGGGACCTTGGTGGCCCTCTGGCCCGCCCGGCAGAAGGCCTTGTAAGGGGGAATATCATAATATTTCAGTACCTCTTAATGAGCGTGGTTTTTGTCGGCCTGGCATGGTTTGTTGTGCAACCCCTTTTAGAGACCGGTGGGGAGCTTCCCTCTACCAAGGAGGAAGACATAGATGCTCTTCAGCGGCGGAAGATTCTCCTCTACCGCCAGATTAAGGAACTGGAGATGGAGTACGAGATCGGAAATCTGGAACACTCCGACTACCAGCAGTACCGTGAAGAATTAAAACAGGAAATCTCCCAGGTCATTGGCCAAATCAAGAGGATGTCGAAACCGAAGAAATAACCTTTTCATTTGTTAACTGTACATCACTTAAGAAAAGCTTTTTACCACCGCCCGGTCTTGGAGGATCTCTCTTTTCAGGTTCGGGAAGGGGAGGTGGTGGGCCTCATGGGGCGCAATGGCGTGGGTAAGTCCACCCTGCTGAGAATTTTAGCACGCATCAGCGCACCGGATCGAGGTAAAATCCTGTTTCGCGGACAAAATATTTTCAAAGGCGGCGCTCTCGACCGGCGGGGGATCCACTATCTGGGTCACGCTCCCGGGTTGTATCCGTCCCTGACGGCGGGGGAAAATATCTCCTTTGCCCTCACGTTTCACGGCGAAAAACCCGACCAAACAAGGATTACCGCCGCCCTGGATCGGGTGGGACTAACCGCCCAGCGGAAAGATCCCATTCGAGTGTATTCCCAGGGGATGTTGCAACGGCTGAAAGTTGCCCTGGCAAACCTGTTACCGTGGACCTTACTACTTTTTGATGAACCCCTGACCGGTCTGGACACCCAGGGCAGTAAACTGGTGGAATCCCTGTTGAAGGAGTGGCGCACGCCCCACCGGGCGCTCCTCATGGTGGCCCATGATCTGGAATGGGTCCTGACCTTCTGCAGTCGCGTACTCATCCTGGAACAAGGAGCCCTGATGGTTGATGAACACACAGAAGGAACGGGGAAGGAAACCCTGCGTAAAGCCTACCAGGATTTAATGGTCAATTGATGTTTTTAACCCTGCTGAAGAAAGAATTGACCATTGAATTGCGCACCAAGGAGGTTTCTATCTCTATGCTGGCCTTTGCCCTGGCTGTTATATTGACCTTCTCCCTGGCCTTTAACGTTTCGCCTACTCTGTTTCGTGAGTTCGCCCCCGGCCTATTTTGGATTTTAATCCTTTTCATCGCCGTGTTGGGTCTGCACCGTATGTTTGCCATCGAACGGGAGTTTGACGCTTTCACCATGATAATCGCCGCTCCCGTGGATCGCGGTTTGATCTTCCTGGCCAAGTGGCTCAGCGGTTTTCTGTTTTTGTGTTTAACGGAAATCGTGATTCTACCTCCATTTCTACTGTTCTTGGACGTGACTTTGCCCCCCCACCTCATGACGGGTGCCGGTCTGGTGCTTTTAGGAAATCTGGGAATCATGGTTGTGGGGAGTCTGGTCTCGGGACTGGCCATGCGGGCGAAAATGAGCGAAGTGTTATTGCCCATACTACTTTTTCCCTTGGTGTCGCCGGTAGTGATCGCTGCGGTGAAGGCCACCACCGGTTGGATGCAGCAAAAACCTTTTCCCACCTGGCAAATATGGGTTCTCATCCTAGCTACTTTTATTGTAATATTTAGTTTAATTGGATACACTATTTTTGACCACATTACCGAAGAATGATGCAGTTTCTTTCCCAAGGGCGTAACCGACTCTGGCTGGGGCTCCTGGTCATTATGATCATGGTGGATTGCCTGGCCATCCTGTTTTACACGCCAATGATCCCGGAACAACACTGGGCCCAGAAGATTTTCTACATTCACGTCCCTGTGGCGTGGACGGGCTTTCTTTCCTATTTTATCGTCATGGTGGCCGGTATTTTATATCTTGCCAAGAGGGACCCCCGGTGGGATCGCGTGGGGTTGGCTGCGGCGGAATTGGGCACCCTCTTCGTGTGCCTGGTCCTCATTACCGGGCCCATCTGGGCCAAACCCATCTGGGGCAAAGCCTGGACCTGGGAGCCGCGCCTTACCACTACTCTAATTTTGTTTTTGATTTACATTGGCTACTTCATGTTGCGCCAGTTTGGGGGGCATCCCGAGCGCGTCTCCCGGTATGCCGCCGTGGTGGGGATTCTGGCCTTTTTGGACGTACCCATTATCTTCTTTTCGGTAAAATTCTGGACCCCGGAGTTACAATCCCACCCCCAGGTGGAAATGGTCGCCCAACCCGGTAGAATCTTAATTCCTTTTTTCTTTTCCCTTATCACCTTTACCTTACTCTATGTCTTTATGCTCCGGTATCGAATCCACAATCTCCGATTAAAAGAGGCGGTGTTAGAAAATGAAGTATGACTTTTTTCCCTCCTTCCTCGCGGCTCTAATCATTGTGCTGGGGGTAATCATCGGATGGTTTGTGTACCAGTTTGAGGTGGAGAAGGAACTTTTGTCCCGTCGGGATTCGCAATCGTAACCTGAGGAGTCATCATGCCACAGCGTAGAATTGTCCATGTTATTGGCACCGGTACTATCGGGGAACCCCTTATCGGATTACTCGCTGACTACCGGGACCAACTGGGAATTGACGAAGTAACCTTTCATAAAAATACACCATTGAAGAGTGATACATCCAAGGTGCAGGATCTCCAAAGGCGAGGAGCGCGCCTGGCGGCTTATGAAGACCGCATCCCCACCTTCCAGGAATTAGGCACCGATCCGGATTTTGAGGCTGAAGAGGCCATCGCCCGCGCTTCCGTGGTAATCGACTGCACGCCCAAAGGGATCGGGCATAAGAATAAAGAACAGTTCTACCAGCGGTTTACCGATAAAGTGAAGGGCTTTATGGCCCAGGGGAGTGAGAATGGCTTTGGAAAAAAATACGCCCGTCGCATCAACGACGAAGCCCTGGTCCCCGGGGAAGACCAATTTATTCAGATCGTTTCCTGTAATACGCATAACTTATCGTGTATTACCCACACCCTAACTTTGAAAGACCAACCGGCGGATAATTTGGTAGAAGGCCGGTTCGTTTGTATCCGACGCGCCAACGATATCAGTCAGGCTGGGTCTTTCATTCCCGCCCCTCAAGTGGGAAGTCACCACACGGAAACCTACGGCACCCACCATGCCCAGGACGCCGTCGACCTCTTCCGTACCATGAAATTTGACCTGAACCTGTTTTCCTCGGCCCTGAAGATCAACAGTCAGTACATGCACGTACTTTGGTTTAATCTGAAAGTGAAAGAGCCCACCAGCCTCGCCCAGGTGAAGGAGCGCCTGGAGCAGAACCCCCTGGTGGCCATGACCGAGAAAAACATGAGCAGTGTAGTCTTTTCTTTCGGCCGGGATCATGGCCACTATGGACGCATCCTCAACCAGACCGTCGTGGTGGAACCTACCCTGAACGTGCGTAATGACCACGAAATTTCAGGCTTCTGCTTTACTCCCCAGGACGGGAACTCGCTCCTCAGCAGTATTGCCGCCACGGAATGGTTCCTTTATCCTCATTCCTACGAGGATAAAATCCAGTGCCTGCAGGACCTCGTCTTCTCTTATATTTGAGCCTTACCGTCCATACCGTCGTTACGGGCCCCTTCCAGGAAAATACGTTTCTGCTGGTAGCTCACACTCACCAGGAATTGCTGTTTATTGATCCCGGAGACGATGCGGAACGCTTGATGGGTATGGTTGACCAGGTACAGGGCGTTCCCCTGGCCATTTTGAATACCCACGCCCATCTGGACCATATCTCGGCGGTGGAGGCCTTACGCCATCGTTACCGCATCCCTTTCTATTTACATCGTAGGGAAAAACCCGTCCTGGATCATTTTACGGAGATGGCTTCCTTTTTAGGGATTGCTTCCGGGAAGCCGCCGGAAGTGGACGTTTGGATCGACGGGGAAGATGTGTTGACCCTGGGCCCGTTTACCATCGTAGTTTTGGAAACCCCGGGGCACACCCCCGGCGGGGTGAGCTTTTTGGTGGAAGATCACTTATTCGTGGGGGATACCCTGTTTCACGGGTCGGTGGGTAGAACCGATCTGCCGGGAGGTGACTGGTCCCTATTGCAGAAATCTTTAGTAAAGTTGCTCCGCTCCGTTAACCCCCAAGTCATAATCCATACTGGTCACGGACCGGAGACCACCTTGGGATTTGAAAGGGAACAAAACCCCTTTTTACTTCCCCTTAAAAAACAGGTAAATTAGTTCTAATGAAAATAATCGATTACCTGGCTAAGGCCAACCAGACCCTGTTCAGCTATGAGATCATTCCTCCCAAGCGGGGAGGGAGTATTGATCAGGTGTTCTCCCTGGTGGATCAGTTAATCCCGTTTGACCCGCCCTTTATCGATTTAACCAGTCGTTCAGCCGAGGTGTATTACGATGAACTCCCCGACGGCACGGTAAAGAAGCATGTGAAGCGCAAGCGACCGGGGACGATTGGTCTCAGCGCGGCCATTAAAAATCGTTATAATATCGAGACCGTCCCGCACCTCCTTTGCAGGGGGTTCAGCCGGGAAGAGACGGAAGATGCCCTCATCGAGCTGAACTATTTGGGCATTCACAATGTATTGGCTGTGCGGGGAGACGATCTGAGGAAGGAGGTCACCGCCCGACCGGATCGCAGCCAGAACAAGTATGCAGTGGATTTGGTGAAGCAAATTGTGGCCATGAACCAGGGGAAGTATCTCGAAGAGGAGTTGGTGGACGTTCACCCCACTGACTTTTGCATCGGGGTGGGGGGATACCCGGAGAAGCACTTCGAAGCCCCTAACCTGGTCACGGACTTACGCTACTTGAAAGAGAAGGTGGACGCCGGTGCGGAATATATTGTCACTCAGATGTTTTACGACAACCAGGTATTTTTCGATTTCGTGGAGCAGGTGCGCGCCTTGGGAGTTACCGTGCCAATCATTCCAGGGATTAAAATATTGACCCGCACGATCCATCTGAAAACCATCCCCAGGAATTTTTACGTGGATATCCCTGAAAAGCTTTCCTCGGCAGTGACCGGACGTTCTCCGGAAGAAGTCTACCACGTAGGGATTGACTGGGCCCTACAACAGTGCCAGGAACTGTTCGAGCATAACGTTCCCTGTATCCATTTTTATATTATGTCTTCGGCTAAAGAAGTCACCGAAGTCGTTTCCCAATTCTTGTAACGGTTCACAGACCAGTATGGCTTCACCAAGCAATCTTAGCGACCGTTTTAGCACTCTTATTGTATCGGAGAACTTGTTTTCACCGGGGGATCACCTCTTGGTGGCTGTGTCTGGGGGTAAGGACTCCATGGGGTTACTCCACGTCCTATGTTCCCTTCGGGAAAAGTCCCCGTTCCAATTAACCGTTGCCCATGTGAACCATCATCTGCGGCCTTCGTCGCACGAGGATCAGGAATTGGTAGTAAAAACCAGCGCACAATGGGAAGTACCCTGCTTGGTGGCTCATTTGGACCCGGGGACCAAAGGTCGTGGTGAAAGCGTAGAGGCCTGGGCCAGGCGGGAGCGGTATGCGGCCCTGGAGAAACTTCGTCAACAGTGCGCTGCCCATTGGATCGTCACGGCGCACCACCAAGGAGATCAGGCGGAAACGGTTTTAGCCCATTTAGCCGCTGGGTGTGGGATCAGCGGGTTAAAGGGCATCCATCCCCACCTGGGGCGGATTGTGCGGCCGTTTTTGTCCTTTTCACACGAGGAGATTGAAACCTACTGTAGGGTCAATCAAATCCCCTTTATTGACGATCCCACCAACGTGTTGGAAGAACATCCTCGTAATTTTCTCCGTCACCGGGTCCTGCCCCTGTGGACGGAGCGCTACCCAGCCCTGGAACAAAACTTAGAGCATGTGGCCCACCAGGCGCGGGAAACGGAAGAAACCCTTAACTTTATGGTTCAGGAATTTCTGCCCCGGATTGTCTCCCAGCAGACCCATGACGAGGTCCACCTTAAAATCGACACCTTGACCCGATTACCGACACTTCTAAAGATCAGGGTGATCAAACACTTCGTAGAAGAGACCGAAGTTCCCTGGAGACGGTATATTTACAACGACTTAAAAACCTTTTTAAAGCAAGCTTCCACGGGGCAGGTGCTCCCTTTACCCAATGCCTGGCAATTACTGAAGGATCGCGCCACCTTCATTTTGAAGAAAGGGGAAAACACCCCCCGGCCGGTTTATACCCTGTCTCCTGGTGAGAGTTTGGACTGTGAACATTTCTATTTCCACTGGAGATGGGTGGAAACTGCCACCCTTTTTCCCCGGGACCCCTGGAAAGAGACCATCGACGGCAGCCAGTACGCACACTGTACGTTAACCTTACGACAGTGGCAACCGGGGGACGCCTTCCACCCCCTGGGCATGACCGGGACCAAGAAACTCAGCGACTTTTTCACGGAGGAGAAAGTGCCTCGCCTGGCCAAGGGTGACCAATGGTTGCTTCTCGGAGGGGAGGATATCTTATGGGTCTGCGGTTGGCGCATCAGTGAAAAAGTGAAGGTTACCCCGGAGACTAGGCGCCCGGCGGAACTTTCCATGATTCCCAAAGTACGGTCACTATGCAAATAGGGAATTATATGCTCCAGGTCCTCATCGATGAACACACCATCGCAAGACGGGTAAAAGCGATGGCTGCGGAGTTGTCTCAGAAGTTTCAGGATAAAGTCCCGATTTTAATCGGCATTTTGAACGGTAGCTTCATTTTCCTTTCCGATTTGATGCGTCAAATGACCATCGATTGTGAAATGGATTTCATGAAACTTTCCAGTTACGCGGGCACAGACAGTGTGGGGACGATTCGCCTGTTGAAAGATATTTCGGCGGAGATCACCAATCGCCATGTCATCATCGTGGAAGATATCATTGATTCCGGGTTAACGATTCGGTTTATCCGGGAGCGTTTGAAAGAAGCTGCCCCTGCATCCGTATCCATTGTTACGTTATTACTGAAACCGGAGGTGGCCCAGTTGGATTTTCCCATTGACATGGTTGGGTTTGAAATTCCCCCCGATTTTGTTGTAGGATACGGACTGGATTATGATCAAAAAATGCGACATTTACCGGCCATTTACCGGTTAGAAGGATTTCAACATGTTTCTTAGACTGATGAAAAGAAGACCTGGAGCTCAACCCGGACGGAAAAAGGGTAAACTAACCCCTAAGTCCGGCCTCCCCAAGAAGGGCGACACGGGCCAGAAACCCAAAGAGAACGAATTCCAGTGGAAACGGGCCGGTAAAACCTCCCTCATCTGGGTGCTGATCCTCATGGCCGCCATTTTCCTTTCCAGTCTGTTCACGTCGGGAAACCAGAAAGAAGTGGAGCTGGAGTATTACTACTACCGTGATTTCTTAACCCAAAAGGTGATTACCGAAGCCACCATTATCGAGGGGGTTTTTCACGGAAGATTCTCCACCCCCCAAACGGTGACGACCAGTTTAGGCGTCCAGGATAATGTAACCCGTTTCTATGTGATTTTGCCCTTCATCGACCAGAAAGTGATGGATGAATGGGACCAGTATGGCGTTCAATATAGCTTTAAAGAGCAGCGTATAGATTGGACCGGCTACTTTTTGAACATGCTTCCCTGGATTCTCCTCATCGGGTTCTGGTTCTTTCTCATGCGTCGAGTCCAGGGGGGTGCCGGAGGGATGAAGGGGATCTTTAGTTTTGGAAAGAGTCGCGCTAAGGTCTGGACCTCCAACATGCCCAGAGTGACTTTTGACGACGTAGCCGGCTGCATCGAGGCCAAGGAAGAGTTGAAAGAGGTGATCGATTTTCTAAAGCGTCCGAAGCGTTATCAGAAGTTGGGGGCTTCCATTCCCAAGGGGGCCCTTTTAGTGGGACCGCCGGGGACTGGTAAAACCCTCCTGGCGCGGGCCGTGGCCGGTGAAGCAGGGGTACCGTTTTTTAGTCTCAGCGGGGCCGACTTCGTGGAAATGTTTGTGGGGGTCGGCGCTTCCCGGGTGCGGGATCTATTCGATCAGGGGAAGAAAAGCGCGCCGTGTATCGTTTTTATTGACGAATTGGATGCTGTGGGCCGGCAACGGGGGGCTGGCTTAGGGGGGGGACATGACGAGCGGGAGCAGACTTTGAATCAGTTGTTGGTGGAAATGGACGGCTTTGATTCGGATCAAATGGTAATCGTTTTGGCTGCCACCAACCGCCCTGATGTACTCGACCCAGCCCTGTTACGTCCCGGCCGTTTCGACCGCCAGATCATGGTGGATATGCCGGACTTCCACGGCCGCCTGGGGATCTTAAAGGTGCATACGAAGAAGATCGTCCTCAACCGCAGGAAAGTAAATTTAGAAGAAATCGCCCGGGGAACACCTGGATTGGTAGGGGCCGACTTAGCCAACATGGTGAACGAAGCCGCTATCCTGGCCGCCCGTAAACGGAAAAAAGCCGTCGATATGGAAGACTTTGAGGACGCCAAGGATAAGGTAATGATGGGAATCCAGCGTAAGAGTGTCATCCTTTCTGAAGAGGAAAAGCGGATGACCGCCTACCACGAGTCGGGACACACCTTAGTAGCGGCCCTGACTCCAGGGGCTGATCCTATCCATAAAGTGACCATCATTCCTCGGGGACAGGCGCTGGGTATCACTACCCAATTACCCATCGATGAAAAACACAACTATTCTAAGGAATACATTGAAGGCCGCTTGGCAATCTTGTTAGGCGGTCGTGCGGCGGAACGGCTCATTTTCAACCAGCTCACCACCGGCGCGGGCAATGATATTGAACAGGCTACCGCCATCGCCCGTAAAATGGTCTGCGAATGGGGCATGAGCGACGTTTTGGGTCCCATGACCTTTGGGAAAAAGGATGCCGAAATATTCTTAGGGCGTGAGATTCAGTCTCATCGGGACTTCAGCGATGCCACGGCCCGCATGATTGATGAAGAGGTGGTGCGGATAATACGCAAAGCCCAGAATTATGCCGTAGAGCTGTTGAAGAGCAGGATGGATACCCTGCATGCCATGGCCGCCGGATTGTTGAAATACGAAACCCTGACTAATCGTGATATTCAGCGCATTTTAGAGGGGAAGAAGCTAATCCGCTCCAAAAACGGCCGCGTCAGGCCATCCCGGAAACCGAGAAAAAAACGGTTGGCGGCCAAAACATCCCCTCCCCGTCCCCCGGAACCGAAAACCAGTCATTGATTGATTACCAGGAATATCCAGGTTCACCCTGACCGCCGGTAACAATGGACGATGGGGCTTAATCAGGGCATTGTTTAATGACGCTGTCTGAATTTTATCAACGCCTTTCGAATCCCCGGCAACCCACCTTGATTATGGGCATTTTGAACGTCACGCCGGATTCATTCAGTGATGGGGGACGATACCTGAAGACCGAGCAAGCCGTGGCTCGCGCTTTGGAGCTGGAAGACCAGGGAGCGGACATTATCGACATTGGCGGGGAGTCCACCCGTCCCGGCGCCGAACCTGTTCCCCTTGAGGAGGAGCTAAAGCGTGTCCTTCCCGTTATTGAGCGTCTTGCCCAACGCTCCCGGGCGCTCCTATCCATCGATACCTATAAGGCAGCGGTTGCCGAACGGGCGCTGGCGGCGGGGGCCCAATTAGTGAACGATATCAGCGGGTTGCAGTTCGATTCGCAGATGACCCACTTAATTGCCCGGTCAGGGGTACCGGTAGTTATCATGCACATCAAGGGTACCCCCCGGGAGATGCAGGTCAATCCCACCTATGAGAATTTGATGCAAGAAATTATTGCTTATTTCCAGGAACGGGTGGAGTTTTCCCGGAGTGAGGGGATTACAAATGCGCAGATTATCCTGGATCCGGGGATCGGTTTTGGAAAGCGTTTGAAGGATAATTTCGAATTGCTTTACCGCTTGGACGAGATTATTCAGTTAGGGTTTCCCGTTTTGGTAGGGCCGTCGCGAAAATCTTTCATCGGCCAGACGCTGGGTCTCCCGGTTGACCAACGCCTCGAAGGGACTGCCGCCGCGGTTACGGCGGCGATTTTAAAAGGTGCCCGGATTGTACGCGTACACGACATTCGGGAGATGAAACGGGTGGCCATAATCAGCGATCGCATTCGTAGGGGTGGAGAGTAATGGTTCTTTTTAAAATCGGGTTCCTCACCGTTACGCTCATTGATATTATTGATTTACTCTTGGTGAGTTGGCTTTTTTACAAGATATTTCAGTACTTTCGGGAAACCCGGGCCGGCCAGATGCTGGTGGGGTTAATTATTCTATTAATCGTTTCTTTTCTTTTTAATGCGGTTGGTTTGAGTGCCTCCTCCTGGTTGGTAAACCAATTTCAAACGGTGTGGGTGGTAGCCTTCGTGATTCTCTTTCAACCGGAGTTGAGACGGTTGCTTATCTACGTGGGGCAAACGCGCTTTTTCCGGACCATCTTTCGCGTGGGCTCTTCCCGAACCATCGAGGCCATTGTAGAAGCCACCAACGAATTGAAAAAGCGTCAGTGGGGCGCCCTTATCGTCATCCAGAGAGAAACGGGAATGCGCACCTACAAGGAAGCGGGAACACAATTGAAAGCAGAAGTCACCGCCCCCTTGCTCGTGTCCATTTTCAACCCCACTTCTCCGCTGCACGATGGGGCAGTCATTATCCAGAATGATGTCATCGATGCTGCTACCTGTATTCTACCCCTCACGGAGAGCACCATGGTGGATCCCCAAATGGGCACCCGCCATCGCGCAGCCCTGGGTATCACCGAGGAAACCGATGCCCTGGTAATCGTGGTATCGGAAGAGACCGGTCGTGTTTCCGTGGCGGAAAATGGTCGCCTCTTTAAAGTGGGTCTGGACGAAATGGAACTCCGCCGCTATCTCAACGAAAGGATGTTTATTTCCTCGGGGGATTAAGGTATTAAAAAATGGTGATTCATGATGACTTTTTGATATACTTTAATAGCGCTGTCACTGGTACCGTAAATCCTATCGTTGAATTATCGTTTCCAGGTTTGACCCTTTTCTTTCTTTGTTTATTCATTTTAATTTTAATCATTAGGTGAACAATGGTTGCTTTGATATAAATATCTTTACCAAGTTTTGCATCAAAATGAAATTTGCTAGGTCTGCGTGTCGTAGAAGGGAGCCGTGGGGTATAGGGCTGATCCTTTTTCTAATTACGTTATATGGTGCTCCCCTAACCGTCCGCTTTACCCGACCTGGTCTTTTAACCCTTGAAGTACAGGTAGATTCAGTCTGGGTTGACGAGAGCAATCAACTCCACACGCGACCTGCCCTTACCCCGTACCAGATTCCCGGTTTACCGCGCCTATTCTACGTTGAGGAGGTTTTATTAAATGTGCCGGAAAATGCTCAGGTGGACGTATACCGTAGCCCGGAGCACCAGCTCGCTGGTGTAACGATCCCTTTAACGGGTGGTGAAGCGGCTAAAGGAATTGACCTCCAACGCCCCCTTGTTATTTGGGAAGGGCGTTCTTTTCCCGGGCAGGTGGCACAAATTAAAAAGACGGTCTCCATAAAAGGTCATGACACAGTAGCGCTGGAGGTTTTCCCTATCCGTATCGCGGCCGGAAAGCTAGTTTGGAATAAACATTTGACCATTCAAATTCGCTGGTCAGCCCGGGGGCGTCGCCGGCCATCCCTGTTATCCCAAACGGAGCTTGGTTCGCTGGCTTCCCCTACCCGATCCCGCTCATCTACCATGCTGGTTACCATCCCACCTTACCAGTATTCTCCGCACATTGCCAGACTTAGCGTGGATACCGTTGGATGGTACGTCCTCACCCAGGCGACAATGCTTGATAGTGGCCTGACGGTGAGCGGTGTGGATCCCCGCACCTTTCGACTCTGGAACCAGGAGAAGGAAGTTCCTCTCTACGTAGTAGGACAGGATGATGGCCATTTTGATCCGGGGGACCGCCTAGTATTTCAGGGCCAACCCAACCCCCCACCCGAGGGTGCGCCCTACCGTGACAATTTTTACACACCGGAGAATGTTTACTGGTTAACCTGGGGGGAGACGTGGGGGTTGCGTTATCTATCGGAAAGTGCTTACCCCGGTTTAGACCCCGGCCAGGTTTACCTACCCACGGATTATCGCTTTACTCGGCACATTGAAAGAAACGAGTATTTTGCCCGCCTGGGAACTCTGGGGCTCCACGAACAATGGGATACCTTCGAGCATTTTTTCATGGAACCGCCCATTCAGGGAGGCACGCAAGTGTCCTTCCCCTTTACGCTGGCCAGTCCCAAGCAGGAGGCCACGGCCACGTTTCAAATTGTCCTGCGTTTTCAAGGGATGACGACCGGCAACCATACGGTTCAGGTAAACCTGAATGGCTATCAACTCCTCAGCGGCGCCTGGAGCGGTCAAACGGACTATACCCTCCAGAGTACAAATAACACTTCCCTGTTGAATACCTTTCTGAATGATGGCCTCAACACGCTGTCCATCAGCTTAGCAGGTGACCCGGCAAACCCCTACGATCAGGTTTATCTGGACTGGGTAGAACTGAGTTACGACCGCCTTTACGAGGCCCAAGATGACTATCTGGAATTTAGTCTGCAAGGGGCCATTCCGGTAATGACGCAATTTGATATTTCTGGTTTTACCTCGCCGGACCTCTGGCTCTTCAAGGATGGCTTGTCCCGCCTGACGGATTATCTGGTTCTCGCCAGCGCCGGGACGGGAACCTACCGAATCGTGTTTCAGGATTTCGTGAATTCGGATTCCACCCTTTACCAGGCCTTCGCCGAGTCCCGGTTAAAGCCGGTAAAATCCCTGTCACCGGTCGATCCTATTACGACCCCCCTGGTAGTGGGGGGAGCGCCCTATCTAGTCCTGGGACCAGATTCATTTCGGACGGTAGTTAATCCCCTGGTCTTGGCCCGTAATGGCGTGTTTATCGATGTGGCCGAGGTGTATCGGGAATACAGTGGCGGTGTGGTCTCGCCCTATGCCCTCCGTGATTTTCTCACCGATGTCTACTGGAACTGGCAACCGCGACCCTCCACCGTGCTCCTAGCCCAGCAGGGAAAGTGGTTTGGCTGGGAAGGAGGTACCGGCGCCACGCCCCATTTCCTGCCCGCCATGAAAATACAAACCGTTGGCTTCGGTGCGGTGGCTTCGGATTACTGGTATAGTTGTGTTGCCGGAGAGGACCTGTTACCCGAGTTTGCCATCGGCCGACTGCCCGCCCGGAATATGGCTGAACTGGACCAGGCTGTGCAAAAAATATTAGCCCTGAATACCTTTCAAACAACTCCCTGGCATAACCGCATCCTATTGATTGGCGGGTACGAAACCACCTTTAAGGAGCAATCGGAAGTGTTGCTTAACGCACTGGTGGGAGACGGCTTTTTCCCCGCGCGCTTATACGTAGACCAATACTCTGAGGGAGGCCCTTTTTATGGGTCCACTGATGATTTGGTGAACTACCTGAACGAGGGCCGGATTTGGGTCAACTTTTTAGGACATGGCGGTGGCGCCGTGTGGGGGGACCGCTCCCTTTTGACCCTGGATGACCTGGGATCCCTGGCCAATACGACAACCCAACCTCTGGTCACCAGCATGACCTGTTTTACGGGAGACGTCACAAACCCCAACAGTCTTGGTCGCCGCATGGTATTGAAAGCAGAGGGCGGCGCCACCGCCTGGATTGGAAGCGCCGGCGTGGGGTGGATCATTAACGATTTTATGCTGCTGCAACCTTTCAGTGACTTGTTGTTAAAGACGCGGGACAGCCCCGTTGGCCCCCTGCTCAATATGGCCAAAGTGCGGTACCTCGCTTCCAATACGGCCTTTCCTGATATTGCCCGTTCCCAGATTTACCAGTACAATCTCCTGGGCGACCCAGCGTTATTTGTGCCTTTTCCTGAGAAGGCAACCCTAACGGTCGACCCACCAGTGAGCGATAGCGGCAAAGCGCTCACCATTACGCCTACCAATGGCTCACCAAACGCCATCACCGTGCAACTTTTTGACGACCGCAACTATCCGGTTACGGATGATCCCGTTCTCATAGACGAAGACCCGCCGTACACCTTGACCCTCCCCGATACATTCACCTCTGCTTGGTACACGGTGAATACGACCTACGCCTTGGATCAGGACATTTACCAGGCTAACGACACGGTGTTTACGCCGTTGCCCGTGGCAAAGATTTTATCTATCGAACCCGAACAACCTACTGTTCGGGATAGCATCAACGTCCACGCTGTGTTACTGGGTACCACCGGGGTGGAAAAGGTAGAACTGTGGATGCGCCGTTATGATGCCCTCGCGCCCGGTTGGGTGAATGTGTTCGTTACGGAGATGGATTATCAGGACGGGGTTTACCAGCCCAGGCACCGGATCCCTCCCCAGACCGAATACCTGGAGTGGGAGTTGTACTGCCGGATAAAAGACACCAACGGACGGTACTACGTGGGCCCCCGCTTTTATCTTTATATCCACCAATTGCCAAACGTACGTCCCACTGACCTCCGGTTTTTCGTTAATAATGCTATCGGCTTGGAAGCCACCATAGAGCATAGTAGCGTGGCCTTTGATCAAGGAACCGTCACTTTCCAGCGAGAAACACCGGCAGGCTGGGAACTTTTGGGGCAGGATACCCTGAAGTACACCCCCAGCTCTATTGGGGCCCGCGTTTCCAACGTATTTCCTCGGGGAACACATGCCTATCGGGTCATTGTGAGCACCCCGTCTATACAATCCTCGGTTACCGATGATACCCTTTACCGGCGTCTACCAACCCGTGCCTTCTGGGTCACTAAATCATTGGGGACGACGGAAGATCTCCAGACCCACGCCGTGGTGGGACTCCCGGGCGTGGACGTGGAGGTTCCCGGCGGAGCCACTACGGAAGATTATATTTTGACCTTATCTTCGGTTCAGAAAACGACCCTACTTAACCAACCCAATTTCACCGCCGTGCACCTGGATTCACAACGGGCTGCGGTCCAGATTACCTCTCGCGCCGGGGTTCCTTATGACGTGCGATGGTCTCTACAAAACCCCCTGCCAGATTCGGTGTTCTTGTACCAATATTACGGTTTTGTGGATCTCTGGCTGCCGGTGGCTCAGTATACTGTAGAAGGTGAGGGGGCGAATTTCCCGGGTTCAGGTGACCTTCAAGTGGCCTGGATGAGCGTCAACGACCTGGAACCTCCTTTTTTAGAAGCCATGTTGAACGGTCAGCGCTTTTTAAAGGATAGTTATATCAATACTACCCCGGTGTTAACGGTCATCGCCAACGATCAAAACGGGGTGGATTGCCGTCCCGATGAGGTGCAGTTCTGGGTGAATGGGCGCCTTCGGAACCTCACGGGAATCATGAATGTCAACGGGAGGGGCAATCAGATCGGGATTCAACTAACACCCACCCTCTCTCCCTCAGATTCCAGTATTCGTCTGGTGGTGGCCGATGCGGCGGGAAATTTATCCGATACACTGAGCCTCACCTTCCGGGTGTGGGAGCAATTGGCCCTCATTGATTATGGAAATTTCCCCAACCCCTTCACCGATAAGACCGTATTTGCTTATGAGCTTACGGAAACGGTGGACCGGTTTTCGCTGAAGGTTTACACCTTGGATGGACGGTTGATCTGGGAAGTGGATTCCGGTGCCATGGTGACGGCCCTGGACCCTCGCCGAGGGGCCTATCATGAAATTGTTTGGGACGGTCGTGATAAAACCGGGTCTTTCGTAGCCAACGGGGTCTACTTTTACCAGATGTATGCCAAAAAAGGCCAACAGGTGATAAAAAAGCGCGGAAAGGTAGCCAAAGCTCGGTGAAAGTTCGAGTTGGTTTATTGCTGTTTGTCACCGTACTTCTGAGTCAGGGGCGCTATGCCGATGCCTTTCAGGAGCTGGGAACTACCCCCCGGGTGGCCGCCCTGGGGCAGGCCGTAGTGGCGTTTGCTGAATATCCCAGCGCCTACCTCGTCAACCCCGCCACTATGGCGTTTTTGGATGACAATGTTTTCCAGGGCACCTACGTGAACCAATTTGGTATGACTGATTTCATTTCCCTCCATTTGATTCAGGCCCTCGGCGAGGCCTGGAATTGGGGCCTTCACAACCAAACGAGCTTGGTTACCTCCATTCCCAGGCGACCGTTTTTAGGGAATATTCGGGACTTGGGCGCCCGGCGAGATTCCATCCGGGCCTTGACCGCCCGCGGCTTTAACACCTTCAGCGACTTGGAAACTGCGCTTACCTTTACCCTCACCCGCAATTACCAGGTCCTGTGGGACCCTGGTTGGCGGTTCGCTCCCTTACAAGTGAAACTCCCCGTGGGGTTGAATGTAACTTACCTGCACAAACGACTTTACACTTTAGAAAGCAATGGCGTGGGACTTGATTTAGGAGGCCTCATCCAGTTAGATCTGGGGGAATTGATGGTGTCCGAGATCTTAGGCGATCTGCGTTTAGGTATGGCGTTGAACGATGTGCTGGGAACGCGCTTGTACTGGACGTCCGGTCGCATCGAGGTGGTTCCTACCGAGTTGGTGACAGGGTTTAGTTATGTGCAACCGTTGGGGATTATCCCCCTTACCCTGACGGCCTATACCCAGTTCCATTCCACCACTTTTCATTCTCATCGCTTCGGCTTCGAACTCAATTATCGGAACCTCATGCTGGTCCAAATGGGGCTTAAAGACGAATCTCTCCAGGGCGGGGTGGGGATCACCTTCCCGTTCAAGGGCTACCAGGCAACCTTGGAATACAGTTTTGCGCCCCACGACTTGGGGAACATTCATCGTATTGGTGTGGGGATACAATGAGGCGTTTACTAGGCCTACCAGGTAGTTCAAAGGTGGGGTGCAAAGCCTCTGTGCGCTTTAGACTAATATTGCTCGGTGTGCTTTTGTCAAGCATGACGTTCAACTGTAACGAACCTCCCGAGGACCCCACGCCGCCCGCGGCGCCCCGGTGGGTTTTAAAGTCCCTTCCCGAAGCCTGGGTGGAACAGGGCATCGACGCCGCTAGCCGGGGCGGGGGCGCCATCGTCCTCATGTGGCATCCCAATGGAGAACCGGACTTGAGTGGGTACGAGCTATTTCGCGCTGACTCGGTTAAAAACAGCTCCTATCAAAAGCGTTACACGGTGGATCTATTTGAACCGGGCACCGACACCCTGTATTATGATGACAACGTGGAGCAGTACCGCCATTATTACTACTATCTCCGCGCCTTTGACCTAGCGGGAAATCGCAGTCCCTCCAGTGACACTATCGACTATACCTTGTTAAATGCTCCCGTACCCTACACGCCGGTGAATGATACGGTCGCCATAGAGGAACTCTATTTTGAGTGGATGGATCGCCCGTCCCATTTTGTCTACTCTAACGAATTCGTCCTACGCCTGGAGCGCGTCATCCAATCGCTCCAAACGGAGGCGTTTTGGATCAGCCGGTTCAATAACGATTGTTACGAGTGCGGAAATACCACTCCCCAGGGCATTGCCTATTTTCCCGTGTGGGATCCCTGGCCGGGAAACGTCCTTAATTGCCTGCAGAAAAACGACTCCCTGAAAGCGGGTCAGTACCGTTGGAAAGTAAAGGCCATTGGGGAGGTGAACAACCAGACCAACCGGGATGAATCCAGTAGTGAATCAGAATGGGTTTATTTTTTCTTGGAGTAAACGCTTCCCCCCGGGTTTTTAGGATTCCCGGCCCAGGAGGGCGAAGGCGCTTCAGAAGGTTGAGTTTTTCATGTTCGTGAATCGGCCTGATACCGTAAATTATTTCAATGGATTTAAGCGAATTAAAGGATCAATTTCACTCCATAGAAAAAACTTTTCTTGAACTTCGGGGGTATCTTTGACCTTCCAGCCAAGGAAAAGCAACTGGATCGACTCCGCCACGAGTCCTTGGAAGCGTCTTTCTGGAATGACCCCCGGAAGGCCTCTACCGTATTAAAAAAGACTACCCTTTTAGAAAAAGAGCTCGCCCTGTGGAATAACCTGGAAAAACGCCACAGCGATCTGGAAGTGCTCTTGGAATTTGCTGCTGAAGGGGAGGTGTCCCTACACGAAGTGGAACGTGAATTAACCACCTACCGTAAACTAGTGGAAGAGGTTGAATTACGGCTTATCTTGGGAACGGAAGATGATCTTAAGGATGCCATTGTCACCATTCATCCCGGCGCCGGGGGTACCGAAAGTCAGGATTGGGCGGAAATGCTCTACCGCATGTACACGCGCTGGGTGGAAAAGAAGGGCTTTACCCGCCAGGTGCTGGACTACCAACCGGGAGAGGAAGCCGGTCTGAAGGATGTAACCTTCGAGGTTCAGGGAGAGTATGCCCATGGTCTATTGAAGGCGGAGGTAGGTATCCATCGTCTGGTCCGGATTTCGCCCTTTGATGCCAACAAGCGACGGCATACCTCCTTTGCCTCGGTATTTGTATACCCGGCAGTGGAGGAAGAAGTAGCCATCGAGATCAACCCCAACGATCTGAGGATCGATACGTACCGGGCTAGCGGCGCCGGAGGCCAACACGTGAATAAGACCGATTCGGCCATCCGCATTACGCACCTGCCCACGGGGATTGTCGTCCAGTGCCAGAATGAACGCTCCCAGCACAAAAACAAATCCCTGGCCATGAAGGTCTTAAAGGCCCGTTTGTATCAGTTGGAACTGGAAAAAGAGCGGGACGCCGTGCGCCAATTGGAAAGCCAAAAAAAGGATATCGGGTGGGGTAGTCAAATCCGCTCTTACGTTTTTCATCCCTACACCATGGTGAAGGACCACCGAACCAAGGCCGAAACGGGCAACGTCCAGGCAGTCATGGACGGGGATATCGATTTTTTCATCCGGGCCTATCTTATGCAGCAAATTCCCGAACAGGCCCACCCCTAACGACCCACTCCAGTGGTTATTGAGGACTAAATCATGACGGAAAAAAGTAGCTTAAAGGAAATCATGCATTTTAGGAAAGCGAAGTTAGCCACGCTTCGAGAAGGGGGCGTTGATCCCTATCCCCACACGTATGCGCCCACGCACCGTAGCGCCGAGGTGAAGGGGGCCTATACCCGCTTCCAGGGGCAAACTGTGTCCGTCGCCGGGAGAATCATTTCCTTGCGGCGCATGGGAAAAGCGTCATTCTTCCATGTTCAGGATGCCCAGGGTCAAATCCAGGTTTACGTGCGCCAGGAAGATATTGGAAGTGATCATTACGGGCATTTTAAACTGTACGATCTGGGGGACATCGTAGGGGTGAAGGGGGAGGTATTTAAGACCAAGACGGAAGAAATCAGCATCCATGCCCACGAGATAACCCTGTTGGCCAAGAATATTCGACCGCTCCCGGTGGTAAAACGCAAGGGAAGCCAGGTGTTTGACGCCTTTGAGGACAAGGAATTACGCTATCGGTACCGTCACCTGGACTTAATCGTCAATCCTGACGTTCGGGAAGTTTTTATTAAACGCGCGAAAATCGTCACCGCCCTCCGCAATTATTTAGACCAGCGGGGCTTTCTGGAAGTGGAAACGCCGGTATTGCAGCCCCTCTATGGTGGGGCCAACGCCAGACCCTTCACTACCCACCATCACACGCTGGACCGAAAACTGTATTTACGCATTGCCGATGAACTGTACCTGAAACGGCTTATTATCGGCGGGTTTGACCGGGTGTACGAATTGTCGAAATGTTTCCGCAACGAGGGTATGGATCGCAACCATAACCCGGAATTCACGGCCCTGGAGTTTTACCAGGCCTATGCCGATTACAAAGAGATGATGAGTTTAGTGGAAGATATGGTTAAGACCGTGGCCGAACGGGTGGGGTCCCTGTCCCTGGAATGGGGCGCCATGAAGATTGACCTCAATAGACCCTTTCCCCGCATACCCATTTTGGAGCTTTTGGAGGCAGCCACCGGTTATAACTTACGCGAAGCCGACGAAGAGCGGCTCCACCACATTCTACAGGAACGGGATTTGCCGGTGCCGGAGCAGGCCACCTACGGGCATTTATTGGATGAATTAATGCGCCGCTTGGTGGAACCCCAGTTGCTACAGCCAACTTTCGTTATCGATTATCCCAAAGCCGTGTCGCCATTAGCCAAGACGCACCGTAGCGGTGATGAAACCCTGGTGGAACGCTTCGAGCTGTTCATCGGCGGAGCCGAATTCGCCAACGCCTTTACAGAGCTGAATGATCCTTTCGACCAGCGGGAACGGTTCCAGGCCCAGGCCGCTTTACGTCGGGCCGGCGACGAAGAAACCCAACCCGTCGATGAAGACTTCCTCCACGCCCTGGAATGCGGCATGCCCCCTACCGGCGGAGTAGGCTTGGGCGTGGATCGCCTGGTCATGCTGTTAACCGGGCAACGGTGGATTAAAGACGTTATCCTCTTCCCGGTGCTCCGCAGTGTGAACGGAGAGTGACCCGATAACCCATCTGTCCAACAGTCCGTTTAATTAGTGTGCTCTAAATGGTAGTGCCCTTACCCTTTAGGATCGCTTTTCGGTACCTGAAGTCCCCCCACGGGACCAGCTTTTCCATGTTTGCCAGTCGCTTGGCCATGTTAGGGTTGGGTCTGGGTATTGCAGCCCTGATTTTAACCCTGGGCATTCTCCGGGGTTTCGAATCCACCCTATCGGAAAAAATTGCCCAGTTCGATGGACATATCCAGATCCAGCACTTTCTTGGCGAACCCCTGCAGCGGGCCAATACCAGCATAGATAGTTTATTGTCTTCTGTGCAGCAGGCCCGGGGGGATTTCCAGTACACGGCGTTTCTTCAGGGTCCGGCGCTCCTACGGAAAGGGTCTACCGCCGAAGGGGTATTCGTCCAGGGACTGGAACGTTCCCAACTTCCCCCCGCCCTCAAGGCCATCCTCATCCAGGGTTCGGATACCTTGACCTCCCGCTCCTTGATCATGGGAAGTCGCCTGGCGGAACGGTTGGGGCTTACTATTGGCGATCAGGTGGTCCTATTCGATCTCAACGCCATTGGATCACCCCTCATGATGAAGCAATTGCACTCCTTTACCCTGACGGGCATTTTCCATTCTGGATTGCAGGAATACGACCAGTCGTTATGCTACCTTTCCCTAAACCAAGCTCAGGGGCTATTTGGCCTGGAAAACCAGGTCACCGGGTGGGTCTTGCACGTCACTGACCCCTCAAAGTTATCCCCGCTAACCAACTCCTTTGAGGCAGCCTTATCCTATCCTTATTACCTGTTGACCTGGAAAGAGAAGCACCAGGTACTGTTCAACTGGCTCACGGTTCAAAAGTGGCCGATTATCATGATCTTTGGGCTCATTGCCCTGGTGGGCTTGGTGAACATCATTTCCGCCATTACCATGATCATCCTGGAAAAGGTGCGGACGATTGGCACGCTCCGTTCTTACGGCTTAACCCCGGGCGGAATTCGCCTGATCTATCTCGTTAAGGGGGCCGTCATCGGACTGGTGGGAAGTGTAAGCGGCATGGCGCTGGCTTTTCTCCTGGCCTGGTTACAAAATACCTACCACCTCATTTCCATCTCCGAGGAGGTGTATTTCATGGACCATGTACCCGTAATTATTTCGGGGACCACCGTAAGCCTCATTGTTGGGTTGGGGTTTTTATGCGCTCTTTTAGTGACCCTCTGGCCCAGTCATAAAGCCGTGAAAATTGAACCGGCCACGGCCCTGCAGTACGAATGAAGTTTCCCCTGTACATTGCCCAGCGGTTTCTCTTGGGAGGTAAAGGGGCGGGAACCAGTCGCTTTACCGGTTGGATTGCCATTATCGGGATTGCCGCGGGGGCCTTCGCTATGATTCTGGCCCTGGCGGTGTTGAATGGCTTCGAGGGACGGGTGGCCAACAAGATCAGGGGCCTTGAAGGGGATGTGCGCCTGGAGGGAAACTTCGCCGACCTGCGCACCGATAGTTTAGCCGTGGTAATAAAGGGTTTACCTTTTGTAACCGATATGTCCCCCTACCAGGAGCGCATGGGGTTACTCCTGGGTCGTAATAATGAGCGCCGCGTCGTCACCTTTAAGGCCGTGAATTCAGGCCAGGTGAATAATTTTTACCGCTTAGAGATGGAAGAAACCTCCCTTCCCAGTTCTTACCCCGACGTGTATATCGGTCAGGTGTTGGCTCATCGGCTGAATCTCCAGGCGGGGGACGAGGTGCGTCTATTAAGCCCCCTGGATCATTATTCTGGTGGTTTAGGTCTACCCCGACAGGTGACGGGGATCGTCCGGGGAATTTTCCAAGCCCAGGTCCTAGATTACGACGATCGCCTGGTGTATATTCCCGGCACCGTTGGAAGTGCTCTCTTCACCCGAAAAAAAGGCCTGGACGGGATTGACCTGCGGATTAAGCCGGAGGCTGAATTCCCAGCGGTGCTACGGCAGCTTAACTCCCTTTTACCCCCGACCATTAAAGGGCGCAGTTTCACCGAATTGCACGAAGGGTTATTCCAGGCCATGCGCATGGAGCGCCTGGGGTCGCTGGCCATTCTGAGTTTGATCATTTTAGTGGCCTGCTTCAACCTTGCCTCCACGCTGGTCCTGGTTTCTTACCAGAAAATTCGAGAGATTGGCATTTTACGCACTTTGGGAACTTCTGGTAAGGGCATCCAACGCATTATCCTGGCCCAGGGCTTTATGGTGGGTGGGGCAGGACTGGCGGCCGGTTTAATCCTGGGCCTGGCACTAGTTTTTGTGCAACAACAGGTGGGCATTTTTCCTTTGCCGGAAGAAATTTATTTTATGAATAAGGTTCCCATGGTACTTTCCCCCCGGGATGTAGTGGTGGTACCCCTTATCGCCGTAAGTCTCATTTTTGTTTCCGCCTATTTAGCCAGTCGCCGGGCGGTACTCATTCAACCTAAAAAAGCCGTACACATGGAAAAATGATCCTGGAAGCCCATAAGATCACCAAAGGATACTTCAATGGAGGCCAGCGGTTAATGGTCCTCAAAAACCTCGACTTAGTTGTGGAACGGGGATCGATTGTAACTATCATGGGTCCCTCGGGGGCCGGGAAAACCACCCTTTTAAATATTTTGGGAACGCTGGATAAGCCTGACGGGGGCACCCTGAAAATAAATGGGCAGGACGTCCTTGCCATGTCGGACGAAGTTCTAGCCCGGTTACGGAACCGGGAGATTGGCTTCGTATTCCAGTTTCATCACCTGTTGCCAGAGTTCACGGCCCTGGAGAACGTCCTCATGCCGGCCATGATCGGGGGTATTGAAACAGAAAAACAGCCGATGGCCCGGGATCTGTTTAACTATGTGGGTTTGGAAAACCGCAAGCATCACTACCCGTCAGAACTGTCAGGGGGAGAGCGCCTGCGGGTGGCTGTCATGCGGGCCTTGATAAACCGTCCCCGCTTAATACTGGCCGACGAACCCACCGGCAACCTGGATGTGGAGAACGCCGACAAGCTCTTACAGCTTTTTAAACAAATAAATACCGACTTCCAGCAAACGTTGGTGATCACTACCCATAATCCCGAGGTAGCAAAAATCGGTCACAAGTGTTATTTTTTAGAACGGGAAAACCTGTACCTAAGAGATAGTGTTTGATTCCCTGCAACGAATGATTAACTTTGAAGTGAGATGAAAGAAAATTTTTCCAAGCGTGTTCAGGCCATCATGAAACATGCCAAGGAGGAAGCCGTCCGCCTGGGGCATAGTTACGTGGGTTCGGAGCATTTACTATTGGGGCTATTGCGCGTCCGCACGGGTCTGGCGGTGCGGATCTTAGAGATATACGACTGTGATATCGACGAAATCAAGACCATGATCGAAGACATGATCAAGTCTTCGGGGGGGACCATGACCCTGGGTCATTTGCCCCTGACGCGCCGGGCGGAACGCATTTTACGCAATGCCTACAACGAAGCTGCGGCCATGGGATCAACTTACGCCGATGACGAACATTTATTACTGGCCATGCTAAAAGAAACGGAAGGGATCGCTTTCGAAGTTTTGAATACTTTCAATCTCAGCTACGACGGCGTGTTGGATTTATTGCAGAGTGAGATTGAAGAGGAACCCCCCGGGACCACCCGGTTGGAAAAAACCACCCCCAAGACCAAGACCCCGGCTCTGGACCATTTTTCCCGTGATATTACTAAACTAGCACGGTTGGGCAAACTGGATCCGGTCATTGGCCGGGAGCAAGAAATTGAGCGCGTGGCCCAGATTCTGACGCGCCGGAAGAAGAACAACCCCGTCCTCATCGGGGAGCCGGGGGTGGGCAAAACGGCCATTATTGAAGGCCTGGCGCAACGGATCGTCAAACATGCCGTGCCGCGGATTTTACATAATAAACGTATTCTGGCCCTGGATCTGGCCTCTATCGTTGCGGGCACCAAGTATCGGGGGCAGTTCGAGGAACGGATGAAGACGATCATGCTGGAGCTGGAAAATACGGAGAACCTCATTTTATTCATTGACGAATTGCACACTCTGGTGGGTGCCGGGAGTGCCTCCGGGTCCCTGGACGCCTCCAACATGTTTAAGCCGGCCCTGGCCCGAGGCGACATCCACTGCATCGGGGCCACCACCATGGACGAGTATCGCAAATACATTGAAAAAGACGGGGCCCTGGAACGCCGGTTCCAGAAGATCACCATTAATCCCCCCACCCCGGAGGAATCCATCCAAATCCTCCGGGGTCTCAAAGCGACCTACGAAAAACACCACAATGTCATCTATGACGATGAGGGCATCGAGGCCTGTGTGTACCTCTCCCAGCGTTATATTACCGACAAGTATCTACCGGATAAGGCCATAGACGTCATGGATGAGGCCGGCTCCCGGGCGCACATGTTGAACATGACCGTCCCCCAGTCCATTATTGACCTGGAACGGGCCATTGAGAAGGTTCGGTCACAAAAAGAGGCGGTCGTAGCCGCCCAGAAATTCGAGGCTGCCGCGGCCCTCCGGGACAAGGAACAGAAAATGACCCAAGCCCTCTCCCGGGCCCTGGAACAGTGGCAGGAACAGGAAAACAGCCACCCCATTCACATTACCGAAGATCATATTGCTGAAGTCGTCTCCCTCATTACGGGCATCCCGGTACGCAAAATATCCCAATCGGAAACTCAAAAGTTGTTGCGCATGCGCCAGGCGTTGAGGCGGTATATCGTCGGTCAGGAGCACGCTTTGCAGAGCGTTTCCCGGTCCATTCAACGGGCCAGGGCGGGCTTGAAAAGCCCCACGCGGCCCATTGGCGTTTTCCTCTTTTTAGGTCCTACGGGAGTGGGGAAAACGGAGCTGGCCAAGGTGCTGGCCAAGTACCTGTTCAGCCATACGGATTCGTTGGTCAAACTGGATATGTCCGAATTTGGGGAACGGTTCTCGGTGTCCCGCTTGATTGGGGCGCCCCCCGGTTACGTGGGTTATGAGGAGGGCGGCACCCTAACCGAAAAGGTCCGCCGAAATCCCTATTCGGTGATCCTCTTCGACGAGATCGAAAAAGCCCATCCGGATGTGTTCAACGTCCTTTTACAGCTTTTTGATGAAGGGGTCTTGACCGACGGGTTGGGGCGCAAGGTCGACTTCAAAAACACCATTGTAATCATGACCTCCAACCTGGGAACCAGGGAAATTCAGACCAGTGGTCGGTATGGGTTTGTGCAGGCTTCCGATAAGGATAATTACGAGTCCATCAAGCAGCGCATTCTGGATCGCGTGAAGGACGTGTTCAATCCCGAATTCCTTAACCGGGTCGACGAAACCATCGTCTTCCATCCCCTTACCCGGGAGGACGTGTTGCAGATTATCGACTTACAGTTGCAGGATTTACGCGACAACCTGAAAAAGATGAAAATTGAGGTTCAGCTAACCAAGCGGGCCAAGACGCTCCTGGTAAAACGGGGCTTCAATCCCCAGTATGGGGCCCGCTTTTTGCGCCGGGAAATTCAGACCGCCCTGGAAGACCCCATCTCCGAGTTACTGTTGGATAGTTCTATACCCACGGGGAAACGATTGAAAATCCACACTCTCAAAGGGCAGTTTAAATTCACCTGGGAGACAGGAAAAGCTCCCAGCGCCAGGACCACCCGCCCCCGTAAAACAACCCTGCAAAAAAATATTTCTCGTTAAGCCCCCTTAATTATATGCCATATTGATCTTTTTTTGGCCTGGGTCTGCCATATGGGTCTACAACTCGCCGTGGCATAATAATTGAATTTTTAAAGTTACTTTTACACAATTCATAGATAAGGAGTTTTGTTATTATGGGTAAAATTATAGGTATCGATTTAGGAACCACTAACTCTTGCGTGGCCGTGTTGGAGGGGGGCGAGCCCACCGTCATCACCAATCCCGAGGGCGGTCGTACAACCCCTTCCGTGGTGGCTTTCACGAAAAACGGCGAGCGGTTGGTGGGGCAGCCGGCAAAGCGCCAGGCGGTAACCAACCCGGATAAGACCATCTTTTCCATCAAGCGGTTCATGGGCCGAATGTATGATGAGGTGGGGACCGAGATCGACGAAGTGCCCTTTAAGGTGGGCAAGAAATCGTCGGAGAGTGTGGTGGTGAAGGTGGACGACAAGGAGTACACGCCCCCGGAGATAAGCGCCATGATCCTCCAACGCCTGAAGCAGACCGCCGAAGAGCATTTGGGCACCAAAGTCACCGAAGCGGTGATCACCGTTCCCGCCTATTTCAACGATTCCCAACGCCAGGCCACCAAGGACGCCGGTAAGATTGCCGGGTTGAAAGTGCGCCGTATCATAAACGAGCCTACGGCGGCCTCTTTGGCCTACGGCTTGGATAAGAAAAAGGATGAAAAAATCGCCGTCTTTGACTTAGGCGGCGGCACCTTCGATATTTCCATCCTGGAGTTGGGGGACGGCGTCTTCGAAGTTAAAGCTACTAACGGGGATACCCATTTAGGGGGCGATGACTTCGATCAGAAAGTCATTGATTGGATTGCGGCGGAGTTTAAAAAGACTGACGGGATCGATCTGAAGCAGGATACCATGGCTCTCCAGCGGTTGAAGGAAGCCGCCGAAAATGCCAAAAAAGAGCTCTCTAGTTCCAAACAGACGGAGATTAGCCTGCCGTTCATTACCGCGGATGCCTCCGGACCCAAGCATTTGAACATGACCTTTACGCGGGCCAAGTTCGAGGAACTGGTGAACGACCTCATCGAACGCACCGTCGCCCCATGCCAGAAAGCCTTACGCGATGCGGGTTTAACTGCTGCCGATGTTGATGAAATTATCCTGGTTGGCGGTTCCACGCGGATTCCCAAAGTCCAGGAAAAAGTGAAGGAAATTTTCGATAAAGAGCCCAACCGGAGTGTGAACCCGGACGAAGTGGTAGCCGTGGGGGCCGCCATCCAGGGCGGGGTCCTCTCGGGAGACGTGGAAGATATCCTGTTACTGGACGTGACGCCCCTGTCCCTGGGGATCGAAACCCTAGGCGGCGTCTGCACCAAGATCATCCCACGGAATACGACGATTCCCACCAAGAAGTCCCAAGTCTTCAGCACGGCGGCCGATAATCAAACCACCGTGGAGATTCACGTGTTACAGGGCGAGCGGGAAATGGCGGTGGACAATAAAACCATCGGACGCTTCCACTTGGATGGCATTCCCCCCGCTCCCCGGGGAGTCCCTCAAATTGAGGTTTCATTTGATATCGACGCCAACGGCATCTTAAAGGTGAGTGCCAAGGACAAGGCCACCGGCAAGGAACAGAGCATTCGCATCGAAGCTTCCAGCGGCCTGAGCGACGCGGAAGTGGAGAAGATGATTAACGATGCCAAGAAATTCGAGAGTGAGGACAAAGCTAAACGGGAACTAGTGGATCTGCAAAATCAGGCCGAGCAACTGATCTATCAAACGGAGAAGAACCTGAAGGAGTTCGAGGACAAATTAGGGGCGGACGAAAAGCAGAAACTCACCGACGGGGTAGAGGCCTTGAAGAAGGCCAACGCCACCAGCAACAAAGACGATATTAAGCAGGCCCTTGAAGCCTTGAACAAGGACTGGAACGAAGTGGCCTCGAAGATGTACGAAGCCACCAAGGCCCAGGCAGCCCCGGAAACGGAAAAGACGAAGACCACGGAAAAGACCACCTCCAAAACAGACGAGGGTAAGATTGAAGACGCCGATTTTGAGGTTGTAGACTGACGTTTAATAGTGCTTGTAAAAAAGCGGAAGGTAACTTCCGCTTTTTTTGTATTTGGAACAGGAGTCACGTATATTCGTTAGTGCGGGTAGCTGTAAGGGAGTCATGAAACGCCTTAGACAAATCTTCGTCGTCACGCTAATCCTGGTCCTTCTAGGGCTCTCCGTAGGACTACAACCGCGGTTATGGCGCGGTCGTATTGAAACGCTACTCAATAACCACGTCCTTGTGGACCGGGGCTGGCGGGTTTCCATCCAATCCCTGGGGGGGCATTTCTTAACGGCAGTCACCGGGCGGGGCATCGTGTTCACGAGTGAAACCGGGGCCACGGTTTCGGTGGGGAAGGTGAAGGCGAATCTCAATTTCTTCCGCAGTCTCTTTGCGGGACTGACCTTTGACCAGGTGGTGTTAGAAAACCTGGTCCTCACGCTACCTCAGGCGGACTCCCTAAGCGAGGGTTCTTTGGAGTTACCCGATTCCTTCCAACCAGTACTGGCCTTCAAGGTTTCTATAAGAAAGTTGTGGGTGGCTGGCAAGGCCTGGTGGCCATCGCAGGAGGAGGCCCGCCCTCTTACCTTTGCCTGGGATGGCGCCGTCAAAATGAACGCCAGGGAAGGGAGGCTGTCTTTTCGTTCCTTCCAACTCCAGGATACTTTCTCTCGGCATCGCCTTTACGTAACGGATTTAAATATGAACCTCACCCCACAGGCCCTGGTGGTAGACTCTTTTGAGGGGATCATAGACACTTTGAACCTGGCCGGTTCTTGGTCCCTGGAGTTATTGCCCGAGAAGCATCTATCGGGAGAGTTATTTATCAAGAACTACGTCGTTCCCCGCCAATTTTTCACCCAGCTACCCTTGCAACCAAAATTTTCCAGCGTGGATATTCATGTGGCGCTGGAGTCTGATCTCCGGCGCTACGCCGGGTCGGTGGAGCTAAGCAACGCCTTGGGCCTGGATATGCGGGGAGCTTTTCAACTGGTAAAAACGCCGGATTACCTCCGCTTGGAACAGTTCAATTTACGGCGCGATGAGGCCGAGCTGGAGATGACCGGTCTCCTGGAGAAAGATGGCCGCCTGAACAGCAAAGTCACCCTGACCCAATTCGACCTGAGCCGTTGGTTGGAACAACAGAAAAGAAACAACTTCTCCGGAACCGTGTTTTTAGACGGAACCATCCACAACCGCCAATTGAAGGAAGTGACCATCACCATGGAAATGGAGGAATCGGCCCTTTTTGTTGACCGGCCTATTACGGCGTCGGGGACGGTTATTTACGCTGCTAGGAAGCTCTCCATTCCCAATCCTTTGACCGTTACCATCGGTCCCAGCTCAGTTATTTTGAAAGGAGAGTGCGATCTTCGGGATAGCACCCTAGATCTCCAGGTGGAGTTAAACCAGGCCAGCGTCTTTCTAATAAACAATTTCTGGGCCGATAGCCTGGAAGGGGGGATGGCCAGTGGAACGCTTACCCTCAAGGGGGCTTTGAAGGCCCCGGACGTGGAGGCCGACCTCACGGGTAAACAGGTAAAATACCACCAGGCCTACCTGGAGGAGTTTATTATCAATACCCGTCTAAAGCGGTTGGAAACGGGGTATGCCCACCTGGAATTCAAAGAGGGCCAGTGGCGCATGTACCCCTTTAATAGCGGTCAGGTGGAACTGAGTATCAGTCCGCATCAAATCGACATTGTGAGCGCTGAGTTCCGCCAGGGGGAGAATATCCTCCAGTTTTCCGGTAGCTACGGTTCGGAGGGCCTCCTCACTCTCAATCCCCTACAACTGGTGTATGACGAGCATTACCTGATCAATACGCGGCCCCTCACTGTTCAATTCACTAAGGGGGGGATCGCCTTACAACCCTTTGCTTTTCATGTGGACGACGGTGTGGTGAACGGCTATTTGGATTTGGAAAACGGCTTGGAAGGCCGCCTGAAACTCTCCGGCGTTGACGCTGCCATCTTAGGCGTTTTAGGGCCCGACGATCGCTGGGCCATCACCGGTAAAACCTTCGGGGAACTGTCCCTTTCCAGGCACCAGGGAGAGCTCAGTTACACCATCGATCTCACCCTGAAAAATGGGACTCTCACCTCCCAGCCGTTTGATGAGTTGACCGTCTCGGCCTTCTATTTGGATTCCGTGTTGCACGTGGAGGACGTTACCCTGCTGTACGGTGAAAAAACCGGGGCCCAGATTACCGGGATCGTCCCCTTAACGGTGGGGGACAAGACCCCGTGGGAAATGGATCTTAGCGCCAATTTGAAGCACATTGACCTGGCGCTGTTCACCCAGTTCATTCCCCATTGGTTTCACTTAGAGGGCATTGCCAGTGGGGATTTCAACTTGGGGGGGACCCCGCGGAACACGAAGTTTGACTTTGACCTGACTATCGAACAGGCCCAGTTCGACCGCCTGCCCTTGGGGATGGTAACCGGTACCGGGCTTTACGACGGACAACGTCTGTATTTTAACCGGTTTGCCTCCCATTTAGGACCCGACCAGTTCGCGGGGTCCGGTTACCTACCCGTTGATTTAAATTTTGGCTCCCCCACCTTGGGCCACTTCATCCCCACCGATTCCCTTTGGATTGATGTCCAGGGGCAAACCAGGAATTTAAAATTTCTCACCCTGTATCTGGCCGATGTGGACTCCGTGACGGGAAAGTTTGATCTGCGCTTAAATTTGAGCGGACCACCGGAAAAGGTGCTGCGTAACGGTTCGTTAAGCGTAACTGGCGGGCGCATCTATTCCTTACTCTTGGACGATCCCATCGTGGGGTTGGCGGGTTCGGCCGAGATTGTGGATAACTACCTTAAAATTCGCCACCTGGACGGCTATATGCCTAATCCGGAGCAACCGTCTACCCAGTTGAAAAAGCCCAACCTACACCTTACCGGCGGCCTGGATTTGAGCCGCTTTTTCGAACCGCGGTACGCCCTCAACGTCCAAGGCCAGGAGATCTATTTCCGGACCCTTTTAGGGGACATTGAAGGCACGGTTAACGTCGACTTGGCCATCACCGGGAAAGATACCATCACCTTTGCCGGGGACATCGAAGTTCTGGATGTGGTCATGTATCAGGAATTCACCAGCAGCAGCAGCCTCCCGGAAACGCCCTCCGGTGAAAGCCGGATTGTGACCAATTATTTGGTGAACTTCCCCATCACGGGCAATTTCGCCCTGCGTAACAGTCAGTTGGATGCCCAGTTGTCCGGGCAGTTGAGCATAGCTAAGTTAGAGGATTACCCCCCCGATTATACCGGGGAGCTGTTCGTCCGCAGTGGGAAATTTTATTACTACGGGGATGTATTTACCCTCACCAAAGGGTACCTGGGATTCGATAAAAAAGGGTTCAATCCCTATTTGGACATTTCGGCGTTTACCACCATTAACCAGGAACAGATTACCATTACCCTGGTAGGGCAGTTGGACAATCCGCGCCTGGTTTTGGAGTCCTCCAGCGGCTTTTCCCAGAGTGACATTTTAGAACTGCTTACCCTTCGCAGCCGCTTCGAGGACCAGGAGATGACTTCGGCCGGTTTTGGGGTCCAGGCCCAGACCATCTTAGGCGCTTACCTGGAAAGTCAATTGGAGCGTAATTTCCTGCAGATGAGCGGGTTGAAAAAATTGGGTTTGGTGGATCAGATGAGCATTTCGGGGACCACGGGATTTCTGAATCCGGAGAGTTCCGAGGATTTCACCATCAGCGCCGGCCGGCAACTGTCGGAGAACCTTTCGCTGTATTATTCTTATCAACGTTCCTTTTCACTGGTGAATCCCCCCCATAATCAATTAGGTGTGGAATTGAAATTAAATCGGTATTTTTCGGTAGTAGGAAACGTTGATGAATCGGGGAATATGCACGTAAAATACCGTTTGCGTTATTCTTATTAAACCAACATGAAAGCAACACTCACGAGGGTGTTGTGCTGCCTCCTGGTCTATGCCCTTAAAGGTGGCGAGCACGCCCCGTTACCCGTTACGTCGGTGAGTCTCATAGGGAATGAGCAGATTTCCGAAAAGACATTGAAATCCCTGCTCAATCTCCAGGAGCCCACTCTTTTTAGCCACACCACCTTCGACCAGCGTGTCCTGCGGCTGGATGCCATCACCCTGAAGAATTACTATTTATCCCAGGGCTTTCTACACGTGTCGGTCACCGATTCTTTTGCGGTACAGGACCAGACCGTGGCGGTATTTTATCATATCCGCGAAGGGAAGCAGTATTTTCTGCATCGGGTGGACATCTTGGGCAATGAAACCCTCAGCGAAAAGCTAATTCGCACGACGCTGGGTCTGGTGGTGGATAGACCTTTTGACCCTGTTAAGGCCAATGCCAATCTAACTTTACTGGAGGAGGCTTACCAGCAGGAGGGTAAACTCTTTGTCGCCCTCAAGCTCTTTCAAGACGTGGGGGACTCGGTGAATGTGCTACTAGAAGTTAACGAAGGGCAACGCGTGTACATCCACGACATTTATCTCGAAGGACTGGGCAGTCTCGATAGCGCCGTGGTGCTAAGGGAATTAGAGATCCATCCCGGGGACCTGTTCCGCAAAAAAGCCGTTGATGATTCCCAGCGGCGGTTGTTGGAAACGGGTCTTTTCTCCCTGGCCAGCCTCACCCCCGTGGTAGAGGCCGGAAGCGACACCACGGTGAACTTGGTGTTGGAATTGCGGCAGTTCAAAAAACGGGAGTGGCTGAGCGAAGGGGGTTACTATCCAGTGGTGGTGAGTGAAGGGACGGAAGCCATCCCCGGCATTGGGGGCTACGTGGAGTGGCGCAACCGCAGCATCCTCCAATCCACTACCCGCTTCGGGGTGCGCACATCGGCGGATATGCCCGTGGAACCGGGGTTCCGATTTCCCAGGTTGAGGGTGGATTTGAATTTGAACGACCAGTGGATTTTCCGCTACCGGATTCCCACCCAGCTCAAAGCCTTTTACGAAACGTTTAAAAATTACGAAGATTTAGGGGGCCCCAACGTGCACCGTTACGGACTAAACGTAACCAGCACCCTGCGTTTTGGCAACCTGTCTTTTATCGCTTGGGGGTTGCAGTGGGAGAAATTTATTGAGCCCGAAGCCTTACGCACCGATGTGGAGCAGCGCATTCTCACCCTGCGGGCGCACCTGGACGGCCGGGACGATCCGGTGTATCCCCGCCGGGGTGTGGTGTTGAGCGGCGAATTCCGCCGGGTAGGAGGCTTTTTAGGAGGCAATCGGCACTATATTAAATTTGACGTAGGCTTGCAGGGCTACTACCCCCTCATGAAAAATTGGGTCCTGGCTGGGAGGATGAAGTATGGCCTTCTTTTAGGGTGGCAGGCGGCTTATGATCGGTTCGAAACCGTTTTATATGATAAATTTTATTTGGGGGGCAGTACTAGCCTGCGGGCCTGGGAACCCCTTAAATTTCGCGTTGACACTCAGCACGACCCCCTCGGTGAGACGGTACGGTTGCTCACCAATTGGGAACTGCGCTTTCCGTTAATTTGGTTGCTGGGGGGTGAAATCTTCCTGGATGGGGGGTATCTGGTGGATAGCGTGGCCCAAAGCAGTTGGTCCCAGTTGGCCTGGGGCGCCGGAGGAGGTGTAACCCTAAAGTCCCCCCTGGGACCCGTGCGCCTGGATTATGCCTACCAGTTGGCCCATCCGGAAAATTGGCAGTTGCAACTGGGAGTCCTATACATCTTTTAGAGGAACCTTCCACCTTTGCTATGGTATAATGCCCAGCACTTTATGCACGTTAAGGGTTTCAGTCTTGGTGGTTCTACCTACAAGGGTATAAATTAAAGGTTCTAAAATACAATGAAAGGGACGGTCATGAACCGGATAATGATTATTTTGCTAGTGGGGCTATTTAGCCTGTCGTGTGGTGTTGACAAGTCGGCTGAGGATCTCTTTTCCCAGGCCGAGTCGCTGCGGAAGTCGAAGGATATTAAGGGGTCCCTGGATCAACTGGAGTTACTTATCAGTAAATACCCCAAGCATGCCCTGGCGGCCAAGTCCCAGTATATGTTGGGTGACATTTACATGAACGACCTCCGTGACTTTCAACAGGCCATCCAGGCCTACCAACAGGTGGTGGAGCGTTTTCCCGGGTCGGATCAAGAGGCCCAGGCCCAGTTTATGATCGGCTATATTTATGCCAACATCCTGGCCAATTACGAATTGGCTACCCAGTCTTATAAAACCTTCCTGGACAAGTTTCCCGACCATGAACTGGCCCCTTCCGTGCGCTTTGAACTGGAATACCTGGGTAAAGACATAAACGATATTCCCGTTTTAAAACAGATCACTAGCCACGCCCTACCTTCCGGTACTCCGGGGGGGATCAATACCGACACACCCCGTAGTTAAGAGCCCGGTAAATACGACCATGGCCCAGTTCAGTCTTACTGAAATCAATGAACGTATTGCCCGGGAATCCCAATTTATTGATGTATTGAAAAAAGCCCTGGGGGGGGTGATTGTTGGCCAGGAAGAACTCCTCAATAAAATTTTAGTAGGGCTACTGGCCAACGGCCACCTCCTCTTAGAAGGGGTGCCGGGGCTGGCCAAGACCCTCCTGGTGAGAACCCTGGCCCAACTCATCGACACCCGCTTTCAGCGGATTCAGTTCACGCCGGACATGCTACCGGCGGACCTACTGGGAACCCTCATCTATAACCAGAAGACCGGATCGTTTGAGACGCGCAAGGGCCCCATTTTCGCCAACATCATTCTGGCTGACGAGATCAACCGCTCTCCCGCCAAGGTTCAAAGCGCCCTTTTGGAGGCCATGCAGGAGCGCCAGGTGACCATCGGCGAGGAGACCTTCTATTTAGAGGCCCCCTTTTTGGTGTTGGCCACCCAGAACCCCATTGAGCAGGAGGGAACCTATCCCTTACCAGAGGCCCAGGTGGATCGTTTTATGCTCAAGTTGAAGGTGGATTACCCGGCGAAAGAGGAGGAGCGTATTATCCTGCGGAAAATGGCCCGCACCACGGAGCTGCCGTCGGTGGAACCGGTGGTAAACCCCGGGGCGATTCTCCAGGCCCAACAAGTCATCAACGATATTTACGTGGATGAAAAAGTAGAGGAGTACGTACTCAACCTGGTTTTCGCCACGCGGAATCCGGAGCAATACCAGTTACCCGATTTGAAGGAATTGATCCAGTACGGTGCCTCCCCCCGGGCCACCATCAATCTAATCCTGGCCGCGAAGGCCAGGGCCTTTCTGGATCATCGGGGATTCGTCACCCCGGAAGATGTGCGTTATATGGGGGCCGATGTCCTGCGGCATCGCATCATTCTCACCTACGAAGCCGAGGCCGAGGAGCAGACCTCCGAGGACATCATTCGGCACCTGTTCGATTCCATCGAAATTCCTTAAGGACCTTTTCCCGGGTATGGTGCGCTTGAGGAGTAGTCTATTAAAACCGTTTCAGCCACCGGGATTCCTTCCTCAGGCCCTACAACGCTTGAAAAAGAGCCATGCTCCCCGCTGAGATATTAAAGAAGGTTCGCCACATCGAGATTCGCACCAAGGGATTGGTAAATGACCTCTTTGGGGGTGAGTACCATTCCGTATTCAAGGGACGGGGCATGATCTTTTCCGAAGTCCGGGAGTACCAGCCGGGGGATGATATTCGTCTCATCGACTGGAACGTCACGGCTCGCTATAATAGTCCTTACGTAAAGATTTTCGAAGAAGAGCGGGAGTTAACCGTCTTTCTCTTAGTGGACCTGAGTCGTTCCGGGCATTTTGGCAGTGTTAGGCAGTACAAGGCCGAACTGGCCACCGAGATCGCTGCCGTCATGGGCTTTTCCGCCATCCGCAACAACGACAAGGTGGGGTTGATCCTGTTCACCGATGAAGTGGAGCAGTATATCGCCCCGAAGAAGGGTCATACCCACGTCCTGCGAGTCATCCGGGAACTCCTTTACCACCGGCCCCAGGGACGGGGCACCTCTTTAAGTCGGGCCCTGGATTTTCTCTTAAAGGTGGCGCACCGCCGGAGCGTGGTGTTTGTCATTTCCGACTTTATCGATGACGGGTTCTGGCCCGGTTTGAAAATTGCCAACCGCAAACACGATCTATTGGGCCTGCAGATCTACGATCCGGTGGAAAAAAGCCTTCCCGACCTAGGCTTGGTGAAGGTCCACGATCCCGAAACCGATGCGCAGTTTTGGATCGACACCTATTCTCCTGCCGAACGGGTTCGGTACCAGCAGCGCCTGGAGTCCCATTTCGCTCGCTTCAAACAGCAGTGTGACCGGATTAAGTTCGACTTGGTGCAGCTTTCCACAGCCGAGGACTATATTGAACCCATCCTGCGCTACTACCGTCAGCGGGAACGGCGCTATTAACCCCCGATTCCAGGCATGAAGCAGGCTAGTGGCGCCCTTGTTATCCTGGTGGGATTGGTGCTGATTACCGGTTGCCAGGAGCGCGAAGAAAAGCCCGCCGCCATAAAATTGGCGGCCTCCCTGGATACCACGGTGGCTACAATCGGCGACATTTTACACTTTAAGGTGACCGTATTAAATCCCGGTCGGCGCCCATTACGCTTTCCCCCCTTGAAAAGTACCGATACCCTGGAAGTCCGCCAGGCCACGCCCTTTCAATCCCCCCGGGGTGACAGTAACGGCCTGCGCTTCGAGCTCGTCTTCTGGGATACGGGTCACTTCGTCATTCCGGCCTATGAAGTGGCCGTACTCAAAGCTGATAGTACCCTCGATTACACCTTACACAGTGCGCCCCTACCCGTCCAGGTGGTGTCAGTTTTAGAGCAGTATGGCGCCCGACAACTGCAACCAGTAAAGCCGCCCGTTCCCGTTACGATTCCCTGGCCCTGGCCCACCATCGGAAAATACCTGCTGCTACTAATGCTCGTGGTGGGGATCGGGCTCATTTGGCGTCAGCGTCAGAAGACAGAGATCATTAAAACGGCCGCGCAACCGGTTAAACCACCTCCTGATGAAGTGGCCCGTCAGAAGTTACAGGCACTGCGAGAGGACTCCAGCTTAAAACGGGGAGCCGTGAAGGAATTTTACGTGGATCTGTCTTACTTACTACGGGAATACGTGGAACATAGTGTATTCATTAAAACCTTGGAAATGACCACCGAACAGATCCACGCGATGAAGAACACCTTGCCCTTTGACAGGGAGCTGGTGGACCAGTGGTTGGAGGTATTGCGTCGGGCGGACTTTACCAAGTACGCCCGGGGGTCCGTATCCCCGGCGATGTGCCAGCAGGACTTAGACTGGGCGGAATGCTTTATCGCCCAAACCGTTCCCTTCTGGAAAACCTGGGAAGCGCCATCTGAGGCCGAAACAGTGCCGATGGAGAAAACCCCGGTGGAGACTGGTTAGGTTTTTTTACGCCCCGGGACCGAGTAGGGGATTCATCAATTTGAGATATCCATAGTGCAGGTTAAATTCCGGCGTTTCACAGGAGAATAAGCTTGGCAACAACAGCTGATATTAGAAATGGCGTGGTGCTCCTGCACCGGGGCAAACGTATGAAGGTTCTGGAATTCTTGCACGTGAAACCCGGGAAGGGCGGGGCCTTTGTACGCACCAAACTGAAGGACATCCAGAGCGGGAAGGTTATCGAGGAGACCTTCAACGCCGGGAGCCACCTGGAGCTGGTGCGGGTGGAGGCCCGGCGGATGCAGTTTTTGTACACGGAGAGCGCCTCCTACGTCTTTATGGATTTGAAGACCTACGACCAGCTTCAGATCCCCCCGGAAGTGGTGGGCGACCGGCACCGTTTCCTCAAGGCGGGTTTGGATGTGGAGCTGTTGTTTGACGGGGAAGAGCCCTTAGAGGTCCGCCTACCGGCCCACGTGGACTTGGAAGTGACCCATACGGAACCGGGCTACCGGGGAAATACGGCCACCGGCGCCACCAAGCCGGCCGTTTTGGAAACGGGTTTCACCGTCCAGGTGCCCCTCTTCGTCGAGGTGGGGGACCGGGTAAAAATCGACACCCGCAGCGGGGCGTACCTGGAACGCACCAAAGGGGAGTAATCTCAGAAGCATCACAGTTAGGAACGCTTATGTGGCAAGACCGTTTAAAGGAAATCATTTACATTTTAGAAAACAGCGACGTCAACGAAATTGACGTAACTTTTTTAGGCCGGCGCTACCGGGTGGTAAAAACGGCCCCGGTGGTGTCCCAGGAGGTTAACTCCGCCCCGGTGAATTTGGTGCCTCCCCCTACTGGTGAGTTCCTCTCCACCCCGGCGTCTACGGTAGCCGAAACCACCCGCACGGTGGAGGTGTTTTCCCCTATGCCCGGTACCTTTTACCGGGCCCCGGCCCCCGAGGCTGAACCCTTTGTAACAGTGGGGGACGAGGTGAAAAAAGGGGATACCCTGTGCATCATTGAGGCCATGAAGATCATGAACGAGATCGAGGCCGAGACAGGGGGCGTCATTAAAAAAATTGTGGCCGAAGACGGTCAGCCAGTGGAATACAACCAGGTGCTGTTTCTAATCGAACCCGCCTAAGTTAACATGTTTAAAAAGGTGCTCATTGCCAACCGGGGTGAGATTGCCCTACGGGTTATACGGGCTTGTCACGAACTGGAGATTCCCACCGTGGCGGTCTATTCCACCGCCGATGAACTTTCCCTTCACGTGCGGTTCGCTGACGAGGCCGTCTGTATCGGGCCCCCACTCAGCAGCGAAAGCTATCTGAACATTCCCCGGCTAATTGCGGCAGCGGAAATTACCAATGCCGATGCCATCCATCCGGGTTACGGTTTTTTAGCGGAGAACGCCCACTTCTCCCGTATCTGCCAGGAGAATAATTTCACTTTTTTGGGTCCTGGCGCGGAAATTATCGAAGCCATGGGAGACAAGGCTAGGGCCAAAGAGACCATGCGCTCCGCCGGGGTGCCGGTCATTCCCGGAAGTGCCGGGGTACTACCCAGTGCCGAAGAGGCCCGACGGCTGGCAGAGACCATGGGCTACCCGGTCATGCTGAAGGCCTCGGCCGGTGGCGGCGGGCGGGGTATGCGCCTGGTCTGGTCGGCCGAAGAAATGGGTCCGGCCTTCGTGGCTGCCCAGAACGAGGCCCAGTCGGCTTTCGATAATGGAGAACTTTACTTAGAGAAGTATGTGCAAAACCCGCGTCACATCGAGGTGCAAATTTTGGCCGACGCCCACAACCACATCGCTCATTTAGGGGAACGGGAATGCTCCATTCAACGGCGTCACCAGAAATTAGTGGAGGAATCGCCCTCGGCGGTGGTTGATGAGGACCTCCGCCGGGCCATGGGCACCATGGCCATCCGGGCTGCCCAAGCGGCCGACTACGTGGGAGTGGGAACGGTGGAATTCCTTTTGGATAAGGATAAAAACTTCTATTTCATGGAAATGAATACGCGCATCCAGGTGGAGCATACCGTCACCGAGATGGTAGTGGGCGTGGATCTCATTAAGCAACAGATTCAGGTCCACGCCGGGGAACGTTATCCTGGCTACCTGGACCACATGCGTTTGCGCGGCCACGCCATTGAGTGCCGCATCAACGCCGAAGACCCCCAGGACAATTTCCGGCCCTGCCCCCGGAAGATTACCAGCTTCCACATGCCCGGGGGAAAGGGGGTACGGGTGGATACCCACGCCTACGACGGCTATGTGATTTCCCCCTATTACGATTCCCTCATCGGGAAATTAATCGTTTGGGCCAGTACCCGGGAACGGGCCATTAAACGTATGCAGCAGGCCTTGGAGGAGTGTATCATCGAAGGACCCCGCACCACCATTCCGTTCCATCAGGCCATCATGAAAGACCCGCGCTTTCTCCAGGGCACTTTTGATACCAGTTTCTTGGAAGATTTTGAGTACCCGCCATTAAAAGAAAACTGAAGGAGTTGATGTTATGAACGTACCAGCGGATTTGTACTACACCAAAGACCACGAATGGTTGCGCGTGGAGGGCCAGGAGGGAACCATAGGGGTTACCGACTATGCCCAGGGGGAATTGGGGGATATTGTCTTCATCGAATTTCCCGAAACGGGCACCGTGGTCAAGGGCGGGGAACCCTTCGGGACGATCGAGGCGGTGAAGACCGTGGCCGATCTATTTTCACCGGTAACTGGGGAAGTTTCGGTGGTGAATACGGCTCTGGAAGAGGCCCCGGAACTGGTGAATCAGGATCCCTACGGTAAGGGCTGGCTCATCAAGGTGGCCCTCTCCGAAGTGCTAGATACCAGCGGGTTACTGACCCCCGAAGATTATAAACAATTGATCGCTTAGGTTCTGTACATTCCAGCGATGAAATCAACCGTTTTTCAGCACTTGCTCCAGGTGGCTCGCACCAAGGGGGCCGGCTATATTGTGCTGTTAGATCCCGACCGCAAGAGTGACCCCCATTTAGAAGCCCGGGTCGCCGCCATCAACGCCTCAGAAGTGGATGCCATCTTCGTAGGTGGCAGCCTCATGATGGATGGGCGCTGTCATGAGCGAGTGGCCACCATCAAGGCCCTGGCTAGTGTTCCGGTCATATTTTTCCCGGGGGGTCTCAACCAGATAAACACCCATTACGACGCCATGCTGTTCATGGCCATTCTCTCTGGGCGCAATCCCCACTACCTGATCGGTGAGCAGGTCCTTGCCGCCCCCGTGGTGAAGGACCTGGGGTTGGAGGTGATCCCCACCGGTTATCTCCTTTTCGATGGCGGTGCCCAGTCTACCGTGGAGTTCATCAGCAACACCCGGCCTCTGCCCCTCCACCGGCCCGATTTAGCCGTTGCCCACGCTCTGGCAGCTCAGTATCTGGGGAAAAAGCTCCTTTATTTGGAAGCTGGCAGCGGAGCCCGCCAGGCCGTACCCGTTGAGACCATCACCCAGGTGGCCCGGGAAGTGGAGGTGCCCCTCATCGTGGGCGGGGGGATTCGCACACCGGAGCAGGCCCGTGAGCGGGTGGAGGCCGGCGCCAGCTTCATTGTCACCGGCACGGTTTTGGAAGACAATCACGACGCGGCTCTTATGGAAGCCTTTGCCCAGGCCGTCCACTGGAAATTGTAGCCCATGGAGCGCGACACTATTAAACAACAACTCAGCCAGAGCGCCGGCACCATCCAGACCATGGTGTCGGTCTGTAGTACGGACATTGAGCAGGCGGCCCACCTCATGGTTACGGCGTTAAAAGAAGGACACCAGATCCTCTGGTGCGGCAATGGCGGCAGCGCCGCCCAGGCTCAACACTTTTCCACCGAACTCTTGGGCGGCTTACGGGTTCACGACCGACCGGGGCTAGCCTCCCTGGCCCTCACCACCGATAGCTCCCTACTCACCGCCTGGACCAACGATGTGGATTTCGAATCGGTATTTGCCCGCCAGGTGGCTACGCTGGGTAACGCCGGGGACGTCGTGGTGATCATTTCCACCAGCGGTAATTCCCCCAACTGCCTGGCCGCGGCGCGGGTGGCCCAGGATCGGGGTCTTAAAACCATCGGTCTAACGGGCCAGGACGGCGGGGCGCTAAAAGCCCTCGTTACGGTGGCCATCTGTATTCCCAGTCAGGATACCCAGCGGATCCAGGAAGGCCATTTAGTGGCCGGTCACCTTCTTTGCGAATGGACGGAGCAGGCTCTACTGAGTGCCCGGTGACATGGAAACGTATCTTAAGGAGTACCTTACCATGCTGCGGGTGGAACGGAATATGTCCCCTCAAACCGTCAAGGCCTACCGCCAGGACCTGAAGCGCTACCTGGATTATATCCTAAAGTACACCCCGGTGCGCTCCTTAAAAGAGGTAACACCGGAGCATATTCGCCTCTATGTACGTGCCTTGAAACGCTTGCACCTGGCCCCCACCAGTATTACCCGGAGCCTATCTTCCCTGCGCTCCTACCACGCCTTTTTAGTGAGTGAAAAGGGCCTGATAACGAACCCCGCGGAGCTCATGGAAACCCCCCGCTTGCCCCGGAAACTGCCGGTGGTTCTCACCGTGGCAGAGGTGGAAGCCCTTCTGGCGAGCATTCCCACAACTACCCCCTTGGGTCAACGGGATTTAGCCCTAATGGAACTGCTGTATTCCGCCGGCCTGCGGGTGAGCGAGGCCTGCCATTTGAAAGTGGGCTACGTCCAGTTGGACACGAGCTTGATCCGGGTCGTAGGCAAGGGCGATAAAGAGCGTCTGGTACCCATTGGTCACCGCGCTATAGCGGCGTTAGAGGTGTATCTATCCCGTGTCCGAACAACCCTGGCCCGGCGCGGCCGGAGCCGGGAGTGCGTGTTTCTCAGTCGCAACGGCCGACCCCTCACGCGCATGATGGTGTGGAACTTATTGCATAAATATGCCCGCTTGGCAGGGCTCAGTAAACCCGTAAGCCCGCACACCCTGCGCCATTCCTTCGCCACACACTTATTAGAGGGCGGCGCGGACCTAAGGGCCGTCCAGGAAATGCTGGGACACGCCGACATTTCCACCACCCAGATCTACACGCACCTGGACCGGGAGTATTTGAAAGAAGTCCACCGCACCTTTCATCCCCGGTGGTAAGCGCCGTGAGAGCTACCTCGTATCTCAAGGATTACGGAGCTTAGGGATGCTTTTTAGACTGCCCTTAGACGTACTGGTTCTCTTGATCCCGGTCCTTCTATTTGCCCTAGTTTTCCACGAATATTCCCATGCCTATATGGCCTATCGCCTGGGGGATCCCACGGCGCGCTATCACGGCCGGTTGACCTTGAACCCCCGGGCCCATTTGGATCCGTTCGGGTCCCTCATGATCCTCTTTGTAGGTTTCGGCTGGGCAAAACCCGTCCCGGTGGACCCGCGCCACCTCCGCCACCCGCGTACTGACATGATGAAAATCGCCTTTGCCGGCCCCGGGGCCAATCTCCTTTTGGCGTTGGGTAGTGGCCTGTTGATACGCCTGGGGATTCACGGCGAGCCATGGGGTCTCATGCTCCTCATGTTCACCCAGATCAATATCGCCCTGGCCGTGTTTAACCTCATTCCCATTCCGCCGTTGGACGGGTCCCAGATTTTTTCGGGCCTGTTGATCCGAAGTCAACCCCAACTGGTGCACAACCTGCAAGCCTACGGTCCCCAGATCCTCATCGGGCTGATTTTGATCGGCTACTTCACCGGTTTTTCTCCCCTGTGGATGTTTATGAAACCATTCGTGAAATTCTTTCTGTTGCTCTTTGCCGGGGTGAGGGGGTGAAATTCAAGCGCCATTACTTCCGGCCCTTGGTTTCGGACTACCGTCCCCGGCCGCGTTCTTTATGGTGGTTACTGGGGCTCCTGGTCATTGTGGTCGCCCTCATGATATTCCTAAATAACCTGGCACACTATCTACCCTGAGGTAATGTTATGGATTCGTTAGTGGAATGCGTTCCCAATTTCAGTGAAGGTCGCGATCAGGCCAAGATTCAGGCCATTACCCAGGCCATTACCAGCGTAGAGGGGATCACCCTCTTAGACGTGGATCCAGGTGAGGACACCAACCGCACGGTAGTCACCTTCGTGGGTCCCTTGGCCAGTGTAGAGGAGGCTGCTTTCCGGGCCGTTCAGAAGGCCGCCGAAGTCATTGACATGCGCCATCATCACGGGGCCCACGCCCGCCTGGGCGCCACCGACGTGTGTCCCTTTGTCCCCCTGCGCGGTGTATCGGTAGAAGAGTGTGTGGCCTTGTCTAAGCGCGTAGGCCAGCGTGTGGCGGAGACCCTGGACATTCCCGTGTATTTATACGAATACTCCGCCCAGCAGCCGGAGCGGAAGAACCTGGCAGTAATTCGGGCGGGGGAATACGAAGGCTTAGCCAAAAAACTAAAAGATCCTCGCTGGAAACCGGACTACGGTCCCGCCCGATTCAACGCCACGGCCGGCGCCACTATCCTGGGTGTGCGGGAGTTTTTAATCGCCTACAACATCAACCTCAACACCCGGGATCGGCGCTTGGCTACCGACATCGCCTTCGAACTGCGGGAAAAGGGGCGCTCCTTGCGTAAACCAAACCCCCAGTCGCCCAATCTTTTGGACGGGGAGATTATCCGCTATAGTAAAGATCACTACCCCTGTGCCTTTTGTGATTTTGTGGCCCACACGTCGGATAAGCTCGTTAAACACAGTACGGAAGAGCATGACTTTGATTTACGGGACTGGTGGTCCCAGTACGGCTATGATGAAGGGCAGCTCGTAGGCCGGCCGGTGAAAAAGCCGGGCCTATTTAAACACGTGAAGACGGTGGGTTGGTACATTGATGAGTACCGCCGGGCCCAGATCTCCATCAACTTCACCAATTACAAAAAAACGCCTCTTCATCTTGTTTTCGATGCCGCCTGCCGCTTGGCGGAAGCGCGGGGGGTCCGCGTCACGGGTAGCGAACTGGTAGGGCTTATTCCCCTGGCGGCGTTGTTAGCGGCTGGTAGACATTACCTCCAGCGGCAGCGACGGACTACCGGCGTTCCCGAGGCCGATTTGGTGGAGGCCGCTGTGCAATCCCTGGGCCTGAGGGATTTGGCCCCCTTCGTCCCGGAAGAAAAAATTATCGAGTATGCCGTACAATCGCCGGTAGCCACTCTCGTCCAACAGTCGGTAAAGTCCTTAGTGGACGAAGTCTCCACTAACAGTCCGGCTCCCGGAGGCGGCAGCATAGCCGCCCTGACCGCCAGCCTGGGGGCAGCGCTGGTGTCCATGGTGACGGCCCTGACCCACGAAAAGAAGGGCTTTGAACCAGTAAGGGAACTCATGGAGCGGGTGGGAGAGGAGGCCCAGAAGATCAAGGACCGACTGTTACAATTGGTGGAGGAAGATACGCGTGCTTTTCAACAGGTTTTACAGGCCCAGCGCCTTCCGGCCACCACGACGGAAGAAAAAAAGGTACGCTCTAGTAAGCTTCAAGAGGCTAATCGCCGGGGGGTTGAAGTGCCCCTGGAAGTAGCCCGCCTGGCCTACCGGGTACTGGAACTGGGTCAGCAGGTGGTGGAGCCGGGCAACCCTAATTCGGTGAGTGACGTGGGGGTGGCGGCGGAAGCAGCCCTGGCCGGGGTGCGGGGGGCGTGCTTGAACGTACTCATCAATTTACCCACCGTGGTTGAGGACCCGGAGTTTCACGACCAGGCTTCCCGGCAGGTAGCTACATGGTTAAGCGCAGCACCCCGGCTGGAAAAGGAGATCCTAACCAAAACCCTCAAGATCATTAAAGCCCCATGAGGCCCATACGGCCCCTATCGGAAGCCTTACGGAATAAGATCTCCGCTGGGGAGGTCATCGAGCGGCCGGCTTCGGTGGTGAAGGAACTGGTAGAGAACAGTATCGACGCCGGGGCCACGGATATTGAGATTGTTGCTGAAAAGGGCGGTCACCAGCTCATCCAGGTGCGCGATGACGGCAGTGGCATTGCCGAGGACGACCTGCCCCGGGCCATTGAGCGCTACCATACCAGCAAATTATCCACGGTGGAGGAGCTGTTTTGCATTCAGAGTCTGGGCTTTCGCGGGGAGGCCTTGGCCAGCATCACCGCCGTGGCTAAGGTAACCATTGTTTCCGGTATAGCGGGAGAGGCAACCTACGAAATGGTGGTGGAAGACGGCATCGCCGGCCCGCCCCGTCCGGCCCCGGAACTAAAAGGGACGCAGCTCACCGTTCGGAACCTGTTTTACAACACACCGGCCCGGCGGAAATTCTTGAAAGCCCCCCAGACTGAATTCCGGCAGATTGTGAAAACCGTGCGGCGCTTTGGGCTGGCTTATCCCGAGATCGCCTTTCACCTAATTCATAACGAGCGGGAAATCTTGGCCCTACAGCCGGAGTCCCTTTTAGAGCGCATCGTGGCCCTGCTGGATCCCACCTATGGCGAACAGGTGATTCCCGTACAGCACGCCAAGGGGGATTTTTCCATTACCGGGTTCGTGGGGAATCTGAATCTGGTGCGCACGCGTCCCGGGGAACAGTTTATCTTTCTCAACCGTCGCTTTATCCAGGACCGCCTCTTGAACTCCGCCGTGTATTCCGCCTACCAGTCCTTGGTGAAGCGGGGGGAGTATCCCTTTTTTGTGTTGAACTTAGTGCTACCGGCGGACCAGGTGGACGTAAACGTTCATCACATGAAGAGTAAGGTGCGCTTTCAGGATGAGTGGCGGGTCTACCAGGTGTTGAAGTCAGCGGTGGCCGAGGTCTTAGAGGCCCTTATGGATACCCTGCCTTCTCTGGAACGTCACGGGGTGCTGCCTTACCGGGGATTTGCTCACACACCGGCCGAAATGGGGTCGACGCCAGCCAGCCCGTCCGCCCTGACCTTTGCCGCCCAGCCGGTTGTTACTAAAGGGCCGGAACTGAAGCGCGCTCGGGAGTACGTCTCCCATCTGGCCAGCCGGGAGACCTCTCCGGAGCTGGTGGACCCGGAGCTCATCTGGCAGGTCCACAACAAGTACATCCTCTCCCAGATTAGTAGCGGCCTAGTGGTCATTGATCAGCATGTGGCCCATGAGCGGGTCCTTTTTGAAGAGGCCCTGGAGGCCTTCCAGTCCACTCCTCTGGCGGCCCAGACTCTGCTCTTTCCCCAAGTGCTGGAATTTTCGCCGGTGGACTATGCCGCCTTGGTGGACCTGGTCCCTTTTTTAGAGAAGATCGGTTTTCGGATGAAGACCTTTGGGACCCGCACGATTCTCTTAGAAGCCGTTCCTTCTCCGATGGGCTGGGGGAACGAAAAGAAAATTCTTACCGATATTCTGGATAATTACCGGTGCGAGGGGCGCCAGTACAGTAGTCTGGAGGAGGGGTTAGCCGCTTCCTACGCCTGCCACGCGGCCATCAAGGCCGGGGAGCCCCTTACCAAAGAAGAGATGCAGGCCCTAGTGAACCGGCTCTTCGGGACCCAGCACCCCTACTACTGTCCCCACGGCCGGCCCATCATCGTGCAGCTTTCCCTGGCGGAATTGGATCGGCGCTTCGAACGCTCTTAAAGGAAAAAGGGTTGAAGCTCCGGCGTAAGCTCCTCGCTACCACACCCTTGCTGGCCCTGGTGGGTCCCACCGCCGTGGGAAAGACGGAACTGGCCATCGCTGTGGCCCAGAAGCTCAAGGGAGAGATCATCGGTTTAGATTCCCGGCAGATATACGGGGGCCTGGAAATTGGCACGGCCCAACCCACCCCCGACCAGCGTCGGCAGGTACCCCACCATCTCATTGGCCTTCGGCCGCCGGACCAACCCATCTCGGCGGGAGAGTACGCCCAACTCGTGGAGGGCGTTTTGGAGGACATCCTCCAGCGGGGGAACCAGCCTATCTTTTGTGGCGGGGCGGGGCTGTATTACCGGGCGTTGGTGCGGGGGATTTTCCCGGGGAGCGTTTCTGATCTAAAGATACGGGAAAAGTTAGGGCGGATCTACGACGAAGAAGGCCCGGAGGTCTTATTAGAGCGACTCCAGCGGCTGGATCCCGAGTACGCCGACCTGGTGCACCCCAATAATAAAAAGCGTCTCGTCCGGGCCCTGGAAATCTGGGAGAGTACGCACAAAACCCCTACTGAACATTTCCGTGCCCAGGCCCGGTCAGGAACCGCTCCTGCCAATATGTACACGGTGCTAATCACCCGGGACCAGGAGGAGCTGTACGAGCGCATTGAGGCGCGCACCGTGACCATGCTGGCCCAGGGGTGGGTGGGGGAGCTGGTGCGCCTTAAAGCGGCCTATCCTAACCGGGAGCTATTCCCCCTGGATTCCATCGGTTACCGACAGATTGAACGCCACTTACAGGGCGCCTTGAGTTACCAGGACATGGTTGCCGAAATCAATTTGAAAACGCGTCAGTATGCCAAGCGGCAACTCCAGTGGTTCAGGCAGGAGGTGACGCAGCTAACCCTCAATTTGACCCGGGTGGGATCAATAGAAAATGCCCGGGAATTAATCCTAAGAGGCTATAAAACCTTTTTAATAGACGGGCAAAAGAAGTAATTTCGGCGTGCCATTATCCCTTTAATCCATTCCCGTGAGAAGGAAAGGGTCGCCATGAACAACACAATAGCTACACCTCCTGCGGAAAAACCGTATCCCGGGGAGGTTTTTTGTGATTTATTTTATTATTACCCATGTCTAAGCCCCACCGCATTTTAGTTTTAGATGCCGGGGCCATCAAGCGTTCCATCACCCGCATGGCCCACGAGATCTGGGAGCGCAGTACGGCCATGGACCGAGCGGTGTTAGTGGGGATTCAGACCCGGGGGGCGCCCCTGGCTCGGCGGATTCAAAGACGTCTTAAAAGTTTATCGGGGGTGGAAGTTCCCCTGGGTGCGGTGAACATCACCTTTCACCGGGATGATTTCCGGGAACGCCTGGTGGTCCCTCAGGTTAAGGGGACTGATCTCCCGGCCACCATCGATGGCCGGACGATTATATTGGTGGATGACGTGTTGTATACAGGGCGTACCGTGCGCGCGGCTATTGATACTCTGCTCACTTTCGGGCGTCCAGCGGCCGTGCAACTGGCCGTCCTGGTGGACCGGGGGCACCGGGAAATGCCCATAAAGGCCGACTACGTAGGCAAAAATATTCCCACCCACGAAGGAGAGCACGTCCACGTAAACCTGCAAGAGACCGATGACGCGGAGGGCGTCTATCTGGTTTCATTTACCGGGGAAGAGTAATGCTCCAGCAGAAACACCTTTTAGGTTTAGCCGACTACCCCCCCCAGGACATTCAACAGATCATCGCCACGGCTTTTCGCTTTCGGGAAGTTTTAGAGCGCCCCATTAAGCGCGTGCCGTCTTTGCAGGGGAAGACGGTGGTGAACCTCTTTTTCGAAAGTTCCACGCGTACCCGCATCAGTTTCGAGCTGGCCCAGAAGCGCCTCAGCGCCGACACAGTGAATTTTTCCGCTGCTACCAGTAGTTTAACCAAGGGGGAGAGTTTCAAAGATACGGCCCAGAACATCGCAGCCATGAAGATCGACGCCGTGGTCATGCGCCATCCCGCCCCCGGAGCGCCCTGGCAACTCACCCAGTATATCGATGCGGTGGTCATCAACGCCGGTGACGGGACCCACGAACATCCCACCCAGGCCCTTTTGGATATGATGAGTTTAGAGGAGGTTTTTGGGCAAGTCGCCGGGCTTAAAGTGGGCATCGTTGGCGATATCGCCCACAGCCGCGTGGCGCTGAGTAATATCTACGGCCTGGTGAGCATGGGGGCCCAGGTTACCGTGTGCGGGCCCCCCACCCTCATGCCCCCGGATATCACTACCCTGGGGGTCACGGTAAACTACGATTTAGACGCGGTCATAGAGTGGGCCGACGCCTTGAACGTGCTGCGGATTCAGCGGGAGCGCATGGGGGTAGGGCAGTTTCCTTCCATACGGGAATACCGCCACCTCTTCGGACTCACTGTGGAACGCCTTCGGCTCCAGGCCAAACCAATCGTCATCATGCACCCCGGTCCCATGAACCGCGGCGTGGAAATCGACAGCGCCGTGGCCGACAGCGACCAGGCCATTATTTTAGACCAGGTGTTAAACGGGGTGGCCGTGCGAATGGCCATTTTATATCTCTTACTGGGCGGTAAAGGAACCTGAGCAGCGTATGATGTCCTTGAAACGGCTGCCGCGCAAAGTAGTATTAACCGGGGGAACCCTTTACGATCCCTATCGCCGGAAGACTTATCCCGGGGAGGTCTTGATTGTAAACGGTAAGATTCGTTCCCTTAAGGGCTCCCTGGTGGCTGATAATGTCACCAGCATTGATTGCCAGGGGCTCGTTATCGCCCCGGGATTTTGTGACCTCCACGCCCATTTCCGGGAACCGGGGCGGGAGGACCAGGAAACTTTAGAAACCGGCTCCCAGGCCGCCCTGGGGGGAGGCTTCACGCGGGTATGCGTCATGCCCAACACCACCCCGCCCTTGGATACGCCGGAAGCTATCCGCTACGTGGTGGAAAAGGGCAGTACCAGCCCTATTTACATCCATCCCGTGGGGGCCATCACCAAGGGACAGGAGGGTGTGGAACTTACTGAAATGGGGGCCATGGTTGCCGAAGGAGCCATAGCCTTCAGCGATGATGGCGTGCCCCTAACACGAGGACAGGTCATGCGTCGGGCCTTGGAATACGCCTCCATGTACGGTGTACCCATCATCAACCATGCCGAGGATCCTTGCCTTAGGGACAGTGGGGTCATGAACGAAGGGCCCGTGGCTACCCGGTTAGGTTTACCCGGCAACCCCGTCCAGGCTGAAACCACCATGATTTACCGGGATCTGGAACTGAGCCGACTGTGCCAGGCGCGGCTCCATGTGCCCCACGTGACCGCGGCAGGGGCCGTGGAGCTCATCGGTAACTATAAAGCCCAGGGTGTCCCCGTTACCGCCGAAGTCACCCCCCACCACCTCTATTTCAACGATACGGCCTTGCAAACTTACGATACCAATTTGAAGGTGGCCCCGCCCATCAGGAGTGAAGCCCACCGGAAGGCCTTGATCCAGGCGGTACGTGCAGGGGTTATAGACTGCCTGGCCACGGACCACGCTCCCCATACCATCGAAGACAAGGAAACCACCTTCGATCAGGCGACCTTTGGAATGATCGGGTTAGAGAGCTGTTTCGGGGTAGTAAATAAAGTCCTGGGCCAGGAGGGCCAGCTAACTTTGATGGACCTAGTAACTCTTTTAGCGGTAGCGCCCCGAAAAATCATGGGGCTGGAGGCGGACCTTTTACGGGTAGGTCAGCCAGTGGAACTGGTGGTCCTGGACCCGGAGAAAGAGTGGGTTTTTCGTAGGGACGATATTCACTCCCGGTCACAAAACTCCCCCTTTATCGGCCATACCCTGCGGGGCCGGCCCGTCTATACCCTGGTAAAGGGGTGGTTGGCGGAGATAGTCGGGGCCTAGTCTGTAGAAAAAACATAATTTTTAATGTGAATAGATATTGATTCACATATTTCCAAGCGTCTACATTCCACGGCTTTAATCGAAACGAAAATGAAGACAAAAGTATTAACCGTAGCCCAGATCGAAAAGCGTTGGTACCTGGCCGACGCCCAGGGAAAGACCCTGGGGCGCTTCGCCAGCGAAATCGCCAGGCTTCTCCGGGGCAAGCACAAGCCCACGTTCACCCCCTTTTTGGATATGGGGGATTGCGTAGTGGTGATCAATGCGGAAAAGATTCGCGTCTCCGGGAACAAGGAGAAGCAGAAGACTTATTTCCGCCATTCCGGTTATCCCGGTGGGACCACGGTAGTGGACCTCCATCACTTGCGGCGCACCAAGCCGGAGCAGGTCATCATCTCGGCGGTGAAGGGAATGTTACCCCATAATCGTCTGGGACGCCGAATGTTGAAGCATTTGAAAGTGTATGCCGGTTGCGAGCATCCCCATGCTGCGCAGAATCCCCAGGAGTTGACTTTTTAGATGAGTCCTACCTATCACGGGGTAGGTCGTCGGAAGGCATCCGTAGCGCGGGTGTACTTGACAGCCGGTCAGGGATCTATTAGAATCAACGGACAACCGTTTGAGACTTACCTGCGGCGCAAGACCCTGGCCCATTTAGTCACCCAGCCCTTAGTGGCCGTAGAGGGGTTGGAAAGTTACGACATTCGGATACGCGTCCGGGGGGGCGGCTTATCCGGTCAGGCAGGAGCCATCCGCCTGGGTATTGCCCGTGCACTGGTTGCCCTGAACCAGGAGTTTCGTCCGCCATTGAAAGCGGGTGGTTTTTTAACCCGCGATGCTCGGCGAGTGGAGCGGAAAAAGTACGGCCAGCCCGGTGCCCGAAAGCGGTTCCAATTTTCTAAGCGTTAACGACGATGTCTACCGTTAACTTTGACAATCTCCTAGGAACAGGGGCTCACTTCGGGCACGTGACGCGGAACTGGCACCCCAACTTCGCCCCCTATATTCTCATGGAAAAAAACGGTATCCACATCATTAATTTAGACACCACCCTCCAGGGCCTGGAAAAAGCCGTGGCCTTTATCAAGGAGACCGTCCGCAACCACGGTGAAATCCTCTTCGTGGGCACCAAGAAGCAGGCCCAGGACATCATCCAGCAGGAAGCCGACCGCTGCGGTATGTTTTATGTGGTGGAGCGCTGGTTGGGGGGCACGCTCACTAATTTCAGTACCATTAAGAAGAGTATCAAGCGTTTACAGATGCTGGAGAAGGAGGGCTCCAAGATATACGAGGATCTCACCAAGAAGGAAATTCAGAAACTAAATCGGGAGCGCATCAAGTTGGCCGACCAGCACCGGGGTATCAAGGACATGAAGCGTCTGCCCGATGTGGTGGTAGTGGTGGACGCCCACTATGAGGCCACGGCCGTGAAAGAGGCCAGCAGCCTGGAAATTCCCATCATTGCCATTGTGGACAGCAACACCGATCCCACGCCCATCACCTATCCCATCCCGGCCAACGACGATTCCATCCGCACCATTCAGCTCATCATTTCCGCCCTTACCACGGCCATTTTGGAAGCGTTGAATAAGGGGACCGAAGAGAAGCCTACGGAAGAGCCTATGAAGATGGAGCCCAACCAGGAGAAACCCTCCGAGGCGCCCGTGGTGCGTGAAGAGGCCGCGGTGACTGAGGTGACTCCGGACGAAGGGACCCCGGAGACGGTGGCCGAGGCTACTGAAGAAGTGGTAGAGTCCCCGGCGCTCGATAGTGTGGAAAATTTGCCAGCTGAAGAACTGGAGCAAGACCCGGTGAAACAGGAGGCAACTTAGTGTATGCATATTGATGCTAAAACGGTAAAGGCCCTGCGGGAGAAAACCGGCGTGGGCATGATGGATTGCAAGCGTGCCCTTGTGGAAACGGAAGGGGACATGGACCGGGCCATCGAATTTTTACGGAAAATAGGCATTGCCAAGGCCGAGAAGAAAGCCCAGCGGGAGGCCAGGGAAGGTATTGTATTGGCTTACATTCATCACGGCGGCCGTTTGGGGGTCTTAGTGGAACTCAATTGTGAGACCGATTTCGTGGCCAAGACTGAGGGGTTCAAGGCGCTGGCCCACAACATTGCCCTGCAGATTGCCGCTACCAATCCCCTGGCCATTTCCCGGAACGATCTCCCCGAGGAGTTTGTGGCGCGGGAACGGGAAATTTACCGGGCCCAGGCCCAGGGGTCGGGAAAGCGGGAGCCCATCATCCAGCGCATCGTGGAAGGTCGCTTGGAGAAATATTTTCAGGAGGTATGTCTTTTAGAACAGCAGTTTATCAAGGATCCCGATAAGAAGGTCCAGGATCTGGTCACGGAAACGGTGGCCACCTTAGGTGAAAATATCATGATTAACCGTTATACGCGCTTTGCCATCGGGGAGTCCAGTATTTCCGTAAACGGTCAGCCTTAGCGTATTATATGCCCGCGGCCATTTATCAGCGCGTGCTATTAAAGCTGAGTGGGGAGGTCTTGGCCGGGGAGCGTGGATTTGGAATCGACCCTCAAAAAGCCCACTATTTAGCCCAGGAAATCGACTCCTTGCGCCAGTTAGGGGTGAGCATGGGGGTGATTATAGGGGCCGGGAACCTCTTCCGTGGACAGGAGGCCGCCCAAGGCGGTTTACAGCGGGTCACCGGTGATTATTTGGGCATGCTGGCCACCATCATGAACGCCATCAGCGTCCAGGACGCCTTAGAGAAGATGGGCTGCGAGACGCGCACCCTGTCAGCCATCAATGTAAACCAGATTGCCGAGCCTTACTTACGGCGCCGGGCCCTTAGACACCTGGAGAAGGGGCGCGTGGTCTTAGTAGCCGGGGGCACGGGAAATCCCTACTTCACCACCGATACAGCAGCGGTACTCCGGGCCAGCGAGTTAGGGGCCGACATTGTCCTAAAAGGCACCAAGGTGGACGGCGTCTTCGAAAGCGACCCGGTGGTTAATCCCCAGGCCGTGAAGTATACAACCATTACCTTTTCCGAAGTGTTGAATAAACAGTTGAAGGTCATGGATATGACCGCCATCGCCCTGTGCCGGGAAAATGGGCTGCCCATCCGGGTGTTTAATATTTATCGACCTGGAGAATTAAAAAGGATTATATTAGGGGAAGCTTTAGGAACCCTGATAACGGAGTAAAGTCATGATCAAGGATATCCTTGACAACGCCAACCACCGCATGGATCAGACCGTGGAGCACACGCGCCAGGAGCTGGCCAAGATTCGTACCGGCCGGGCCAACCCGGAACTGTTGCATTCCCTGACCATTTCCTATTACGGCACCGAGACGCCCCTGTATCAACTGGCCAACATTTCCGTTCCCGAAGCGCGCCTCATCACTATTCAGCCCTTTGATAAAACGGTGCTCCGCGAGATGGAAAAGGCCATTATTGATAGCAACTTAGGTCTCACTCCTAACAATAACGGGGACGTGATTTTACTGCCTATTCCACCCCTGTCGGAAGAGCGGCGGAAGGAACTCATTAAAATCGTCCACCACCAGGTGGAAGAGGGGCGCATCGCCATCCGCAACGTGCGTCGGGATGCCAACCAGAATTTAAAGAACCTGTTGAGTGAGGGCCATATTTCTGAAGACGAGGTCAAGCGCTCTGAACAGGAGGTACAAACCCTCACCGATGAACATATTGAAAAGTTAAATACCCTCTTGGAGCTGAAAGAAAAAGAAATTATGGAGTTTTAACGTCTTTTTGGTGGGGTTATGACCAGGAAACTGGTCCATTTGTGGTTTTTTGGTCTATAATTACCGGTAGTGCCAGATTTAGTTTAAAAAAAGCCCCTCAGTTGGGGCTTTTTTATTAGCGATTACCGGTTTAATCGCATTTAGAGAAGCCGCAGGTGGTGCAGGTGACACACCCAGACTCGTGGATGACCGTGCTGCCGCAGTCGGGACAGGTGGTAATATTTTTCAGGGTAAAGTCAGTGACCTGGTCGGATTGTTCCTCGGCTTCCGTAGCGATGGTAAAGTGTGTGGCCTGGTGGGTCGCCTCGCCGTCGTTGTAGCGGTTGTTGAGGTAGTCATCCAGGGCCTTGCCGATGGCGTCGGGGGTGGAGAGGATGAGGCGGCCGTCTTCCCAGGTGGGGTTGGGGCCGCTGATGCCCTTGAGCTGTTTCACGATAGCCTGGGGGTTCACGCCGCTACGCAAGGCCAGGGAGATGAGGCGGCTGATGGCCTCGGACTGGGCGGCGGCATTGCCCCCGGCCTTCCCGATGGTGGTGAACACTTCGCAGAGCCCGTTCTCGTCCTCGTTGATGGTAATGTAGAGGGAACCTTCGCCGGTGCGGATGCGCCGGGTGATGCCCTTGGTGACGACGGGACGATAGCGGGGCGCCTTAGTGCCCCGGGCTGGGCTGGTGGCCGGTTGATCGCCAGTCTCCGGCGCCATCGAAGTCTTTGGTTTTGCGGCGGGTTGGGGTTCAGTAAGGAGAATCCCTTCCCGGGAGCCCTCCCGGTAGACGGTGATTCCTTTTAGTCCCGCCTTGTAAGCGGTGAGGTAAATATCGGCCACCGTTTCTTCGGAAACGTCCTGGGGGAGGTTTACCGTGGAGGAGATGGAGCTATCGATATATTTCTGGACAACGCCCTGCATACGCACGCGGAAGTAGGGGTCGATATCGTGGGCGGTGACCACGTAGTCGGGTAGATTGGCGTCGGTTTTAAAGAGTTTTTCTACGATGGGGTGGTACACGGTGTACTCGTCAAAGGAGCGGCCGTAGCCTTCGTTGCGCTTTACCCGGCGCTTGTAAGAGGTGGCGAAGATGGGTTCGATGCCGGAGGTCACCCGGGCCACGATGGAGCTGCTCCCGGTGGGGGCCACGGTGGTGAGGGTGGCGTTGCGGATGCCCTGATCCTGGATCTTTTCCTTGAGGTATTTGGGTAGCCCCTTGATGAATTTACTCTTGCTGTAGCCCTTCCATTGGAAGTTAGGAAAGGGGCCCTTTTCAACGGCCAGGTCGGTGCTGGTTTCGTAGACGGTGTCCCGGAAGACCTTCATAATCTGGTCCACCGTTTCCAGGGCGTCCTCACTATCGTATTTGATGCCCATTTTCACCAGCATGTCCCCCAGGCCCATGATTCCCAGGCCGATGCGGCGGTCGCCAGTGGCGTTGTTTTTTTGCACCTCGAGGGCGTGGCGGTCCAGGTTGTAATCCACCACATTGTCTAAAAAGCGCGTGGCACAGGCCACCGTTTCCTTGAACTCGTCGATCAAGAAATGGCCTTTTTCACCCACAAAGCGTTCCAGGTTCACGGCTCCCAAGTTGCAGCAGCCGCCGTCGGGCAGCGGCTGTTCGGCGCAGGGGTTGGTGGAAACCAGGGGACTGCAGTACTCGGTGTTGTGGTAGTCTTTCATGGTGTCCCAGAAAATGATTCCCGGTTCGGCGCTCTGATGCGCGTAGTGGATGATCTTTTGCCATAAACGGAGCGCTTTTACCGTCTTGTACACCTTCCCGTTCCACACCAAGTCGAAGTCTTGATCCTGTTCCACAGCAGTCATGAAAGCGTGGGTAAGAAGCACCGAAATGTTGGAATATTTCACCATGTCCAGATTGCCGGTTTTGATGGCAATGAATTTTTCGATGTCCGGGTGATCCACGCGGAGGGTCTGCATATTGGCCCCCCGGCGGCCGTGTTGGGCGATGGTGTTGGTGTTTTCGCTGAAAAGGTTCATGAAGCCGGTAGGTCCGCAGGAGTCGCCTCCCGTACCGTTGATGGGCTCTCCAGCTGGACGCAGGATGGACAGGTCATGGCCGCAGCCGCCGCCGTATTTATAAGTGAGGGCTTCGTTGATGATGGCCTGGTAGATGGCCTGGATGGAGTCGTCTTTAATGGCCACCACGTAGCAGTTATTGAGAGTGGTGGTAATGTCGTCCCGGCCGGCGCCGTGCATGATGCGGCCCCCGGGAACGAAACGAAAGTCTTCTAAAAGGGAAAAGAATTTTTGGGTCCACAACTGGCGTAGTTGGGCGGTGGCCTCTACCGAAGCAATGGCTTGGGCCTGGCGCTGCCAGATATCCCAGGGGTGGGACTCCCCGGGGGCCAGGTACTTGTTCTTTAAGACATCGGCCCCCAGACGGTCGCCCTGATAATAGGTGTCTAAGCGATACTTTGCGGGAATGGAAAGACGCTCTTTACCGTCTTGTTCCTGTTGCAGTTCCCGGACCTTTTTAACGATTTCGGGTGCAATTGCAGGTGCAGTTGGCTGATGTTCCGTCTCGGGTAACGGGAAGTTGAACTCCATTGCTTCGGCCATGTGGCCTCCCTCAATTTAGGCATGTGGATATACGGTTTGGAAAAAATCAGGTTGGCAAGTGAAAAAGTGATAATTGGCTTGGTTGGCAGACCCAATATATTCACAGCGGGAAATTTCGGCAAGGATAAATATGGATTAAAAGGGCTCTTCGACGGAAAATATCTGGTGGGGAAAGGTTCTGCGGAGGGGCTTAAAAACGACGGCTTTAAAAAGGGCCTTGCCAGGGGGGCAGTCGAACCACCCAAAAGGGCTGGGAGAAGACGCTTTCCCGTCGGTAAAATCCTTTCCGCAGGGGGGTTTGGATTGGTGACTAAAAGTGCGGGAAAAGCTGGCCATTTTGCTGGTAGAAAGGGTTAAATTACCTGGTCGTTGCGGGCGTCGTATAATGGTTATTACCCGAGCTTCCCAAGCTCGTGACGAGGGTTCGATTCCCTTCGCCCGCTCAAGACTAAAACCCCGTCGGTAAAGTGTTTTATCGACGGGGTTTGGCTATTGTGAGAGGAACATTTTGTTATTACAATTGGCTTATAAAATAGGCAGAAGTTTGATGAAATAACGCTGAATGGGGAGACTATTTGGGGGAGACCAGTTTTAAAAAGGGGTGGAAAGTGGAAGATTAGGGGGAGTTAATAATTACTGTATTTATTGGTGGATCTCACAAGGTCTCACATACTATTTGAACCCACCACGTGCTTAGAATAGAGCGGGTTGAAATGCAATCCCATTTTAATCCCAATGTAGGGCTTTAGTGTTCCCATAAGGTTGTATAAAAAAATCAGGCGGAGACCGCATTCACGGAGCGGATTTTCCTGCAAGAAAGAACTCCTGGTCAAGGCCCCCGCCTGAGAGTCCGGGGGAAAATAAGCATAAAATTGTATGTGTGCCAACGACCAGTGACCTGCCTCACAAGTGGGTCCGGCCAGTCTTTTAGTAACTGGTTTGCTGGGGGTTGGTTCCGGTGTATTCAACGGGGGGCCGCGCGGTAGATAGATAGGCCCCCGGTTATTGGCCCCGCCAGTAGTAAATTCCCGCCCATGAAAATCCAATCCATCGCCGCGGGTAGTATTGCCCAGGAATTAGGATGGCAGCCCGGTGATACCATCGAAGCGATCAATGGGACGCGCCTGAGGGATGCCCTGGACTACCGTTTCCAGGTGACGGGGGACTCGGTGACCGTCACCGTACGTAAGCAGGGCGTGGCCTACGAGTATCATATTACCAAGGACCCCGACGACGACTTAGGGGTCACCCTCAGGGACGCGAAGATCCGCCAATGCGCCAATAAATGCGTGTTCTGTTTTGCCGACCAGAATCCCCCCGGTTTGCGCCCGGCCCTATACTTCAAGGATGGGGACTACCGCCTTTCCTTCCTCCACGGACACTACATCACTATGACCAATATGGGACCCCAAGACCTGGCGCGGATCGTGGATCAGCGCCTGTCGCCCCTGTATATCTCGGTCCAGGTCACCGATCCCCAAAAACGTCGGGAGCTGCTCCTGTACGGTAAGGATGATCGGTTGCTGGAGAAATTTCAGTATCTCACCAGTCACGGGATCGAGCTCCATTCCCAGGTGGTGCTCTGTCCCGGCTGGAACGACGGGGAGACCCTTTTACAAACCCTTGGTGATATCCATCAGTTCCGTCCCCTGGCGCGGAGCTTATCCATCGTGCCGGTGGGACTCACGAAGTATCGGGAGCGGCTGCCGGTGTTAAAGCCGGTCACCCGGAAGTACGCCCGGACGTTTTTAACCGAGTTCCAGGGTTTTGATTCCGGCTATCGTCATGATGACGGTAGTCGATTTCTATTTTTAAGCGATGAGTGGTACCTGTTGGCCGGGGAGGACTGGCCTCCTGTTGAGACTTACGAGGGGGTGGACCTACGGGAGAACGGGGTGGGGCAGGTGGCGGATTTTCAAGCGCGGTGGCAAGGGGCCGTTTTACCTTCCCGGCTGCCGGCGCCGCTTAAAATTACCCTTTGTAGCGGTACCCTCATTGCACCCTTTTTCCGGTCCCATTTTCTACCCTTGTTAGACGCCGTGGACAACTTGGAAGTAAGGTATATGCCTATTCACAACACCTTTTTCGGTGCTAATTTAGTGACCGTGAGCGGGCTACTAACGGGACAGGATATTGTCCGGCAGTTGCAGGGGCGCAAGCTGGGCGCCATGGTCCTATTTACCGAGCGCATTTTGAGTGAGACGGGCGTGGTGACGTTGGATGACTGGAGCCTAAAAGATCTCTCGCATGCCTTGGGCGTTCCCGTGCGCGTGGTAGGGGACGCTCCGGAAGCTTTTTTCCAGGTCGTTAACCATGGGTAAGGCCCTCATCGCCATTGTGGGGCGCCCCAACGTGGGTAAATCCACCTTTTTCAACCGCGTGTTAGCCCGGCGCAAGGCCATCGTCGACACCCAGGAGGGGATCACCCGGGATCGCCTCTATGGGACCATGGAATGGGCGGGGCACACCCTCACTTTCATCGATACGGGGGGCTACATTCCCGCAGATTTAGACACGTTCAACGCCGCCGTACGGCAGCAAGCCCAGGCAGCCATTCAGGAGGCGGACCTGGTGCTGCTCATGGTAGACGGACGAGTGGACCCCACGGCCAGTGATCGTGTCCTGGCTCAGTTCGTTCGAGCCACCGGCAAACCCCTGGTCCTGGCAGTGAATAAATGCGACACCCCCGCCCAGGAGCAGTTGGTATCCACCTATTATGAATTGGGGATTGAACCGGTCGTGCCCGTATCGGCCCTTACCGGCAAACTCACGGGAGATCTACTCGCAACTTTAATTGCGTTACTAAACCTGGCTCCGGCGACTCCGCTGCAGTCCCTGGAGGCCCCCGCGAAGGAGACACCCCTGCGGCTGGCCATCATCGGCATGCCCAACGTGGGGAAGTCCTCCCTGGTGAACGCCCTCCTGCAAAAGGACCGCACCATGGTGACGCCCATTCCCGGAACCACCCGGGATGCCGTGGATACACGGCTCAAGTGGTATGGGAAAGAAATTACCCTCATCGATACGGCCGGTTTACGGAAAAAGAGCAAGGTGCAGGATCAGATCGAATTCTACAGTGGGGTTCGCACCCTCACTTCCATCCGCAGTTGCCACGTGGCGGTGGTGGTGGTAGACGCCCCCAAGGGTTTTACCAGGCAGGACAAGGCTATCGTGGAAATGGTGCTGCAGTGCGGAAAGGGGCTGCTTCTGGCGGTGAATAAATGGGACCTGGTATCCAAAGATGCCCATACGCTCACGGCGTTTAAGCGTGAGATTGTGGCCCAGTACAAGCCCCTTGCGGGCTACCCGGTACTCTTCATTTCAGCCAAAACCCGGCAGCGCGTGTCCCGTATCTTGGAAGAAGCCTATACCGTTTACCAGGCCTGGCAGCAGCACCTACCGACCCAGGCGCTTAACGCCTTTTTAGAGCAGACCTTAAAAAGCCATCCCGTTCCGGCGGTGAAGGGGAAGGTGATCCGCCTCAAGTACATGACCCAGGTGCGCGCGGCGCCCCCCGTTTTCGTCTGTTTTACTAATTATCCCAAACTCATCCCGGTGCATTTCCGGCGCTATGTGGAAAACCAGTTGCGCCGGCAGTTTGAGCTTTCAGGGGTGCCCCTGCGCCTGGCCTTTCGGAAGGCGTGAAGGTTCCCACCCAGGTTCAAAAGGCCCTCTATCGGGTTAAGCGTTCCCAATTCCACGGGGTGTTATTGCCCCTGTCCCGAGTGGAGGCGTTGGGGGCGCAGTTAAAAAAAGTCCGGGGGGACTATCGCCCGGCCCGGCACATTTGTTGGGCCTACCGCGTTTTTACGGAGGGGAAGGTCCAGGAGCGCACTTCCGACGCGGGGGAGCCGGCGGGGACGGCCGGGGCGCCGATTCTAAATGTACTGCGGCAGCAGGAGGTGGTACAGGCGGCGATCTGTGTAGCGCGGCTTTTCGGGGGGCTTAAATTGGGTCGCCAGGGCTTACGCGCGGCCTATGCCCACGCGGCGGAATTGGTCCTAGCGGCGGCTGCGTTCCAACCGTGGGTGGCCCGGCAGGGTTTGGTCGTAAAAGCCCCTTTAGAGTGCTACGGAGCGTTAATGCAGGTATTAAAGCAGGTAGAAGGGCGCCTACGCGTGGATGCGTCGGGACCGGGAATTTACTGGCAGGTGGAAATCCCCGTGGACCACGAGGAGCTTTTTAGACGCCTGGCCGCAGAGCGCTCCCGGGGCCAGGTGGAAATTAAAGGATGGGCGGGCACAACCAAACCAAGGAGGTAAAAGGAGGGTGTGGGAGGTACTATAAATGATCGTGCCCGCTCCAAGTGCCTATTACGATACAATCAGGGTTAAGTTTCCAACTATTTTCAAGTATTTTTTACGGGGCCTTGGAGGGTAAAATCGGGGCCGTAAACTAAATCTAAAGGAAAGGAATCGTTGTATGAGCGGGTTACGCTACTTGGTTTTGGTGTGGGTTTTAAACACCGCGCTGGGCTTCAGCCAGGGTGTAGAGCCTTTAAAAATTGCTTTCTGGAATGTGGAGAACCTCTTCGATTTAGTGGATGATCCCCGCACGGCCGACGAGGAGTTTACCCCCGGCGGAAAAAAACACGTTACCCCGGAAATCTACGCCTTAAAGATCGCCCACACGGCGGAAGTGCTGGCGGGTTTGGACGCCGATGTCGTGGGCTTGTGTGAGGTGGAGAACCGCCGCGTATTGGAGGATTTACTGGCCACCCTTCCCCGGCGAGAGTACGCCATCGTTCATTACGACTCTCCCGATAAAAGAGGAATTGACTGCGCCCTTTTATATGCTCCTGAGCGCCTGGTGGTCGTGGAATCGCGACCGATAAAAAACCGGTTATCGGCGGGAACCCCCACGCGGGATGTGCTTTACGTGCACGGTCGTTATCACGAACAGGAATTACACCTGTTTATTAATCATTGGCCTTCCAATTACGGTGGACGGGAACGGGCCCTGCCCAAGCGCGCGGAGACGGCTCGTTTGGTGCGGTCCCAGGTGGAACGGATCTTGAAACAGGATCCCAACGCGGAGATTATCCTAATGGGGGATTTTAATGAAGGCCCTGACGAGGCCAATGTCACCGCCTTGCTTCAGGGGTCGCCAGGGGCCTCTTTGCCGGTGAAACTGATAGACCTCATGTTGCCCATGATGGGTAAGCCGGGGGTGGGAACCTACGTTTACCGCGGGCAGGACCTGTTTTTGGACCAGATTATTATTAGTCCGGGGCTTTTGGATACCCTGGGGCTGCGGATCATTCCCGGTTCAGCGGTGATCAACGATCGTCCCCAATACCGTCAGCAGAGGGGAGCTTACCGTCACTACCCCTTCCGGTTTTGGGCGGGAGATCTCCTGTTAGGTGGCTATTCCGATCATTTGGCCGTAGCGGTGGAGCTGGAGACGATGGAGCCGGAGGGAAAATAGAAAACGGAAATTTGTTGTTTAGGGATCAGTCTTGCAAGGGGTGTGACTGGTGATTGCATTGGATGGATTTTTTTTCTAAGTTTGCGGGCGCTTTGGGGGTGAAAAATTACTGATCGCGGGGTAGAGCAGTCTGGTAGCTCGTCGGGCTCATAACCCGGAGGTCGCTGGTTCGAATCCAGCCCCCGCTACAGCCAGA
>CAZVNL010000007.1:54503-71484 GCA_964628055.1 uncultured bacterium | reverse complement strand
ACTTGAAGAAAACCCTGTTACTCAATTTTACAGAAAAATGGTTGCATAACCATTTTTTACAATTAAGATTACAATTTAAACGTAACCGCAGATGGTAGCGAAATGGGTATCAAACAGTAATTTCTAATTTATATCGAAATTAAGTCATTGAAATTCAAGTTTGTCTCTTCTTCAAATAAATCGAAGTACTCTTTTTTAAAACGTTCAAAGGTTTCTTTGGCCGCACCATGACGACCTAATTTGGTAAGCGCTTTTATTTTTATTTTTAACGCTTCTTCATCTAGTGCATCCCAAGATAAAATTGCAGTCGAAAGCTTCAACAATAACTCCGGGTTATTATCATTTCGATAATCCTTGGCTTTCGATAAACTTATACTTACTACATCATTCGTGACAGATGCTTTAAACGGATCCAACCACTTACTATCCATTTCTGGCAATAATGTACCTTTCCCAACGATTTCAATAAATTTAGACAAGGATTTATCGCTCTTAGGATTAGAGTTGTTTAACAGTGTCTGTTTTATGAACGCGTATTTAAAATAATCGCAAGAATCTGATGATTGGCACTGTATTAGATAAAGGTGATTTTTATTCACCAGCCTGCAGTTATCAATATCATTCAGCAATTTCCTCAATTTATTGAGTGCTGTCCCCATGGCATTTTTGGCCTTCTCATAGTTATTATCAGGCCAAAAAGTACTCATTAACCTCTCTGAAGGAACTCCACGTGAAAATCTAGATCCCGTTGAATTTAATAAGATAAATATTAATAATTGCCGAGATAACGGGCTGAATTTATTCGTAATATCCTCACCCTGAGAATTGACTGCTCGGAAACCACCAAAAAGGCTGATACCGGCACTATGAGATTGTGGCGTTAACAGTTGTTCTCCTATTGTTGTAATTGATTGTATTAAAACTCTTTTATTTCTTTTTAATAACAATAATATAGTCACAATAATTATAGCCAGTAATACAAACAACCAATAATATGATATCATCTTATTCGTTTCAGGTTCAACAGATATCCAGGAAACGTTTTCCAGTCTTCCATGATTCTCGTATTTACTCAAGTCATGTAGAACATCCGATCTACCCTCATTACAAGGCCAATAGGCTATCGTAAAATCATCTGGAATATAATCGGGTTGCGGTCGGAATGAATTTCTGTATCTGACAATATTAGAAAATCTAATTTCACGGATATAACCTTTGAAAAAATTGTATGAACCTTCTGAACCTATGTAAAGTGGCCACTTCGTGTTCTTAATATTAACGTCAACCCTTTCACCAGCAACTCTTTCACCATTTAGCCAAAATGATATGGAATCATTCGCATCATCATAACAAATGGCGAAATGAAACCAGCCAAGATCACCTGTCTTATTTTTATACTCGAATATCACAATATTTGGAACATAAGGCCAAGAGAATACAAAAGTCTCCCCGTTTTTAGACTTATATAACTTTAAAACCCAACTCCCGTCATCATTAATACCCGGTTGATGTTTGGAAAATATGTGTGCATATAAGTTTGTTTCAGGAATATTTAGCCATAACTCTAGAGTGAAATCACCAGTAATATCCAAGCAATCTTTATCAGGTACCAAAATATAACTGTCAATACCATTTAGAAATATGCAATTCTTAGAACTATCGGCACCATAAAGTAAGAAGAATGACAAAATAACAGGTATATAGTGTGATAGTAATCTTTTCACTATAACTTCACCGGTTGGTCTTTATTGCTGGAAATCTTGATCTTTCAGCATCTCTGCCATAACAACTCATTCCATCACTTTATATGTGCCCAGCTTGATCGGTTCAGTTCGTAATCGATCCGTCAAAATGCGCACTTAAGCATCGGTGATATTGGCAGCGTCATATTGTTTATTGGCAATATTAATCCGTTGCTGATCAATTACTGTAAGGATTAAAAAGTAGATTAGGTCAAACTGTTCAGCTATCCCATTTTCAGACTTTACGAATATTGAACTCTCTGCGGGTGATTTTACATTATGAAAGTTTAGAAGCAACCTCTCCCTATGAAGTTATCACACTCCACGCGTCATAGGAGAACTGTGGCCAATCAAGATCGTCAGATCACGCAAGTTATGTATACCTCTCTCCACGTAAATGACCATTTTAATTCCCCAACCCTAACCCCACTTTAATTGTGAATGTAAAGATAAATCATTAAAATTTTCAACAAAATTGAATACTGGTTTTTCCGGTGATAATTCCTAAACAACAGATCCCCTCTAGAACAAGGGGGTGGCACCACGTCTAAGCGGGGATACGGGGTGTGTCGCCAATCTAATGGCAGCTAATTACATGCCCGAATTCCCGTGTAAAGAACTCGGCAAACCCTCAAATCGGGAATTCTCCAGCCGTTAAAACATAAGGCTTTTACCTGATCCCCGGCTGGTAACACCCCCTCCCCCGACTCCGTCGGGGTCGGAAGAACCCTCTATAAAAAGGATTTTCCAGTACCTATACAACCGTGGATCCCGTCTGTCAATATGGATCTTCATAAACAGGTGGAGCGGGATCTCTGTTCGCTGTGGGAAACAATAACCTCTGTGTCTCAGTGCCCGCGGGGTGAATTCACCCCGTCAGCCACAACTGCCGATCCAGCGTACGATACTGGATGGCCTCGCTTAGGTGGTGGGCCTGGACGGATTCGGCCGCTTCTAAATCAGCAATGGTACGGGATACTTTCAAGATCCGGTCGTAGGCCCGCGCCGAGAGACCCAACTTCTCCATGGCGCGTTTCAGTAAATCGGCCGATGTTTGGTCTAATTGACAGTACGTCTGGAGTTCCTGGGTTTCCATTTGGGCATTGGCATACAATCCATCTGTTGATTTAAATCGATCAAGTTGAATCTTCCGGGCCCGTTGGATGCGCTCCTGCACTTTTTCCGACCGTTCCCCGGGCTGCTTCTCGGCCAGGTCCGTAAAGGGTACGGCAGGGACCTCGATATGAATGTCAATGCGGTCTAAAAGCGGTCCCGAGATTCGACTCATGTATTTCTGAATCATGGGGGGCGTGCAGGTACACTCGTTCTGGGGGTCGGTGGCATAGCCGCAGGGACAAGGATTCATGGCCGCTACCAACATGAACCGGGCCGGATAGGTAAGCGACAGGGCCGCACGGGCGATGGTGACCTCCCCGTTTTCCAGGGGCTGACGCATGACTTCTAAAACATTTTTCTTAAACTCCGGTAATTCATCTAAGAACAACACGCCGTGATGCGCCAGACTCACCTCCCCCGGCTTGGGTATGGTTCCACCACCGATTAACCCGGCATCGCTGATAGTGTGGTGGGGCGCTCGAAAGGGTCGCGTGGCGATAATTCCAGCCCCTTCCGGTAGGAGTCCTGCCACGGAGTGGATTTTGGTGGTCTCTAAGGCTTCGTCAAGCGTCAGGTCGGGTAAGATCGTGGGGAGACGCTTGGCTAGCATGGTTTTACCGCTCCCCGGGGGTCCGATCATGATCACATTATGTCCCCCCGCAGCAGCTACTTCCAACGCCCGTTTCACGTGCTCCTGACCCTTCACGTCGGCAAAATCCACCACGTACTGCTGCGCCTGGCGAAACAGGGACTCCCGGTCTACCTGGACTGGAACGATCTTCTGGTTCCTGTTCAAAATGTCCACTACGGCGGTTAAATGGTCCACACCGGCTACCCTAATACCCTCCACCACACCGGCCTCCGTGGCGTTGGCCTCCGGTAATAGAATCCCTTTGATCCCCTCCCGGCGTGCACAAAGAGCGATAGAAAGGGCCCCCTTAATGGGTCGTAAAGCACCGTCTAAGGCCAACTCTCCTAAGAGCAAAACCTTATCTAAATAGTGTGTTTGAACAATACCCGTGGCGGCTAAAATTCCCACCGCAATGGGTAAATCAAAGGCGCTGCCCTCCTTCTTAATATCAGCGGGAGCCAGGTTGACGGTAATGTATTTGTAGGGAAAGGGATAGCCGCTATTCCGGATGGCGGCCATGACCCGCTCTTTGCTCTCCTTAACGGCCCCTTCCGGCAATCCTACCGTGGCAAAGTGGGGCAGTTGGGAGCCGGTAACGTGGGCCTCTACCTCCACCACATAAGCGTCAATCCCCAAGATGGCACTACTCCGTACTTTGGCTAACATACTACACCCCCAGCAATGGATTTATAGATAAAGTAAATAAATTAAGAAGCCAAACCATTGTTATTTATTCTTTGATGGTTACCTCCAGTCTTATCAGGAAGAACAGAAAGGAAAGGCTGGGATCAATCCTTGCCTGGTTTGATCCGTCCGAATTTCAAATTCTCGTACTTCTCCCAAATGGTCTCTCCGGCGGCCTGTTGGAAACGAAAGGCAAAGGCCAAGGCCTCGTAAAAGGGCCGGTCCATAAATTCTTCATGACGGTAATACTCATCAATCCACCCAACGAATTCCTTGATATCCGTTTCCTCCAACGCATCGAAAATGCCAAAAACCAGTTCTGCCCGATGGTCGTAATACCAGGTGGTCAACTCCCCATAACCCAGGTCCTTTTTTAGTTCATCATAGGTGTCGTAAACCTGGGTCAAATAGGAAAACAGGAAGATTTCCTTTTCCGCCTGACTCAAGGTCTTCCAATAGGCCACGATGGGGGTCATGGTGGTTTCCGGTTCCGAATCCTGACCAATAAGGAAAGTAATGGCAATGAACAGGGAGAGTACGATCTTCATTCGTTACTCCTACAGTGATTTCTCGAACTCAGAAATTAATTCTAATAGTTTGTCCAGGGCTTCTTCCTCTTTTACCCGCCCTAAATTCTTCCCCCGATAATAGAGATGGCCACTGCCATTTCCAAAGGCAATCCCCAGGTCAGTGTGGGAGGCTTCACCGGGCCCGTTAACGGCGCATCCCATGAGGGCAATTGACATGGGGGTTTTGACATGCTTCAATTTCGCTTCCATTTCCCGGGCGATTTTAAATAGATTCACCTCCAACCGGCCACAGGTAGGGCAAGAAACAATAGTCACCCCCTTGCTGGCCAATCCCAGGGACTTGAGAATCTCGAAACCGGCGTGCACTTCTTCAACCGGGTCTTCCGTGAGACTTACCCGGATCGTATCACCAATCCCCTCGGATAGTAAGGTCCCCAGGCCCACGGCTGACTTGATGGTGCCAGCGGATTGGGGCCCGGCTTCGGTCACCCCTAAGTGCAGGGGATAGTCGAATTCCCGGGCAAACAGACGGTTGGCCTCCACCATGAGTCGGACCCTCGATGCTTTCAGCGACACAACGATATTAGTGAAGCCGTGCTCTTCGCAAATGCGGATGTGCCTCCGGGCGCTCTCCACCATGGCTTCTGGCGTGGGGTAGCCATATTTTTTCAGGAGATTCTTCGCCAGGCTCCCGGCATTTACGCCGATGCGAATGGGTAGCTTGGCGCTCTGGACCTTTTCCAGTATCTGGCGTACCCGTTCCGGCGAACCGATATTCCCGGGATTGATGCGAATTTTATCCACCCCTGCATCCACCGCCGCCAGCGCCATGCGGTAGTTAAAATGAATGTCGGCAATGAGCGGTACCGACATGTGTTTTTTGATCTCTACCAAAGCCTTAGCGGCTCGCTCATCGGGAACCGTAACCCGGATCAATTGACAGCCGGCTTGCTCCAACCGCTCGATTTGCCCCAGCGTAGCCGCTACATCATGGGTCTTCGTAGTGGTCATGGATTGGACCGGGAGCGGGGCTCCGCCCCCGATGGGGACCCCTCCTACCATAACCTGACGGGTTGCTTTTCGTTCAAACATGGTGAATCAGGAGCAGACTTAAATTACCCTGGAATAGGGATATGTCCAATTATTTAACCCCCGTATAGGGTTGCTGTAAATACCGCTGGGCCAATTGAACGGCGGTGGTGAAATTATCCAACGCACAGCAGGATTGGTACGCCTCCACGGCTGCCTCCCGGTTCCCTTGCAGGTCGTTCAACATCCCTGCCAATAGATAGGCATTGGCCAGGATAATATCCAACTCGGCACCGTAACGTTCGATGGCCGCATTAACGTTCTCCAAGGCCAGGTCACTCTGACCCGTCAAGAAATAATAGAGCGCCCATTCATAGGCGCGATAGCCAAAGTACCACTTTTGCTGGAATGTCGTAAGGGTAGGATACATGTCGTCTAAGCGCACCAGGGAAGCCCGTGCTGCTTTTAAGGAATCACTGCGTAATAAGCTCTCCGTATAGAGCACCCGGAAATAATAGTTCTGCGGAAAATTAGTTACCAGGTCGTGGCTGTGGAGCAGCGCCTTTTGGGGAGCGGGTTTAATCCATAGATAGATAAATGCTAAAATCCCTTTCGCCTCGATCCACGACCACTCCCCCTTTTCGGCAGCTGCTTCAATCTTCTCCAGACCCGCCTGTGTCGTGGGGTGCAATCCAAACAGCGTGGCGGCCCATTGCACCAGGACACTACTCATACTGGCGTAGAATTCCGCTACACCGATGGGGAGTTGGGCATCGTAGATCTCGGGATATTCTTCGGCCACCCCTTGAACTCGCTGGAAACCCCGGTAAGCCCAGAGAAGCGTGTTGAACAACTCTTTTTTTCCCAAATAAATACGGGCTTTCAATCCGACGGAAGAGCCTAAGTACAACTGGTAGTAAGGATCATCGGGATAGGTTTGCACCAGGGTTTCGTAAACGGGAATGATCGTATCCAAGTCAGCTTCTAAATGGCGGTACGTTTCGGGAATGGGATCATGGGCCTGGCTATGCAACCACCGGGCGGCAGCCCAGGAGAGGTGTACGGTGGGATTTAACGGGAAGGTTTGCCGCGCTTGTTGTAAAATAACGATGGCCTCGGTTGTCTCGTAATTATAAAATTGGTGAACTCCTTGCCATACCAAGGAGTCTCCCGGATAACCGGCATACAGCGACGCCACCGTAGCCCAATAAAATAACAGCCTCTTTCTCATGTCAACGAGATAACCGTCCGGGCGTCCCTGAAGCCCCTGGAATTCGACAATGAATCGGACGTAAAGTCAAGAACTGTTTTGTTGCGCCAGAATAAGCCAGCCCTTGGCTTCGTTATTATCGGGATCCAGGGATAGACTGCGTTGCCAGGCACTCCTGGCCAACTGGGGTTCGTTCATTTTCCAGTAAGTCACCCCCATACCAGCGTAGGCCGTGGCGTCGTTGGGTTTTAGCTCCACTACTTCCCGATAGGCAGCCAGGGATTCGGAATACATGCCTTTATTACGATAGTATTTCCCCAGAGTAAGTAAGGCGCCCCCTAACCATTGGTTGGTATTCTGATTCACCGAGAGCGCTTTCCGAAAAGCGGTGTGTCCCAGGCTCGACTGGCCTAACCGGTTGTATTCCACGGCCAAAATATAGTAGGCCTGGGCCAACAAATTACGCACCAGGTGATTGTTCTGATCGTAGTGTAACAAATCCTCCCAGGCCTGGGTAGCCCGGCCCCATTCAGCGGCGTTGTAATAGGCCAGGCCCTGCATATAGCGCGCTTCGGTGTTCTGGGGATTCAAGTAAATGGCATCCTGGAAAGAAAGGGCCGCATAGACATATTTCCCTAGGTCAAAATAAAGATTGGCCAACGCCAGATGGGATTCTTCATGCTGGGGATTCAATTTAATGGCGGTTTGAAACGCTTTTTTTGCCTGGTCCATATTCCCCAACTCCCGCAAGGCAACACCCTCCAAATAGACAAATCCCACCTGGGAGGGAAAAGTACGCTCCCCTTCCTGAGCCAGGGATAGGGCCCTTTCATAATCCTGCTCATCTAATCGCGTGCGAATCTGGACCAGGAGACGGGCCGGGCCCTGGGGGCTCTGGGTAGCGGAACGTTTCAGAATGTCGGTGGTAAAGGACCCCCCATTCCCTAACCCCAGGGACGAGATGGCTTCTAAAGTGGCGCCATGATTGGGATCCAGATCCAACGCTTCCTCGAAGGATTGGCGGGCTTGTTCCAGGGCCCCTAATCGGGCGTACAACGCGCCTAAAAAATAGTGAGCATCCGGATTCAAAGGATCCCGGGCAAGGAGGCGAAAATAAAGGTTCTTGGCCTTTTCCCACTCCTGGAGAGCTTCATAGTGCAGACCTAATTGTCGCTGCAAGCGGATGTTACCCGGTTCCTTATCTGCGGCTTGTTCATAATCAGCCGTCGTGAAAATGGGTTTGGATTCAATTTTAACCAGGGGTTGTTTATTTAAAGGCTCTAGAAATTTAGTGGCCTGAGCCAGACGGCGGCGGCTGGTATTCAACTCGGCTGTGTAATCATAAAGTGCACTGGCTAATTTCACGGCGCTGACCTTGGGAATGGCGCTCACGGTAGGCTTTTTCTCCACGGCCTTTGGAGGGGCAGTAGGGCGTTTGGTTTTCCTCTTCGTGGGTCTAGCCTTGCGCTGCTTTAAAATGGCCTGGAGCTTTTTTATCTTAGCCTGGGTGGACTTGGAGGGGTTAAGCTTGTAGGCCCGTAGAAAATCCTTCAGGGCTCCGGCATAATCCTTTTTACGGGCTTTCTGATTTCCGCGCTTTACATAGGCGTTGGCCCGCGCCAGGGCTTTACTCGAGGTTTTCTTTCTAACGGACTTTTTCCCGGTTGGTCTTTTCTTCTTGGCCTGCTGTTTGGCTGAGGATTTTTTCGTGGCGGGACGCTTTTTCTTACTGGCCTGCTGTGGAGCGTCAAAAGCGTAAAGACTCCCCCCGGTAGGTGGGAAAATCCCCCCTACCCAAATCACCAGTAGTAGCCAGATAAAGCGGTTGATCCAGAGTTGTTTCATGGGAAGCGGGACAAATTTACGAAATTGAGGGAAAAGGGAAAGGCTTTATTTCCGAAGGGAAGCCTTGGTGAAAAGATAGTCCGGAAAGGGGACATTTAATGCCAGAGAATCCACAATAAATTCCGTACCGCGCCCCTTGGAAAGGACATCTTTGAAAGCGGCCCGCCGGGGAACCCAACGCCCCTCCACTTGAAAAACCTCCTGAACCTCCACCGTTTTTAACAGTTTACCGCTCTTGGCATAACGTTCTTCTCTTAGGACAATCATCCGTTCCTTGTCCACCCACATTTTGCGGGTATGGTAAGCCACATTGGAATTCCGGGCGGTTAAATCCACGATCCAACACTCCCGACCCTGGTAAACTTCCTGCCCGCTGATCTTTGCCCGGTACAGGTTGGCCAGGGCCGGGTCTTCCATCAGGTCTTCGTAGGAAAGATCGGAGCCCATGAGCGACTGCCGCAGCATGTGCCCGGAAATATGGATGATCCGGTCCGACTGGGGGGCGTACATCCAGAGTTGATCGTTCAGTTTCAACATTTTCGTCCCCCGCTCCCGGGGCGGCGCTAAATATTCCGTGAACGCCTTTTCAGAGCCCTGAATCCACGACTTGGCCGAGATTGACCGGGACCCGCGGCGACCATGGATGATCATGGTGCTGGTTACCACCCGACTTTCAGCCGTTATATTGGCATCGATGCGTCGGAGGAGCTCTTCCCCGGTAAGTTCCTGAGCAGACCCGAAGGTTCCCCCATAAAACAACATGGTCACCATAGCATTAACTAAATGTCGCTTAAGCATTTATCATCCTTCCTGAATTAGGTGGCGTCGTCCATCAGTCTTATCGAACGCGGGGAAAACATTCTCAACAACTTGGCAGAAACAACCCGTCAGATGCATCTAGGTCTCCAATTCCTTAAACAATTGAGCCGTCTGTCGCCGGTAAATTCCGATACCGGAGAGGGCAGTTCCCAAAACGGTGGACATTAATCCCGGAATAAACCCGATGTAATAGGTTTCCGGCGTGATCCGGGCACGGAAAATGGTAGGGACCATCATGGTGATGTTCTTCACCAGGGAGCTGATATCCAGACCTTTTATCTGTAACCAGTAAGCTAAACCTAATCCCAGGCCGGTACCAACGAGGGACCCTACCAAGCCGATGAAAATCGATTCATAAATCATGGCACGGTAGATATGCCCTTTAGGCTCCCCAATGGCCAGGCGAACTCCAACCTCCCCGTAGCGTCGCAACCCCCCCAACAAACCGGCGTTCCACAGAACGATGGACATAACCAGCACGAAAGTAAATATGATAATTCCGGAGTAACTATCCGCCATGCCCAGGTAGTCACCAAGGCTGCTTAATTGAGTTAACGTCCCCATTACCGGCGTAAACTCGTCGGTTACGTCCTGGTAGCGAGCGTTAAACTGGTTTGCAATCATCTTCGCTCGCTCTTCATTGTAAACCCCCTTTTCCAGATACCCTAAAATCTCCCCCGCGGCATTAGACATATCCAGAGCCTGTTGCACGTCGACAATATCCGCCAGGACAGCACTGCGATCCATCGCCTGAACACCAAAACGAATGGTCCCCACCACAGTAAAGTTGTATACCGACATACTCCCGTACATGGTGGAGCTGATGAGTGTAGCGGCCTCCCCGATGTGCACACCTAATTCCCGGGCCAGATCGTCACTGATTAAAATTTCACCCTGGTTCCGCGGCAATCGCCCGGTTATGAGGGCCTTGTTAATATTCAAGATTTCTATTTCCGGGCTTCCCGATGATAAGTCAATTCCCATACCCATGACCGGCCCCTGGGAACGTGTTTCCCCGTTTTCGTCAGGAATATCCAAGAGGCCGCCGAATAGAATTCGCTGGACCCAGGTCATTCCCGGATACTCCTGCTGCAACTGTTCCCCAATCTGGTCCACACCTGTGAGGGCCAAATCATTAGGCTTCTGATCTTCGTTTTCGGCGTAAGCCCGGGTCATTATCTTGACATGCCCGGTGGAAAACCGGGCACTATAATCGATCATGTCACTGAAAACACCCTTTAAATACGCCTGCATAAAGACCGTAATCCAGACACCGATCACGACGATTAGGATGGGAAAGAGGCTGCGATGGTAATCCCGTAATAGCCCCTTGACTAAAAACCGTATCATTGTATTTTCCCACGGATGGCGTCGGTGGGCTTCATTTTGGCAATGCGCCGGGTTGGTAAATAACTGACAATGGTGGTGGTAATCAAGACGACCAGGGTCGTACCCACGACCAGTCCAATGCTGTAAGCAGGGAAAATAGTCTCGGCAATGGTCAGGCCGAATTCGTCAGTGCCCACCGGCAGCGTCCATCCCACGGAGGCTTGATAGGCCAATAAAGGAATGCCATAGAGGGCGGCCAGGAGGGCAGCGAGTACGGAATGCATGGCCCCCTCTATCGTAAACAAGGCGATGACCTGTCGTTGGGTCATGCCTAGGGCAATATGCGTGCCGATTTCCCGCTGGCGCCGGAAGATCGACAAGACTTGCGTATCAAAAATTGCCAGCATGGCTAAAGATAGCAGGATAATGAAAAATACATAGCCACCAATGGACTTCATTTCAATCATTTTACGTATATCAGTCAATAAGAAATAGTGATCTTTGAACTCCCAACCATCGATAGCCCCCAAGTATCCAGTATCTTGGGCCGTGATCAGAATAGTAGCCGCATCTTTTAGTTGCATCATTTCCTGATGCGTTGGCAGAGGAATCCAGAGTGTTCCCACGTCGAGGGTAGCCACGTTGGTTTTGAAAATATAGGCAATCTTCACTTCGGCTGCGTCGAAAGTACCGTTAACATCACGCCAACGCACCATCACCTCATCCCCAACATTCAGTTTATTATTTTCAGCAAACCGTTTACCAATGATGGCCGGGATCGCATCGCTACTATCCCTTAAGTAAGTGGATGGTAGTCTCAAAATCTTCTGGTTGGGATCGATCCCCTTGAGTAAAACGCTTTGAATTCGGCCCTGGGGATAGATCGTCGCCGTGGAGATGAGGATCGGGGTCATTTTCCCCTCAGCTACAAGGGTCTTAACCGTTGGGGACAAACGCCCATAACTATCCTCTAAGGTGACAAGATCATAAGGATCGTAATGCTCCTGCCAGTATTGTCCTCCTCCAATTTCCCATTCAATGGTATCCTGCCTGGCCTGTTGGTCCCATCCATTAAGAAACCCCTTATTCCAGATGATGATCAAGAAGGAAAAGGACAGGACAATGACGGTCAGCCAAGTCCGTAATCCCGCGCCTATCAAATTGCGGTAGGCTAATTTTAACGCCAGCATTCAGGCGCCTCCCCCCTCAGGATTTGGGATAATCTCGTCCTTTACGATTTGGCCATCCTCCAGGGTTATCTTACGGCGTAAATACTGAATCACTTTTTCGTCATGGGTGGCGAAGACGAACGTGGTCTGGAGAGACTGGTTTAAATTCGCCATCATTTGTAGGATGTTATGAGAGTTGGCCGCATCCAGGTTGGCTGTAGGTTCATCGGCTAAGATGACCTGGGGTTTTTTCACCATGGCCCGTGCCACGGCCACCCGCTGGCACTCGCCTCCGGAAAGTTGTGCCGGTCGGGAACGTATTTTATCCGTCAATCCCACCCATTTTAGGGCCTGAAGAATCCATTCCCGACGCTGTTCAGCCGGAACGCCAAGGAGCAACAAGGGCAACTCCACATTTTCATAGACGGTATAAACGGGTAATAGGTTAAACGTCTGAAAAATAAAGCCCAAGTAATGATTCCGCAGTTCGGCTGCTGCTTTTTGAGACAGGTCGTTGATATTTTTCCCCAACACAATAGCCGTGCCTGCGGAAGCACTATCCAGGGAACCGATAATATTTAATAAAGTGGTTTTCCCCGAACCGCTGGGCCCTACAATGCCTACAAACGCTCCCCGGTTAATGGTTAAATTTATTCCTCTCAAGGCTGTAAACGAACCCTTCCCGACGGGATAGGTTTTCACCAGATCTTTTAGTTCTATCAAAGGAGCATCGTTCATCGTCGCATTCCTCAATCAATGGTTAAAAGCGACCATCACCTGTACGCCGCGAAAACCAAAGGTTAGGCCCGTGCCTCCTGTGGGACTCTTGGGTGTCTCCGGACTCCAGTAACCACTCACGTGGATGAGCCACCGGTCATAGGTTCGCTGGTAGCTGATATAATAGTACGAAAAATGTTCTGTGGGCGAATAAGCACAGAAAGCGAGGAGCTGATCCATGATTCCCAAGGGATAAGACAACATGAAGGCTGACATTAAGGTCTGCTCCCGAGTTTCCCCGGGCGCCGAAACTATCTGGCCGTTGAAGAGTTCCCCGGTAACTGTCAAACCGTTGCCCAGGCCAAAGGTATAATCACTGCCGACAGTGAGCAGGGATTGCCACTGGGGTAGGGAGTCAGTTGCGGACCAATGGTTGACGGCCCATTCGAACCACACGCCCGGTCCCACATCCCACATGCCATCTAAAGCCAGGCGATTTTCGGAGGTGTAATGATGTGGATCCTCATCGAAAGGCAGTTCGACCTCTCGATGATGGAGGGTTACCGCCAATTCTCCCGGGCCCGCCGGGATTTGCCCCCGGGCGCCCCATTCCGGTTGTCTCTTCCGGGTGGGGAAAAGATCCCAGCCGCGTAAGTCGGTATTACCATATAGTCCCCAGCCCCAGAGGTTTGCATTGGAAAGGAAATCGTAGCGTATTCGTAGCCCGTACACGCCGGTGGTTACTTGGAGGGGGTCGCGAGGGTCCAGACGGTCAAACCATATGAGGGGACGTAGAAGACGAGCCGGGCCAAAGACGATCTTTTGTAATCCTAAACGGGCTTCTAAATGAACCGTTCGATAGCGAACCCAAAGACGGTATGGAAGAACGGTAATGGTTTTCCTTTCAGTAGTAGTACCCTGGGCGATCCCCCCTCGCAAATCGGCGGAGAGTTCCAGGTCTACCCGCCCAGCAGCCAACGATCCCAATTCCCAAGCTAACTCCGGCAGATATCGTAACCTGACCTCGGATTTGGAAGCTTGCCGGTCAATCGTCTGATAACGGGTCAATCCCCAGAATTCACCACTTATCTGCCCAAAGAGCCCCTCCCAAAGGAAGAACGTATTGAGACCGACAATCATCCGCCAGGAAATAGAATTAAGCCGCAGGTTCATTGGCAGGTCCCATGACTCCGTAAAAGAAAAACTGTAACCAATTCTTAACCAGCGTGGCCGTATCAGGAAATAACGCGATGAATTGGGGATCATTCCGCACGGCCAATAAATAATCAAAAATGTAAGTGAAGAAATTCAGGTCCAAATCCTGGCGTATTTCCCCGGCCTGTTGGGCTTTGGTGAACAGCTTAATCATCTGTTGCTGGCCCTGCCGAGACCACTCCTCAAGGAGTTTCCGGAGGGCCGGTGTATAATTGAATAGATCGACGTAAAATTCCTTACTCATTGGCCGACTATAATCCATTTTAAACTCAATGAATTGGACAATTTTCTCTGAGAAGGGGATCTCCTGGGCCATGATATCATCGAACCGGGCTTGTCCCTCACGAAACAAATCCTCCATCATTTTTATAATCAAGTCTTCCTTATTGCGGAAAAATTTATAAAAGGTCATCTTGCTTACCCCAGCACGGCGGCAAATCTCTTCCACCGTAACCCGCTTAATTCTATAGCGCATGAATAACTCCTCCGCGGAGAGTACTAACTGGTGGTACTTGGGACTGACTTTCTCCCTGCCAGTAGATATTTTACTCATCGGCGGTTTTGTTTACCCTATTTACGAATTGTGTATTATTAGACTATATTCGTAAACAATGTATAAACTAATGCAGTACCGAGTCAATGCCTTTATTGATTTACAAGGACGCTATTACACGAAAAAAGAAAAACTTCAAGGTGGGAACCATATTCCAGTGTTGAAAAAAATCACTCCCCCTTCAATAATCCCGACAACGTTTTGGATTAACGTTATCGAAGACCACTCATATTTTATTAAACCACATGAGCACTCCCAGGAGTACGAATCCCACCGCGGCCACCCGTTCCAGGATTCCTGTTGGGAGATGGGTTTGCAGCCAACCACCGAATAGAACCGCCAAACCCGTAAGGACGGCAAAGGCAAGCATGGCGCCGATAAACACTTCCCAACCAGAATAGCCCTTGCCTTTCAGTGCTAAGATTGCCAGTTGGGTTTTATCCCCCAATTCGGCAATGAAAACAGCGCCAAATGTTAACCAGAGTACTTTCATGGTGGTTGACTCCCCTTCTTAAAACAGTGTTAATCAATTACAACCACCTCAAATTTAGCGATTGATAGGATACCATCACCAACCAATTTGAGACCCACATCGCCTGGTGGTTGTGCTTTCGCATGTCCGTGAAGCAGGAGTTTCCCGTTAACATAGCCCTTAAAATGACTCCCGGCCCCCACAACGCGCACTGTATCCATCCCCTGTAGCGAGACCGGTTTTTCATCCAGAATCTGCTCCTGGCCCACCAGCACGCGACCCAAAACCACATCACTCTGCCTGACGGTTACATATTCGTAATTATTCCGATCTTGAACATGGTGAAGGACACTCAATGTCCCCTGGAACGCTTCGCGATTGAAAACGAGATCCAGTTGTACACCATCTACCGTGTCTCCCACGGTAATGAGAATGGGGACGTCCCCTTCTATTCGCACCACATCATGCTCGGGGTCCATTTTCAATTGGTCTTGGCTCCCTTGAAGGAAATGGAATCCCTTGAAAGCATTCTTAGGGTTGCTCTGTGATGGGGTCCAAGTCAAGGTACCATTCTCAAAGCGCTGTAATCCATTATTGGCGGCTGGTTTAAGGGGCATTTCAATGGGTAGCTCCTTTTGAGGAAGAGCGACTCCCACCCCCCGTTCAAACACCAATCGACCACCGCGGTCGGCGGTAAGAATTAGGGTAACCAGTCCAATCGTACTCACAATAAAGACCAAGGGACGCCCCCAAACCTTCTGCCAACTAGGAATTAGTTTCTGAACCATCAATAAGGCGAACGACAGCGTAAAAATGAGGGCGCTCCACTGCGCCAGGTCGGCATGTTGGTTGATAATGGGGACCGTTTGGGGTGCAATTTCCAGTTTATCGGCGCCGAAGCGCCCGGTTAAAAAAGCCACCCACGCCGCTACCGTTCCCAACCCGTACAACCAGTAATCAAGGACTACCAAAAGGGAGAAGCGGGGCCAGAGTAAAGTGATGAGGTGTATTCCCCAGGCAAAAAGGAGCAGTACAATAGGAAAATGAATGATGAGGGGATGGACATTGGGTAACCACTCGGGTAGCAAGGCACTCACAGGCATTCACCTTTCAGTTGTTCGGGTCTAACGTTGGTTATGAAACCAAGGATTAGCAAGGTATGATTTAGACTCGGTGGGGAAAAGCGATGCGAAAGTACGAATGGGGATGCTATTCCATTTTCATCGGTTTCAATTCCATATTGCACTCCGGGCATTTACCAGGTTGGCTGGCCCGTACATGGCTATGAACAGACATAGGACAACCAAAAAAAGTAGCTGTTTCTGCAGTAGCTTCCACAACTTTCACCATGGCCATATTACACTCCGGGCATTGGCCGGGTTCGGTAGCGTGGACATGCTTATGTGATTCCATGGGACACGTATAGTAGTACATGTTTGACTCTCCTTTACTTGTGGTTTATAGTTTCATCCCGATATTCAGGAAAAGGTTCAAACCAAGGCCTCTCCTAACGGGATCGTAATCATTCCTAAGGGATTGATCAGACTGAAAGGTTATTCATCCCCCGTTTTAGTCACTTTAACGGAACTGGCGATCTTCTCAAATTTCTGGAAATTTTCCATGGATTCGAAGTAATGAACGTCGCCGCTGGGCAAGGCCCCAATCACGGCTGTGGCTTTATCTACTTGGGCTCCACTAATGGGATCCACAGCGACCCGCATCTGGGGATCTTCCATCAATTTGGCCTGACAGCCCCCGCAACAACCATAATACGTCTTTCCATCAACCACCGCCGGCATTAGTTCCCGATCAAAAACACGATCGGAGCCCATACCCATGCAGACATATTTGGCTTCCACTTGGGTGAGGGTCATGGGTGCTGCATGGTCACCAGTATCGGCAGCTTTTTCCTGATGGTCC
>CAZVNL010000007.1:0-54403 GCA_964628055.1 uncultured bacterium | reverse complement strand
GAGGGTCATGGGTGCTGCATGGTCACCAGTATCGGCAGCTTTTTCCTGATGGTCCTTATTCATGCTCTGGTGATCCATATTCATATCCTGATGGTCCATATTCATATCCTGATGGTCCATATTCATGCTTTGAGCTGCCAACACAACCAGGCCACCAAAGACGACATTTATTAGGGACCGTACTAGAATCTTCATGAGACTTCCTTTCTGTTTCTGTTTTTATTCCTTCGAAAAGCTTTTACTGTACCACCTTCGGGACGAAGGTGATTATTCTTAGCCCACCTCCACTCTTTGACGAGGTGGCCGGTTGCGCAGTATCGCCCAGATATAGGGTTCCCATATCATAGACTGGCCTTTAAGGGAACAATTTGAATAGGCCTATTAAGGCCACTACTCCATGATAAATGAATTTCACACTAAAGCCGTTCTACAACGGCTCGTAATTTTGCCTGTACTTCCTGAGCTACCGTTCCCAAGGAAGGATTATCAATGGCCTGCATAGAAGCCACCGGGTCCACCGCGGCAACCTGTATTTTACCCGGTCCCTGCTCGATTACCACCACGTTACAGGGTAACATGGTACCGATCAGCTCTTCAGCTTGCAAAGCCTGGTAGGCAAAGGGTGGGTTGCAAGCCCCTAAGATGAAATACTTTTTAAAATCCACATCCAGTTTCTTTTTTAACGTGGCTTGGACATCAATCTCTGATAAGATGCCAAAGCCTTCTTTACTCAATTCATCCTTCACGCGCGCCACTGCATCGTCGAAAGTTGCGTCCAGGGTTTTATTGAACGTGTAACCCATGGTCATTCTCCTTTTCTTTGTTAATCGGTTTTTCCAAGTTTACTCGGTAGTAAAAATACTCAGGATTCCGTCATCCACCTGATTGCCATGATCCATCATCCCGCCCATCATCAGGGAACCGTTATGGTCCTCCATTTCCATTCCTTCCATCAAACAAACAGTATACATGGTGGAATCCATGAGCATAGAATCGGGTTGGAACATCATTTCTGTATGGTCCGAATTCCAGGAAAAAGAGCCCGTCATTCCGGCCATGGTCCCCATGGCTGGCATTGCGGTCAATTCTCCCAGGTGCAAACCAAAACGGGATTCGCACGACTTTGTATCCATGGGATCGTTGAACGTTACCTTAACGGCGGTGGATTTGCTTACGCCAGTCACTCTGTTGGCTGGCTGGATGGAAAGGATTTCCGGGGTGTCGGCAGAAGAAGTGTCCTCACAACCCGTGAATCCCACAATCCCGATGAATAACATCAGACTAAAAATGCTAAGTTTCATTTTCAACTCCTAATTTACTTATGATTTGATTTATCCCCTAAAGTGACCATACACTTCTTTCACCAGGTCCACTACTTTTTCTTTGGGCTGCCCTTTATTTATCTGGGCCTCGATAAACCTTTTCGTTGCCTGGGCCGTGGGGCAAGTACAACTGGCTAAATTCAACTCGCCACAGGCGCCACAGGAACAGTTAAATTGCTTGGCTATCTCCAGCGTTGTCAAGTTGAAATAGTCCTGTTGCTGGACGGGTTGCTCATTAACTGGCTGAGGTGTTCGTACCAGATAACCAATGAACACCCCAGCGAGGAGCAACACCAACCAAATGGTATGACGGGAGAGGGAATCTTGGGGTGGGGTAGATTTTTTCTTACTCATGGCTCTCTATTGATCTTTACGGGTTTACGATTATTTTACTAACGAAAGTTCCCCGAAGGGCTTCGCCTGCTTATTGGACAATTTGGCTCCTGGTGGGTCGCCAATGAATTTTAATTTCTGACGGAGTCGAACTCCGACTTTCGGAACCAGGACAACATCGGGAGACTCAACGACATCCCCGCAACGCGGACAGGAGCCAGGATGATCCTGATGGACATCAGGGTCCATAGAACAAACATAGACCGTTGAATCCCCTTTTGATGTTGTCTTTCTGGAATCCTCAGGAAGCCAAAAGGATCCCAAATCATTTCGGGGGCGGGCAACAAGACCAAAACTCATCGACCTTACTGGGAACATAATCGTCTTATTAGTATGTCCACTCATAACGCTTAGCTTACACCGAAACCTGTATGACCGATGGGTAAGTTGTAGGGTTGTCCACCATATTGAAATTTCAGGGTATTAAGAATCATAAGCGTTATATCCTTTTGGGTATTATGTACATTATTTTTTAGCAGAAACCACTCTGTCCAGGGAGCGTCGGTCCCTCCTCTTCAGCCGTTTGAATTGGGTGGGGGTAAAGCCAGTGACCTTTTTAAACTGGCTGGAGAGATGTTGTACACTGCTATAGCCCAGACGGTAGGAAATCTCTGACAGAGTATTCTCATCATAAACCAGGCATTCTTTTACCTTTTCGATTTTTTGCAGGATAAAATATTTCTCGATGGTAATGCTTTCCACCGCCGAGAAGAGTCCGCTGAGATAGGCATAATCGTGACCGACCTTGCTGCTGAGATAATCCGAGAGATTGATGTTCATGAACTCCAGGTCCCCGCTCTGCACGAGCTCAATGATGAGCATCTTTATTTTTTCCACCAGGCGGGCTTTTTTCCCCACCAGCAGTTCAAAATCATTCTCCTGTAAAACCTGCTTTACCTGTTCCAGGTCCATCTGCTCGGGGTTTCCAATTATCACGTGGCCCAGTTTTACATCCTCAACGATTAGGCCTAACTTCTCCAACTCCTCCCGCACTACGCGGATACAACGATTGCAGACCATATTTTTAATGTGTAAGACTTTCTCACTCATGTTGGCTTCCTTTCTTCGAAAGTCATTCCTTTATTTCAATGAACTTCCATTTGCTCTGATTTGGTTAGTTATCTCCTTAGATTCAGGAAAAATTACAACCGTTTAGAGTGCCGATACACCCCTGGCGCCGGAACGAATTTTAAGGGTCTGTTCTACATTAGAAACGATAATCAATCCATCGCCGCGCTCGCCCGTATAGGCCTGCTTACGGATGACCTGAACGGCGGAGGGCACAATTTCATCGGGGCAAACGATTTCTATCTTAGCCACATCTGAATATTTTTCTACGCACTCGATAGAATACTTATACTTCTCCAGATCAACCATGCCTTTCCCCAAGGCCATGACATCCACTACCGTCAAGTTTTCGATCCCAATGGTCCGCAGCGCCTTAATTACCTGTTCTACTTTGGAACACCGGATATAGGCTTTTATCTCTTTCATATTGATTGCTCCTTAACTTTTTTCTTTAAGCCCCAGGACCGCCACAAATAATAAATCGCGGGAATTACCAGGAGGGTTAAAATCGTGGAGGTAACCATCCCTCCCACCATAGGAGCGGCAATACGTTTCATCACCTGGGCTCCTGTCCCTTGACCGATAAGAATGGGAAGTAAACCACCAATAATGGCTGCCACGGTCATGGTAATGGGGCGGATACGCTCTGCAGCTCCAGCAAAAATCACCTCTTTTAAGTCATCACTGTTTTTCAACAGGCCTTGATCGTGCTGTTGAGTATATACATTATCCAAATAAATTAACATAACCACACCAATCTCCACCGAAACCCCGGCCAGGGCAATGAAGCCCACGCCTACAGCCACGCTCATGTTATACTCTAATAAGTACATGAACCACAACCCACCTACCAAGGCAAAGGGTAGGGAAAGCATAACGATGAGGCTTTCGGTCACATTCTTGAAGTTGAAAAACAGAAGTAAGAAAATGATTAGTAACGTAATGGGAACCACCACCTTCAAACGCTTGTTAGCCCGTTCCATATATTCATATTGACCACTCCAGACGATGGTGTACCCTTCCGGCACCTGTAACTCTTTTTGCAGGGCTTCTTTGGCCCGTTCAACATAGGTTCCGACGTCGATACCGGTAATGTCCACATAGATCCAACCGGTCATTCGGGCATTTTCACTCTTAATGACGGGTGCTCCTTTGCGAATTCGAATATTGGCTACCTGGCTGATGGGAATCTGGGCTCCTGTGGGGGTGGAAACGATGACCCGTTTCAATTTCTCAATGCTATCCCGCAGCTCACGACTGTAGCGGACATTCACGGGATACCGCTCCAGACCTTCCACAGTGTAAGTGACATTCATTCCTCCGACAGCCGATTTGATAACATCCTGGATGGCTCCCACGGTGAGGCCATAGCGGGCGGCTTCTTCGCGGTTGATTTCAAAGTCCAGGAAGTTGCCCCCGGTCACTTTGTCGGCAAAGGCGCTGAGGGTACCAGGAAGTTTCTGGACAATGGCCTGGACGCGGGCGCCCAGGGTATTCAGCGTATCCAAGTTTTCCCCCATGATTTTAATTCCCACCGGTGTCTTAATCCCGGTACTAAGCATATCAATGCGGGTTTTAATGGGCATGGTCCAGGCGTTAGTCAAGCCGGGAAACTGGATCGCTGCATCCAGTTCGTTCACCAGCTCCTCCATAGTCACGGGCCGGTTTTCAGGCCAAAACTTCTGGAAAAAGGCTCGTAAGATGTCGGGGACTTTCAAGTTCGAATGCCACCGTTCCTCCCGTTTCCTTTGAGGCCACTCGTCAACAGGCTTAAGCGTTACCGTGGTTTCTATCATACTCAAGGGGGCCGGATCGGTAGCCGTTTCCGCCCGACCAATTTTTCCGAAGACACGTTTGACCTCCGGGAAGGTGTAAATAATACGATCTGTTTGCTGAAGTAATTCCCGAGCCTTGGTAATGGAAATCCCCGGGTCTGTAGTGGGCATATAGAGGATATCCCCTTCATTCAGGGGGGGCATGAATTCAGAACCAATCCGCTGAAGTGGGAAAATAGTCACTCCTAATATTAACAACGCTGCCAGCAAGGTTAGTTTTTTAAAACGCAGTACGAAAGCAATTATAGGGCGGTAAGTCTTTATTAAAAACCTATTAAGGGGGTTCCGATTTTCCGGAGGAATTTTACCCCTAATGAAATACCCCATGAGCACGGGGACGATGGTAATTGCTAAGAGCGCCGAGGCGGCCATGGCGTAGGTCTTGGTGAAAGCTAAAGGGCGGAACAGGCGTCCTTCCTGAGCTTGGAGGGTAAACACCGGCATGAAGGAAACGGTAATGATGAGTAGGGAATAGAAAAGGGCTGATCCAACTTCTTTAGAGGCGTCCATAATTAACCGCCAGTGTGGCCGCTTCCCTTTAAATTTTTCAACGTGTTTATGGGCATTTTCAATCATTACAATTGCTCCAGGTAGCATAGCCCCAATAGCAATGGCAATCCCTCCCAAGGACATGATATTGGCGTTGATCCCCTGGTAGCGCATGACCAAGAAGGCAATCAAGATACCCACAGGGAGGGTGAAAATGGCCACTAAGGCGCTTCGGAAGTGCAATAAAAACACGATACACACCAGGGAAACGACGATACTTTCCTCGATCAACTTTTCTTTCAAATTATCAATCGCCCGTTCGATGAGGAGGGAACGGTCATACGCTGGCTTGATGGTCACCCCTTCCGGCAAGCCCTGTTTCAGCTCTTCAATCTTTTCGCGTACACGGTGGATCACTTCCAGGGCATTTTCTCCATAACGCATAACGATGACGCCGCCAACGACTTCGCCGATACCGTCCCGTTCGGCCAACCCCCGGCGAAGTTCCGGTCCTAAGTGGATATTGGCCACGTTACGCAATAGAATCGGGGTCCCCTTCTTATCGACTCCCAAAGGTATATTCTTTAAATCATCCAAAGACTGGATATAGCCCAGCCCCCGAACCATGAATTCCGTTTCGGCCATTTCAATGAGACGTCCCCCCACATCGTTGTTACTACGTTTAATGGCCATTTTCACTTTATTTAAGGGGATGTTGTAGGCCACTAGTTTATTGGGATCCACTTCCACCTGATACTGTTTAACATAGCCCCCGATACTGGCCACTTCCGAGACACCGGGTACACTCATGAGGGCGTAACGTAGATAAAAATCCTGGATCGAACGAAGTTGCTGCAGATCGTGGTCGTTACTCTCCACTGTATATTCATACACCCAACCCACTCCCGTAGCATCGGGGCCTAATTGGGGTGTGACCCCCTGAGGCAACCGTCCGGAAACGAAATTCAAATACTCTAACACCCGGCTGCGGGCCCAGTACATATCGGTACCATCCTCGAAAATGATGTACACAAACGACAGGCCAAAGAACGAGTATCCCCGCACTACCTTAGCATAGGGTACGGACAACATGGCCGTAGTCAATGGATAGGTAATTTGATCTTCAACCACCTGGGGGGCCTGACCGGGATATTCGGTGAGGATAATTACCTGAACATCACTCAAATCAGGAATGGCATCCAGGGGAGTCTTCAACATGGCCACCAGCCCACCGATAATAATTAAAACCGTTGCCAAAATAACCATAAACCGGTTGTTGATGGACCATTCTATAATTTTTTCAATCATCGTTGTTCTCCCGCAAGTGTACGCCTAACAACACGCTATTTATTAGTTCACCAGAGGAATTAAATCCATACCACAGAGGGGACACGCACCCGGCTCGTCCAAAACCACATAATCGTGGTTTGGCGTGGGACAGGTGTAAAAGGTTTGATCGGCCTGGAGGGGCTCACGTTTTGACACCAGCGTCATCCCACTCTCCGGGCATGAACCGGGATCTTTAACCCGCACAAAAGCATGGTCTTCCATAGGGCAGGTAAAATAAGTAAGCGTATCATTGAGAACCTCGCCGAAAGGTAAATTCCCGGCTGTTGTCTTGATTTCCTGGGGAGCTTTCATCCCTGGCATCTCCTTTATATTCTTATGATCTTCCATGGGCATGGCAGCAGGCGGTTGCTCCATATCCATATTCATCTTTTTATTATCAATATTTATTTCTCTACCATCCATGTTCATATCCATACCCTTCATGTCCATATCCATCTTAGGTTGTTGCCTAGTCATCTTCTCTTCGGACTGGTCGTTTTTCATGTCCGTGGCCGATTCTTCGTCCAGTGTGGCAGGTGTATTTTTCCGGGAGGCCAGCATCTTGGCAATACTTTCCTGGAGTTTACTTTCCGAATCCAACAAGAACTGGGCCGAAGTCACGACCTTTTCACCTGCTTTCAGGCCCTTGCGGATTTCGTAATAACCGTCCCCACTTTCCAACCCCACCATCACATTGCGAGGAGCAAAACGTCCCCTTCCAAGGGCCACGAAAACCAAATTCCGTTCTCCAGAGAACAGAACCGCTTCGGTCGGTACCACCACGGCATCGGTCATCGGAGACGTGTGGATATCCACATTAGCGTACATGCCCGGTTTCAGATCCAGGTTCGGGTTGGGAAAGGTGAGACGTACCTTAATGGTGCGGGTTTTTTCTTCCAGGTAGGGATAGATGTACTGCACCTTGCCATGGTAGACTTTGCCTGGCTGATAGGACAGCGTCATAATCGCTTTCTGTCCTTCCTTCACCCAGGGTACTTCAAACTCATAGATATCGGCATAGACCCAAATTTCAGAGAGGTCAGCGATGATATACAGGCGCATTCCCGGCCTCACTTCCATGCCATCCAGAGCATGCTTTTCGGTGACGATCCCGTCGAACGGAGAGACAATATGCAATGTTTTACGCACCTGTCGCGTCCGTTCTAGTTCCTTAATCTGGCCTTCACTAATATCGAAATATTCCAACCGCCGCCGAGTCGAGGCCAGGATAGACTTCAAGTTTGCCCGGGAAGCAGGGCTGGTAGCTTGCTGGAAATTGTCCAGGGCATCCAGGTATTCCTCTTGTGCAGTCACCAACTGGGGGCTGTAGATCTCCAACAGGATATCTCCTTTTTTAACTGCCTCGCCAGTGGTATTTACATACGTTTTTTCGATCCAGCCGGAAAACTTAGTCTGTACGTAACCGACGCGGGCTTCATCATAGTCCAGATGACCGATAGTGCGGATGACGCGGGTCAAGTCACGCCGCTTTACGATGGCCGTACGAACCCCCATGTTCTGTTCAATCACGGGATTGATTTTCACGGTGGAACCGAACGCCTCCTCACCCTCGTATACGGGGATGAGGTCCATTCCCATGGGGGATTTACCCGGTTTGGGGGAGATGTAAGTGGGATCCATGGGAGCCTGCCAGTAGAGTATCTTCCGTTTTTCCGAATTATCAGCTATCTTCGTTGTGGAGATTGTTTCTGGAGAGTCAACTGTTGTTTTTGGTGCATCTTTAGAACAACCCACCAATCCAATAGAGAGGGCCAACAAGCCAGCGATCGTCGATGTTTTAATAACTGTATTCCATGCCATGGGTGTTACTCCTCATTCAAATCAATTAAGCCAACAGCCTTGAGTAATTGAGCGGCGGCGATCCGTCGCTCAGCAATGACCGCCTCAAATTCCAAGCGGATGCGTACCGCCATGCGTTCACTATCCAAAAGGTCCAGGAAACTAATCTTTCCTGTTTCATAAGCTGAAAAAGCCGAGGAGACCATTTGATCAGCCTCCTGTAATAAGCCCCCCTGATAGAGCTGATAAGTTTCTTCAATTTCCTCACGTTGGATGACTACTGATTGAACTTCCTGTTCAATCGCGTTCCAAACGTCGGCCACCAGTTCTTCCTGGGCTTTGACATTCAAGGTGGCCGATTCTACGCGAGCTTTATTCCGCCCAAACCATAAGGGCAAATTGAGACCCAGTTTGATCCCAAAAGCGTCGCGGCCTGGATCATTTTCATTCATCTCGGGAGTGTCACCAATACTGGTGTAAGTCACTCCGGTAATCAAATCAGGATAATTTTTACGTGTCGCCAATTCCTGTTGAACCTGAGCAAGAAGTAGATTCGTACGCGCCTCCAGGTAACCGGGATGAGTCGTTTCCGCCCGTTTTAGCCAGGCCACAGCAGAATCGGTGGGAATGACAATATCCCAATCCGGGGGAAAAAGAGCAGGGGAAAAGACACCATCAAATAAAGCCTGAAGCATATTCTCCACCGCATCCAACTTGGTTTGTAGTGTATTAATTTTACTTTCCACCAACGAAGTTTCGATCTGGAGCTTTAAAATGGGATGCTGGGTCATACCAGTTCCGGTGGAGTATTGCGTAAGGGCCACTTTACGGAAAGAATTCAGCTCTTCCTGGTATTGTTCTAAAATCTCTAACGAGTGTTTCAGTTTCAAGTAGTTAGCATAATTTTTATTCATTTGAAAAACGACCACCACCTGGAGTGTTTCCAGGTTAAAGGTGGCCTTTTCGGCCATAAGCGTGGCCACTTTCCCTTGGCGACTTAATTTCCCCCACAAGGGAAACTTTTGACTCAACATGATCTGATTCTCCATCGGCCCATTACGGGTCTCAATAGATTGCAGGAAAAACGAATTGGAGAACATTGGATCGGGCAGAACGCCTTTGGTCTTTATTGCTTCCAGGGCCGCCAGACGCTTCTGTTCAGCAGCTAATAATTTTCGATTGCGAGCCAACAACAGGTCTACTGGCGTAGGTCTTGCCTCCCCGGAAAGGGGGGCTTTGTTAACCCCTGGGATGGCTCCTGGCACGTCTCGGGAAGCAGTGCTTCCCCGTGCACCAGCGATACTTAACGTTGCTAAAAAAGCGAGGGCCAAAGTAACGTGACCAGGTTTAGCTCGCATTGACAACCATATGTGTTTCAAGATTGTTCTCCGTTTATTTATGAATGATGATTAAAGAAGAAAGTTGGAGCCACTTTCTCTGGCAGGGTTCTCCCGCACCCCCATTTTAACCAGATGGTGGGAAGAACTGGGAGGGGAATAGATATTACAGTCGTAAAGGGGGACGGAATCCCTGTAAACTCGAGGGGAGGGCATTGGCCATTTGAACCAACAATGATGTTTCCGTGATTGGAAAGGACAAGGCACCGGGGTGCCAGGATGAATTCAAATAAGGTTGTATCCGTTCCGGATGGGGTTGTGTCCCAGCAAATAATGGAACGACTACCGGATGACTACACGTGGTACTCGCTAAGCCACAAGAGGGATCCATGGCTACCGGTTTGGCATTACCACCCGATAGCACACACTGGCACGAGTTGCACCGTTCTTTGGGCACGAAAGGCAATACCGTAAATCCCACGGTTAACATGAGCATCAAAGTGGCGAGGAGTTTCTGAATCATAGCGAAGATCTTAATTTCTTAAAGAAAGAGAAGCCAATCATTTTTTATTACATCTTTCCACAAAATTATTACAAGATTTTTATTATCCAGGGCCCAAGGTGCAAAAGGTAGAAGAATCCCGTACCAAGACTAAATTTTTTAGGTTTAATACCAATATTCAAGTACGAAACCGTTTTCACCCTTTACTCCCTAAAAATTTCGTGTCCGCATTGGTGACAGTACTTTCCCCGGGGAGGCAACTCCACGCCACAATAGCTACAATATTTGGCTTGACTGGGGCCCCTGTCTTCCCCGCTGCGAGCCGTGACATGCTCCCGTTCAGGAATATCCTTCCCCTTCCCTACCTGATAAGATTTGATTTCTTTCAACAGCTGCAGGGCCTGGGAGCGATACTGGCTATTCAGTGACTGGTAGTCCTGGTCCGAGAGTTTACCCATTTCGTGGTCTAGTTGAATATCCTTCAGCGTCTCTAGAGTCACATCGCGAGTTTCGGTCAATTTAAGGGGAACATCGGCCTCACCGTCTTCCAGTAGAAAATGATCAACCTCCTTGGCAAAATAGGGGTAGCCAACATAGAACGCGATGGCACCGAATAATAGCACTAATAGTAAAGTTTCCATATCCAGGGCTCCTTACGCAAATAAGTTGTGATTTTCATAGAATGACCAATTCCTCTACAATTTTCTCAATTATTCTATCCGGTCTAACAATTCATCCAATTCCCGGGTTAATTCAGGACTTTCCTTAGGAGCTGTGGCGGAGTTTGACCCCGACGGTTGCGGTTGCTTGCTCCAGCGTTTCAAATAGCGGGTAATGAGAAATCCCAGGAGGCCAATTAGGGCGAAAGGCAGAATCCAAGCCAGCCAGTAAAACCCCCGTTTAGGCGGTTCGGCCAGGACAACTTCACCATACTTTTCCACCAATTTATCCAGCACTTGCGGAGGGGTCAAACCAGCAGCCAGTAATTGTTGTGCTTCCCGGGATAAACCACCCGCCGCCGAACAGGACATACTCCCTTCACAGGTTTTTACCGTCATGCCACAGCCACACGTACAACTCAGGTTCCCGGTGACGGCCTGTAATTGGGCCTTATCTTGAGCAGGTAAGGAAACGGCTGTAAATATGAATAACAGACCGACTCCAATCATCCATGGATTATTAAACATGGCTCATCTCCACCGCTTTTTCTTCAAACGTCGTGACGGGCAAGTTACCCAATTTTTTCACCCGCTGGGGACCCAGCACAATGAGCGTACCGATCAACATGACCATGCCCCCGACCCAGATCCACACTACCAGGGGATTGATTAGCGCCTTGATATTGGCCCGTCCCGTTTTATCCCAACCAGTGAGAATCAAGTAGAGGTCCTCTTTTAAGGTCTGACGGATATCCACTTCGGAAATAGGGTCCTGATTGGGGAAAAATTGCTTGGAGGGGTAGAGCGTCTTCAAATGGCGATCTTTCCATTCCACCTGCATCTCGGCAGCCACAATCTGAGCTCGGTTATTGGAATGATCCACCAAACCCCGGTAGATGAGCGTATAGTCGCCGATCTGCAAAGAGTCCCCGGGGGTCATGAAGGCCTCACTTTCCTGTTTGAAGGCATTGGATCCGGTGATCCCGACAATTATTAAAATTACTCCAATGTGGACTATGTAACCACCGTAACGGCGCTTATTCCGGCTCACCAGGTTCCATAGCGCCAGGGGAAACAACTGACCCGTAACCCGAATACGGGCTTTGGTTCCGCGATAGAACTCAAGACCGATGCTGAAGAAGACAAAAACGGATAGAGATAGAGACAGAACCACAACCGGTTGCGCCAACCCAATTAAAAGTAGCATTCCCCCCGTAGCCAAGCTGGCCATAACGGGATAGAGAAAATTGCGTCGCAGGTTGCGAGAAGAGGCCTTCCGCCAAGCCAGCAAGGGGCAAATCCCCGTAAGGGCCAGCAAAGCTAGCCCCAAGGGGACATTGACCTCGTTATAGAACGGGGGACCTACGGAGACACGGACACCACGGAACGTCTCTGTGAGGACGGGAAAGATCGTCCCCCAGAAGACGGCAAAGGCAATGCCTACCAACACTAAGTTATTGTACAAGAAACTGGATTCGCGAGAGAGAAAGGCATCCAAGTGGTTGATGCTCTTTAACAAGGCTCTGCGCTTGTAAACCAACCAGAGGGATACAATTAAGCTGAGCGCTAAAAAGCTCAGGAACAGGGGACCTAAATTAGAGACTCCAAAAGAGTGTACTGAACTCATAATTCCGCTACGGGTGAGGAAGGTCCCCAAGATGGTAAGGTTAAACGTAAGGATAATGAGGACCATATTCCACACTTTCAACATACCCCGCCGTTCCTGAATCATAACCGAATGGAGAAAGGCGGTAGCAGTGAGCCAGGGCATAAGCGAGGCGTTTTCCACTGGGTCCCAGGCCCAGTAGCCCCCCCAGCCTAATTCCACATAGGCCCACTTGGCGCCTAAAACAATCCCCAGGGTCAGGAATAACCAGGCCGTGAGGGTCCAGCGCCGCGTGGAACGAATCCAGTCCGAATCCATCTTCTTAGTCAATAAAGCGGCGATGGCAAAGGCAAAGGGAATGGTAAAGCCCACATAACCTAAAAAGAGTAACGGAGGATGTAAGACCATGCCCGGATTCTGTAACATGGGGTTTAAACCGTTTCCATCGCGGACCATAACACCGGTAGGTTCAAAGGGGTTCGTAGCGAAAACCATCAACCCAAAGAAAAAACTAAGAACAATAAAGATGATCCCCATGACATACGGGAGTAGGAGCCGGTTTTGATCGCGGTTTTGCCGGATGACGAGAACCAAGAAGAGCGCCAGCAACCAAGCCCAGAATAGCAACGACCCTGATTGACCAGCCCAAAGTGCCGAGATGGTGTAAAAGAGCGGTAATTGACTGTCGGAGTAAGACACGACGTATTTAATGCTGAAGTCGTGGGTAATGAAGGCATACAGTAACAAGGAGACTAAAAAACTTGTTACTACGAAGAGGGCCATAGCACTGCGGAGTGCACTGGCTAACATTTGTGATTTATACTGGGCTCCCGCCTGTAGCGCTGTCCAGGCACCGTAAAGCGCCAGAGCAAATGCCAGGAACGTGAGTCCACTTCCTAAGGTAACCATGTTTAGGTCCTTATTCCTTTTGAATTGGGTTTTGGATTAGGAGTAACAGCTTGACGGAAGAATAGGCCATTCTAAGTCCTACTATTCCGTTGATTGGATATGGAGGGAGACCCTAAACCCGAAGGGGTGTCAGGTAGTGGGAAAAACTTTTTATTCCCACATCCTGATTCATAAATAAAGTAAGTAGAGGAGCAACAGTATATTCAGCGCTCGAAATTTTTTCCTGGAAATAGTGATCAAGGTGCAAGTGGACAGACCTTTTCTCCGGGGTAGCAATTAAAAAGAGGACCGGCCGGGTGCTACACTGTGACGAGTAAACCTCACAGGTATTGGCCGTAAGAGAGGCCTTCATGGATGTCTGGTTATCGCAACAGGAACGGCCACAGGTTCCCTTGGATATAAAGGGAGTGACGCTTACCCCCAGGGCAAACACCAACGTTGAAAGGGTCAAGATATGTTTCATAACCAGATTAACTTACTGAGGGATATTTAAACTTCTCAATACCTAAAAGTTCCAACATTAACAGAAATTTTAATAAGATTTTTTGATTTATTACCGTGTATGTTGATTACCATCTCTTCGTCATCAATTTTACTGTACCGACTGCTTTATTAATTGAATTAGCTGCCGGAATCGTTCCCCAGTGGAGACCTGTTGCAGTTCAAAGAGTACCATTTCTACCGTTGTGAGGGCTGCACCAGCCGAACGAATCTTTTCCAACCCGATTTCTTTATCAGACGCCCTCCGGGAGGAGACCGCATCCGCGACTACTTCTACACGGTAGTTCTTCTCCAACAAGTCCACGGCGGTTTGATAGATACAGACATGCGCTTCAATTCCGGCCAGGAGTACCGTTGTGACATCCAGACGGTCCAATACAGCATTGAAAGCGGCATTTTACCCACAACTAAATTCACACTTGGCCACCGGCTTTTGATCCTTAAACAACGCTTTAAGCGAGCGAATAGTGGGTCCAAGCTTCTCCGGGACGTGTTCGGTCCAAATAATGGGGAGCGTAAACAGTTGAACTCCTTGAATCAACAGTCGCAGGTTACGGAACAGCTCTTCACTGTCAGGTTGGATTTAGGCCAATTTACCCTGTACATCAATCAGGATTAAACAGCTATTTTTATCTGTAATCACCGTTCCAATCTAAGCGTTAGTTCCTTTGACTTTACCATCATCCAGAAGGGTTTTCCCACTGTTAAAAGGGTCGTGTAATTGGAAACGGCAGAAAAGGGAAAGAACCGGTGAATCAACTCGCGCTGATAATCTCCTTAAATTGGTCTAAGACTTCCTGCAATTCACGAACTTCTTTCCGGGTGACCTTGCGTTTTTTCCCTCCCTTGATGCGGTCCTGGAGTAGGTTTTCCATCATCTTCACCATTCGGGTACTCCGCGCCTCGTTTTGGATGACGGTCAGGGCAGCATTCAAGTGTTCCTTTTGACCATATTTTCCGATAATATAAAAGGCGCTTCTTCGCACCTGCCAGTTTGGATCTTCCAGCCAGTCTACGGCAGTTGCCACCAATTCCGGATATTTTTCCCCAAAGGAAGACAGGGCGTTTACCGCTGCAGGACGGGCATTGTAGGTTGTTCCTCCGTAGGCCGATAGGGAAAGCAGGCGCTGGTAGTTCTCTTCCGTTTTACGCTCTCCGAGGACATTGATAGCCGCGCGACGAATCACTTCTTCATGGGCATCCTGTTGCAGGGCCCAGTCGACAATCTGGAGGGCTGAATCGTAGTCCACTTTGGTTAAAGCTTCCAGGGCTGCACTGATGACGTATTCGTGCTTATCGCGGTGAAGAAGGGCAAGTAAAGTATCCCGCACGACGGGTTCGGCATAAATTCCCAAAGCTTTAATGCAGGCCGTGAGCACGCGCGGGTCCTGATCCTGTAAGGTAGACAATAATTGTCGGTAGCCCTGCCTGGGTTTCAGGGTCTTGAAGGCATTGGCCGCTTCTACCCGGACTCCCCAGACGGGATCCTGCTTCACGGAGCCTATAAGGGCTTCGGCAATGGCTTTGGTGGCGTGGAGTTTGCTCAGTTCCCGGGCGGCCCAAATACGATCCAAAACCTGCGGTGCATGTTCTAATTGATAAATCAATTCAGCAGGCCGTTTTTTAAAGGTCATGTACTTGGGAATCTGCCACCCTTCATCCACGATTACCATCTTGGGGGGATGTTGGGCAGGAAAAGTAAACGTGCCTTCCGACTCCTCGAAAAAGATGGTTTCCCGACGCAAGTCACCATCGTCGATGAGCACCGTCATGGGCAGCTTGTAAAGCACCTCCTCCTTACCGATGGAACTCTGCGTCAGGGTTATGTTCACCAGCTTGTTGCGACGATCATAACGGGTTTTTACCTCCAATTTTGGTAGCCCGGCTTTATAGACCCATTGGTCAAAAAACCAGTATAAGTTCTTCCCGGTGACTACCTCAAAAGCCTTTTTCAAATCGGTCGTTTCTACGTTGGAACCGCCGTTCTCCCGGGTGTAATACCGGATGGCCCGCCAGAAGGCTGCCTCCCCCAAGTAGTGCCGTAACATGTTGAGAATAATACTCCCCTTCCCGTAAACGTTGGCGTCAAAAAGCTCCATGGAACTATCGTAGTAATACTGAACCGTGGGGCGACGATGAGACCCATCCGCCCAGGCTACACTGCGGAGTTGCCAATAGCGGGAATACTCGGCTGCTTCCAACCCGGTGTCATGCTCCTGCCATACCATGGCCAAATAGGTGGCAAAACCTTCGTTCAGCCAGATGTTGGCCCAATTACGGGTAGTTAAATAATCTCCGAACCACTGATGGGCCAACTCGTGGGCTACGAGTCCGTCACTGCTCTGATGGGGACGGGCGGCCTCGGTATGCATGGTTCGATCGGTCTGAAAAGTACAGGTAACATTTTCCATCCCACCCCACATAAAATCATCAATCAGCACCTGATCGTACTTTTCGAAAGGGAACTCGACTCCCGTGAGTTTACCGAAAAATTGGATCATGGCCGGTGTTTTGCCAAAGGAACGTCGAGCATCCTCCGGGGTGTGGCGCTGGTAGACCCAGTAATTCACGGGAAGATCCCCGTAATGATCGGCGACCTTTTGATAACGCCCGACAGCAATGGCCAATAGATAACTCACGTTGGGAGTGTTTTCCCGCCAATAGAATGTTCTCTGGGACCCGTGAGTGGTGGCACTCACCAATTCCCCATTGGAAATGGCAACCAAGGGCGTGTCCACGGTTACCCGGCACTCCCAGGTGGCCTTATCATTAGGATAATCATAAAGGGGTATCCAATAGTGATTGTCCATATCCTCCCCCTGGGACCAACCCTGGAGCTGTTTCTCAGGATAAACTGAATCAGGGTGCACAAAGTAAAAACCCAATTGGGGCTGGGAAGTAAAGGTAATGGTGAGCTGGAGGGTATCCTTCCAGCCATAATTTTGATCTAAGTCTATCCAGAGCTTTTTATCCACCAACTGGAAGTCCAGGTCTATTGAGCCGTTCAACACCACCCGGTGGATAGTGGTAGATTCTGAATCAAAAGATAGCTGTCCCAACTCGTCGGCCAGGGGACTTAAGACATGGGTAACGCTTCCTTCCAATGTCTTTTCCTCTAGGTCAATTGTTACCTCAATGGCCATGTGTTGCAGGTCATAATCCCTGTCGGGGGTAGGATGATAGGGCGATTGTGAGGCAGCCCCGAGGTAGGCAAAAAACAAGAAGGGAAGCAATCGTGTAAAATGAGCCCAATTCATTTCCAGGCAACTTACTAAAATTCTACCGGGGGTACCAAATGAAATCAATTAAACGCTTCCTACCAGTTGCATATAATTGAGAAATATTGGTATATTTGGAGCGAGTTATCTTAAATATTACGTTTTATTGACAATTGGGTGATGGGTGCGATTTGATGCCAGGTTTCGGGCCTTCTTTTCATCGCATTTCTCCCTCCTTTTGGTTGCCTGTAGAAAGGCTATTTACCAACGTATGAAAAGAAATAGAAACCGGGGAGAAGACGATTCCCCTCTTTACCTTCTCCAACCCTTGTGTTATTGCCCCTCTCAATTCACAAAGGTTGTATCAATCGCATTCATCCCCTTTATTATTTCCCCCGGCCTCTCACTTAAACCTAATAAACCAAAATTGAGACCCTTATAGCATAAGACAAAGGGAGATAGACCGAGGCCTACCTCCCTTCGCCAAATATCCTGAAATGGCTACTTTATCACATTATATTTGATTACGCCTTTGCCAGAATGTTATTCGGAGGGTGTCACTGCTTCGTCGGCGGGTTTCTTCTTCCAGGGTGGGAAAAGCGCTAATAGGATCGCCAGAATAATGAATGGTAAAATGAGCAGGACTAACGCTGATAAAAGACCTTCCACACCCCAGATCTCGATTTTAGAAGACGTTAAACCACGAAAACTCTTGGAGAACATCTGCCCGCCCATAACCACATTCCAGCGGGTGGTAAAAATGCCCACCTGGATGAGAATTGCCGACATGAAGTAAAGGAGTTTTCGCAATTCCTGGTTGAATCGGAATAGTTTAACGCTAATGAGCACCCCCAGGGGCAGCAGCATTCCTAACAGAACCTGGAGAACCACCAGACTCACGAACAGCTTATTGACCACCATATCGGTGAGAATCTCAATAGACTCTTCACTCTCGTAAAGTCGGTGGATAAAATCCAGCACTTCCAGTGAGAAGTCCACGATAACCGCATAGAGCAAATAGGAAGCGATTTTGTCCAGACAGGCCATATTGATGGGCTCTCGCCGGGTAGGAATAATAATCATATACAATAACAGGATCAGGGCAATACCGGATACGATGGCGGAAAATAGGAACACAATTGGTATGAGGACACTACTCCACCACGGGTTGGCCTTCACCGATCCAAAGATGAAGCCCACGTAACCGTGGAGAATAAAGGCGGAGGGAATACCGATGACGGTAATGGCTTTGATCATTTTCTTATCGAAAGCCACGGCTTTATCACTGGTATCCGTGGAAAAGAGGGAAACGATTTTATAGAACCAATTCAGGGGGACGCGGGCTGTGCGGCTCCAGATGATGAGGTCTTTGCGGTAATCAAACCAGATCTCCAGCAACAACACCACCAGCAAGTACCAGGCATACACAAAACCAAACATGGCCATGGCTGAACTCAGATTGGGGGTAAGGAATATCTCATAAGAACGTAAGGGGTGTTTTAAATGCAATAATAGGGGCATGGGGGCCACAATCAGAAAAGCTAGGGCAGTGAGCAACGATAACCGGTAGGTCGGCTGCACTTCCTTCACGTTGAAGATTTTTACCAGGGAGGCCAGAATAAACGCACCAGCCACTAACCCGGTTATGTAGGGATAGACTACGATCAGGATGGACCAGTGGATTTCGATTTCATTAGGAAAAACAAAACCGATTGTTTGTCTGATCAGGGAATTGAATGTATTTACTGCCTCGGTGTTCATGTTACCTCTCCATCAAGGTCGGTGTAAAAAACTTTCGGTTCGGTGTTCAAGGAGGGTTTCAGGACATGGATTTTCTTCATCCGGCGCAAGCGTGTCAAAGGACTGGCTCCGGAGGACAAATCGCCAAAAACCCGGGCCTGGGTGGGGCACACCTCCACACAGGCTGGCAATAGGCCCGTATTAATTCTATGGTAACACAAGGTACATTTATCGGCGGTACGAGTTACCGGATGCATATAACGGGCGCCATAGGGGCAGGCCTGAATGCAATAACTGCACCCAATGCATCGCTTGGCATCCACCAGGACGATCCCCTCGGCGGTCTGGAAAGTCGCCCCCACCGGACACACCTGGGCGCACGGCGGATGATCACAATGGTTGCATAATTTGGGGACAAAAAAGCTGCGTAGAATATCCTTTTCCTCGATATCCGCGGAATAGACCCCGGCGCCGCCATCCTTGCATTGCACTTCCACCGTTCTATCCTGCTTGATAAGATAGCGTTCTACCCACGTGCGATAATAGATGGGCGCTTGGGGAACGGCATTTTCCGTCTTGCAGGCCACCACGCACTGGCCACAACCGATACACTTGTCGACCTGAACTCCCATGCCAAAGCGCTTGGTGGGTCTGTTGACATCGCCCTTTACATTCCTGGCAAATAGGCGCGAAAACCAGGGACCAAAGAGACCACTCACGGTGAGTAAATAAAATAACTTCTGAAAGAAAGATCTGCGGTTCATTATTTCACCTCCGGTAGGTGTGGATAGTGGCATTGCCAGCAGAGATACTTTTCTCCATGGGTCTCAAGGTCAATTTTAGGTGGGCCTACTACCTTGGATCCAAAGCCATGACATTGAGCGCAAAATGTCCGCTCCGCCGGTTTACTGGGTTTTACCGAACGCGGATTGATGCGGTGTTCTTCCGGCACCTCATGACACACGGTGCATTCCAAGCCCACATGGTGGGATACGGCTTTCGTCCTGACGATCTGGGCGTGGCAGGCAGAACACGTCTGCGGCACTTCAGGAGGCACCGGGTCGTGGGGGTTATGGCATTGGCTACATGGCTTCAGGGGATTATGGGCGATGGGGTTGATTTGCGGATAACCAGTGGGCCGGGAGAGGTTGTAAGTATGGCACACCGGACAGAATTCCCGCGTCTGGGGTAAAAAGGGGATATCCTCATCGGGATTCTCCGTATGGGCGCGCAAAGCACCATGGCAGGTCTCACAGGCCAGATTTGCATGATAACCGGCCTTCTTGGTCTCATATTCATCTTCGTGGCACTCAGCACAGGCATGGGCGCCGGCATAACGGGCGGGCTTGGCCAGCTCCCGTTTAATGGCGGTTTTGCGGTTGATCCCGGTCTCCTTTAACTCCGCCGGCAGGATAAACACCCGCACGACAACTATCAGTGTAATGAAAACACCAAACACCACCGCCAACCTGGTAATCTGTTCAGGCAACTTCTTCATTGTTATTTTAGGACCTCCATCATTGACTCCAGGCCGTTTAACCAAATGCTCATACACCCTACTCCACAATTCCTTTAATAAGCTCATCATATTCCTGAAGTGTCTCTGTAATCAGTTCATTGTTATGGGCACCTAAACTCCGATCGGCCTCCATCTGCTCAATGCCGGTTCGGACTTTATCTAAAAGCGCTTTATTTTCTTGGTACCAGATACCGGTCGTATCGCTGGACAAAATTTTAGTGAGCGCCGCCAAGGCTTGTTTTGTGGACTGTTGCCATTCCGTTAGTTGTTCATCGTACTCTTCATCGTGACACTCGGCGCAATCAGAACCCTGGGCTCTGCGTACAGCCGCGTCACTTCCACCATGACAGGCACGGCATTCCACCCCTTCCAGGGCCATTACGTCGGGAGTCGGCTCCGAGGCAAAGGCAACGGTCCCCTGATAAACCTGGGCCTGGAGGGTGTGGCAATCCTCGCAGGCTACACTCTCCTGCGTATGATGACATTGCAAGCACTCGCTCTTGGAAATAATCGTTTCACCGTGACGTTGGTAATTGGAATGGCATTTGGAACAGGGAAGTCTTTGCTCAACAATATGAATGTTGTGGGGGAACTGAATCCCGAAGGCTTCCACCGTGATCTCTTCCTGACCATAATGGCAATTCTTGCATTGGGGTGGAACCATTTCACTATAAAGGGACACATGGGGAAACGTCGTTTCGACGCCTATTTGCGCCAGGGAGCTGTCTAGATCCCGGGAGGCCTCCACCAACAGTTGGTCAGAAAAAACGATATTGTGGACAATATTTCCCCGTTTGACTAACTGATAGTTGAAAACGGCCTTTTTAAAGTAGCGATCGACCTCGCCCAGCGCTTCTGAGGGTGCGGTAGCCTGGGAAATCATTTTTTGGGCGACCTGGATCTGCTCCCCGATGGCATCCACCTTCTGTTGCATGATTTCTTCCCACCGGTTAAAGAGCTTGGCATACCCCTTTCCGTGGCATTTCTCACAGGACTCCCCCTTGGCCACCGTGGACTGGCTTAAACCACTGACCCCTCCCTCATATTTATGGAAAATATGACAAGCCTTGCAGTTCAATCCAGCATTGAACATGGGGTTGGGTATGCTCACATCACTGTAGTTGCTTTTACCAATGAACAAAGTCAGTTGTTCAATGTGCTCCGATTCGTGACAATTGTTACAATCTGGTTTAATATCTACCGTTCTTGAAATTGATTTATGCTGGATAGCCAGGTGGCAGATTTGGCATTCTATCTTGTGATCGGTGACATGGTTTTTATGAATGAAGTCCACATCTTTGAAACGGTTGATTTTGGCAATTTCCGCATGGCAGGAACTACAGCGTTCTTTGGGAACTACGCCATCACCCACTTGCATATTACCATGACATTTCTGGCACTCAATCTGGTTTTGTTTCACAAAGGTATGATCGTATTTTATATTGGGTTGGTCCTCTGTGGCAACTGGTGCTTCATGGCATTGAGTACAATTATTGATCGGTTTGGTGATCGCCGACTTTTTAAAATGACATAAGAAACAGGTGGTTTCGGTAACGGAAATGTGTTCTCCCTGCACGATCTGGGAATGACAACTGGTGCAGCGCAGTTTTTTCCCGCGACGCAGCTTCGTCAAATGGGGTAGGTGGTCAAAAATGATACCTTTCTTAAACAAAACCTTTCCTTGCAATAGCCGTTTTGAATGACACCCGGAGCGCAGACAACTTTCATCGGTGATTTCCGCCCAGGGTTTACTTTTTTTGTAAATCCCGGTCATGTAATTCACCAACATGGACAGAGCGGTAAATTTCCCCCTCATCTTCGACTTGAATCCAGGGGCGAAATGACAGTCCGTGCAGACTACCTGTTTATGAGTGGAGCTTTTCCATCCTTCTACGTAGGGTTCCATGTAATGGCACGAAGAACAAAATTTAGGCCGGGAAGTGTACTCGGTGGTGATCAATAACAGGAGTACCCCCACAACAAGGATACCTACCAGGTACAAGAAAATCTTCATCAACCTTTTTTTCAACTTATTCATTAGAAAAAGGTCCCTATTATAATAACGGTTAGAAGAAGAAAACCGATCGTAAGAAACGTGTAACCAGCGATGAAAGCTATTCGTTTTCTCCATTTCGTAAGGGGTGGTACCAGCTTGGCCTGGTATTCCACGGCACTGAGGGATTCCAGTTCCAGCGGTCGTTCTTCCCGGAACTGTTCTTCCGTAACCCGGCCGGTGAATATGACTTCGTTCATGGGGAAGGCGCCCGGTCGCAAATGGGTGTTAAAAAAATGGACGGTGAAGATGAAGGCCGTTGCCAGGAGGGCTTCTTCTGAATGAATGATATGGGCCACATTGATTAACCAACCCGGTATGATTCGGGTCAGGGTTTCAGGGAACCACAACATCACGCCAGAAGTGCCGATAATCGCCATCCCCCAAAATACGGCCAAATAGTCAAATTTCTCCCAATAAGTCCACCGACCGAATTGCGGAGGTGTTTTCCTGACGCCGATGAAATAGCCCAGGTTGGCAAAGAAGTCTTTGAAGTCCTGTCCCCGGGGTATGAGGCTATTCGGTCCCCAGAAAATACCCTTTCGTCGAAGCACAAATTTCAAATAGAGTACTTTCCCGATGTGGACGGAAAATACAGTTATCAAAACAATGGCGGCCAAACGATGTAATAAAGCGGCAGTCCTGAACCCTACTAAGTTATTAGCAATCCAGTTAGCAATTTCAGAATGACTGTACTTCAATGGCAGACCCGTGGAAGCCAGGGTCAGAAATGACAAGATCAAACCCATATGCTGGAGGCGTTCAAACCGTGAAAACCTCCGAACACGATACTTGGTTTTTGTCGGTTTTTTAATTGGCCCCTCCTTGATCCGTCTAATAGTCAACCGCATTAACCATAAAAGCGTGTGTCCGCCAAAGATGATCAGGACGCTACCTAACAGCCATAGCATAAACGTATGAACGGCGCTCAGGATGTGGTTACTTTCCTGATCAGCAGGTGAATAGTGCTGTAAATATTTGACGAAGTTGATATTTACATTTTCATGGCACTTACCGCAAGTCTCTATGATATGGGCTTGACTGATGGTGGAAGCCGGGTTGTCACTGGGTAGAATGGAATGGTTGTCATGGCAGGAAACGCAGGTGGCAAACTCCTCCCCCTGATACCCCAACTGGTACATCTGCCCGTGGTACGAAGTGTTGTATCCGCTGATGATATCGGCGTTGAGCTGAAATTTGAGAGTGATTTCCCGGTTAGAGTGGCAACTTCCGCAGAGCGCCACGATGGATTGCCCGGTAAAATACTCCCGGGGTTTTTTGATGATCCGTTGTCCATGACACGTCATACAACCTGGCGCTTCCTTATGTCCCGTGAGCCGAGCCTGGTAGTGGGAAGACCGTTCGTATTCCTTTTGTTGTTCGGGGTGACAATCGGCACAGGATTTTTCCAGGCCGTGTTCCCGCAGACGATTGGGTCCCCGGAAATGATAGTCGTGGCATAGGCCGCAATTAGCCACTTCACCCCATTCCATGCGCGTAATTTGGTTCCGATGAATGCCTCCATGGGCATCATTCTCACCGGTTATCAAGGATTCCTGGTGACACTTCAAGCAAATCTGCGTCAGACTCACATTGAACACCAACGAAACAGATTCGGGTTTCATATCGGTGGAATGACCGGTATGACAGGCCACGCACGTTTCCAGGGAGGGATCCGTTTCAGACTCAGGCCGATGTATCGATTCTACATATCCTGAATGGCAATTAGTACAGACCGCGTCCATCTTGGCCACCGACACCCGGTTTTCGGAATCGTCGGGAGACAGAATGCCATGTCGCCCATGACAATCCGAACAGACCGGGGCAGCTAAGTTGCCTTTTACGACCTGTTGATAATGGCCGCTTCCCCGGTATTGGGTGGCTTCCTGTTCATGACATTTCTGGCACGTTTCCGTTAACCGCTTCTTCCAACCTACCTCGGTAAACTGGGCTTTTTCCACCTTATTATGGGGTTGATGGCAGGAAACACAAGTGACACGGACTGGCTTCGAAGCTCCTTTCCAATGGGATGAGTGTAAAAATTTGTCGCGAACATCCTGATGGCAGATGCCGCAGACCTGCCGCGGGGGATGCTTTTTGCCGATTTCATGTTTCCCGTGGCAAGCCACACAGGCGGGAACTAAAGTATATCCTTTGGCCCTTAGGGGCTTGACAAACTGGTCAACGAAAGTCTCTTGTATCTCTGAGTGGCAAGCACCGCAATCGGGCGTGAGCGAAGGTTGGGGATGGGGAAAATCCTCAACATCTCTCAGATCAGTATGGCAATCGATACATTCAAAACCTTCATGAGGTGTACCATCTAAAAGGTCTTCCGTCACGTATAATGATTTGGTGACCCCAAACTCAACCGTGGTCAACGATTCATCTTCGTGGCAAGCAACACAGGTTTCGTTATCCTGTGCCCAAGACAGCGTCGTCCCGAAGAGGACAAACGCTACTCCCATGAGAATTGAATTAAGACTCCAATTCTTCAAAAAAATTCCCCCGTTAGTTAAAGGTGATTTAACTACATATCAGCAGGAAAGGGGTGTGCAATTTCTTTCATCCGTTCCTCGAAATCGAAAGATTCGAAAGAAGGGCTTTCCTCGTTATGGCATTTCAAGCACGTCTCTTCAGTGGGCATGACCAGTCCGTAATCAGCCGCTTTGGCCTCTCCCTTGTGGATGGCTTTCATCACGCGCATACTTTTATACTTTTCCCCCGGGCCATGGCAGGCTTCGCAGCCCACATTTTTCAGGTTTTCCATCCGTTTGGCCGCCTTCTTCCCGGCACGATCATCAGCGGCGGGGTTGTAAAAAGCCTCGTCTTTAACTTCGTATCCACCAGCACCAAAACCCACCGTATGGCACTTCAGGCATTCTGGCGCTTCATCAGGAGCCGTTTTCAATCCCCGTTCGGTAGCGATCTTCTTGGCCGCGTCGGATAAAAGGGTCTCGAAGGCCTGAGCATGTTTGGTTTTCTGCCAAACCTTGTACTGGGCTCCCTTCTTGGTGCTGGAATGACAAGCTTTACATTTATAGGTACCTACATATTGGATTTCCTGGGCATACAGAAAACCCCCCAAGAGAATTAATATCGACAGGAACTTGTTCATGGTAATCCCCTTTGTTGATTATGACGATTGATGACGACGATCAAAATCTTTGATTTTAAAATAAAGCATTATGGCCAGGTAGGTGATGATCAAGGATAGGATGAAGAGCCATTTCCGGCGTAGATCATACTCCTGTAAGGCGTTACGCGCCCCTTCGATAGCTGTGTCCAACGACTTAAACCCAGCCGCGGCTGTGTTCAGGACATAATCCTTGTTAAAACTGTGAATACTGGTGCGGGTTTGTATGAGGACCTTATGGGCTTCTTCCAACGGCGTGAACAGGTCGGATACCTCCATCCCCTTTCGATCGGCGTCATCCATGAGGTCACGGGCCAATTGAATCTGGGATTTCAAGCTATCGATGGTGTGGTAGAAGATGTCGGCCAATTTCCGGGGATTTCCCATTCCTTGATGGCACTGGACACACACGGCCCCATGTTCCCAGTTGAGATATTCGTCGGTGGGCGGTTTAATGCCGTGATTCCCATGGCACACCTCGCACTGGCCAAAACCGCGTTTCAGAAAGATATTGTTCAGGTGACTCTTCTGAAAAAGCATGTTATTGTTGACGTGACAGGTCCCGCAAACGTCGGAAATGTGGACGACATTGGGGGGCAGGGCCCCGTGGCTACCGTGACAATCATTACAGGCTGGCGCCCCCAGACTCTGGCGATCAAGGAGGGCTTTCCCGTGGATGGAAGAACGGTATTTAAAGTACTGATTAGTAGGAATTTTAAACTCCGCCATGTAATCCACATCGCTATGACACCGGGAGCAGGTGGCGGGAACGTTCAGGGGATAAACCGAGGAGCGGGGGTCCTTTACCGGGTAAATTCCATGAACGCCATGACAATCCGTACAGACGGCAACCTTGTCTTCCCCTTTCTGCAACAGCTTCCCGTGTCGACTGGTCCAATACTTGGATAGCTCGTCGGTTTTCACCGAAGCGGAATATTCCCGCATAAACTCAGGATCTCCATGGCAAGTACCACACATTCTCGGTTGGTCGAGCCGTTCAATGCTACCCTGGAAGGAAGGATTATCCCACATGGCGGCGTCCTCGTCGTCGAAAGCGTCGGGATCACCCCCGTGGCAATCGGCACAACCCAGTCCCACTTGCAGGTGAACATCATCAAAAATGTTGGTCATCACCCGGTCGCCAACTTCACGGTCTTCATCAACGACCTTATGACAATTGATACAGGCGTCTTTGGTATGTGGGGTATCGGCGACCAAGAACCCCGTTACTGTCAGGAAAATGAAGCCTAGCGTGAATAGTCTCATGATAAATACCCCCATAAGGTCATCATCACCATGTAAACGATGAGTATTACGCCCAGCACGGTCCAGAAAAGGGAGCGCTCTCCTTTGGCCGCGCGACGGTCCAAGAATGGCACCAGGAACCAGAACAGGGTTCCCAGGCCAAAGATCAAGATCCCGAAGAGTTCCCCTTCGATGAAGAGGACTTTACCCGGAATTAACCGTAAGGTTTGGAACATGAACATGAAGTACCATTCGGGCCGAATCCCAGCCGGGGCCGACGCCAGGGGGTCCGCCTTGGTACCCAACTCCCAGGGAAAGAAAACCGCCAGCAGGGCAATGATATTTAAAACGATAAGCCATAGCAATGCGTCGCGCATGGCAAAGTTGGGGAAAAAGGGCATGTAACGGCGATGTTCTTCCGGTATCTGTTCCAATTCGGGGGGGATACTCATCCCCTGAATTTGGACTAACACCAGGTGAACCCCTAAAATTAGCGTGAAAATCGCGGGCAAGACGGCGATGTGAATTCCGTAAAACCGGGTGAGGGTGGCCCCGCTAACCTCATCGCCACCCCGGACCAAACGCAGAAGGAAATCTCCCACAAGGGGAATCTCACCAACGATATCGGAACCGACTTTGGTGGCAAAAAAGGCCAGTTCGTTCCAGGGCAATAGGTACCCGGTGAACCCGAAACCCAGCCCCAGGATCAGTAGAAAGATCCCCGAAAACCAAGTTATTTCCCGTGGTCGGCGGTAGGCTTTGGCAAAGAATACCGTAAACATATGCAGAAAAGCAAAAAAGATAAACAGGTTGGCCGACCAGGCATGGACTTCCCGGATCAACCAGCCAAAAGCCACTTTACTCACAATGAACTTTACGCTCTCAAAGGCAGTGGCGGCACCGGGTTGGTAATAGAGCAGTAGTAGGATACCCGTAATGATCTGGATTCCAAAGAGGAACAGGGAGACGCCGCCTAAATAGTACCAGATCGTGCCGTAGAATACCGGGACCTTCTTTTCCAGGGTAAATTTTCGGGCCGCGCTTAAATCCATCCGCTTGGTAAACCAGGCTTTTATTCCCATCAGGCCATCTCCTTCAGCGCAATGATCACTTTCTCGTCCTTCAATACCACCTGGTACTGGGCCAAAGGTCGTGGAGGGGGCCCGGAAATGTTCTTCCCCTGTAAATCATAAAGACCGTTGTGGCAAGCACACCAAATCTGCTCCGTGTCTTTTTTAAACTGAACCGTGCAACTTAAATGGGTGCACGTGGCCGAGAGGGCGGAAAAATTTCCATTTTGTTGCCGCACAACAATGACGGGTTTACGACCAAATCGGATTATGCGGGAGGACCCTAAGGGAAAGTCCGCCAACAGGCCAGCTTCCACACTATTAACGTACAGGACCGCTGCCTTCGGGGGCACCAGATATTTTGCAATGGGATACAGCAAACTGGCCAGCCACATGAAAAGACCGGTCCCTAATAAAAAATCAATAAACCTTCGACGACTGGTATCCGCAAGGCCAGCAGACGCTTGGTTCATGTTTTCCCCCTTTCTATTCTGCATGGAGAACTTGTTGAAAAGAACTTACTTTAACAGGAAAGATAGTGACCCCATCTATGAGGTGCTCCCCCTGAGGACCATTCTTCCACCTTTTAACTCTCGGAACTTTGAATTCCAATGCAACTACCCGCTCTTCCTGATTTTTTGCCCAGAAGGCAGCATAAGAACGGCCATACCAACGGTTGTTCTTATCTCAATAACGAAAGCACTTAACGGCCTTTCGAATTTATTGAATATAAATCGCTTCCAGTGGTTTAACAAGATCAAAACAGGAAACTCCCACTAAATATACCCTTTTGGCCACCTCCTTTAGAGGACAATGGATCGGGTGTTGCAACAGTAGAAAATTCCGAGAGAAGCCTACCCACCAGTCTTCTGGATAAAGTTTTGTTAAGCCCTGACAAAAGATTCATAAACGCCATACAACCCCCACTAACGATCGCCTACATTTAAGGCGCCTCAGCCAGGCTGTCTACTACGATCCATTGATAAATCAGGTCATAATCACGGGGATCACTCAGAAAGCGGTACATCCACCCGGTTTCCGATTTTAGGGGAGTTTCCGGATTTAAAACCACCGTTAACAACCTACAGTCCGGATTCCCTTTTTCAATCTGAACTAAAGCGGTATCATTCTCATAACTGGTTAGGATAACGCCATAATGGTTCACGTTTTCATTATGACACCGTACACAACTCCGTTCCAAAAGAGGCTGGATGTGTTCAACGTAGGTAACCTTAGCTGGTAAGGGAGCCACAATGTTGTCCTGTAACTCGGAACAGGCCATGGTCAACACTGCCATCCCGAGAGATAAACCCAGAATTAGCCTGGCCTTCATTGATGACAATACCCGCAAAAGCCACTCCCCTTGGAACTGGGTTGATGGCAGGTGAAACAGAGGGAAACCGGTTCCGTGCACCAGTCTCCTTGAACGTCCTTCATATAACCGCTCACATGGGTTTTGGGATCATCCCCTAAGACCCCATTCTGGTCGTTATGGCATTTTAGGCAAATCGGGTCGGCCCCTTCCACATCGTGACAGGACTGACAGAGTTCAATATCCCGCCGCGCCATTTGGGCGTGAACGCCCCCATCGGTAAGGTTAGCAAATTGGGTTCCCGGGGGATACACGACGGCGCCCCAATCCAAGCCTCCGTGGAAGTTGGGCTTATTCAGCAATTGATCTTCCTTATTCTGGTGACAGGCGGTACAAAATTCTGGTGCTTCGTGACAAATGCGGCAGTCCCGGGCCTTCGTACTGGCGTCCAGGCCGTGGTTATAGACATAGTCCAGGGCATGATTGCGGGCCAAGAGCTGCTTTACTTCCATCTGTCCCGGGCGGTAGGCGGGTACCGGGTTCATGCGGGGGAGATCGTCGCGCCCCAACAGGGCCCCGCTATGACAATTGTCACACACCAGTTGGGTATGACAGAGCTGACAATCGGCCGTATTCGCTAGGGCGGCCACATCATGATCCCGCAACCAGGTAGGGGTATGGTTATCAGGCCGCAAAAGGGCCACATTCTCATGACAGGCGTCACAGTTCTGGGGACCCTTCCGCTCCTGGTGACACTGTAAACATTGTTGCATGGTGGGTATAGGGGGTGAATTACCGACGCCTACCATATCGCTGTGGCACTCGCTACAATCGATCTTCTGTTCTCCCCAGTGGATTTTATGGGGAAATTTGAAAATCCGCGTTACGGGTGGAAACGTGCCATACGGCGGTGACCCCAGATGACAGATCTCGCATTCGCCGTCATCTTTCCACATCTGGTGGCATTTCATACACCGTGTTTCCGTTGGTAAAATCACGTCCTCAGAAGAAATACTGGTTTTCAACAGCTTCGGATTATGGCACTTCGTGCAGCGCACACCCACGTCGTTTACATGCAGGTCATGATCAAAAGTAACCACCCCCGAACCGTCCTGGGCGACCAGTCCCTGGATTACAAACCAACCGAGGAAGGTAAGTCGCTGAAGCGCGCCGTTCATAAGCTGTATTTCAACCCCGTAAATAAGCGCGCGTCGCGAGCATAGTATTTATTACGCAGCACCTGGAGTTCCGTAATGAGCACCAAGCGCTTGCCCAGTGGCAGGGACCCTTGCAGCGTGGCCGTAGCCAAGTCGTTCCAGGTGCCCTCTAATAAGCGATAGTTCCCCAGGGACAGGCGACCCTCTATGGCGATTCCGCCCACCTGTTGGTTACCTGTGAGCAACAGTTGACTCCCGGCACCGCCGTAACCCGCCTGGTTGCGTAGCACCAGGGAATAGGCACCATGGCGCAGACCTAACGTCACATCGGTGGCCTGATCATCCCTTAAAATAATATGGCGTACTTCCGTAAAGCTTATTAGTTGCCCGGTGACACGGACCTGGCCTTGAACACGGATTTCCTGGTACGGGGAAGCATTAAAGACGGAAAAAATGGAATTATCTGGCACCTGGGGTTCTCGTAAGTTGTATTCCACCACTAAATTTTGCAGGCGACTTGTCCGCCGAACTTGGCGGGCGAGTTGCACGGTCAAATCAGCCAGTTGTTCGGGGGCGATCTTAAACCGGTTACGTAAAAAAACAGACCAGCTCCCCCCCTGCCAGCGCCCTTGTAGACCCAACCGCCGTTGAATCGTAGCTGGAACTTCGGTATTCCTCAAATAAGCCGACCGGTACACCGTCCGGCCATGGGCCTTGTCCAGGTATCCCACACGAAGATCAAGCTGCTGGTTAGGCCGCCAACGCACCTCCAACCCCAAAAAACGGTTTTTAACCGGTTCAGTGGTCATCCCCGAAGCGGGAACATAGCCCCCCGCAAAACCGGTTAAGCGCAGCTTTTTCAAATTATATTCCAACTTCATGCCGTCCATTCTCCCACTGCCACTGGCCGAGTAGACAAACTGGCGACCAATCGTCGCCGTTAAGTACCCCTGAAACCACTGCGTTAGGTAGTTTAGCTGATAAACCTGGAAGACAGGCTCATTATCGAAGCTACTAATCGGGTCAGTATAGAAGATTCCCGAAAAGGTTAAGCGACTCTTGTCCAGGAGTAAATCGGTGGCCCGTACAAGGGCCGATTGGTACAGGCGGAAGTGTAGATGGGTGCTATCTTCCAGGCTGCGCCGGGAAAAGGTGTAGGTAGAAGTGGAGAAATACCCCTGAACATGGGCGCTCTGAACCCCGGTGCTCAGCAGGGCGACCAGCACCATAAGACGCACTAAAAACCCGCAGGCTATAGGGCGCATGCTAGTCTTTAAAGCGTGCTTTACGTAAACCGACAAAGACATAGGTCAAAACCGCTGCCAGGAGAATAAATACAGGCATGACCACAATGGAAATACCCAGGGTGGCATTCTGGGCATCGTGTAGATACGAAGAAAGGGAAATCAGGTTTAAGATCCAGAAAATCACGCTGATGACTAACAACCAGATCAGGGAAATACTTAGTATCTGCAGAAACAGGATGAAGGTAGGGGTGATACGTTGCTGTTTATTCATTGTCTTCACCTTCTTTTACAGGTGTCTGGTCGGGAAGATAGGATTCCAACCGACTCTTAACCACCTCGATTCCCTCGGTGCGACCCTCCTTGATCTCCCAGATGGAAATAATGGGGAAGAATCGGGAAAAGATCAAGAAGAGGAAGCAGAACACCGCAACCCCGCCGGCAAAGAGGGACCATTCGGTTAAACTGGGAATGTAAGGTTCACTCACAACAGGTAAACGCGGATTAGACAGGGAGGGAACAATGATGATCAACCGTTCCAGCCACATACCAATGATCACACCCATACTGGCGACGAAAATACCGGTAATCGTTTTAAACTTTTTGTAGGCTAAGATCACCAGGGGAATGAGAAAATTGAAAATGACCATGGCCCAGAAATAGGGGGCGTAGGCACCGGTGAGTTTAAAGCGAATAACCCGCATTTCCATGGGCTCGTTTCCATAGATACCAGTGAGGTATTCACTGAAGGTAAAATAGGCCCAGAGGAGCGAAAATACCAGGAGCAGAATACTCAGGTTTTGGAAATGAACATCTTTCAGATACCGTTCTAAGTGGTACAGTTTTCGGAAGGCGATCATCACCACTAAGAGCGTAGCGGTTCCGGAAAAAATTGCCCCCGTCACAAAATATGGTCCGAAAATTGTGCTGTGCCAACCAGACTGGAGCGTCATGGAGAAAATATAGGAAATGACCGTGTGCACACTCACCGCCACGGGGATCACCACCACCATAAGGATGGTCATGGCCCGCTCCAAAATCTGTTTTTGACGCTCCGTTCCCCGGTAACCCCAACTTAAGAAAGTGTAAAACCACTTCAATTTTTTGGTCTTATCCCTTAACAGAGCAATATCGGGAATCAAGGGAACATAGAGGTACACCGTGCTAGCGGTAAAATAGAGACTAATGGCGGTTACATCCCAAAGGAGAGGTGATTGTAGGCGGCCATAAAAGAAGACATTTAAGACGCGATCCGGGCGCCCTAGGTCGATGATGGGGTGCAACCCTCCAATCATGAGGACAATGGCGGTAATGACCTCCGACATCCTGGTAATGGGTCGGCGCCACTCGGCCTTGGAAAGGCGTAAAATCGCCGAAATCAAGGTACCGGCATGGCTGATACCAATAAAAAAGACAAAGTTAATAATGTAAAACCCCCAGGTGACGGTATTATTCAACCCTGTGACGGAGAGGCCGTAGACTAACTGGCGGATGTACATGATTAGGGCCCACGCAATGATGGCCAGGAAGAACCCCGCCATCCAGTAGAAGCGTCTATCCTTCTCTACGATGGGTCGGTAAAGGGTATAGTCAGGATCCTGGCGTAGGTCAGCCATTATCGGTCTTCCTTTTTAAGGTAGATTACCTTGGGTTCCGTGCCGAGCTCTTCTTCCAGGCGAAAGGCGCGGTTGGAGTGCATGAGGTGATTGACGGTGTGGGTGGGATTGTCCAAATCGCCAAAGTACATAGCGGCCGTGGGACACGATTCCACGCACGCCGGTTGGTAGTCTTCCTCCCGGAGATCGCGGTTCTCGTAACGCGCAATATCCTTGGCTAAGGCCAGGCGGTGGTGGCAGAAGCTACATTTTTCAACCACCCCTTTCATGCGGCGAGTAACGTCAGGATTTTGCGTGGGTTCATAGGCCTCGGGCACCTGGGGAGCGGCATAGTTGAAAGTCTTGGCGGAATACGGACAGGCCGCCATACAAAACCGGCAGCCGATACACCGATAGTACACCTGCCCCACCAGGCCATCTTCGTTCTTATAGGTGGCATGGACGGGGCACACCTTGGTGCAGGGCGGGTTGTCACACTGGAAACAGGGTCGTGGAATATGGGTGATCCGGATGTCGGGGTACTCGCCGTGATATTCCGTGACGATCTGCATCCAATCCATGGCGCGTCCTGCCTGGGCTGGGCCGGGCCCTACGTTGGGAACATTATTTTCCATGCGGCAGGCATTAACACAGGCTCCACATCCGGTGCATTTGTTCAAGTCGATTACCATGCCCCATTTAGCCATATAGCACCTACTAAATCAACGTAATTCTTATGGGAGTTCCTGACAGGACAATATTCCCTGTATTGATCTCCGGTTGGGGCACCATCAACTCCCGGGGATCCGAACCCATCCCGGAGCTGAAGCGGCCCACATTTTCGCGCCCCACCCCCAGGGGAATAAACACAGTGTCGGGATGGATGATCGGCCGCACCCGGGCCCGGACCTTGATCACCCCTACAGGTGAATCCAACTGGATTATCTGGCCGTCGGCCACTGCGTACTTGTGCGCCGTTTCCGGGTGGATCTCCGCCCAACTCTCCCAGAATATCTCCCTCAGGATACCCATCGTTTCCATTAAAGTGGGAGAATACACGGCCTTTCCACCGGGATTCGTGATGGGAAAGCCGGCGATTAACGTGAGGGGATAACCCAATTCCTCGGAAGCTGTATACCGTTCCATGCTCTTGGGATACTTGCGCTCCGTCAAAAGGCGTTTTAAAAGCTGATTATAATCGCCGGTAACATCGTCCTGGGTCACCAAAAGGGGATCGAAGAACTCGAACCAACCGTGCTTGGTTTTAAGCACCCCGGAAAGGGATTTGTTCGTTACCAGGGCGGGGTTCCACCACCCACCATTTTTCAGGAGGGCCTTCAAAAATTGTTTTTCCGAAAGTTCCATTTTCAACTGGCGGTGGGATTGATACAGCGTCTTCCAGGTTTCCCGATCCTGTTCCGTGAATACCTGGCCCTGACGGGAACGATAAATCTTTTGCAACCGCTTTTTTACCAGTGACTTGGCGTCTTTCACCGGGAGAATATTTTCGTCGAAATCCGCAATACCGCTCAAAATGCTCTTGATGATATCATAACTGGAACGGGTATCGTACATGGGTTTTAGCACCGGGTGTTGCAAGACGGCAGCTGCGGCGGGTACACCGGGAACCTCCTCCACTAAATCCCAGCTCTCTAACGGCGAATGACAGGGCAAAATCACATCTGCGTGGGCGCTGGTTTCGTTAGGCAAATCGCCAATGTAGACGACCCGGGGAATGTGCTTCAGAAGGATCTTCCACTTGGTACGATTTTCACCATAGAAGACCGGATTGGCTTTATTAATGATTAAAAGTTCGATGGGATAGGGGGCGTACCCCTCCACCCGTTCGGCAAAAATGTCCAGGGACGGTTTTTCCAGGGGCGGATGTTTATCTGTATGGAATAAATTTTGCACCGGTTTCCCCTGGTAAGGAACAGTGTAGAGGCGCTTTTGTTTGTCCGTTCCCGTGAAGTACCAGCCGCCTTCCCGCTGGATGGCCCCGATTAGGAAATTGAGGCAATGGGTGGCCCAGAGGTGGAGTAAGCCGCGGGGAGACTGGAGAGCTTCTTGGCCACAGAGGACCACCGGCCGCGCCCGGGACTTCAACCCCTCGGCGATTTCCCGGAGATCTTTTTCGGCAACCCTAGTGATTTCCTCCACGCGCTTGGGATGGAACTCCGACCGGATGATCGTCTCGAACCCTAAATGTGCCTGACCCTCCTTGTCGGTCCAACCAGTAAAGCCGTGACTGTTTTTACGGAAATAGTCCAGATCAAGGTTGTTTTCATCGATAAGAATATGGGCCAGCCCCAGGGCGAAGGTTCCCCACGTATCGGGATCGATGGGTATCCAGCGATGACTGCTGGTGGCGGTGATATTTGCCCGGGGACCCACATAAATGAGCTTGTTGCGGGTCACATTCTGTAAATCTTTGAACTGGCTTAAGACTTGGTTAAAGTGTACCGGGGCGCCTTCTTCCAAGAAATTGGCCCCCAAGCTGAGAATATAATCGGCATTGATGATATCCAATTTAGGCGCTTCCGCAAACCCCTGCGTCATGAAGGTGGAATTGGGATTTTCACCGCGGTGTTCTTCGTTATAAAAGTTAGGCGTCCCCAGCCAGTTAGCCACGTTCTGCCATAGCTCTTGCATAAGGGGCGTGTCATCGCCGTTGATGATCGCAATGTTATGGGTTTGATTCCGCTCTTTAAGGGCGATGATATCCTGGGTGATTGAATTTAGAATTTCATCCCATGCTACCGGGTTCAGTTCCTTCCGGATGGGTCCTTCCGGGCGGGCCATGGGGACCGTAAGTCGATCGGGATGAAACAGGATCTCCAGGTTGGCGTAGGCAGCGGGGCAGGTCCCTCCCCGATTGATGGGGGAAAGGGGGTTTCCAGTAAGACTCACGGGAACGCCGTCAATGCGCCGAATCCGCAAGCTACAGCCCCCGGGGCATAGGCGACAGACCGTATTGCGCCAGGTTACTTTCCCCGGCCCCCGACGTAACACTTCCAGCGTTTTATCAGAAAGGGCAAATAGTTGGGAAAAGGTTCCGGCAGCCAGGGCTGCTCCTCCGGTGGCTAACCCGGTAATTTTTAAAAATTCGCGCCGGGAGAGGATTCGCTTGTCAGACATGGCAATTAATACAGTCGTTAGAAATGGACTTGTTGTCGTGGCAGCTCATGCAACGCTTCATTTCGATGGGAATCAACTGAACCGGGGCAGGGGCGGTTAATTGATCCACGGCCCCGTGACAGGTAGCACAGGGAATTTGTCCGGCTGTAACGTGACGCCGGTGAGAGAAAAACACGTGTTCCGGGACAGTATAAATACGCTTCCAGGGAATCTCGCGGCCTTCATTCACGGCCTCCACTACCTTGGCCTCTTTGGCACTCTCGCCTTGGGGTTCACTATGACACGTTTCGCAAACTTCAATGGAGGGTAACCTAGCATGAACATCCGTCTCAACACCCGTGTGACAGTCGGTGCAATCCAATCCGGCTTCGGTATAATGAATCTTATGGTTATAGGCAATAGGCTGAACGACTTCTTTCTGGGAACGACAACCCGGAAGCAAGAGCCCCAGAGATAAAAACCAAACCAGCGCGGGCCATAATCGTTGGCAACGATTACGAAGAAAGGCGTCTACCATTCTTCCTCATCATCTTCGGGAGTTTCACATTCGTAATCCGGATTCTTATGGTGCTCAATTTGAGCGTAAAATTTATCATATTCAAAGGACTTGTAGCGAGGACTATTTTCATTATGACAGGTTAAACAATCCTCAGGGGTGGGCATCACCAACCCTTTGGCCTTAGCGGTCTCCGGGTCACACATAATGTCCTGTTTTCGGTAAGAATCTCCGGCCCCATGACAACTCTCACACTGGACACCCTTGGTTTTATCAAATTTTTTTCCGAATTCAGCCGCCGGGTCGTTATAACCGGTTACATGGCAGGTGAGGCATTCAGGCGCCTCGTTAGCAGCCTTTTTCAAATCCCATTCCTGGGCGATGGCCATGGCCTCCTCGGTGGTCAAGGTTTCATAGGCGCGGGCGTGTTTAGATCCCGCCCAGACGGAATATTGGTCTCCCATGGCAGTGGTAGAATGACACACTTTGCAGCGCGCTACCCCTGCATAGACCGCCGGCTGTTTCCCTTGTCCCCAGAGACCGGTACTCCCAAGGATACCCAACCAAACGACCAGTGTTTTTATTTTCTTCATTTTAAAGCCCTCCTTTCGTTTTCTAAAAATACGAGGGGATGAGCAGTTCACCCCCTCGTGTCTTGATAGTCAGGTATTTAAAATGAGTCGTTTACATACCCGGGAGTGAGTTTTGGGCATAGGCCAAAATATCGGCACATTCGTCATCCGTCAAACCCACATCTTTCATACTGGGCATGGACGTTCCAGGTTGACCCCAACGAATTTTATGTAACATTTCCCAGGGATTATCATCAGCCAACCATCCGACACCTACGACTCCAGCTTCATCTTCTTCAATAGGCAAGGTTTGACCATCAGCACCATGGCACGCTTCACAATTAGCCGCAAACAGGGTAGCACCATTGGTGGTATCACCGGTTACGACACCATTGGCGTCAATGTAATCTCCCATGTCGACCAGCCCATCAGCGATGAACTTGGTTAGATCCAGGACATCATCATCGCTTAAAACGGATGAGAAATCATGGTCGCCACCCTCATCCTTTATGGCATCAAAGATATCGGCATGGTCATTCAGACGGGCCGTCCAGACGCCTTCAAAACCGGTATAGTGACTACCGGTAGCATAATGGCCTTCATCACCAATGTAGTCCCAACCGTGACATTCTTTACATTTCCAGGTGTCGCTTCCGCTCTTGGTACCCTCGCCGCTGGCATAGAGAGGGAAGTCGGTAGTAGGCTCAGCAGATCCGTTTACCTTCCACCACTTGTCATAGAGTAACCCTCCGCGCACGAGGTTGGCATCACTCCAGTTCTCATCAGCATAGTGCTTCTTGGAGGTCTCTTCACAGCCTACAAATAACACCAACATGACTATAAGTAATCCCCCAATTAGAGAATTGCGATATTTCATTTTTAGATCTCCTTCCTTTAGCTTTTTGTACTCCTCAAGGTGCTCATTATTGGTGAGTCTGGCGGGTTTCACAGTTTTTGCGGTACGGTAAAACCCAATCGGATATCACCAAATAACGTGCACTTAATATAGGGAGAATTTCGTAAACACAACAAGAAAATAGATAAACTTATCCTGTTCTCTTAAATAACCTGACTCTGCCTAAAACTCGCCTAACTTACCGGTTTTTCCTCGTAAGTACGGTCTATTAAACAATCCCAAGTTAGAGTAGGGGGCGATAAAAACCGTATGCTGAGGGGGAAATGACTGGGGTGACATTAGAAATGTAATTTTGTAACTTAGCTTCTACAAAGGCCCTTAAAATGCACGAAATGACCCTGGCGTTGAACCTGGTAGACCTGGCCCTGGAGACCGCTCAGAAGGCCCAGGCCAAACGGATTACGCATATTGAACTGGAGATGGGGACCCTTTCCGGCGTAATGAAAGCGGCCCTGGTCACCTGTTTTGAGGTGGCTAAACAAAACACCCTGGCCCACGACTGTCAGTTGAAGATTACCGAGATTCCCGGCCGGGGCCAATGCCCCGTCTGTCATTACGAGGGCCAGATCCAGTCGTTTGCCAATCGCTGCCCTGAGTGCGGCAACTGGGGTATGAATGTCCTGGCTGGTAAAACTCTGCGCATCACTACCATAACCATAGATTGAGATGAACCATGTGTGACACCTGTGGCTGCGGTCAACCGGATCATCCGGTGACCATGACTAAATTAAACCCTTCCTCGCTTGCCCCCCACCACCCAACCGTCCCGGACCATAGCCACGACCAGCCGGCCGCCTCCCAGCGACAAATCCAAGTTCAGCAGGAACTTCTGGCTAAAAACGACGAACTGGCCGCTCACAACCGGGAACATCTTCGGAGCCAGGAGATTCTGGCCATTAATCTCCTCAGTTCCCCCGGGGCGGGGAAAACCACCTTGTTAGAAAAGACCATCGCCCATTTAAATAAAACCGTTCCCATTACGGTCATCGAAGGGGACCAACAAACCCTCCAGGACGCCCGGCGGATCCAAGTTAGCGGCGCGGTGGCCCTTCAGATCAACACGGGCACGGGGTGCCACTTAGATGCCCACATGATTCACGATGCCTTACACCAGTTGAACCCACCGCACCAGTCCCTCTTGTTTATTGAGAATGTAGGAAATCTAGTCTGCCCGGCCCTGTTCGATTTAGGGGAAGCAGAGAAAATGGTTATCGTCAGCGTCACCGAGGGGACCGACAAACCGTTGAAATACGACACCATCTTCGCTGCGGCACAAACCTGTGTTATCAATAAAATCGACTTGCTCCCCTACGTGGATTTCGACGAAGCGCAGTTCCAGACCTATGCGCACTCAATCAATCCCCACCTGCGTTTCATACGCCTTTCGGCCCAAACGGAGGCGGGTCTGGAAACCTGGTTGAAGTATCTGGAAACCCTACGTCACACAGGTACCACACCGTAACCCTCCATGCAACGAAAGCACATTACCATTGACGGCATCGTCCAGGGGGTTGGCTTTCGTCCCTTCATTTACAATTTAGCCCACCAGCACCACCTCACAGGCTACGTTACCAACACCTCTACCGGTGTGGAGATCGAGGTGGAAGGCCGCGCACAAGCGATCCGTCAGTTTCAAATCCGCCTCAATAAAGACGCCCCGCCTCTGTGTGTGATCCGTACTATTAGTAGCCAAGGAAGCCCCTTAAACGGTGATACCACCTTCCAGATTAGGCCTTCCCATCACGCCACCACCCCAACAACGCTAATCGCCCCCGACGTGGCCACCTGCGAGGCCTGCTTAGAAGAAATCTTCGATCCTCAAAACCGGCGCTACCTCTACCCTTTCACTAACTGTACGAACTGCGGTCCGCGCTTTACCATCATCAAACAGTTACCCTATGACCGGGCGGCCACCTCCATGGCCAGTTTCACCATGTGTCCAGAATGCCAGGCCGAATACGACGATCCCCACAACCGCCGATTCCACGCCCAGCCCAACGCCTGTCCGACCTGTGGACCCATGGTCACGCTGTGGTCCTCAAATCAAACGCCCGTGACCACCACCGAACCCCTGCGGGAAACGGCCAAGCGGTTAAAAGAAGGGGCCATCGTAGCGCTTAAGGGATTAGGGGGCTTCCACCTGGCGGTGCTCGCCACGGAGGCAAAAGCCGTTCGGCGCCTCCGAGAGCGAAAGCACCGGGAAGAAAAACCGCTGGCTATCATGGTGCCAGACCTGGCCACGGCCCAAACCCTATGCGATTTAACTCTGGAGGCAGAACAGCTTCTCACCAGTTGGCAGCGCCCAATCGTCCTGTTACGGAAAAAACACCCCAGCCCCATCGTCGAAGCCGTGGCCCCCGATAATCCCCGGCTGGGCGTTATGCTCCCCTACACCCCCCTGCACCAGATTCTATTTCACTACCAACTGCCGCCCCTGGTGATGACCAGCGCAAACCTCACCGAGGAACCCATTTGCGTGAACAATGCTGAAGCCTTTCACCGTCTGCAGCATATCGCCGACTACTTTCTAACGCACGACCGGGACATCTATCTCCGCACCGATGATTCCGTAATGATAACAATTGGAAAGCAGGTGTTGCCCCTGCGACGTAGCCGGGGTTATGCCCCCCAACCCATTTTCGTGAACTCCACCGGGCCTCCCGTCCTGGCCGTTGGCGGGGAACTGAAAAATACGGTGTGCCTGTTAAAGGACGATCGGGCTTTTTTAAGTCAACATATCGGGGACCTGGCCAATCAGGAAGCCTACGCCGCCTTCCAAAAGACAATTACCCACCTGACGCAGGTCTTCGAAACCGTTCCAGAGCTCATCGTCCAAGACCTGCACCCCGACTATTTCTCCACGCGCTGGGCCCGGGAACAGACTGGTGTCAGACGCCTGGCCGTTCAACACCACCACGCCCATTTGGCGGCAGTGCTGGCCGAAAACCAGGTCTCGGAACCAGTGATCGGCCTGATCATGGACGGAACGGGGTACGGCACGGACGGGGCCATCTGGGGGGGAGAGGTCCTTATCGGCGACCTTGGGGAGTTCCAGCGTTACGCCCATTTTGAATACATGCCCCTACCGGGCGGGGACGCGGCCATTCGGGCCCCCTGGCGGATAGCGCTGAGCTACCTGATAAGGACTTTCGGGGAGGACTTTCCCCAACTACCTTTTTTAAAGCAGCATAACTGGGCGCCAGTGGCGGAGCTCGTCACCCGGAACGTGCGCTGCTATCCCACCAGCAGTTGCGGCCGGTTGTTCGACGCGGTGGCCGCCTTATGCGGCGGTAGGCAAACCATCCACTACGAGGGCCAGGCCGCCATCGAATTCATGTACCGCGTCCAAAGCCTGAAGGTACGACCTTTCGCCTATGAACTGGAACAAACCGCGACGGGATGGCAGCTATCAGTGCAGCCCATCATTCGGGCGGTGGTGCGGGCCATACAAAACGGGGAGTCCCTCGAACGCCTGGCCAGCCGTTTCCATGCGACCCTGGTGAAACTTTTCGTAGAACTCGCCCGGCAGGCGCGTGCTGACACGGGCCTGAAGCTGGTGGCCCTGAGCGGGGGTGTCTTTCAAAACCAAGTGCTGGTGGAGGCTCTCGTTCCCGCCTTAAAACGCGCCCGGTTTACGGTGCTGGTCCATCGTAAGGTCCCGCCCAACGACGGGGGTTTGGCCCTGGGGCAAGGATTAATCGGTAGACAAACTCTCAACCAAGGATAGGAAACGATATGTGCTTAGGAATCCCCGGGAAAGTCGTCCGTATTTACACTGAACATGAGTTACTCATGGGAACCATTGATTACGGGGGTACCCAGAGTAAGGCCTGTCTGGAATATGTCCCGGACATCCAGGTGGGCCAGTACACCATCGTTCACGCTGGTTTTGGCATCTCCATCATCGACGAAGAGGAGGCCTTAAAATCCATCGCCGCCTGGGAAGAGATGCTCACCGCCGCCCAGGACCAGGGGGTGGCTTTGTACGACATCCCCGAGCCAGAGAACAAGCTCCGTAAAGATTCTTAAAGGCGGGTAAAACAAAGTTTAGCGCCATGAAGTATTTATCCGAATTCCGCGATCCCGCCATTGCCCGGCAAATTCTGCGGGAAATCCACAAGACCGTCACCCGCCCGTGGGTGATCATGGAAATCTGCGGCGGCCAAACCCATTCCATCATTCGCCATGGTCTGGATCAGGTACTGCCCCAAGCAATCGAGCTAGTCCACGGACCCGGCTGTCCCGTTTGCGTAACCCCCTTAGAAATAATCGACCGGGCCATTGAGATTGCCCAGCAACCGGGGGTGATTTTCACCAGTTTTGGGGATATGCTCCGGGTTCCCGGCAGTGAAACGGACTTACTCCAGGTAAAGTCGGCGGGCCACGATGTGCGCATTGTCTATTCCCCCTTAGAGGCCCTGGCCCTGGCGCGACAACAGCCCCAGAAAGAGATTGTCTTCTTCGCCGTGGGGTTTGAGACCACTGCTCCGGGAAACGCCATGGCCATCTACCAGGCCGCCAAAGAGGGGTTGACTAACTTCAGCGAGCTGGTGAGTCACGTTCTGGTTCCCCCGGCCATGGAGGCTTTGCTCTCCGCCCCACAGAATCGCGTCCAAGGCTACTTGGCGGCTGGCCACGTGTGCACCGTCATGGGGTGGCGGGAATACGAGCCCATCGCCCAGCGCTACCGGGTTCCCATCGTGCCCACGGGATTCGAGCCGGTGGATATTTTAGAGGGCCTCCTCCTTGTTGTAAGAATGCTTGAAGCGGGACGCTACGGCGTAGAAAACCAGTATTTGCGTTCGGTGAAAAGGGAAGGGAACCGCCCCGCCCAGGAGCTGGTGCAAGCGGTTTTTGAAGTGACCCCTCGGAAATGGCGGGGAATCGGGGAAATTCCCTCCTCGGGGTTACGAATCCAGGAGCAATACGCTTCCTTCGACGCCGAGAAAAAATTTTCCCTGGGCGTCATCAATACCCAGGAGCCCGCGGAGTGTGAGAGCGGGGCGGTACTGCAAGGGCTCATAAAACCGCCCCAGTGCCAGGCCTTCGGCACCACCTGCACGCCCCTGCATCCCTTAGGAGCAACGATGGTTTCGGCCGAAGGGGCCTGCGCCGCCTATTACCGCTACCAACGGACCCAGTGGAAATAACCCTTCATGCATAAAAAGAGGACCATAGCCCCGGAAAGTTTGAGCTGCCCCTTGCCAAAAACCGATTATGACACGATTCAACTCGCCCACGGGGCCGGGGGTAAGCTCACCGCCCAACTCATCGAAACCTTATTCCTCCCCCGCTTCGGCAACCAGACCTTGAACGCCCTGGAAGACCAGGCGCAACTAACCCTCCCACCCGGGAGAGTCTCCTTTTCCACCGACAGTTTCGTTGTGGAGCCCCTTTTTTTCCCGGGGGGGAACATCGGGGACCTGGCCATTAACGGCACGGTGAACGACGTGGCCATGTGCGGCGCCACGCCCCTGTATATTAGCGTGAGCTTCATATTAGAAGAGGGCCTGCCCCTCAAAACGCTGCACCGGATCCTGTGCACCATGGAAGCCGCAGCCAAGGCCGCTGGAGTGTCGGTGGCCACGGGCGATACGAAAGTGGTGAATCACGGCCAGTGTGACCAACTATTCATCACCACCACCGGTCTGGGCGTGGTGGACGACAAGGTCCACATCTCCGTGCGTAACTTGCAAGTGGGAGACGCGATCCTGCTGTCTGGCTTTATCGGAGATCACGGCATGGCGGTCCTCACCAGTCGGGAGGGGCTTTCCTTTCAAAACCAGGTGTTAAGCGACACGGCACCGCTGAACGACTTGGTGGCCCACATGCTGGCTGTCTCTTCGCATCTGCATGCCCTGCGCGATCCTACCCGGGGAGGCGTGGCGGCCACACTCAACGAAATGGCCCAGGCTTCCCAGGTAGGAATCCGTATCTATGAGGAGCGACTTCCCGTACGACCGGATGTCCAGGGAGCCTGTGAAATCCTGGGCATCGACCCCCTCTACGTGGCCAACGAAGGAAAACTCATCGCCGTCCTCCCTGAAAAGGATGCCCACCGCGTCCTCAACGCCATGCAGGCCCACCCCCAGGGACACCAGGCTGTGCGCATTGGGGAAGTGACTGAAGAACACCCGGGACAGGTGGTAATGCAAACAACTTTGGGAACCCAGCGCATCGTAGAGTTACCTTTGGGGGAACAATTACCCCGGATTTGTTAATGATTTGAACTCAGTAGCCCAACCAACGGAACTCTCTATTTTACTGTCCACCGCCTTTTCCATCGGGTTCATCCACACTTTAATCGGTCCCGATCACTACCTGCCATTCATCATGTTGGGCCGGGCACGTAATTGGAGTCTCACCAAGACGACCTGGTTGACGATCCTGTGTGGTTTGGGGCACGTCCTGGGGTCGGTGATCTTGGGGATTATGGGGGTGGCGTTAGGGCTGGCTGTGGGTCTATTGGAAGGTGTAGAATCGGTGCGGGGTGGCGTGGCCAGTTGGTTACTCATCGGTTTCGGGATCGCCTACGGAGCGTGGGGGTTACGTCTGGCCTGGCGAGCCCGGGAACATACCCATACCCACACCCACGAATCCGGCGCTCATCAGCACACCCATCACCACCTCACCAGTCACGTCCACTTCCACGGTGATCCCCATTCCACGACCCCCTGGGTTTTGTTTATCATCTTCGTGCTTGGACCCTGCGAACCGTTGATTCCCATCCTCATGTACCCCGCCGCCCTACACGACTGGCTTAGTCTAATGTCAGTTACCCTCGTCTTCGGCGTCACTACCATTACCACCATGACCGCCATCACGGTTTTGAGCGTGAAGGGCTTACTGCGCCTCAAGTTAGGGGTTATAGAACGCTACGTGCACGCCCTGGCCGGGGCCATCATCGCCCTCTCGGGAATCTCCCTTAAATTGTTCGGGTTGTAAGGGGAGCCGGTCACCTTGTACGCCTACCTTGTTATCATCGGGATCCTCATCCTGGCTGGAGGGTTCGTCTCGTACTACTTCTATGGGGTTTATCGGGGAAAAATGCCCCGCCAGGTGGGTTGGTTACCTCGCATAGTCCAAATGGGTAATTGCCATTGCGAAACGATCGTGGAGACGCCTTATGGGCGTACCCTAGGGCAGCCCAACGCCCTCTGGGGCCTCTGGTACTACGCCGGACTCCTGGTCCTGGTAGGACTCACGGGCATGGAGGTGGGGGTTTTCTCCTTCATCTTGGTGGACGTAACCTTTATTACCTTTTTATTCAGTCTCTACCTCATGTGGGGGCTTTACCGTTTGCGGGTCACCTGTCGACCGTGCCTCACTGTCCACCTGATCAATTTACTGATTTTCCTGTTCGCCCTGCGCCTCATCTGGAGCTGAATTTTTAAGCTCCGGTTTTGGTGTCACGGTAATACCTATTTTTTTTAACTCCGCTAAAAGCATGTTAAGTAGCGTCTCCAGGGCTGCAGCCACGGCGGGGGTCAGCTCCAGGCTGGGGGTGGTGATATCCGCGGCCTGAATGCCAAGAATCGTCACCGGGGGAAGATTGCCCTGGAAGGAAGCTGCTGACAGGACATCCAGTATATCAATTCCGTGGGCGGTGTCTTTCCGCTGGTAGGTGGGGGGCAGAGACTGGTAACTAAAGTGGGCTACCGTCCCCGGTGGCTCGTTCAATAGCAGGGCGTCCAGGATAAAAACCATATCACTCCCTTGAATCTCGGGTAAAAGACTTAATGCCCCCGTACCCCCCTTCAAAAGGGTTACCTGGGGTGGAAAGTCGTAAGTGCGCTCCAGGGCCCGCAGAGCGTGAACCCCCAACCCTTCGTCGGAAAGGAGCAAATTGCCCACACCCAGGATTAAAATTTTGGCTGGAGACGGGGAAGACATCTGGAATTAAGACCTATACCCTAAGGAAACATTATACCCATCCCATGAAGGGGAACCAAGACTTTTAACTACCAGGGAGGGGGATTAAATCAACGATTGGTACGGGTGTAGCGGTAGCCACCGAAGATGGCATCAATATTGCCGGTCTTCAGTTTAATGGTTTTCCACACCTGGAAATAGACGTGAACAAGGACCCAGGCCAAGATGAGCCACCACATGAGATGGTGAGCCATGCGGGTTCCGCCCAAACCCCCGAAAAGCCACACAATCCAGTCGGTAGACAAATGCAGTACTTTAGGCCACCACCAATCCTTGGCAAAGGAAGCTACGTATAAACCAAACCCGGAGAGCATGAGCAGGATGGCCAGGATATGGAAGGACAACCAGGAGATAATGTCCACGGGGTCTTCATATTCGTAGTCCACCCGCTCCCCGGAAAGACGGAAGTAGTATTTAAACTGGATCCAGGCTTTTTTCAGGTTTTCTTTGTTGGGAATCAAATCTTTCCACGGGGCGTGGAAGGTGGAAAAGAAAATAAGGTAGATGGAGACGATTATGGCCACATCAAACACGATGGCGGCAATAAAATGGACAAACCGCATCTGGGCCATGAAAAAGTTTTCATACGGTTCCCCGCTGGGGTGAACGTATTCCGGGGTGTGGGAGATATAATTCCCGGTTACCAGGAGCACCAGGACACTGAGAAAGGTAAGCCAGTGCAGGGTGCGTACGGAACGGGACCAGATGTAGCGGGGACGGGCTTGAATCATGGTGTTTCTCCGGTATCCAGGAATTTATAGCCACCCACGATGGCGGACACGTCGTACTGTTTTAGACGGACACTCTTCCAGATCTGGAAATATACGTGAATGACAAACCAGGACAGCAACAACCACATGGTAAAGTGATGCACTAGGCGCACGTTCTGTAGATTGCCGAAAAGGGCCACGGTCCAGCTACTGAGAAAATACAGCAAGGCGGGCCAGAAACCGACAATGGACCGGGGAACGGTGTACAGGGCAAGTCCGGTAAAGATCAGGAGCAGGGCCAGGATGGTATAACTAAACACGGATATGACAGCCATGGGCTCCAGGTATTCATAGTACACGTGTTCCCGGGAAAAGCCCAAATAGTATTTCAGACTTTTCCAGGCCGCTTTCAGGTTGCTGGGAGTGGGCCGGATATCCTTCCAGAGCATGTGGAAGCGGTAGAAGAAGATGAAGTAGGTGGCGGAGAGGAAACAGACGATCATCACCATGGCGGCCACGAAGTGCACAACGCGCAACTGGGCCATGAAAAAGTTCTGGAAGGGCTCTCCCTGGGGAGCGATGAAGTCCGGCGGGAAGGCGATGTAGTAGCCCGTCACGGCCAGGACCAGCACACTGAAAAAGGTGAACCAATGGGTCAGGCGAATGGGCCAAGACCAGATGTACTTTACCTGTTTGCGAACCATGGTGGTGTTTGCTTATTTCCTGACGAAGGGGGTGAATCCGTTTCTGGTTTGGACTTTGATCACCCGGTTTGACTGCGGTTCAATCACGTGAACCCCACAGCCCAGTCATGGGTCGAAGGAATGCACCACGCGCATCACTTCCAGGGGTTGTTCGGGGTTTTCCACCGGTGTGCCGATGAGGGCCTGTTCCACCGGTCCCCTAACGTTGGCGTCATCCCGGGGCGAGAAATTCCAGGTGGAGGGGGACACCACTTGATAATTCTTCAAAACCCCGTTTTCGATGTTATTCCAGTGGGCCAGGGCTCCTCGGGGAGCTTCCCAGGTGCCCACACCCCGGGCCACCTCCGGCAACTCATACTCAAACCACAGGTCTTTGCGGTTATTCTTGAAGTTGTCGATGAGCTCCAGGGTCCAGTCCACCATCTTGTCGGCGATGAGTTTACACTCCAGGGCACGGGCGGCAACCCGTCCAAGGGTCGACAGGAGCACTTCCGGATGACCACCGACCCCCAGGGCTTCCAGGGTGGAATTTATTAGTGTAACTGCCTCCTGGCCACCGGAGAGGTAGGCCACCAACATGCGGGACAGGGGCCCCACTTCCATGGGCTTCCCGTTCAGGCGAGGAGCTTTTACCCAGCTATATTTATCCTCGTTATCAAGCGTCGTGTACTGGGGTTCGGTGCGGCCTTCCCGAGGATTACGGGGAGCGCCATTAGCGGCGTACCAGCTATGGGTAATGTGCTCCGTAACCTCGTCTACCGAGGGTTGCACGACCTTCAGCTCCCCGTCAAACACGGCGCCCTGGGGCAAGAGGCGCCTGGTGGGATCGTGGCTTTCATCTTCGAAGACGCCCCAGGCCAGGTAGTTCAAATGACCGGCGCCAATCTTGGCCCAGTCCAGATAGTAAGGCGCCACGGCCAATACGTCGGGGATGTAGACATCGTTTACCCACTTTTGTAGCTCTTTGGCGCGTGAGAGGGCATTGGCCAGCATAGTAGAATCGGGGGTGACGGTGACCCCGCCGGGAGCAGCGGTCATCATGTGGGGAAATTTCCCCCCGAAGAGGGCTAGGAATTGGGAGGCCTTGGCCTGCATTTCCAGCGCCTCCAGGTAGTGGGCCACAGCCAGGAGATTCAACTCCGGTGGCAACTTATAGGCCGAGTGACCCCAGTAGGCATTGGCAAAAGGACCCAACTGACCGCTAGCCACGAAGGCTTTGAGCTTTTGCTGAGCCTTGATGAGGGAGGCCGCCTTGGGTTTGGCGGACAAGGCGCTCACCACGTCCACATAATCCAGGGCGTGGAGGTGATAGAAGGCGAGGATGTGGGAATGAACATACTGGGCACCCTCAATTAGGTTGCGGATAATACGGGCATTGTCGGGAGGGGTAACCTGAAAGGCATGCTCTAGTCCCATGGTGGAAGCGTGTCCGTGGGAAATGGGGCAGACGCCGCAGATGCGCTGGGACAGGTACCAGGCATCCCGGGGATCGCGATTCTTTAGTACGATCTCCATCCCCCGAAAGAGGGGACTGGTGCTCCAGGCGTCTTTGACTTTCCCGTTGGCCACTTCCACTTCGATGCGTAGGTGTCCTTCCAATCGGGTAAAGGGATCAATGGTAATTTTCCTGGCCATGAACGCTCTCCTTTAGGCTAAGGGTTGTGGAAAGGTTTTTTCAAAGTTAGGCTTTATCCTCATCTTCGGGGGTTCCGTTTTTCTTTTTGGCGGTGTAGATGGCATGGGCCGCCACGCCGGCTGCCGCCGCTCCCACCAGAGTGAAGCCGATGCGGTCCACGGTGTACTCCACGCCTTTAAAGCCGGGGATTGCCAGCTCGGGAATCCGGCTATAGAAGGGTGAGGCGCTGTCGGCCCACTTCGACTGGGCGCAGCCAATACAGGGTGACCCAGCGCCGATACACCAGTTGGTCTTGTTATTCCACCGGGATAGGGAGCACGAGGCGTAGGTCTCGGGTCCCTTGCACCCCATCTTATAGAGGCAAAACTTTTTCCGAGCTTCTTCAGTGCCGAAGGCGTCCACGAACTCCCCGGCGTCGAAGTGGGCCCGGCGCTCGCAGAGATCGTGGATGCGCTGACCGTAGAGGAACTTGGGCCGGCCCTGGCTATCCAGTTCCGGAATCTTCCCCAACAGGAGATAATTCACCACCGTGGCCGCCAACCAGTCGGGGTGCACCGGACAGCAGGGCAAGTTGATAAATTTTTTCTTGCTGAGGCCAGTGGCCTGCTGGGTGCCAGTGGCGTCGGTGGGATTGGGTCGGCATCCCACCCAACCACCGTCAAAGGAACAACTGCCCACGTTGATGACCGCGGCGGCATCCTGGCACACCTCCTTGGCAATCTCTATGGCCGACTTGCCCCCGATGCGCATGAAATTGCCGTTCTGTCCCCGGGGAATGGCCCCTTCTACAATGGTAATGTACTGCCCCTTGTATTTTTTCATGGTTTCATAACGCAAATCCTCGGCCTGTTTCCCCCCGGCGGCCATGATCGTTTCGTGGTAATCCACCGAAAGAATATCCAGGATGACTTCCGCCGGGCTGGGGTAGAAGCCTTGAATGAAAGACTCGCTACAACCGGTGCAAGAGGCGAAATGCAACCAGATGACCGGACTCCGCTGGGCAGCCTGCTCCAGGGTTTTGACCACTTTCGCAACCGTGACACCGGGAATGCCCATGAGGGCGATGAGGGACCCGCAATATTTGATGAAATCCCGACGGGTAACATTACTGAAGGGTAGGTTGATATGTTCTAAGGATGGGGTTTGTTCTTCCATGGGACCTCCTTGTAACTCCTTAATAGGGTGGTGGATTCCGATGGGGACATTAGATCACCTCCGCCGCGGTTTCCACAATGGCATGGTAACAGAAAGGTTGCCCTTCTTCCACCAGAGGACACTCCTCTAAAAAGCGCGAGTTGCAGTTCATACATATGAGGTCCGTCTGGTGGCGGTATTCCTCTAATAGGGCGCGGAGATACTTGGTTAGGGTGGTTTCTAAGGCGGTTACTTCGTTAGCGGTAAACTGACTTAAAATGCGTTTCCCCTGGGCCGAAATGGCCGCGTAGTAGCGCCGGACCATCTCCTTCCCGGGAGCTAATAAGGTGACCAACACTTTGCGGCGATCCAGGGGGGGCACGGCGCGCTTTACGAGACCCGCCTTTACCAAGGCATTCACCGACTTGCTGCTAGCGGGCTTGCTGATCATGAGAAACATAGCCAGATCGCTCACAGTGTAGGGACCGGAGTGGTACAGAATCTTTAAAATTTCAAACTGCCGCTTAGAAAGTGAATAGGGGCTGCTTCGTTTAATAAAGTTGAAATCATTCACCTGGTCGACCAGTTTGGCAAAGACCTGCAGGAGGGTCATCAGGTGGTCATGGTTTTGGGAATCGTTAATCATATTAATAATTAACTTGGTTAACGATAAGCTAAATCACGATTAAATGCAAGGGAAACTTTGGGCTACCCAGGCCCAGAAACGGGGACTTTACCTAATAATAAACCGGTCTAAAAAGCAGTCCTTAGACCGGTTTAAAAACGGGAGATAAAAGAAAACCGTCGGGAGTGATCACTCCCCTTTAGGCACCACCAGGACGGGACAGCGCACGTGGTTGACGATGCCTTCGTCGACAGAGTCGAAGAACTTTTCCTTGAAAAAACTCCTGCGTTGGTGTCCTAAGATGAGTAAATCAGCCTCCTGGCTGGCCTGGCTGATGGCCCGATGAACCACCTCGTCGGTGAGGATTTTCACTTTTAAGGACCGGGCTAGTTCGGGAAAGCCGTGCTCTACGAATTGTTGTCGGATGGAGGCTTCCGTGAGACGTGGGCCGGGACTATTCATGAGCATGGACATTTCCCCGGCGTGGGGTTCGTTCACGTGCAGGGCAATGAGTTTCCCTCCCGTGAGACGGGCAATTTTCACGGCTTCGTGGATCACGGGCATTTCATCCCCGCGGCCGCATAGTGCCACCATAATGGTTCGATAGGTCATTGTCGCCTCCTAATCCTGGGGTGCATTAAACGCTTGCGGGACTTGGGCTAATAGTCCCAAACTGCAAAAAATCCGCCCGGGAATCTACTCACCCGGCCTGAATGATATCCACCAACATCAATACGTCCATCACATTCAACTGGCCGTCACTGTTGAGATCGCTGGCCCACTGTTCATGGTCGTTAGGCGGCGGACCCAGCTCCAAGATAATCACCACCAGGCGAATGAGGTCCACCAAATTTACCAGGCCGTTCTCGTCCAGATCCCCCACCAGGGGCGGGGCGATAGAGCTCACGTCGACCTGCCAGAGAGAGCGGCCGTGGGTGCCAGCATAGAGCGTACGTGTGGGTAGGTGCAGATCAATGTCATCCACCACTGAATGGGGCAGTCCCGACCCTAACACCGACCAGGAATCGCCGAAATCCACACTCACAAAGAGCCCATGGTCGGCGCCTAAGTACAGGACGTCGGCATACACCGGATCCTGGAGAATATCGTTTGTGGGGGTGCCGGGGAGATTCGACCCCAGGGAGTACCAGGTGGCCCCGTAGTCGTCCGAGGCGTACACGTGGCTGGTAAAATCATTCTGAAAATAGCCGCTCAAACACACGAAGACCTGACTTTCCAGGTGGCGGGAGGCCGTGACCCGGGTGATGTAGCGATTGGGCAGGGTCTGGTTGATGGGCTGCCAGGAGGCGCCCCCGGTAAGGCTCACCCACACATTCCCGTCGGAGGTGCCGGCGTAGACCACCGCGCTGTTTAAAGGGGAGACATCCAGCGTGGAAACGGTGCCCCCGTTGGTGAGATCGCCACTGGTGGCAAACCAGTTGGCGGCTTGGTCGGTGGACTTCCACACGCGGTAGGTTCCGTAATACAGGACGTTGGCCTCCTGGGGATCGATGACCACCGGTGTATTCCAGTTCCGGCGATCGTTTTCGTCGAGACCGTTCATGGCCCAGGTCATGGTATTGCCCCCGTCGAGAGATTTGAATAGGTTCCCGAACTGGTACTCGGCAAAGACGTTGTTCGAGTTATCAGGGGCCACCAGACAGTAAAAACCGTCCCCGCCCAGGATGCGAAACCAGTTATCCAGAAACCCATTAGGACCCTTCAAAGAGCCGTTATCCTGGGTACCGCCGTAAAGGACATTGGGGTTATTGGGATCTACCTCAATGTCGTAGAATTGAGTAACGGGTAAGTTGTAGGACTTGGTCCAGTCGGTGCCGTTGTTCCCAGAGATGAACACGCCCCCATCGTTCCCTAAAATCAGGCGACTCGTCATGAAGGGATCGAAGATTAGATCGTGTTGGTCCACGTGGACGGTATTGTCCGAAAGGACCGACCAGGAGTCGCCGCCAGTATTAGAATACCACAGCTCCAGGCCCAGGGCATACACCCGGTTAGGATTATCCGGTGCCACGCGCACATTCCCGAACCACCAGCCGTAGGAACTGTACATATCCGCCAGCACGGCGTCGTTGGTCTGGATCCAAGTGTTGCCCCCATCCAGACTTTTATAGAGCCCCAGGAAGGTGCTGGGACTTCTACTGGCGTAGATGGCGTAGAGTACCGCCGGTTGACTCTGGCAAAGGGCCAGCCCAATGCGCCCCACATTGCTGCCAGTGGGAAGGCCGTTGGTGAGCATGGTCCAGGTATCTCCACCATCGCTGGTGCGATAAATTCGGTTGTAGCTACCGTTGTAGCGGTTGTAGGTGGCCACGTAGACGGTCTGGGGAGCGGTGGGATGCAGGACTACGTCCACGGCACCGGTGTTGCTGTTGAGGTACAGACACCGGGTCCAGGTTTGCCCGCCGTCGTAGGTACGGTAGAGACCCCGGTCCGGGCCGGAGTCGTAGGGATTCCCCACCACAGCCACGTAAAGGGTGTCGGGCTGGGTGCGCGCCATGACCAGGCGGGCGATTCGTCGGGAGTCTGGTAAGCCTAGATTGGTCCAGGTTTGACCGCCGTCGGTGGTAAGGTAGACCCCGTCGCCATGGTAGGAATCGGAACTCATGTTGGCCTCACCCGTGCCCACGTACACCACGTCGTCGTTGGTAGGATGCACTATCAGGGCACCTATGGAGAGGGTATACTGGTCGTCGAACAGGGTCTGCCAGGAGGCGCCTCCATCGGTGGATTTTAAGAGGCCCCCGTCGGCCGCCCCGGCGTAAATCAAATTGGGGTTCTGGCGGGAGATTCCCAGGCTGGTGATGCGTCCGCCGATGTTATCGGGTCCGGCCAGTTGCCACTCCAGGTCCCTAAATTCCGTCTGGCGGGCGGCTAAGGCCCGAGTCTGGCGGTCAGCCCGGAGTTTTAGAGTAAAGTCATAGGTGCTATCCGGGTAGGCGCGCTTCTCCCGGAAATAGGTACTGGGTTTTTTGGGGGGCATGTTGGCCGGTTCGGCCATATCAATACCGGCCGCCCGCGCCCGCCGTCGGGCCTGTTTACCCCAACTGCGCTGCCACTCGGTGAGCGTGGAGGGGTCCGCTACGGCATAACGGTAGTGGGGATCGTCCCCGAAACTATATTCTGGAAAGGGCTCCGAGGGGCGTGCTAACCAGAAGAGAAAACTCCCGGTAAGTACGAATAACGCCCCTAGTAAAAGGAGGCGATTGAAGGGAATTTTGGGCAACATTGATAGCCTAAATTAACACTTGTAGAAGGAAGAAACAGGGGGGAATGGAGGGGTGGAAGGTTACAGGTCGCAAGTCGCAGGACGGAAAAGTGGGATGTTAAAAGGCTGAGGTAAAGGTAAAGGCTAAGGTTGAGAAACCCCCTTTTTCGTTTTGCCATATAGGGTGGGAAAGAAACCGATTGCTACCCCAATTTCCAATTTCTATCCCCGTTTCCCATTGAATGTCAAACGTCTTTTACTGTGTCGCCTTGAAAAAA
>CAZVNL010000006.1:12239-73263 GCA_964628055.1 uncultured bacterium | reverse complement strand
AAACCATGTAAAACATGCCCTGGCTTATGTACCTGTCTAATTTGCACAACGGGTAATTTTCCTGATGGTTTATCTGAGAATCGAAATAAAAACGTTAATGGCTTTTAGGCACTTGTGATTCACTTCGTATCTGTTCCTCCCACCTGATGAAGTGTGAATTGTCAATGATCTATTTGAAAATGGGAACAAATTCTTCTTTCTCTGTCTCGGTAAAAATATCGACATCAATGGAGAAGCGCCCGAATGAGGGATCGAGGAGTAGTAAGCTGGTGCCTCCCTTAAAAACGAAGCTTAGGTCCATCAGTGCCAGTTGTCCCACTAACTCCATGGCATAGATCGTTTTCTCTATAAATGCGGGATCAACTTCACTGAGGCTTTCACGTTTTTCAATAATTGACTCCCGGGTGAAGTCCGCATCGTTAATATAACTCATTTTTCCTACACAAATGGTTCAGTCAGTCTTTCAAAGACTTTCTTCATTTTTCTCCTCTGGCTGTAGCATAGCAACGCTCCCATGTTGATCCGATACCGTCCTACTACAGACCTGAAAATATCTTTGTATTCCCATTCATCCATGAGGTAAAGCTTGTTCTTTTCAATCCAAAGGTCCACCAAAATTTTTTCGATGGTGGCAAAGTGACCCATGGTCGGTTCATCCGTGATCCGAAGTCTGAGAACGAAGGGGTTTTACTCCATGTTAAAGTTTTTTCTACCACCGGTGCGTGGGGATTCATATAAACAGGAAGCCCTTCTCCCAGTAAATAATCCCTGACCGTTGATAAAGCCTTGAATTCCAGATAAACGAAGGTGATATAACGAGTGGGCAAATGCTGATAGTGGCTTATAATTTGGCGGCTGGACCATATGGAAAAAGGAAGTAGGTGGAAAGCCCGTGCTATGGTCTTTTCCTGTTTGCTGATGACCTCGGTATTGAGCGGGTAGGAATTCGACAAAGTTGTGTACCAACCCCTTCCGGCATCGTACAAGAACTTTTTGTTTTTGAGGTTATTCAGTTCTTGTTTTACGGAAAGAGGGCTGTAGAATAGACCCTGTTCTTTGAGCCAGCGCCGGGCATCGTTCACATTCAAGTATAACCGTTTACTGGCATGATTAAAGAGGATTTTCCTAAGTGTGGTAATCTTCACGACATTAAAATATACCAATGGCACTTAGTAAATAATGTGCTGTTGGTATATTTACAAGGAAAAATGTTCAAATCGGTGAGATCTTACTGGACTATATTTTATTCAAAACGGCCTGGGCGGCGGCCAGGCGGGCGATGGGCACCCGGAAGGGGGAACAACTCACGTAATCCAGCCCCGCGCGATGGAAGAAGTGGATGGAGTCGGGGTTGCCGCCGTGTTCACCACAAATACCAATTTTCAAATCCGGCTTGCCAGACCGGCCTTTCTGCACACCTAATTTCACCAGTTCCCCTACACCAGCCTGGTCAAGGGATTGAAAGGGGTCCCGGGGTAGGATCTCCTCTTCAAGGTAGCTCGGTAAAAAGCTACCCACATCATCCCGGGAGAAACCGAAGGTGGTCTGTGTCAGATCATTGGTGCCAAAGGAAAAGAAATCGGCTTCTTTAGCAATCCCGTCCGCAACCACACAGGCCCGGGGAAGTTCGATCATAGTCCCCACCAAATACTCAAACGTAACCCCCCGCTCTTCCTGAACCGCCTGGGCCACCTTGTCCACAATCCGCTTCTGGTGGGCCAATTCCGCCTGCGTCGCCACCAAGGGGATCATCACCTCCGGGCGGACCGTTTGACCCTCGGCAACTAATTCTGCCGTGGCTTCGAATATGGCACGGGCCTGCATCTCCGTAATCTCCGGGTAGGCGATCCCCAAACGACATCCCCGGTGCCCCAACATGGGGTTCAATTCGTGCAGGGCTTCCATACGGGCCTTCAGTTCTTCGGGAGTGACCTTCAAGTCACCCGCCAAGTCATCGATCTGATCCTCGGACAGGGAGATAAACTCGTGGAGTGGTGGATCCAGGAGGCGAATGGTGACGGGATAGGGGGCCATGGCCTGGAGGATGGCCTTAAAATCCGCCCGTTGAAAGGGTAACAGCTTCATCACCGCCTGGCGCCGTTCGGCTTCCGTCCGGGCCACGATCATTTCCCGCATGGCCTGGATACGTTCCGGATCGAAGAACATGTGCTCAGTGCGGCAAAGACCGATGCCTTCCGCGCCGAACTCCCGTGCCTGGCGCGCGTCCTCCGGACGATCGGCGTTAGTACGCACTCCCAGCGTCCGAACCTCATCGGCATACGCCATGATCTCTTGATAATATTCATTCGCTCCCAACTGGACTTCCAAAAGGGGCAACTGTCCGGCATACACCCGTCCGCTGGTGCCATTCAGGGTTAACCAATCCCCCTCGCCGAGGGCTTGGCCTGGCACCGATAATTTTTTCTTAGCCGCATCGATATTCAGGGCGGAGCAGCCTACGATGCAGCACTTTCCCCAACCGCGCGCCACTAGCGCCGCGTGGGAGGTCATGCCCCCCTTGGCAGTAAGAATGGCCGCCGCAGCATGCATCCCATGCACATCCTCCGGCGAGGTCTCATTGCGAACCAGTACCACGGCGCGCCCTTCCTGAGCCCACGCCTCGGCCTCGTCAGCGGTAAAAACGATCTGGCCACAGGCCCCCCCCGGTCCGGCGGGTAACCCTACGGCCAGGGGTTGGCTACGTCGCTCAGCAACCGGATCCACCAGGGGATGCATGATCTCATCGAGATGATTGGGTTGGACCCGCAAGAGGGCCGCTTCCTTGGTAATTAAACCCTCACGAACCATGTCCGCCGCCATGCGAATGGCCGCCACGCCGTTACGCTTGCCCACCCGCGTCTGCAGCATCCATAAACGCCCCTCCTGAATGGTGAATTCAATATCTTGCATGTCCTGGTAGTGAAGTTCCAGTTTATCACGGATGGACACTAACTGGCGGTACACCGCGGGCATAAAGGTCTCCAGGCTGGGCAAGTGTTCTGTGTCCGGTGTTTTGCCCTTCTCATTCAGGGGATTGGGTGTACGGGTGCCCGCCACCACGTCCTCCCCCTGGGCATTCACCAACCACTCCCCGTAGAAAGTATTCTCACCGGTGGCAGGATTACGCGTGAAGGCAACGCCGGTGGCCGAACGGTCGCCCATGTTCCCAAAGACCATGGCCTGCACATTCACCGCCGTGCCCCACTGGTCCGGGAGGCCTTCGATCCGGCGATAACTCACGGCCCGTTTCCCGTTCCAGGATTTAAAAACGGCTTGAATTCCACCCCAGAGCTGTTCCTGGGGATCTTCGGGGAAAGAGTGTCCCAATACTTCCTGAATCCGGGCCTTAAATGCCTCCACCAACCGTTGCAGGTCCTCCGGCGTCAGGTCCGTATCGTTACTAACGCCACGTTCCTGCTTCAACTCCTGCAAGAGGTTTTCTAACTGTTGGCGAATGCCCTGACCCTCTTCAGGTTCGATCCCTTCGGCCTTTTCCATGACCACATCGGCGTACATCATGATGAGGCGGCGATAGGCATCGTACACAAACCGGGGGTTTTTGGTCTTGGCAACGAGACCCGGGAGGGTGGCTTCCGTAAGACCAATGTTCAAAACGGTCTCCATCATACCCGGCATGGACTGGCGAGCGCCGGAACGTACCGATACCAACAGGGGATTGTCCACATCGCCGAAGCGCTGTTCCATAATGGTCTCGATGTGCTCCATGGCCTTGGCCACGGAGGCTTTTAAACTCTCCCGGAAATGCCCCCGGGCGAGATAATCCATACACACTTCCGTCGTAATCGTGAATCCAGGGGGAACGGGAATTCCCAGATTGGTCATCTCGGCTAAATTGGCACCCTTACCACCCAGTAAATCTTTCTGGGCAGCGCTTCCGTCGGCCCATCCACCACCAAATAAATACACCTGCGGCATGAAACTTTCCTTTCCTTTACGTACCGTTATAGGCTTCAATCGTCTCCCAATAAAAGGGGAGGGAATTTATAACTCACGAGTGAGAGTCCAGAACAGATTATCTTACTGGTAATCCAAAATTCTACCCTTTTTTACTCACCGCATGATAACGGGAAGTCATTAGAAAAAGTGGCGGGAAAACTGATTGTTTAAATAAGGACTAAAGCAGTCCACTATACTCTTGACAGATATGCACCGATGGTATTATGCTTTAGCGTGAAATATGGACTTAATCAGTCCTCATTTTTAAAACACTTAATCATGTGATAACTGAGGCGCATTTTTGGGTACTAGCAAAGCGGCCGACTATTCCATTCTGGTGGTAGTATATCTGGCCTCACTTCCTCAAGGGACGATAAAGAGCAAGGCAGAACTGGCCCAGGTTCTTCGGTTACCTTCCGATTTCCTGTCCAAGCTGCTTCAGAAGTTGACCCACGTCCACATCATTCGTTCCATAAAGGGCATTAAGGGGGGGTACGCCCTTCAGCGGGCTCCGGAAGAGATTACCTTGCGCCAGGTGATCGAGGCTATCGATGGACCTTTCCGCCTGGTGGAGTGCCTTGGCGAAGACGGCACCGTTTGCATCCGGAGCGATCTGTGTTACAATATCTCCCGAAAATTGCGTACCGTACAAAACAACATTAACGCTGTAATGGAGCAGGTTCATTTCGGGGAAATGGCTGGAAACATCCTTTAATCAATTATATGCTGATCGATCGCTAACACTGCATGGCTCAAATTTTCCCTCGCTGGACGAATAAACTACCCCTTCTACTAGCACTCGGTGCCATCCTGATCCTGGTGGCTGGAACCGGCTTTTTCTGGTACTACGGTTCACCCCAATACACCGACGTGGGCTACCAACCCGTACAACCGATCCCTTACAGTCACAAACTGCACGCCGGCGACCTGGGGTTGGACTGTCGCTACTGCCACAACTACGTGGAAACCTCCGCCTACGCTGGGGTTCCCCCCACCTCTACCTGTATGAATTGCCATCAACTGGTCTTACCCACCAGCGAAAAACTCGAACCGCTCCGGGAAAGCTGGCGGACCGGTAAACCCCTGGCCTGGGTCCGGGTCCATAAACTCCCCGATTACACCTATTTTGACCACAGCATCCACATCAACGCCGGGGTGGGGTGCGCCACCTGTCACGGCAACGTGGCCGCAATGGATGTGGTACGACAAGTGCAGCCCCTAAGCATGGGCTGGTGCCTGGACTGTCACCGCGACCCCAACCGGTACCTCCGCCCCCAGAGCGAAATTACCAACATGACCTGGATTCCCGGCTCAAACCAGGAAGCGTTGGCCACTACTTTTCGAGAAGAGCATAACATTCAACCCTCCGACGACTGTTCTCTGTGTCACCGATGAAAGACCCGGATCCCAAAAGTCAATTGAACAGCTCACCCTACTGGCGCAGCCTGGAAGAGCTATCTTCCACGAAAGCGTTTCAGGAATTTCCTCTTCCCCAGGGCATGTCCCGTCGGAAGTTCCTCTCTCTCATGGGGGCTTCCCTCGCTCTGGCGGGCCTGGCTGGTTGCCGGCGTCCGGTGGAAAAAATTATTCCCTACGTCATTCCCCCGGAAACCTTTATCCCCGGTAACCCCCGTTTCTACGCCACGACCATTCCTCGAGGAATCAGCGCCGTGGGCGTCTTGGTGGAAACCCACGAAGGACGGCCAACCAAGATCGAAGGGAACCCGCAACACCCCTTTTCCCGGGGCGCCACCAATGCCTTTATCCAGGCGGAGGTCTTAAACCTGTACGATCCTGACCGCTCCCGGCAAGTGATCCACCAGGGGTCCCCCAGTAGCTGGGTCAATTTCTTAGCGACCTGGAAAAAGCTCCACACTCAATACCAACTGATTAACGGGAAAGGCCTGGCGATTTTATCCACCTCTTTTTCTTCACCCACCCTTGCCCGGTTAAAGCGGCAGTTTCACCGCACCTTCCCTGATGCCCAGTGGGCCACTTACGAACCCATCAGCGACGAAAATATTTATAAGGGCCTGGAACGGATAACCGGGCAACGGGTCCTGCCGCTCCCCCAATTCCACAAGGCAGAGGTCATCCTGTCATTGGATAGCGACTTTTTGCACATGGAGACCAACGATATTGCAGCGGCCCAGGGGTTTGCTAAAAAGAGGAAGTTAACCTCTGAAAAGGAGACCATGAACCGCCTGTACATGGTGGAAGCTTCTTTCTCTGTAACCGGCGGGGCAGCCGACCATCGGTTGAGTGTGCCCGGCAAGGATATTCCCCAATTCGCCCTGGCGTTGGTGAAAATGCTGGCCCTGCTGGGTTGTCAGGCTCACGGATGGGAAGATTGGCCGGACCCCGAACAAACGCCCTTCGATCCAAGCTGGCTTCGGGCAGTGGCGGAAGATTTGCTGGAACACCGTGGCCGCAGTCTGATCATAGCCGGGCACCGTCAACCGGAGTGGGTTCACGCCCTGGTCTATACTCTAAACGAAGCTTTAGGCAGTCATGGACAGACCGGCCTTTATTACCGCCCGGCCCACGCTGCCCTCCCCGACCGGGAAGAATTGTTCAAAGTGACCCGGGCCATCCAGGAAGGAGTGGTGTCTACGTTGATCATCTTGGGGGGAAATCCGGCCTATAACGCCCCTGCCGATCTGGACCTGGCCCGCCTGTTAGTCACCGTCCCCACCACCATTCACCTTGGCACTCACTATGACGAAACGGCCCGCCTGGCCACCTGGCACCTTCCCCAGGCCCATTTCATGGAAAGTTGGGGAGATGCCGCCGCCCTGGATGGCACCCTGGGCGTTATCCAGCCCCAGATCACACCCCTCTTATCCGGCCAGAGCGTCACCGAGGTGCTGGGATCTATTGTCAACGGAACAAGCGTCAAAGATTACGATCTAGTACGAGAAACCTGGAAAGCCTACCTCAGCGCCGGGAATTTTGAGGAAGAGTGGCAACAGGTGCTCCATAATGGGGTCTATGGAGTGGGTAGTGTGCAGCCAACACGTGTCTCCACCAAGACTTCTGGTCTTCAAAAAATACAACGCTTTGCGTCGTCAGGCGCTTCCGGGTCCCTCTCCGTAAACAATCTGGAAATTGTCTTCACCGCCTCCCGCTCTGTTTACGACGGGACCTATGCCAACAATAGCTGGCTCCAGGAACTTCCTGACCCGGTAACGAAGTTGACCTGGGACAATGCCGCCTTGATGAGTCGTCACACGGCTGCGGCCCTGCACGTCACCAACGAAGAATTGATCACGCTCAGTTACCGGGGCCGGTCGCTCACCATGCCCGTGTGGATCGTACCCGGCCAGGCGCATTTTTCCATCACTGCGGCCCTGGGATACGGGCACACCGCCGGGGGGAGTGTCAGCAGCGGGGTGGGCTTCAATACCTACCAGCTTCGCACGTCACTGGCGCCGGACATGGACCAGGGCTTGACTATCAACAGAGCAGGGGGGACGTATCCCTTAGCCAGCACCCAGGACCATCACGGCCTGGACTTGGAGTCTCTGGCTGCCAATACCATTCAAAAACGACTCCCGGCTCTCCTGCGGGAAGCGACTCTGAAGGAATACCGGGAGACTCCGGATTTTGTCAACGCGTACGAAGATCACCCTCCCCTGCGTTCCCTGTGGGAAGAGCGTCCCTACAACGAAGGGAATCAGTGGGGAATGGTCATTGATCTGAATCAGTGCACCGGCTGTAACGCCTGCACCCTGGCCTGCCAGAGCGAGAATAATATTCCCGTCGTGGGGAAGGAAGAAGTAGCCAATGGGCGGGAGATGCACTGGATTCGCATTGATCGTTACTTCCGGGGTGAGGAAGACTCGCCGGGCATGGTTTACCAACCGGTTTCCTGCCAGCACTGCGAAAATGCGCCCTGCGAACAGGTATGCCCTGTGGCCGCTACCCTGCACGACAAAGAAGGGTTGAATGTCATGGTCTACAATCGGTGTGTGGGGACGCGTTACTGTGCCAACAACTGTCCTTACAAGGTGCGGCGGTTCAACTTTTACAACTACACCAAGGCCATGTCCGAACTGGTTCAAATGGCCATGAACCCGGATGTGACGGTACGTTCCCGGGGGGTCATGGAAAAGTGCACTTTTTGCATTCAACGCATCAGCCGGGCCCGTATCCAGGCTAAGGAAGAGAACCGGGAAATCCGGGACGGCGAGGTGGTAGCGGCCTGCCAGCAGGTGTGTCCCACCGAGGCCATTATTTTTGGGAACCTGAACGATCCCGATTCACATGTCTCTAAGATCAAGAAGCAGAACCGTAATTACGCTTTATTAGGCGCGCTAAACACCAAACCACGCCTGACCTACTTGGCCCGTATTCGCAACCCCAATCCGCAATTAGCTCCCGTTCTCCTCATCGACCCGGAGTCTCATTTATGAGCCAGCCGCAGAAAGTCTCACCGGAAGGGTTTACACTCCAGGAACCCCCATTGGTAACCGGGGGGCAGACCTTCCACTCCCTCACCGCCAAAATCAGCGGCCTCGTGGAACAACCAACACCGCGGAATTGGTACTTCGCCTTTGCCCTGTCCGTAAGTATTCTCATGATGCTCATCGGAATATTATCTTACCTCTTCTGGGAGGGAATTGGTATCTGGGGTTTGAACAATCCTGTGGGTTGGGGCTGGGCCATCGTGAACTTCGTGTTCTGGGTGGGAATTGGTCACGCAGGAACTTTGATATCCGCCATTCTCCTGCTCCTGCGGCAGCGCTGGCGCACGGCCATTAACCGCTTCGCTGAGGGAATGACCCTGTTCGCCGTCATCTGCGCCTTGCTGTTTCCAGGAATACATATTGGACGCGTCTGGGTCATTTACTGGTTTTTTCCCGTTCCTAACCAAATGGGCCTTTGGCCCAACTTCCGCAGTCCTCTCTTGTGGGACTTCTTCGCGGTGGGCACCTATTTCACGGTCTCGTTATTATTCTGGTACACCGGCCTCATTCCGGACCTGGCTACTCTGCGGGATCGGGCCAGAACAAAGATACGAAGATTGGTTTACGGTTTCCTGGCTCTGGGCTGGCGCGGGAGTAACCGTCAGTGGCAGCACTACGAGATTGCCCTGCTGCTCCTGGCGGGGTTGGCCACGCCGTTAGTGCTTTCCGTTCACAGCGTTGTCAGCACCGATTTCGCCACGAGCTTGGTTCCTGGCTGGCACACCACCCTATTCCCACCGTATTTCGTGGCCGGAGCCATCTTCTCCGGTTTCGCCATGGTCATGACCCTAGCGCTCCTCGCCCGCGCCGTCTTCCACCTGGAAAATATTATCACCATCCAGCACCTGGAAAAGATGAACAAAATTATGCTGGTTACAGGAAGCATGGTGGGGTACTCCTACATGGTGGAATTCTTCATTGCCTGGTACAGCAGCAATTCCACCGAGGCCTTTGCTTTCATTAACCGCGCCTTCGGTCCCTATGCCTGGGCCTACTGGATTATGATCACCTGTAACGTGGTGGTGCCCCAATTTTTCTGGTCAAAGAGACTGCGAACCAGTATTCCCTTCATGTTTGTAGCCTCCTTGCTCATCAACGTGGGCATGTGGTTCGAACGCTTCGTGATCGTAGTCTCTCCCCTCTCCCGGGATTACCTCCCCTCCAGTTGGGATTACTACTCACCCACCACCTACGACGTGGGAATATTCATCGGTTCCTTTGGCCTATTCTTCACCCTGTTCTTGTTGTTCTTACGATTCCTGCCCATGATCTCCATTTCGGAGATCAAGGCCACCCTTCCCCAGGCGGACCCGCACTACGGCCATTACAACATTCCAGGAACAAAACGCCCATGAGCGCACGGGTTGAAAACACCTGGGGCATTATAGCCGAATTTCCGCACCCCGCGGGCTTGCTGAAAGCAGCCCAGGCTCTCCGGGAAGCCGGCTATGGGAAATTTGACACCCACTCGCCCTTTCCCATTCACGGGATGGACAACGCCATGGGGCTGCGGCGTTCAAAGTTAGGGTTCATCGTAGCCATATTTGCCGCCGCGGGAGCCGTTGCAGGGATCACCTTGCAATGGTGGACCAGCACCACGGCTTATCCCTACGTCATGTCCGGGAAACCCCTCTTCAGTTGGCAGGCGTTCATCATTGTTACCTTTGCCCTTTTTGTTCTCTTTGGGGCTTTTTCCAGCCTGTTCGGTATGCTGTTCCTCAACCGCTTGCCCAGGCTCTTTCACCCTCTTTTCTTCTCGGACAATTTCAAAAGGGTCACCGACGACGGCTTTTTCATCAGCATTGAGGCCCAAGATCCCTTATTCGATCCCCAAACCACGGGGTCTTTCCTGGAATCCCTGGGAGGCCAAAATGTGGAGGTCCTTAAGGAAAGCTAATGAAAATTAAACGGACCCACGGAACTCCGGTCGCCGGGCGAATGATCTCCATTTTTGCTCTGGGCCTTGTCATACTTTTCCAGGGTGGTTGCATGCGGGGACGTCCCAAGACGAAGCCGCCTATTCACCTCAATCCAAACATGGACAGCCAGCAAAAGTTTAAACCTTACCAGGCCAACCCGCTCTTCAGCGATGGGACGACCATGCGTCAGCCGGTGATAGGTACCGTGGCCCGGGGCGATTTGCTACTGAAAACCCCCTTTTACACCGGTAAAAACGCCGATGGTACCTTCGTGGAAAAGAGTCTTCTACCCGTTACCAGGGAAACCCTGGAGCGGGGTCAGGAGCGTTTCAACATTTATTGTTCCGTCTGTCACGGTCGCCTGGGGGACGGCCAGGGAATTATCACCCGCTACAAATATCCACTGCCGCCTACCTCTTTCCATTCCGATCGGCTGCGGGACTTACCTGACGGGTACTTCTTCGACGTCATTACCCACGGTATCCGCAACATGCCAGCCTACCGTCATCAAATCCCGGCCAAAGACCGCTGGGCCATCGTGAATTACCTCCGCGCCCTGCAATACAGCCAGAATGCCCACATAGAAGACATCCCGGAAGACATCCGCGCCATCCTAACACCATGAAACCAACACCTTACGACCCGCAAACCTACCGCATCCTGGACCCGGGAAGGGGTTCCCGACGGCTAATTTTCCTGGGAGGGGCGGCCCTGGCCCTCTCCACCGTTGGTCTGGCAGTGGACCGCGCCCAGTTCTTCCACTCCTATCTCACGGCCATCGTTTTCTGGATTACCATTGCCCTGGGAGGCTTATTCTTTATTCTACTCCATCACCTGGCAGGGTCGGTGTGGAGCGTGGTGATTCGGCGCATTGTAGAAAACATTATGCTGTTGCTGCCGTTCCTGGGGATATTGTTTATTCCTGTCTTTTTCGGGGTGGGCGACCTCTACGAGTGGACCGATAAAAATATCGTGGCGCAGGATCACATTCTCCAGTGGAAGGCCAGTTACTTGAATGTCGGCTTCTTCATTGTGCGGACGATAATATACTTCCTTATTTGGACCGCTTTGAGTTACCGGCTTTATCGTCTTTCCCGGCAGCAGGATGAAGGGCAAACGGAACACTTTCACACGCGCATGCGGAAAACCAGCGCTCCGGGGATGATCCTATTCGCCTTCACCATTACCTTCGCAGCGTTCGATTGGCTTATGTCCCTGGATGCTCACTGGTACTCCACCATCTTCGGTGTTTACATTTTCACGGGAACCTTCCTCGCCATACTGTCCTTCATGGTGCTTTACTTGCGGGGGTTACAGAGTAAAGGAATTCTCGGAGCGTCCGTCACGGTGGAACACTATCATGACATCGGTAAACTCCTGTTCGCATTCACCGTTTTCTGGGCGTACATCTCCGGCAGTCAATATTTCTTAATCTGGTATGGGAATATCCCTGAGGAGACGATCTGGTTTCTACACCGCTGGGAGGGGTCATGGAAGATAGTCAGCCTGGGATTAGTGGTGTCTCATTTTACCATTCCCTTTTTCGTGCTACTATTCAGATCGGCCAAACGCCACCCAGTCGCCTTGGGGTCTATGGCGGGGCTGATCCTCCTCATGCACTGGTTCGACCTCTACTGGCTGGTTCAACCCAATCTACACACGGAAGGGGCTCGCTTCTCGTGGATGGATCTTAGTACCACAATAGGGCTGGGGGGGCTGCTTTTAGGGTGGTTGTGGCATCGGCTCTGTCAACAGCCTCTGGTCCCGATCAAGGACCCCCGTTTACATCAATCCATTGAATTCATAAACGCCTGAAACCCCAGCAGTGGCAAACACGGGCTACGAAAAAAAGGATATTGGCCTGCGGGCGATTTTTATAACCATCGGCGTCAGCATCTTTTTGCTTCTAATATTCTTCGTATGGAGTTGGAATTACTTCAAGACCACGAAAGAAAAGATTGTCTACGAACAGGTGCTGAAGCCGGAATCGCCCATACTGAAAGAAGTTCGCCAGCGCGAGGAAAAACAACTCCATAGCTACGGTGTGCTCGATGCCAGTCAAGGCCGTTATCACATTCCCATTGAACGGGCCATGGAACGACTGTTACCAAGTCAAAGCTCTCCGAAGCCCACCCGGGGGAGTAAAAATTAATCCATGTTAAAACACAACACACCTGTACTTCACTGGCTTTTACTCCTCGGAATGTTCTCTCACGGTCTGACCGCGCAAACAGTAAAACCAGAGGATAAACGGCTCCAAAAAATTAACGTGGAGGAATACCTGGGAGCGAAAATCCCCCTGGACCTAACCTTTCTTAACGAAGAGGGCGCGACCGTCAAACTGAAGGATTACTTCACCCCCGAGAAGCCGGTCCTGTTGACCCTGGCTTACTATGAGTGTCCCATGCTGTGTACGTTAGTCCTCAACGGTTTAAACCAGGCGATGCAAACCCTGGACTGGCAACCAGGGGATAAATTCCAGATGGTTACCGTGTCCATCGATCCGGGAGAAACACCGGAACTGGCGTTGAAAAAGAAGCGTGCCTACGTATCCGGCTATGATTCGGCGTTAGTACAAACCGGCTGGGCCTTCCTGGTGGGAGAACAGAAGATGATAACACAACTGGCTACAGCGGTGGGGTTCAACTATTTTTATGATGCCAAACGGGACGAGTACGCCCATCCGGCCGTCTCCATAGTGCTTTCCGGGGAGGGGACTATTTCCCGCTACCTTTACGGCATTGACCAGACGCCGCGAGATTTGAAATTGGCCCTGTTGGAAGCTTCCGAGGGTAAAATCGGCAACACCCTGGAGCGGTTTATTCTCTATTGCTACGCCTACGATCCCCAATCAGAAAGTTACGCCCTGTTCGCTTCCAACCTCATGCGCATCGGGGGCATCGTAACCGTCATCCTGTTAGGGGGTATGTTGGGGCTTTTCTGGTACCGGGAGTACCGGCAACGGCGTGAACACAACGTCAAACCGGAGGCTGATAAGTCGTGAAGCCAGCCCCTGTACAATGGGCTGGCTTAATGCCGTCGCAAAGCTCCACCATCGCCGGGGAGGTAGACGCCTTATTCTATTTCATTTTAATTGCCACGGGGATTGTGTTCGCTATAGTGGTCATCGGGCTGGTTCTATTCAGCATCCGTTACCGCCGCCGCACTACAACAGCACCCCTCACCAGCGGGAAGGCCCACAACACAAATTTGGAAATCATCTGGACGGTCATCCCCACCATTTTAGTTGTCATCCTATTCTTCTGGGGCTTCAACGTGTACCTCAAAATGCGCGTCGTTCCCCGGAATGCCATTGAAATTAAGGTCACCGGCAGAAAATGGTTCTGGGTTTTCGACTATCCCGACGGAACCAAGGCCATGAATGAGCTGGTGGTGCCAGCGGGTAAGCCGGTGCGGTTACTCCTTTCCTCCGAGGATGTGATCCACAGTTTTTATATCCCGGCCTTCCGCATCAAAATGGATGCTTTACCCAACCGGTACACGGAGACCTGGTTCGAGGCTACCCAGACGGGGACTTTCGATATATTCTGTGCGGAATACTGCGGTAAGGGGCACTCGGAAATGACCGGCACGGTGAAGGTCCTGGTGCCGGAACATTATGCTGCCTGGCGTGACTCCTCCCTTATGGCGGCGCCAGAAACAATGTCCCCCATAGACCGGGGTAAGCAGCTTTTTTCCCAACGTGCCTGCAACACCTGCCACACTATTGACGGGGCTCCTATGGTGGGGCCTACCTTCAAGAATCTCTACGGCCACACCGTAAACCTGGAGGGAGGTGCTCCGGTCACCGCCGACGAGAACTACATCCGCCGGTCGATTCTGGAACCGAAGGCAGAAATCGTATCGGGCTTCCAACCCGTCATGCCCACTTACCAGGGATTATTGAACGATCGTGACATTGATGCCCTGGTGGCCTATATCAAATCTTTAAAGGACCAAAAGGATGAATGAAATACCTGCCCGTAACTTTTTGAATACGCCTCGGGGGATAAAGTCCTGGCTGTTTACCCTGGATCACAAGCGCATTGGGCTCATGTATCTGTTCGGAACCGCTTTCTTTTTCTTTTTAGGCGGGTTGTTAGCCCTACTCATCCGCATGGAACTCATGTCCCCAGGCCAGGACATTCTTTCCGCCACCAGCTACAACCAGGTATTCACCCTTCACGGGGTCATTATGATTTTCCTTTTCATCATTCCCGCCATCCCGGCGGCCATGGGGAATCTCATGCTCCCGGTAATGATCGGCGCCAAGGATGTGGCCTTCCCCCGGTTAAACCTGCTGAGCTGGTACGTCTACCTCACGGGCGCTACCATCGCCATTGTCTCCATCATTTTAGGAAGCGTGGACACCGGCTGGACCTTTTACACGCCTTACAGCACAACGACGGAGACGGCGGTCATTTCCCTTACTTTCGGCGCCCTGGTCTTAGGGTTTTCTTCCATCCTGACGGGGATCAATTTCATCGCCACGGTACACCGCTTAAGGATGCCGGGGATGACCTGGTTTAAAATGCCCCTCTTCGTCTGGGGACTTTATGCCACGGCGATCATCCAAATCCTGGCGACCCCGGTCCTGGCCATTACTTTGCTGCTACTCATTATGGAGCGGCTTTTCGGAATTGGTATTTTCGACCCTGCCATGGGCGGGGACCCGGTTTTGTTCCAGCACTTTTTTTGGTTCTATTCCCACCCGGCAGTTTACATCATGATCCTCCCCGGCATGGGCATCATTAGCGAACTTATTTCCACTTTCTCTCATAAAAAGATCTTCGGCTACAAGGCCATTGCCTTCTCCAGCGTAGGGATCGCCTTTCTGAGTTTCCTGGTTTGGGGACACCACATGTTCACTTCGGGGCAGTCGGGTTACGCCTCCATGATCTTTTCCTTTTTGACCTTCCTGGTGGGAATACCCTCTGGAATAAAGATCTTCAACTGGCTGGCGACGCTCTACAAAGGATCCATTACCTTTGAAGCGCCCATGCTTTACGCCCTGACGTTTTTATTCCTGTTCGTGATTGGAGGTTTAACCGGGATGTTCCTGGCTACCCTGGCCACGGACATACACTTGCACGACACGTACTTCGTCGTGGCTCATTTCCACTACGTTATGTTTGGGGGAACCTTCGTGGCTTACCTGGGCGGATTGCACTACTGGTGGCCTAAAATCTTTGGCCGCAGGTACAACGAAACCCTGGCGCGCATCGCCGCGGTGATGGTCTTCCTGGGCTTTAATTTCACCTTCTTTCCCCAGTTCATTATGGGAATCAAGGGCATGCCCAGACGCTATTTCAACTATCCTGAGCAATACCAGCACTTAAATGCCATGTCCACCATGGGCTCGGGGTTACTGGGGGCTGGCCTGTTACTCGTTTTGATCTATTTATTGGTATCCATTTTCAAAGGACGTCCAACCGGAAACAACCCCTGGGGTTCTCTAAGCTACGAATGGGAGACGACCTCCCCCCCGCCACCTGAGAATTTTACCACCCCTCCGGCCTTGACCCACGGCCCCTACGACTACGATAGAGTAGCCGTGCAACGAACGACCGGTGTTGAACCTATTCCTGAAGAACCCACCGAGGCGCGCCACTCGTGAACCATCCGGAATCCGCACCGGCGTTTTTAGAACACCACTTCAGCACATCTTTACAACAGCGTGAATCGGCCAAGATCGGCATGTGGCTATTCCTGCTTACGGAAATTCTTATGTTCGGCGGCCTGTTCGTGACCTACGGTATTTTCCGGATGGTGAATCCAGAAATGTTTTACAACGCTCACAAGGCACTGGATGTCGGCTTGGGAACCTTGAATACGATTGTGCTCATCATCAGCTCGGTTACCGTTGTGCTGGCCATCCACAGTCTCCAAAACGACCGCTGGGAACGAACAATCTTTTACCTGTTACTGACTATCCTGCTGGCAGTCACTTTCCTGGTGGTAAAATACTTTGAATACCACCACAAATTTGAACTGGGCCAATTACCTGGAAAATACTACACGTACGATGGGATCGTCGGGACCAACCCCCACGTTTTTTTCAGCATCTACTTTCTGATGACGGGTCTTCACGGCCTCCACGTGCTCATTGGAATCGGACTCATTACCTGGGTCGCCATCCGTACGGCTAAAAATCACTTTTCCAGTGATTACTACACACCCCTGGAGAATGTGGGACTCTTCTGGCACTTAGTGGATATGATCTGGATTTTTCTCTTCCCCCTATTCTACCTCATCGGATGAATATGAAGAACGCTTCAGTCTTACGCAGCATTTCCGTTCAGACCTATTTGACCGTAGGAGGTTTACTGTTGCTTTTGACGGGGCTTACGGTTTTGATATCCTTCGTTGATCTCGGTGGTATGAACGTGGTCATTGCCCTCGCCATTGCCGGCACCAAGGCGCTTTTGGTCGCGCTGTTCTTCATGCATCTCCTGCACGATCACAAGTTGTACCTGGTTATTTTCTCCACGGCTATCCTCTTCCTGGCCCTTTTCCTCATGTTAACCATGTTCGACGTTATGACCCGGGGAGAGATCAACGCCCTGGAGAAAAAGCCCATCAATCCCAATGCCATGATCTATAACCAGGCGGCTTCTTCGGCAAATCACCGGTCCCGGTAAAGAGGAGTTAAGCATGCTCGCTTATCGGCGGTTGATCGTGTCGGCCACTATCATTACCTACCTGCTGATCTTCATTGGTGGTTTGGTGCGCGTTTCGGGAGCGGGAATGGGGTGTCCGGACTGGCCCACCTGCTTCGGACGCTGGATCCCACCCACCAACCTGGATCAACTGCCCCCTGGCGTGGACCCGGCTACCTTTAACCTCACCCTGGCCTGGATCGAATATTTCAACCGCCTGTTCGGAGTCCTAACCGGCATGGTGATCCTGGCCACGGCGGGAATGGCTCTAAAAATACACCGCCAACACCCGAAAATACTCTGGCCTTCCGTATTAGCCTTAGGATTGGTCATGTTCGAAGGTTGGCTCGGCAGCGCCGTGGTGGCTACGGTTCTTGACCCCTTCATGATCACCCTGCACATGTTGCTGGCGCTGGTTATTGTCAGTTTATTGACTTATGCCCTGGCCCACTCCTATTACCTGGAATATCCCCACCACGGTCAGGAATACTCTTACCCCCCGGTGATGAAAAAGCTGGCCGCCGGCCTATGGATCATCGTCATGGTGGAGGTCCTCATCGGAACGGACCTGCGGGCGGGGTTGGAACTCATCAGGGAACAGAGCCCCCTCCTTCAAAAAGCAGACTGGTTAAGGATGTTGAGTCCGATTAAATACCTGCACACAATACTGGGAATAACCTTAGCCGGGATTACTATTTACATGGCTCGGGTCCGCTGCCGGGGAAAGGTTTCCAACCTTGCTAAAAAGGTAATCTATGCACTTATTAGCGTGTTGGTCTTCCAGATTGTTCTGGGGGAAGGAATGGTCTTTTTCCGGATTCCTCAGTTACTGCGTTTACTCCACATGTGGAGCGCTTCCTGGGTCATCGGGTTGGTTCTGGTATTATACACAACCTTAAAGCAGAGCGAGGTGTTACATGCAAACCAATCGGCTTAAACTGATCATTGTTGGTCTCTCCACGGGAGTAATCTTGCTCCTGGCGGGAGCCTCGTATGTCATTCAGAACGCCGAGTTAGCCCAGCAGCAGATTCCTATTTTGTACCCTTTGCCAAGCTTTGACCTAGTTGATCAAAACGGGAATTCCTTCGGTTTACAGGAGTTGCAAGGGCGCATTTCAGTAGTGGATTTCATATTTACTTCCTGTGAGGGGCCCTGCCCGGTTTTGTCAGCTAACATGGCGGAATTGTACCGGCGTTTTAAGGGAGACGCTAACGTACGGTTCATTTCTATTTCCGTGGATCCCCAACATGACACACTCCCGGCTTTACAGGCTTACGCCGCTCGCTTTGGGGTAACGGATGACCGATGGCGCTTCCTGGGGGGGGACTTGGCTGCCGTGACAGGATTGATCGAAGAAGGGTTTAAACTTTCTGCCGACAACCTGCCCCAGGGACATTCCACCAAGTTCGTCTTGGTGGATCAAAACGGTTACATCCGGAGGTACTACGACGGGTCCCGCGAAGCCAGTCTGGCCGCCCTACAGAATGATCTCGCGCGCCTGGTGACTACCCTCCGGGCCCCATCATGATCAGTCGCATTATCCAGAAGCAATTCTACGCCTTTGGTCCTTACCTAGAGCTGGCCAAGCCGCGTATTGTAGCTTTGGTGTTGGTCTCTACCACCATCGGTTTTTACCTGTCCGGGCCGGGAATTGCTTCCTGGGCGCCGTTAGCCTTCACCCTGGCAGGCACGGGTCTTACCGCCGGTGGGGCAGGGGCTTTGAACCACTACCTGGAACGGCACGTGGACGCCCTGATGCACCGCACCCGTTCCCGTCCTCTCCCCAGCGGTTTAATTCAACCGGGAGCGGCCCTGAGTTATGGACTGCTTCTGGTGATCGGCGGAGTCGGTCTACTGGTATGGCAAGTAAACTTGCTGACGGGTTTCTTAGCACTTTTGACAACCTTTTTGTACGTGTTGATTTACACCCCCATGAAAAGGATCTCCTGGTTGAATACCACCATCGGGGCCATTCCGGGAGCCCTGCCGATCCTGGGGGGGTGGACGGCGGCCAGTGGCTCCCTGACCTTGGAAGCCGGGATTCTGTTTGTCATTATGTTTCTCTGGCAGCACCCCCATTTCTACGCCATCGCCTGGATGTTCCGCCAGGAGTACGAAGCAGCCGGGTTCAAAATGTTGCCCCCCCTGGAACCCCGGGGGAAATGGACCGCCCGGCAAATTACAGGTTTTCTGGTCATTTTGATCCCCGCGTCTACCCTGCCAGCCTTTACCGGTCTCTCAGGAACCATTTATTTCACCGGCGTCGTGCTTTTAGGTCTCAGCTTCTTCCTGGCGACACTACCCTTCTTTTACAACCCCTCCCGGCAGAATGCCCGCACCGTTCTCCTGGCCTCCGTGGTTTACCTACCTCTCTGGCTCGGCTTGATCGCGGCAGATACCCTTCTGTTGTAAATGAAACGACGGATCGATCCATAAACAGACAACGGGATCATTCCACTACCGGACAGCCACACCTTTTTGTTAACTTCTCTTTCCGTGTAGCCCGGTGTAAAGGTTACCATCATAGCAGCCGTGAGGACAGAATAAAATGAATAAACAACCGAGTACCTTGTCCGTATTAGTCATTTTTATTTTAGCCGCCGTAGGGGTATGGATGCTTCATCGGGGAGACGCCATTCAACCTGGAGATCCGGCGATCACTTCCCAGGAGGTTCTGGATCACCTTCGTTATCTTGCCTCTGACGAATTAAAGGGCCGCGAAGCCGGTACGCCAGAAGGAGCCCAAGCTGCCCGCTACATCGCCCGTCAGATGGAAGTTAGCGGTATCCAGCCAGCCGGAACAGAGGGCTACTTCCAAAAATTCAATTACATCTCCAGCCTTGCCCTGGGTCAAAGGAACACTTTCCGAATCAGGGGGTCACGGGAGACCTTTCAAGTGGGAGAAGATTTTACTCCCCTGGGATTTTCTTCAAAAGGGAGTCTCACCGCCAATGTGGTCTTTGTGGGCTACGGTTTTTCCATTGATGACACCATCACCTGGAATGACTACGCGGAAGTGGGCGTAAACCGAAAATGGGTTCTTATCATTCGAGGAGGGCCAGAAGGAGACAGCCCCCACTCACCCTTTGAGCCACACTTAGCTCTGAGGAAAAAAGTCTTAGTGGCCCGGGATCACGGCGCCCAAGGAGTCTTGTTGGTTTCGCCGGTAGGGGAGCCGGACGAGTTAATACCGTTACGTTTCGATCAAAGCCAGCGGGGGGCGGGACTCCCGGTTCTGCAAATACGACAGGGGGTTGCCAATCAAATTCTTCGTAGCGTGGGAACCGATCTCAAGACCGTCCAGGCCCGGTTAGATTCCACACAGCAACCACACTCCTTCGAAACGCTCGCCTGGGCATCCGCCACTGTCAGCATCAGGGTAAATAAAGTCCGCATTGCCAATGTAATTGGGATTATCCCCGGGTCTGATCCTTTGCTGAAAAAAGAATATGCGGTTATCGGGGCCCATTTCGACCACTTAGGCATGGGCGGGCCGGGCAGCGGTTCCCTGGTTCAGGACACCCTGGTCGTCCACAATGGCGCCGATGACAACGCCTCGGGCATTACTGGCGTTCTGGAAATCGGGGAACAATTAACTGCTCACAAAAAGGAACTTAAAAGAAGTATTCTCCTCATGGGATTCAACGCCGAAGAGAAGGGGTTGTTAGGTTCCAAGTACTTCATAGAACATCCCACTGTTCCCCTGAAAAACATCGTGGCCATGATCAATATGGACATGATCGGGCGCATGAAGGACAGCTCCTTAACCGTGGGTGGGGTAGGAACTTCCCCTGACTTGAAAACGATTCTGAACGAACTAAACCGCACCTATAACTTAAAACTGAATTTCAGTGAAGAAGGGTATGGTCCCAGTGACCATGCCAGTTTCTACACTCAGGACATTCCGGTCGTATTCTTTTTTACCGGCGTACACGAGGATTACCATAAACCCAGCGACGACGTTGACAAGATCAATCTCGAAGGGGAGGTTACGGTGGCAAGCCTGGCTGCAGACATGGCCCGGTACTTGAGTCAGGTGGAAGCGAGACCGACCTTCACCGAGGCGGGCCCCAAGGAGGCCCAGTCGGAGCGGCGCCGTTTTAAGGTTACTTTCGGAATCATCCCCTCTTATGCCAGTTCGGCTACCGGCTTGGAAATCGACGGGGTTAAAACGGGAGGGCCAGCGGACAATGCCGGGATGCAGAAGGGGGACATCATCATTGCCATCGGGGGCAAAGATGTTAAGGATATCTACGACTACATGTATCGCCTTTCGGAGCTCAAACCGGGAGAGGTAGTCGCGGTGACTGTTCAGCGGGAAACGGAAACCCTGGAACTATCCGTACAATTGTAACACGACGACCAGTTGTTAAGGCATTAGAAGATCCGAGACAATTTTTGAAAGGATGTCATGAAAATATACATTAGTGCCGACATGGAGGGGCTCACGGGTGTGGCCCACTGGGATGAAGTCACCAAGGAAAAGGAGGATTACCCAGCCTTCCAAAAGCAGATGGTCGCCGAGGTGATTGCGGCGTGCAAGGGGGCGTCACGCGCTGGTACAACCGAAATTTGGATTAAAGACGCCCACGACACAGGGCGTAATATCGACCCTGTGGCCCTGCCCAGTGGTACCCACCTGATCCGAGGGTGGAGCGGGCATCCCTTTTCCATGGTACAGGGTTTGGATGAAAGTTTTCAGGCGTTGATCATGATCGGCTACCATTCTTGGGCGGGGTCGGGAGGCAATCCCCTTTCGCACACCATGACTGGGAAAGTGGCGGAGATTCACATCAACGGGTTGTGGCTCTCCGAATTTCTGTTGTACGGAATGGCGGCGGCCTCGGTAGGGGTACCGGTGGCGTGCGTGACCGGCGACGAAGCGCTATGCCAGCAGGTACGAACCGTAAATGAGCATATCCACACCGTGGCGGTGAAAAGGGGGCACGGGGAAGCCGTGCACAGCCTGACACCCACCGAGAGCCTACCCCTCATCCAGGAAACGGTCCAGAAAGCCCTGGAAGGCAACTTATCACAATGCCGGTTGCCTTTACCAGAACGGTTCGATCTAAAGCTTAAATTCACCAAGCACTTCTACGCCTACAAGGCTTCATTCTTTCCCGGGGTGCAGCTCCTCGATGACCAGACGATCGGTTTTGAAACGGAGCGCTACTTTGAAATATTGCGGCTGTTGACTTTTACCCTTTAGAGCGGGGATGATTCTTTATTTTGTGACCATACTGGCCTAAAAACACTGAGCGTCAATAAAGCCTTAGGGGCCACTGGACGCCAAGGGGGCGGCCTTACCGCTATTTTCATCCATTTGTTAATAGTAGTCCTGTAGGGCATAAACTTCTATCTTACCGCGACTGCGGAGGGCCCGGATGGCAGCGTGGGCGCCGGAAAGGGTAGTAATGACGTTCACCCCTTTTTGAACACCGGCTTTCCCGATCGCTTCTTCGTCAAAGCGGGACTGCTTTCCCAAAGGAGTATTGATGACCATGTGAATCTTCCCGTTTTTTATGCCGTCCACAACGTTGGGTCGTCCTTCTCCAACTTTAAAGATTGGTTTCACCGGGATGCCGTTCCGTGCCAATTCTTTGTGGGTTCCTGACGTAGCGACAATTTCGAACCCTAATTCAATAAAGTCCCTGGCGATGGGAATGACATTAAACTTGTCGTGGTCATTGACGGAGATGAAAATGGTCCCAGATTCCGGCAGTTGGTTCCCGGCTGCCAGGGAAGCCCGTCTGTAGGAATCCCCAAGACTCCTGGAAAGCCCCATCACCTCACCGGTGGATTTCATCTCCGGTCCCAGGAACACCGCCTCTTGGGGGAATTTATTGAACGGCAGTACGGCCTCTTTCACCGCAATATGCCGGTGGGAATCCCAGGCGGGTAACCGGAGGTCGTTTAGTTTAACACCGGCCGCGATCTGGGCGGCAATCCCGGCCAGGGGAACATGCGTTGCTTTGCTTACGAAGGGTACCGTACGGCTGGCCCGGGGATTGACTTCCAGTACGTACAGCGTTTCATTTTTATAGGCAAATTGCAGGTTAATCAATCCTTTCACCTGGAGTTCCAGTGCCAGTTGTTGCGTGATCCGCTCAATTTCCACTACCGTGCGGTTACGTATTTTATAGGGGGGAAGCACGCAGGCTGAATCTCCGGAGTGAATTCCCGCCTCCTCTATGTGTTGCATGATGCCTCCTATGTGGACTGTCTCTCCGTCACCCAGGGCATCCACATCAAATTCAAAGGCGTCTTCTAAAAATTCGTCGATTAAAATGGGGTGGTCGCGGGTTACGTCGGCGGAGCGAGCAACGTAGTCGATTAGCTGATTGGTGCTGTAGACGATTTCCATGGCCCTACCTCCCAGAACATAACTCGGCCGAATCAGGACGGGATAGCCGATTCGTTCCGCCACTTCCGTGACTTCCTCCAGGGAACGTCCGGTACCGTATTCGGGGCGGGTGATTTTTAAACGGTCCAGGATGGCGCCGAATTTCCCCCGGTTCTCTGCCAGATCAATACTCTCCGGGGAAGTGCCCCAGATAGGTACACCCGCTTCCTGCAACTCCCGGGCGATCCTCAGGGGAGTCTGTCCGCCAAACTGAACCAGCACACCGTCAGGACGTTCAAATTCCACAATATGAAGGACGTCCTCTACCGTCACCGGTTCGAAATACAGGCGATCTGCAAGGTCGAAATCGGTGGAAACGGTCTCGGGATTGCAGTTTACCATGATGGTTCTAAACCCCAGCTCCCGGAGACCGAAAACGGCTTGAACACAGCAGTAATCAAATTCAAGGCCTTGTCCGATTCGGTTAGGGCCTCCCCCAAGAATCATGATTTTCTTTCCCGCGAGTGGGTCAATGTCATGTTCCTCTTCGTAGGCGGAATAACAGTAGGGTGTTTGGGCTTCGAATTCCGCGGCGCAGGTGTCAACGGTCTTGAAAACCGGTTTAAGGTTGTTTTTGATTCGTTCTGCCCGAATGTCTGTTTCCGGTTGATCCAACAAGCGACTTAATTGACGGTCAGAAAAGCCATTGCTTTTCAGTTCTTTAAGCTCGGGATTGTTCTGGGGCAGGAGCGATATCTGACGGATTTGTTCAAGAAACCAGGGGTCGATTCCAGTAATTCCGTGGACTTCCTCTACACTGCGACCCTCCAGGAATGCCTGCTGAATTTTCAGGGGCCGGAAAGTCGTGGCATAGCTAAGGGTATTCATATCCAGGGGACAGGCGCGACTCACCTCCGGGTCCCCTTCCGCCAGGGGTTTAGGGGAAAGCCCGTCCAGCCCAACTTCCAAGGAACGAAAGGCTTTCTGAAGGGATTCCCTGAACGTTCGTCCAATAGCCATGACCTCGCCGACGGATTGCATCTGAACCCCTAAGTGGCCGGAGGTAGAGGGGAACTTTTCGAAATCAAAGCGTGGAATCTTGGTAACGACATAATCAATAACCGGTTCAAAAGCGGCCAGAGTTACTCCGGTAATTTCATTTGGCAGTTCATCCAGGGTATACCCCACTGCCAGCTTCGCCGCCACTTTGGCGATAGGGAAACCAGTGGCTTTGGAAGCCAGGGCAGAGGAGCGGCTGACGCGAGGATTCATTTCAATGATCAGGGTGCGACCGCTTTCCGGGTTAACGGCGAACTGGATGTTAGAGCCTCCCGTATCCACGCCGATTTCCCGCAGACAGGCGATGGACCAGTCTCGCATCTGCTGATATTCTCTATCGGACAGGGTCATGGCTGGGGCGACGGTAATGGAATCCCCCGTATGGACCCCCATGGGATCGATATTTTCGATGGAACACACAATGATAGCGTTGTCCGCTTGGTCGCGGATGACCTCCAGTTCAAATTCTTTCCAGCCCAGGAGGGATTCTTCAATTAAGACTTCCCCAATGGGGCTGGCCCGCAATCCATTTTCCAGGAGTGTTTTAAATTCATCGGCATTGTATGCCGTGGCGCCTCCGGAACCCCCCAACGTGAAGGAGGGGCGAATAATGACCGGGAAATCCAGACTTTCCAGGAGTGCTTGGGCCGCCTCCGGCGATTGAACAAACCCCCCTTTGGCCGTGGGAATGTTAATAGCCTCCATTGCAGCTTTGAACTGCTCCCGGTCTTCCGCTTTTTCGATGGCAGTGGCCTGGGCGCCAATAAGTTCAACCCCATATTGCTCCAGTATTCCTATAGATTTTAAGTCCATCGCCAAGTTCAGGGCTGTCTGGCCGCCAACCGTGGGGAGGAGGGCGTCGGGTTTTTCTTTTTTAATAATGGCCTCCACATAGTCCACCGTCAAAGGTTCGATATACGTTCGATCGGCGAGGGATGGATCGGTCATGATTGTGGCCGGGTTGGAATTCACCAGAATTACCCGGTAGCCCGCTTCTTTCAGGGCCCGGGTGGCCTGGGTCCCGGAGTAGTCGAATTCGCAGGCCTGACCGATGACAATGGGACCGGCTCCCATGATCAGGATGGAGTGAATATCGGTTCTCTTCGGCATGGAATCAGGTCATGGTTAAAACTTGAGCGGGCAGGCAATCATTTTTTTGAACAACACATTAAGACGCCATCAGGGCAATGAATTCTTGAAATAAGTGCCGGGAGTCGTGGGGACCGGGACTGGCCTCTGGGTGGTACTGGACCGAAAAAGCGGGATAATGTTTACAGCGCAAACCCTCCAGGGTGTTATCGCTCAGGTTAATATGGGTAAGTTCCACGTTTTCGGGTAATGAGTCGATACCAACGGCAAAACCGTGGTTTTGGCTGGTGATTTCAACCCGTCCTGTAGCCAGACGTTTTACGGGGTGGTTCAACCCGCGATGGCCGAATTTCAGCTTGTAAGTTCGAGCCCCCAGAGCCAAGGCTAATAACTGGTGTCCGAGACAGATCCCCAAAATGGGCGCTTTACCCAGCAACTTTTTCACGGTATCAATGGCAGGGGTTACCGCTGCGGGATCCCCGGGACCATTGGATAAGAAAATACCATCTGGTTTCTCGGACAGCAAAACGTTCGCAGAAGTAGTGGCAGGATAGAGGGTAATCCTACAGCCGTTCTGTTCCAACAACCGCAGGATATTTCGCTTGACACCTAAATCAAGGACGGCCACGTTGTACTGGTAAGGTCTCCTGCCTGGATTACCAGCATTGGGGTATTTGCTTCCCGGTGTCCGTCCAAAGGAAATACTTTTCTTGCAAGTCACCTTTTCCACCAGGTTTAGTCCGGTCATGGAGGGAACCGCCCTAACTTTTTCCATTAAAGAGTCCGGATCGAAGTCAACAGTGGATATGACACCATTCATGGTACCGTGAGTTCGCAGATGTTTAGTCAGGGCCCGGGTGTCGATGCCCTGGACACCTACGATCCCGTTTTCCCGGAGGTAAGTTCCGATCGGTTTGGTGGAACGCCAGTTGGAGGGGGACAACGTTTCTTCCTTAATCACAAATCCGGCCACCTGGATTCGGTCGGACTCCACATCTTCCGGATTGATGCCGTAATTACCAATGTGGGGGCTGGTCATGGTAACAATTTGCCCGCAGTAGGAAGGGTCGGTTAGGATTTCCTGGTATCCGGTCATGCCGGTGTTAAAACACAATTCACCGGATGTTTCACCATCTGCACCAAAGCGCAACCCCCTGAAAAATCGACCATCTTCCAGGAAAAGGATCGCTGGTGTTGAATTTGACATGGTGAAATTTGGTACGACTGAGCATGATAATAAAAACAATTACCACCAAGACCTGTAATAGACGGGAGCGTTGCTCAGGAATCGGGGTGGAAAGTCGAAATTTGACCTGCTGAGCAGGTTAAATCAGTGTGGGGAGAAGACTGCCTATTCCGACCCCGCTCTCCTGAGTTCTCTCGATAACGGCTGAAAGAATCAATAACTGGTGGTATTAAAGGGGCAATGATGATCGCTGAACGCCGAATTATGAATGTCGAAAGGCCTGAAAGTCACTCATTACTGGTCGCAGGACGGAAAAGTGGACTGTTAAAAGGCTTAGCTAAAGGTCGAGAAAGGGAATAGCTATGAAAGAATTCTTCTGGCGTGATGAAATCCAGGTAAAGTATGCTTCTGTCGCCTTGAAAAAATCTTGTGTTAAACCTCAAGGGTACGAGGTGGAACAGGATGAATTGAAACTCCCCGGGGCACACCTGCAGAGGCACGCGATTTTTTCACCGCGACGATTCTTTTGGTACTTTTCTTCCAAAGAAAAGTACTGAGAAGATTAGTTGTTGCGATGAGCAAAAGTGGGTAAACCCCCTAAAGCCGGGTTGTTTATTTTAACTCAATCTAAATCTTCTGGGGTTTCCTGCTCTCGTGTGATAACCAGTGGAAAAGGGGCCTCCCCACCGCTCCCAATGGAATGGCGAACACTGAACACCAAATTACAAAAGCTAAAAATTTCCAACGTTTTCATGGTGTCACAACCCCCTTAATTCGCCATTAAAAAATCGACATTCAGCATTCGTTTTATCCCAAGTGGATGGTTTAATTAAAAGATCGGAATCGGGAGATCCCGACCGAGGGAGTGGAGTTTTCACGGTTAAAAAGTCCTCTCCATCTTTAAGATGATTTAAGTGAGGACTGAAAGGCAACAGCGAAGAGACTGACGAAGAGGTATAATGATTCTCAAAGGTAGATTTTTCGACCCGCCTATATTGATAGCGGGACTCTAAACGACAGGCCTCTTTTTGGATTAACATATTTTTAGGCGAATGGAAGCCATCCCCCCTCTGCTAAGAAGTATCCGGGCAGGCCCGTCCAACCAAAATCAGTTGAGCGGGTAATGGAAATGTCCTCGCTTAAGTTATGTTACCGTACGTAGACTCATGCGGAGTCAGCCTTCGACTTGTAATTTCCTCTTAATCCCCCTCCTCAGCTCAAGGATCGCATTGACGTAATTATCGGCATGGTTGTAGGCATAGATCGCCTTCCAATTTTTGGAACCGGGAGTGAAGGCTGTACTGTCCTTCTCGTAGCCGTTCTTTACCAAATAATTGGCGATACTGGCTAACACATCCGACCAATCGTAATAGTGGCGGATACCATCGCCGTTGAAATCCACAGCAAAGCGGCTGAAGCTGGAAGGGATAAATTGGCCGTAGCCGAAAGCACCCGCATAGGAACCGAAGATGCTCAGGGGGTCCAGCTTGTTCTGGTAGCAAAAGGCGAGGAAGGTAGCTAACTCTTTCACGGCCCAGGTGGAGCGTTCAGGTATGCGATGGATGACAGTGTACAGGGCATTGAATACGGGAAACTGGGCGTGGTTAGTACCGTAATTACTCTCTACGCCCACAATGCTTACCAAAAGGAAAGGGTCTACCCCAAAACTGGCAACAACCGAGTCCAGGAGGGCCTGGTGTTCGCGGTAGAATTGAACGCCTTTTTCTACCCTTTGGTCAGTGACAAAAAGTTTTCGGTAGTCCGCATAGGGCCGAGCCTCGTAAGGACGCCTAAATTTCTCCACCACGGCCTCCTGAATGCGAACCGTGGGATTGAGAAAGGCTTGCTGGATAAACTGTGTGGGAAGAGCTTCGTCCTTGAGTTGCTCCTTAACCAGTTGGTAAGCGCGGTCGTTCTCCAGGCGTAGAGTGTTCTGACCCGTCACCAAACAGATTAACAGTAAACCGACCACCAACCCCTTCATACTCAACCGTCGGTTAGTCCACCCATTCGCAGATGAAAATGTTGGTATCGCCCTCCTTAGCAGCATTGCGATTAGAGGCAAAAACGAAGTACCGTCCATCAGGGCTGAACATGGGGAAGCCGTCGAAGCCGTCGTAATGGGTGATGCGTTCCATACTGGAGCCATCTACGTTCACGGCATACAGCTCGAAATTCCTCCCGGCGGGGTCAACCATATTGGAGCTAAAGATAATACGCCGGTCATCGGGGAAAAAATAGGGACCAAAATTGGCAGCTTCGTTATGGGTCACCTGGATCTTGTCGGAGCCGTCGGCATTCATGACTCGGATTTGCAATGCCATGGGGCGGATGGAGTTATCAGCCAATAGGGCCCGGTAGTCAGCGATTTCCTCGGGGGTTTCCGGGTAGTAAGCGCGCCAGACAATCTTAGACCCGTCGTGGCTGTAGAATGCGCCGCCGTCATATCCCAGGCGATCAGTTAGCATCTGTTTGTCGGACCCGTCAGGTTTCATGGTCCAGATTTCCAGGTCACCGCTGGCCATAGAAGTATATATGATACGACTCCCATCCTCAGCGTAAGTCCCCTCGGCATCATAGCCCGGGGTATCGGTGAGACGTACCAACCCGCTACCATCGGGATTGGCCTGGAAGATATCATATCCCGGGTAAAGTTTCCAGATGTAGCCGCGGCTGTAATCCGGCGGCGGCGGGCACTCTTTATCGGCGAGGTGGGTGGAAGCGTAAATGATCTTATCATCACCGGGATACTGAAAATAACTACAGGTGGTGACACCATCTCCGGTAGAAACTAACCGGGTTTCCATGGTTTCCAGATCGAGGATATAAATCTGGTCACAGAGATCGGGGCCGTCGTGAGCCTGAAAGATGAGGCTTTTTCCATCGGCGCTGAAATAAGCCTCGGCATTCTCCCCGCTAAAGGTCAACTGGCGCAAGTTTTTGAAATGCACTTCCCCGGGGTAAATCAGGTTGGGCCTTTCTTCATCCACCGGCTTCTCCGTCCGATTCGTGATGAGGATTAATACAATAACGACAATCACAAAAATCGTGATGGCAATTTTACCGTCTATCTTCATTGTTAACTCCTAAAACGTGGCTTCAAATTTACGTGGAATCTGGTCATGGGTCTATGGTACTTTGACGAATGAATCTGAAAATACTGGTTCTTCTTTTGGTGGCTCTCGGTGCCGTGAGCACTTCTTCTATCATGGCCCGTTTCCTGCCTGGTGTCCCTGCGGTCGCCATCGCTTTTTGGCGCATGGCCATCGGCAGCGGTCTACTATGGGGCTATAGTTTGTTAAAGCCACAGGGGATGATCACGGGGACCCCCCGGCGCACCATCTTTTTGGCAGGGGGCTTTTTAGGTCTCCATTTTGCCTGTTTCTTCGGCGCGGTCAAACTAACCACCATCGCCAATGCCACGCTCTTCGCCACCCTGGCGCCCGTATTTACGGTGCTCATTGAAAAGATATGGTTCCAACGCCCCTGGGACCACCTTATCCTGGGCGGCTTGGGAGTCGCCCTTTTGGGCGCCTTACTGGTAAACGGTGGCAACTTCAATTTAACAGGCCGACACACCTTGGGAATCGGATTGGCCCTACTCAGCTCCCTGTGGATTGCAATGGTATTCATCATTGCTGAGGGGGTGCGACGTACCACCCACACCATTGTTTACAGCCGTACCCTTTATTTCGTGGCGGGGTTGACGCTCTTTATACTCTCTTGGATAACAAAAACACCGCTACTGGATATCAATACCCGGGACATGATGTGGCTATTCCTGTTGGGACTTGTCCCTACCATATTGGGGCACACAGTGCTTAGTTACACGGTCAAGTTCATTCGTCCAACCGCTGTGGCGGCTGTTCCTTTAGGCGAACCGATACTGGCCTCTGTGATGGCGCTACTTATTTTCCACGAGGCGATCCTTTTCCACGTGGCGTTTGGGGGAGCGGCAATCCTGGTGGGCCTGTACCTGATCGTCGTTCATCACAAGTCTCCACAGCCAATGAAGTTTACTAAGCTGTAAAATAGAACCCCCCCTTTTATCCAGGGCAAAAGATGTTCGCTTATCGTATAAAAAAATTCAACGCTCATTTTCCTGCTGGTATTGTAAAATCACCTGTTCTCTGCGGAAAACGCCGTGACACTCCTCAGGCAGTAGGGCGGCGATGCGGCACATAATTTCCTTTCCCACCCGAGCCAGGGCTTGTTCCCGTTGGGCGCGATCGTTGGGCAAGGTATAGGGTCCGAAGGGTTTCCCAATACGAACGGTAACCCGGGGACGCAGGCCGTGTAACCACTGAGCCCACGCATCTCCCAGGCCTAAGACCGAAAAGGGTAAGATTTTCACCGTCTCGATGGCAGATAGATAGGCCGCACCCGGTTTGGCCTTGCGGAGCTCGTTCGCTGTGGAGGTTCCTTCCGGAAAGATGCCTAAGACTTCTCCTTTGCACAGAGCCCGGCGAGCGGCTTTGATGGTGGAAGGAGCCAAGCGCACCCGGTCGGTAGGGATAAAACCATACAACCACACAGCCCACAGGTTATACCATTCAATAACGTGGTCGCTGGCCGCTAAAAAGCTGATGGGGTTTCGGTGGGCATAGATCACCACAGCGGGATCTATGACGCTGAAATGATTACAAACCAGGACGTAAGGACCTTTTTTAGGAAGATTGTGGCGACCCTTCACCGTAATCTTGAGCAGGAGGCTGCCTAACAACAGGGCCAGATAGGCCAGAAGACGGCGTACGCCCTTAGATCGGGGTCTGTAATCTGACAACGGTTTATTCAAAAACATGGATGTTGGAACGTTTAATCACCGGGATATATTTCCATAAAAGTTACCAAGGGGCGGAGGTTGTTCAAAAAGGAAGGTTGGATAAATAGGAGGGAGGTTTGTCGGGTCAACGGATTGGCTGAATTAAGCGCCCCTCCCAGGACCCATGATCGTGGGCGGGTAACAGGTTATATTAAAAAGGGGGACGTCGTCCCCCCTTTTCGGGCAATCCTGGTTAAACCAACGTATTAGAATGGAAGGTCTTCATCCTCGTTGGTGCCTTCGGCGACCGAGTCGGCCCCTTCCTTCCCACTGGTGGCGCGTCGTCCCAGCATGGTAAAGCCGTCCCCTAAGATTTCCGTGGTGTAGCGCTTGATGCCATCTTTATCCTCCCAAGAACGGGTACGCAAGCGACCTTCTAAATACACCATCTGACCTTTCTTCATATACTCGCTGGCCGTTTCGGCTAATTTGCCGTACAAAACGCAGCGATGCCACTCTGTGCGGTCACCTTGTTCACCTTCGGCATTTTTCCAGGTCTCGTTGGTGGCTAAGTTGAAGGTTGTTACAGCAACCCCCGACGGAGTATAGCGTCCTTCTGGATCGGCGCCGAGATGCCCCACCAGGATGACTTTATTTACACTTCCTTTCTGCATGACAACTCTCCTTATGTTATAGTAACGATTAAAAAGCACAAGTAAGGAACCATCTTTTAGTGCGTACAATTGTACAGCGAGTATATGGCTGCTGTCAAGGAATTTTTCTTACCTCTTCCTAAAAGCAAGACAGGGGTCCGAAGACCCCTATCTCGTGGGAGGTGGTTGGGATAGAAGTAAAATTTACTTCATTAGTACCAGTTTCTTAACCGCCACAAAGTCCTTGGCCTGAATGCGGTAGATGTACATACCGGAGGCCACGGGGACACCAAAGTCGTTGGTGCCATTCCACTGGACGGCATGGTAGCCGGGTTGATGGACGCTATTCACCAGCGTGCGCACCTTCTGCCCCAGGATATTGTATATATCCAACCGTACCATTGACTCTTCCGGTACGTCGTAACGGATCGTGGTAATGGGGTTGAACGGGTTGGGGTAATTCTGGTGCAACGCAAAGACGTCTGGTATGGCCGGCCCACCGATGATGCCCAACTGGGTAATATCGATGGTGAACGTACGTGGCCCGTTAGAAGAGGGCGTATCGTCCATTCCATCAGTGGCAATGACGTTCCACGTAGCCGTCGTGATGCTGGCTCCAGCAGAACTCAATAAGGCCACCAGATCTTCATAGGGAATGAAGATGGCTGTCCCGGTAGTATCTATACTCAGGGAACCCAATTCGGAGGACTCCACCGTCCAGTTGAAGGTGACTTCCTGTCCATTGGGATCCGTAGAGCTGGTCCAGGCGAACAACATGTTGTTCATCAGGTTGTCCGGCGTGATGAAGATAGTATCGCCATCGGCCGGGGACACCAGATCGAAGGAGTTAGGCGGCAAGTTAATGGCCGAAGCGCATTCCACGTTAGTGGGATCGGTTTCCATCATGGAATCGATCGTCGTAGGCCCAATGTTGAAGCTCATGGGCACAACACCGTGGACCCAGTAACAGGACTCGTCAACCACACTAACGTTTCCATCCGTCCAGGTAGTTTCTTCCAGTCCTTCCACTACGCGGTTGCCGTCTTTGTACACATTGTAGGACAACGCCGGTGGCGTTGGTGTACCGCAGATCTCGATGACGAAATTATATGTTCCGGAGGGTGTGAATACCCCCGCGGAATCATACCCCGATAGGCCATTGGCGGGCACCGTATTGGGATCGTCAATCTGCTGACCGGGGATCCATAGTTGTGCGCCAAAGAGGGCCACGTAACCGGTATCCAGAGGTGTCCAGGTGATCTTCAAGAATGTTGAATCGGTGGCGTTGTACATGAGACCGGTGAGGTCCAGAGTAGCTTGGGTCCAGCTTCCCGGTGCCGAAATATCGAAAAGCACCGTGTCGCGTTTGATCGTATCGATGGTGGCACCGTTCAAGTCAGCAACCCCAACGAAAATATCGGCGCGGGCAGTAGTAGTATCATCGGTGTTGTAGTAACCGTGAATTACTGCTTCGTCCAGGGTCATGGGGCCAGCGTTAAACGTATGCAGGGCCGCGAAAGTAGGCGGTACCACGCCTCCTGAGTCGGGACCATAGAAGCCCGTGATCCAGGAACTGTTCACACTCCCGTGGCTGAAGCAATCGGTACGTTCGGTAACGATCACGTCCTCAGCTGGAACGGGGGCGTCAATCTGTGCCGCGGCGATGGGCAGCACTGGATCGGATAAACCGTTCAACATGGTTGAATCGGGATGCATCCAGTTCAGGATGATGGATTCGGTGGTGGGCGTCAACACCAGATCATGGGGTCCCCTGAGGGTTTCTAAGGTAAAGTCATCAATGGCCATACCATTACCGCCCCCGGAGTTGTAGCCGCCGGTATGGGTGTAATAGAAGGCGAACTGGACTTTATCCTGCCCGGACACGATGTTACCGATGGGAGCGGAGTAATCCACCCAACCGCTGTTGTGGTCGTAGCCAAAGTCTACCACCATTTCCCACGGTCCCATATTCGCCCGGACCCATAACTGTACGAAGTTATACCCGGCATAGTTACCCCACACCTGTGCATAACCGGCAAACTTCACAATGGAGGTAAAGTTGTCGGTGAAGTCAATGAAGGGCGATAGCAGGTACATCTCGAAGTCATCGGCACCATAACCCGGGTTGATGAAGCCGAAATCGGTATGGGCATCGGGGGCGCCGTAGCCGTAGGCGCTAAAGGCAGAATCAGCAGCGGCAGAGTCACCCACCATCCACATATGATCGGGACTGCTGGAGAACACTTCCCAGTTCGCAGGCAAGTCAGGCGCTACGCCTTCGAAGTCCTCATTGCTTATATCATCGGTGAATACAGTAACGGCTCCTACGCGGGCGTTGGCATGATTAGACTCAGCGCTTTCACCCTCATCATAGACTGCCGTCACGGCATACACATAGTAGTTACCATCCACAGCGGAGGCATCTTCATAGCTGGTGCCGGTTGTGAAGGAGAGGAGTTCCGTATACCCAAAGGGCCATTGGGCCCGGAATATATTGTACCCGGTCAATGTCCGATTGGAGGCCGAATAACTGTAAGCAATTTCCACCGTCGGATAATCCCGCGGGCCCTTCTGGGCTTCAACCAGGTTGCCACTATCATCCTGAACCATAGGCCGGGTGAGGTTACCGGCGTTGGGATCTAAGCGGTTCAAGGTGTAATTGGCACGGCCGTTAGAGGCAGGGGCCGTCCAGCTCAAGTTAACTGTGGGCTGGAAGCTCTCCGCCGTGAGGTCCATGGGAGGCGCTAGGAAGAAAGTATTCCCTTCCAAATTGATTTCGTCGAAAGCACCACCCCAACCGTCCACGATAGAACCGTCCGAATCAAATAAAATGGCTGGGCGAACGGTGGTGGTTCCCATGGCCAGAGCCCAGGAGACATCGAAAGATTGAGTCTCCCAGCCGGAGGAGGTTCCTGTAAGGCTGGCGGAGGCGTCGTAGTACATGACACCATCGTCCAGTACAAGACCAATGTAGAAATAGTCCCAACCAGACTCGGTGGCCCAGTTGGCCTCCAATGTCAGGGTAAGACTTCCGTAACCAGTAACATCAAAAGCCGAGTCGGAGACCCAGTAGGCCAAGTCGTTATTATCGTAAGTGCCACTGCTGTCGGGGAAGGCTAGCATCTTTGCCCCGGCTGAAGGCATGACTGTGCCGGAAGGAGTGATAAAGGAGTCCACCACTGCGAAGGTGTTGGACCCGTTAAGCAACACCGTGCTACCCTGGTCCTCTCCGACCTCGAAGCCGGTGACGTAGCTGGATACGAGCGTAGTGCTGTCTTCCATGAGAGCGGTATTCAGAATAACCGTATCACCAGCAGCCAGAGATACGGTAAAGTGGGTGGTGTTGAAGCCAGCCTTGTCAAACACAACATCGTAGAGGCCTGGCTCTATGCCATAAATACCGTAGTCGCCGTTGGTGTCCGTGGAATCAACAAAACCGCTTATACTAACCGCAACACCCTCGATAGGCAAGCCCGAGGTAACACTCACCACGTTCCCCTCCAAGCCTGTGGGAGGCGGTGGCGGCGCATCAAAGAACAGGGCCATGCCATCATAGATGGGGTGACTGCCGTTGTACTCCACTTCCAAACCGTCGCTGCCATCGGCATTCTCAATACCTACCGTGGCGCCTACACCGTTGTTGGCATAATCACTGGATCCCACGACATCCAGGTACTGAACCGTAATGTCACTAGTGGCCTCGTCCAAAATCACTTCCCAGGTATAGTAATCAGTATTGGAGGAGGAACGGACGAATTCAAAGAAGATGACCACGAACTGGCGATTGGGCGCCGTCCCCACGGTTTTCACCAGAATATCACCGGCAGGATAGGAGGATCCACCAGCTTTCCAGTCATCCCACAAAGCGGCAATTATATTATTTGGATCGCTGGAGTCAGGAATCGGATCGTTAGTCCAGTAGGAACTACTATAGTTTGTATACGGTCCCATCCCAATCCAGCCATTGGTGGTAACGGTAATCTGGTTGTAGGGTACCCCATAGAACCGGAAGGGGAAGGGCAAGTTCACGGTACCGCGCCAATCATCACCATTGGCAATGCCGGTATTGGTAGCGCCAGACGTATCGACCCAACTGAAAGTTGGTCCGGCAAGATCGTAGCTGTTAGACCACGTATAGCCGAATCCATCTGGTCCGCCAGAGGTGACGTCCCCGATACCGGTAAGGGCAACGGTGTCCGGAGAGGTGGCAGCGTTGGAGGTGATAATTAAATTACCGGTTATCGTATCGGCTGTGGTGGGGGTGAAGGTAACCGTAACATCCAGGGCGCTATCCGGGGCCAGGCTAGCCGTAAATACATCCACGGTGAAATCGGTATTGTCAGTAGAGATATCGCTAATTGTCAGGTCGCTTCCACCCATGTTGGAGATGGTGAGAATGTCATCTAATGACAAGTTCTGATAGGTAATGCCAAAGTCTATGGCTGAAGCCGAGAGGGCCACCACTGGATTAGGATCAATCCAGCGGGCTGGTAGCATCACATCATCTACCTTGCGATAGCTCCAGTAGTTAGTGCCCACGCTGCCGTGGTGAACGATGGCTAAGTAGATATCCGTTCCGGCCCAGGTGCTCAAATCGATGGCGGTACGCAGGTTGGTCCAACCCTGAGAGACAACTTCGCCAATCTGAGTGGTGAAACTGCTCATGGCATTGTCTGTAGTGGACACATACACGTGTATTGTATCTTCCAGGATTGAGGAGCTGGAGGAGTTGTTGTAGAAAATGATGGAGTCTCCCGCCACCACGGAGAGCTTCTGGGTGATCATCCAGTCATTGGCTCCATCCACATTGAAGTGGGACCGCACGTAAGGTACGCTATAACCAGGGCCATAGGACGAGTAAAACTCCCAGCCGTTATCATAACCGTAGGCATTTACAGTATCATTATCAATGATGGTCCATCCGTAGGGGAAGGTCTCATCATCAAAATTAACGTACTGGCGACTGGCTTCACCCTTCATCTGGAATGTATCCGGGCTGGAGGCAGCGTTGGTGTAGAAAATAACATCGGTAACATCCCACCCAAAGGAAGTTGGCGTCCAGGTGATGTCTACATCCACGGAGCCACCACCGTAGATGGTGTCTCCAGAGGTAATAGCGGCCGCCAGAGCCACGGAAAAGTTCGCATTGGTGGTAACAATACTATCGACGATGAGATCGCCGGCCCCGGAGTTTGTACCCACAGTAAAGGTTGTTTCGGTCACTACATCGCCAATCTCAGCAGGCAAGAATGTTATCGAAGAGAGGGTCAAGTCCAGGGCTGGGGTGGGAGGCACTTCAGTCATTGAAACTTCATCTATAAACACGTCCCCAGTAGTAGAAGAACCACTGGCCTCGCCGACGAATTTGAAAATATATGTTGACCCCACAGGAACATTAATAGATACTTGTTCCCAACCAGCGGAACCCGATTGATAATTTTCCGCCGTTGTGGTGAAACCATTAGCCCAGCTCGCACCCCCATCTGAGGAATAATCTACCCGGAAGGTCTTGGTGCCTCGTTTCTTGTAATAGAACTTGAAGGAGGCGGATGTAATGTCTGTCGCAGACCCAGTGGCAAAGTCTATCTCTGGCGTAATAAAAGAACCGGTATCACCATCTGCGCCTTCGTAACTATCAAATTCAGCTGCTACCAATCCGGAGAATACACCGGAGGAGGTATTATACTCCTTTTCCCACATTTTACCGTCGGAGCTCCCTGTACCAGGAGCAGCTTCCTGGGACCAACCAATGGGATCTGGATCCGAATAGTAATTGCTAGTGGTCCAGGCTTCAAAGTCCTGATAGAAAATAGCATCGACACCAGCACCCAACAGTTTTACGGTGTCTGGAGAAGAGGAACCATTATGGGCAATAATCAAATCGGTTGTATCACCATCGATGGCCGTGGGGGCATAAGTGACATCAATGGTTCCCGTATCACCGGAAGCAATGGTTAGACCCGTAACACTAGTAGTAAAATCGGTGTTAGCGATGGAAATACTGGAAATAGTTAAATCGCTACCGCCGTTGTTGTAAACACTGAAATTTGTAGTGATTCCCGAAGTACCTGTATTGCCAAAGTCGATCTCGGAAACAGAGGCTGCATATACCGGGTTGGGGTCAACCCACACATTGGGTCCGCTAAAATCATCCACATATAAGTACCATTCGTTAACAGAAGTACATTGTACAGCTAGGTAAATATCTTGTCCAACATAGGATTCTAACGGATAAGCATAACGGGTCCAATCATAAGGTGTGCTAACAACACTATCAATTGTGACCGTAAAGCTGGCCATAGCATTATCGGTGGTGGACAGCTTCACATTAAAATCTTCCAAATAGGAAGAAGAATAAGACTTGGCCCAAAAAATAATTGAATCTCCCGTTGCTACGGTCAATTTAGGTGTAATGAGCCAGTCGTCATTCCCCGCCGCATTGTAGTGAATTCTGGCTACATAACTACCAGAATGTGCATATGTTGTGCTATAGGCCTGCCACTCATAGCTGTCCCCGTCATTATTGTAGATAGTCCAGTTGCTTGGTATGGACCCGCTCTCGAACCCTTCGCTAAGTGCGGTGCGAGAGACATTAGCAGGAGTGCGTGGATTTGATGGTGTTAAATGATTAATATTATGTTGTTTGGCATAAGTGATCTCTTCGTCATTCAACATAATACCCCGATCCATTTTAGAAAGAATACGGCGTGCCATTGGGTCATCAACTTCGGCTTCCATTGGTGAAATATTTCTATTGCTAGAGACAGTAGCTTTGGTAGTGGTCTTAGGTAGATTTGACGAAGAAAATTTAAATTGTCTCTTCACTACTGATTTAATTTGGTCAGACAAAGGCTCAACATTTTTTTGCTTAAACCCCTGGTCTTCTTCTTGAACACGGAGCGTTTTTAACTGGTTTTCGTCCTGGGGTTCGGTGCTTTTTTCAGCCACATCCAATTGGTGTTCCATTTTGGACATGACCTGAAACGGGGCCGTTTGAGTTGTTTGGTCCGTTTTCTGGTCTTGCTTGTGTTGCTTTTTAGCGAAAGACAGAGAAAATAAAACCGTGAAAGAAAATACAATGAACAGTGCTTTGGCGATGGTTTTCATGAGAGGTCTCCTTTGTGATTAAGTGAATAGGTTTCGGGTGACGAAATCCGTTTTTGGTTCCAGTGTTTGTACTCCCACCACATGAAAAATCAGGTGCAATATAGTATAAGTTAAATGTGGAGTCAAGGATTGATTACATTTGCCAAGATACGTGGCAGGATAACGGTGATGTCGAACTCGGTATCATAGCAATCTTCACGCTTGAAGTGACAGGGTCAGGCTATGTTTTAACGTGCCGACCATTTGCTCAACCCTTGGGTCTTCCTTAATTCTGTGCTCGATCTTGCGGCAGGCATGCAAAATGGTGGTGTGATCACGGCCCCCAAAATGAGTCCCAATACTTACCAAGGACGTGCCCAAAATTTCTCGACATAAGTACATGGATATCTGGCGGGCTTCAGCGATAGGCATGCGGCGACTGTTCCCTACAATATCCCGCTCGCTAACTTTGGTCGCCTCTGAAACACGGCGAATAATATCCCCCATGGTGAGGTCACTCACCAGCCTGGTACCTACTCGTTCCCGTACTACTTTCCTAACTAAGGGGAAATCTATCTCGGTTTTTGTAAGGGAAGAGTGGGCCAACAGGCGTACGATAGTACTTTCCAATTCCCGCACATTCTTTTTTATATGCAAGGCCATGAACGCTACAATATCGTATGGCAAGCTAAGTCCGTTCTGCTCGGCTTTTTCCATGAGGATGGCCACCCGCGTCTCAAAATCGGGGGGCTGAATATCTACTGCCAGGCCGGATTCAAAACGGGATAGGAGGCGATCCTGCAACCCGTGCATTTCGCCAGGATACTGATCCGCAGTTAAAACAATTTGTTTACCGGCTTGATACAGTTCATTGAACGTGTGGAAGAATTGCTCCTGGGTCTGTTCCTTCTTTTGGAAAAATTGAATATCGTCTATTAGGAGGACGTCGGCCTTGCGGTAGGCACGGGAAAATTCAACGGTGCGGTTTTTTTGGATAGAGGCGATGAAATCAAGGGTAAACTTTTCGCTGGAAGCAATCACCACGTTTAAACGGGGCAACACTTCCACAACGTGATTCCCGATTGCGTGTAGAAGATGGGTTTTTCCCAACCCCACCCCACCGTAAATGATCAGGGGGTTAAACGCCTGTTTACCTGGTGACTCGGCTACGGTGAAAGCCGCCGTTCGCGCAAAACGATTATTGTCACCTTCGATAAATGCCGAGAAGGTTAGGTTTTTATTAAGATAGATACTCCGTTTACCGTAAGGTCTGGTTGGTTCTTGGGCTATCTCTACCTTTTTTTTCTTTAATTGTCCTGGTGACACGGTATACTTTACAGTTATTGAGTCAGCATTATTGTTTTTCAAAGCCTGCTGTACTATTCCTTTGTAGTGGCTTTCTATCCACTCGTAAAAAAATTGATTTGGCACTTCTAAAATCAATTCATTTTCAGTAACACCGATACATTGGATGGGATCAAACCAAGTATTGAAAGCATGGTCGGGCAATTGCTTTCTTAGCTGAGTTTTTACACCATTCCAAAAGGTTTCTATAGGCATTCTACGTTATCCACAAGTTATCCACAACTACTATTTTCTGAAAATTAAGCCATTAATTCAGTACGGCACAAAGGAGATTTTGACAGAATGTAAAATACTTTTAAACACGATCCCCCAGTTTCGTTTAGTCTTTGTATTTTCTATCTGTACAGCGTTATTTTCGGCGACTTTAAAAGGAATAAAAATGAAACGTACCTACCAACCTAGTAAACGCAAGCGCAAGAACAAGCATGGATATCGGGCGCGCCTGAAAACGGTAGCTGGCCGTAACATCATCAAAAGGCGGCGCAAAAAAGGCCGCAAGGTCCTCACGGCTTAAAGCCCGCTACAAACATGACCTTTTACCAAAAAGGCAATGGCCTAATGTGCCGCATTGCTGGTCTTATCATACGTGGTTATCAACAACTCCTATCACCCTTGTTGGGGAATCACTGCCGCTTTACTCCTTCCTGCTCTTCCTATGCTTTAGAGGCCTTCCAAACTAAAACCTTTTTCAAAGCTTTTTATCTCACCCTAAGACGGCTTTCCAAATGCCATCCCTTCCACGCGGGAGGGTACGATCCAGTCGCCTAAAACAACCACCAACGAATGGACAAACGTACTTTCTTAGCCTTCGTCCTTATTGCGGCAGTTATCATTTTAACGCCCTGGTATTACCAGATAATATCTCCAGAACCACAGCCGGGAGCTGCACGCGACACCCTCGCCCCACAAATACAGGATACGGCCGTGGCCCCCGTTCCCAGGGCAAGCTACACCGAACCACCCCCAGAACCAATTACCCAACCAGAGATAACGACAGAGACCCGAATAAAAGTTGAAACCTCTCTTTACAGCGCTACAATAAGCACACGGAATGGGGGTTCATTTACCTCCTTCTCTCTAAAAAAATACACCATCCTGGATTCGGTATTAGTCAACCTTGTGGGAGACGATAATCTCAACAACTTGCAGGTACGTTTCATCTCCAATGATGGAAAGCCGGTGTCCTTGGAGGGGCCCTGGCAATCATTAAATTCGGACACTGAGTTTGTAGTCTTTGAGGCTCCCCAGGAGTTGCGCTTCCAAACCCAGTATGCGGGAGCTACAGTTACCAAATCCCTCACTTTCCATCCTGATGATTACCGTATCGAAGTCCGTTTAGACCTGACTGAGATACGAGACGAACTCTCCCAGGGGACATACGTCCTAGCCTGGGACGGCGGCTTGCCAACCACAGAAAAAAACAGCAAAGGCGACTACGCCTATTTCAATTCTTATGTATATCAAGGGGGCGAACAACATTCCCCAAAGGCCAAAAAAACCCGGGAGGAAATGAAGGTCGAACATGTGGTGGGAAAAACCAATTGGGTGGCCATTCGCACAAAATATTTCCTGGCCGCCTTAATCCCCCAGAACCAACCCGCCGTAGGAGCCGTGCTCTCAGGTTACCAGAAGGGCCTACAAAAGGTATTTAACGTAGGTCTCCAACAGGAAGCCCGGTTGATAAACAACACGCTCCTATACCTTGGTCCACTGGAGTACAAACGGGTCAAGAGTATCGGGGTTAATCTGGATCACATTCTAAGCTTCGGCACCATCATCCGGCCCATCTCAAAAGGAGTTCATTTCCTGCTAACCTGGATGCACAATTATATCCCCAACTACGGGGTCGTGCTCATCATCTTCTCTATTCTAATTAAAATCGTGGTCTACCCGTTGACCAAGAAAAGTTATGAATCCACCCGTAAAATGCAGGCGATCCAGCCCCTCCTAACCGAAATCAAGGAAAAATATAAAAACGACCAAAAACGTCTTAGCCAGGCTCAGATGAAGCTCTTTAAAGAGCACGGTGTTAACCCATTAGGCGGTTGCCTTCCAGTCCTTTTACAGATGCCGCTATTGTTTGCTCTCTTCCGCGTTTTTCGCTCCACCATCGAACTGCGAGGCGCCCCCTTCGTTTTCTGGATTAAAGACCTTTCCAGTCCTGACACCATCCTCCAATTGCCCTTTACTATTCCCATCTATGGCGACCACGTAGCCGTGCTACCCATCATTATGGGGGTCACTATGTTTATTCAACAGAAGATGATGCCTACCCAGGCCTCTGGTCAGCAAAAATTCATGTCCTACTTCATGACCGGTTTCTTTCTACTGCTTTTCAATCAATTCCCCTCTGGTCTGAATCTGTATTACACCCTCTTCAATGTGCTGACCATTCTCCAACAAAAACTCCTTACTCCCGCCCCCACGGTAGCCATAGCCCCAACCAAATCTAAAAAATGAAGACCAGCGACACGATTGTCGCCCCAGCCACACCCTTCGGCATTGGCGGTGTCGCTATTGTTCGCCTTAGTGGTCCCCAGGCAGCTTCTATTGCTGCCGGTCTCTGCATTGAAAAGGATACCTCTTTTCTGAAACCTCGCCATGCGGCCTTGGTGAACGTCTACGGTCCGGAAGGACAGCCGTTTGACGAGTGCCTTGTGACTTATTTCCCTGAGCCAAACTCCTACACTGGAGAAGATATTGTTGAATTCTCTTGCCACGGTAGCCCCCTAATTGTCCAGCAAATTGTTCGCCGGTGTCTATCGTTGGGAGCCCGCCTGGCGGAACCCGGCGAATTTACCCAGCGGGCCTTCCTGAACAGCAGGATTGACCTTGTACAGGCCGAATCTGTCTCCGCCCTTATCCACTCCCAATCCGAGATCGGCAGTCGCCTTAACTACCGCCTACTAAAGGGAGCCTTGTCAGAAAAGTTACAGCACCTGCAAGAGAATTTAATCGAAACTATCGCCCTCGTAGAATACGAACTGGATATATCGGAAGCTGACTTTACCCCAGGCTTACCTAAAAAGATATCCACTCGATTAGAATCCTTGATAAGCAAAACCAAAGATCTGTTAGCGTCATACTATCAGGGACGCCTGTTAACCACCGGTGCCCTGGTGGTTATCGCCGGCCCGCCCAATACAGGGAAGTCTACCCTTTTAAACACCCTTACAGATTCTGACCGGGCCATTACCCACCCCCTACCTGGAACCACCCGCGACCCCATTGACGTGGCCTTGTTTCTCGATGGCGTACCCGTTAGGCTAATCGACACGGCCGGGCTCCGTGAAAGCAAAGACAGCATTGAACGTGAAGGCGTAGAGCGCACCAAAAGACACCTACATGATGCCGATGTAGTCCTAATATTAAAAGATCCTTTTAATGAGACAGAATTAATTAATTATAAAGAACTTACAACCGCACAAACCTTAATTATTTTAAATAAAATTGATCTGTTAGATAGATCAGAATTGAAGCGGATCAAAAACAAGTTGGGGGCCGACCTGTGTCTATCGGCCCTTCGTAAAACGGGAATCGCCACCCTGAAAAAACATCTACGCGCCATGTTGAAAATATCACCTCTTCTCACCACCGGTGTATGCCTCACTACTGAACGTCAGCGTGACGCCCTGGAGACCTTCCAAAAACACCTTGAAGGGGGGTTGGCCTTACTCGCCTCTGAAATCATTCCCTATGAACTCATGGCAATTCATCTACGGGAAGCTCTGGAGGCCATCGACCGCCTGTTGGGCAAAACAACGGCGGACGATATACTGAACAACATATTCAGCCATTTTTGCGTGGGCAAATAGGTAGTTTCACGTGCAACAAAACAAACTATATTACGACGTTATTGTAGTGGGTGGCGGGCACGCAGGGATCGAGGCGGCCTTGATCGCCGCCCACTTAGGTCGCTCGGTAGCCCTCATTACTATGAACTTAAAAGCCCTGGGTCGTATGTCTTGTAATCCGGCCCTGGGAGGCATTGCTAAAGGACAGATGATTCGTGAGTTGGATGTCCTGGGAGGCGTCATGGGCTACATCGGCGACCAAACCGGACTACAGTTCAAAGTCTTGAATCGTTCCAAGGGCCGAGCCGTTTGGTCTCCCCGAGCCCAAGTGGACAAACGGCGTTACGAAACCCAGGTGCGGGCGCTCCTTTCAACCTCCGCTAATATAACTCTTATTGAAGACGAAGCCGTTGATCTCCTGAATCGCCGACAAGCGATAATGGGAGTGGTTCTACGCGACAAAAGCGTTCTCCGAGGCAAAGCCGTTATTCTTACGACCGGGACCTTTTTAAACGGATTAATCCACATAGGAAAGCGTAAAATCCGTGCCGGGCGTATGGGTGAACACAGCAGCCGGGGACTCACGGAGGCGCTGACCAGTAGAGAAATAATTTCCGGGCGTCTCAAAACCGGAACCCCTCCACGCCTAATCAAAGACACGATCAATTGGAAAAAATTAGCGGTGGTTCACGGAGATGAAAAGCCGGTCCCTTTTTCCTATCGAACCAGAAATTTCAATCCCCCTGACATCCCGTGCCATACGATAAGAACCACCACCCAGTGTCATGAAATAATTCAGGACAACCTGTACCAGTCCCCTCTCTTCTCGGGAGATATTGACAGTGTGGGGCCGCGCTATTGTCCTTCTATCGAAGACAAAGTGCACCGCTTCGCTCATCAGCCTTCACATACGCTTTTTTTGGAACCGGAATGGCTCAATTCAGATCAAATTTACACGAACGGTTTTTCTACCAGTCTCCCAGAGTCGATCCAACTTCGAGCGCTCCGCGCCCTACCCGGTCTGGAACGGGTCCAATTTTATCGACCCGGTTATGCCATAGAATACGATTACTTCCCGCCCTCTCAGTTGAAGGCTACCCTGGAATCCAAGGCGCTCAAGGGTCTCTATCTCGCCGGCCAAATCAACGGTACCTCAGGTTATGAAGAAGCGGCTGTCCAGGGGCTCGTCGCCGGAATAAATGCCGCTCTTCAAGACCAGGCCCCTCCTTTCACCCTGGGCCGCGAAGAGGCTTACATCGGCGTGTTGATCGACGATCTCATCACCAAAGACACCTTTGAACCATACCGCATGTTCACCTCCCGGGCAGAGTACCGGATCCTCCTCCGTTACTCCAATGCTGACGAGCGGCTGTTAAAAAAAGCAACTGACTATCACCTGCTTCCGCCCCCAATCTTAGCCGACCTGGAGTCTAAATCATCCTGTACGGCTCGGCTGGTTCAGGCCCTGGATCAGTCCGTCCTCCCTGAAGAAGTTAACCCTTTGCTTGAGAAAATAGAGGAAGCCCCCATCAAACAAAAAACACCCGCTAAACAAATCTTGAAGCGGCCCGCAGTTTCGATCGGGGCCTTACCGGCACGCCTGTTCGAAGGAATTGACTTATCTCCCTGGGAACCCTACTTCCAAGACGAACTGTACCTGGAAGCCGAGACGCATATTAAGTATGCCGGGTACATTCACCGACAACGACAACAGATAAAAAGACTATCCGCTCAGGAACGGGTGAAAATACCGCCCACTTTCGACTATCACGCCGTGACTGGTCTTTCCATGGAAGCGCGGGATAAGCTGAATACCATCCGCCCCGAGAACTTGGGTCAGGCCATGCGGATTGCGGGCGTTTCGCCGGCCGATATATCCGTGTTGGCCATCTTGCTGAACCGCCGACCATGAAGGTTTCACGTGAAACACCTTTCGCTCCCCTGGCGCCAGTCCTTGATCACATTCACCATTCCAAGCCAGGGCGCGCCCTGGCGCAAAGCTTAGCCCGCAAGGAACCAGTAACCCTGTGGGGTTTAACGGAGGTTGCGGCGGCTCTTGTGCTGGCTTCCGTTTGCCGGCAAACGCCCGCCACGTTTGCCATCGTCTGCGCTGGTTTCCAGCCCGCAGAGTCTTTTTACCATAGTGCTATTTCCACCCTCCGTAAGTCCGTTTACTGGATACCCGTTTTACAAGCCACCTTTACCGACGTCTCCGGTTTTGCCCTGGAGGCCGAACGGTACTTGACAGAAAGCTACCACGCCTTAAAACAAAAAAGAAGGGGCCTCTTTATTACCAGTGAACAGACCCTGCAACAGCTTGCACCTAAACTTCCTGGAGATACCTTCCAGGGGATTAAAATATACACGGGCCTAAAACACGGCAGGGAAACCCTGGCACAAACACTGGTCTCCTGGGGGTTCGAACAGGTTGATCGTACCGAACAACCCAAAACCTTCTCCATTCGGGGAGGAATCATGGACATTTTCCTGCTCCACGCACGGCGGCCAGTGCGGCTCGAATTTTTTGGCAATACCATCGAATCCATACGCTGGTTCAATCCCATTTCCCAACTCTCGGTCCAGCAAATAGAAAGGGTTGAGCTTTTACCCCCGGCTAATGCGATAACCCAGAAGTCTCGACGAACATACCGCGATTTATTAACTGATAAAGGCGCCACCTTCGTTCACATCCACCAAAACCATAACCGCGTCGAACTTTCTACGGGTGACGGGGCCAGAATGGCTTGCCGGGTCACTCCTTGGACGGAAACAGTGGCCGGTGGGAAATTAGATCCCCCTGTGCTCTGGTCTACGATCAAGCAAGTTTCTATTAAAAAAACCTACATATTCGCTGGCGCAGATACTACCAACGGGAAAGCGCTTTCAACTGGACCTCTCAACACTACCGCTCTCGCCACAAGAATTCCCCGGGGATTTCATTCTTCTGATCTTTCCCTGGCTTGTATTGATCTATCCGAAATCACGCCCGCCCCAAAACCCTACCTGTCGCGTTGGACCAACGTGGACCCCTACGGCGAACAGCCACACGGTTTCCACCTGAAAGATATTAATTGGGGAGAATACGTAGTTCACCGCGATTACGGTATCGGTATCTACCGCGGTCTCCAGTTAATTAAAACTAAAACGGGACATCAAGAGTGCCTGAAAATTGAGTACGCCGATGGAGGTTTTATTTATGTCCACCCCGACCACTTCGCCAAAGTTCATCGCTACATTTCCAGTAAAAAGGGGGCCGTAACCCTTTCCCGTTTGGGAACCAAGCGCTGGCAACAACAACTTCAGCGGTCACGTCAAAGTACCCGACGGATCGTTAATGACTTGGCAGCCTTTTATGCGTCTAAAAATAAGCGGCGGGGGTTCCGTTACACTTCCGACATGGAATTGTGCCACCACTTGGAACAGAGTTTCCCCTACCAGGAGACGCCTGACCAGCGGCAGGCTATCGAAGAAATTTATGCTGACATGTTGTCCGAACGCCCTATGGATCGACTCCTCATCGGTGATGTCGGTTTTGGCAAAACAGAAGTGGCCCTGCGGGCGGCCATGAAAGCCATCGCCTCTGGTAAACAGGTTTTTTTCCTGACCCCCACAACCATTCTGGCGGACCAGCATTATATCACCTGCAAAGGTCGCCTGGAACCCCTGGGAGTGCGGGTGGCGCTCTTGTCACGGTTTACCCCAATTGACGGTGTAGAACAAATCCTGCAAGACCTAAAAACAGGTGCGGTGGACATTGTCGTGGGGACTCACCGCCTCCTTTCCCCGGACGTACAAGCACTCTCCCTGGGGCTTCTAATCATCGACGAAGAACACCGTTTTGGGGTAAAGCACAAACAACGCTTGCGTGAGATAAAGTCTACCGTAGACATCCTTACCTTAACAGCCACACCCATCCCACGTACCCTGCAACAGGCTCTGGTTGGCCTCCGCGACGTGAGCCAGTTACAAACACCCCCACGCGAAAGGTGGCCCATTCGCACTAGCGTCCACCACTTTGACTGGAAAAAAGTTTACTACCCCATCCAGCTTGAATTACAACGAAACGGCCAGGTTTATTTTCTTCACAACGATATCAACGCCCTTTCTTTCTATTGTCAGAGGTTGATGAATTTGTTTCCCCATCACACCGTTGCCGTGACCCACGGCAAGATGCCCAGCCGCAAGCTTGAGGAAACCATCTTAGCGTTCTTTGCCGGGGAAGTAGACATTCTGCTTTGCACTGTGATCGTTGAATCCGGTTTGGACGTCACCAACGCCAATACAATTATCATTAATAATGCCCACAAGTTTGGACTAAGTCAGTTGTATCAAATTCGTGGGCGCGTAGGGCGCAGCCACCGGCAGGCATACTGTTACCTATTGATTCCAAAGGGTTTAAAGCTGACAGACACGGCCTACCAACGGTTAAAAACGATTGAACGTCTGTCTTCCCTGGGGGTGGGCTACGAAATCGCTTTGAAGGATTTAGAATTCCGCGGGCCCGGGAACTTATTCGGCTATGAACAGAGCGGCCACATTGCCTCCATTGGGTTTGAAATGTATTGCAACCTATTATCCGAATCCGTTCTCGAAAGGCAAGGTAAGGCGCCTATCAGTCCCCCGTCAAAACCGACCATAAAGCTCACCGAAGATGCCTATCTCTCTTCCCAATATATCTCCTTGGTGGAGGATCGCCTTTACTTTTACCAACGCCTTAACGGGGCCGCGTCGTCTGAAGAAATTAACCATATTGAACAGGAATTAATGGACCGCTTCGGACCACCACCCGCTGAAGTGGTCAACCTGCTGCGCCTGGTCCGCTGTCAAACCAGGCTCACGAACACCCTCGTCCGGGCCATGGAAATAACACCTAAACGCCTAATCTGCCGTTTGGATAGAAAACTGGCTGCGGAACCCGGCCTTAAGGAAGTGCGTTCTGCGCTAAGAACGTGGGGCTCGGTACAAATGTGCAAACACGGACCCATGAAAGACATGCAACTACTTGTTAACACAAATGATATGAACAATTCATGGGGCGCTGCTGAGGTCATAGTGAACCTATTTTCTAAACCCTAAAAGAGGTAACTTAACACGTGTCTAAAGTCCTTTTAATTCCTACAACCCTTGCTCTCTGTCTGTTTTTAGGCTGCTCCTCTTCCCTGGAAAACGACCAGCCCATAGTTGTCCGCGTGGGTAAAGCAACTTTATCCCAGGAAGACACACACGCCTGGGATTTATCGCCTAAAAACGAGTACACCGACAAGCAGCAGATGGTCAGTCAATGGATCAACCAAGAAGTTCTATTTCAAACCGCTGTCGCCCACGGATACGACCGAGACAAAACGCTCCAACGGGCCGTGTCCGACTATCGCCGAGAGTTAATTGGTAAAGCCTACTTACAATCCTTGATCCAGAAGCGAATCGGGGTGTCGCCAGCGGATATAAAAGCTTACTATGAGGATCACCGTGGTAGTTTCACCCGTCAGACCGAGGAAGCGAAAATACTCCACTTCTTGGTGGACTCGAAAAGCAAGGCCCAGGAAATAAAATCAGTTTTATTACGTAGCAGTGTCTCCGAAAAACGCAAACAACTATTAGCCGATTATGGCGTCAACCCCGTCACGGTGAAAAAGGGGGCACTCCTGGAACCTCTCGATGATGCCATCTTTGCCTCTCACAGAAGGGTCGTGGGCCCCATTAAAACGCCGTATGGGTACCACACAATCGAAATCTTAGAACAGTATAAACAAGGCACCGTGCGGGGCTTAGATGAAGTCTATGATGAAATCCAACAATATATCTTTCAACAGCGTTCGGCTCTTTTGGCGAACCAAATCCTTGACAGTCTAAAAAGCACTCTCCCCATCGAAATATTTACGGAAAACCTAAAATGAAACACCTCCCTGCCCTGGGCAAATATTTATTAATCATTACCTTACTTCTAGGAACCTACCGCGCCCAGGAAGAGTCGTCACAAATCATCGATGGTATTGCCGCCATCGTAAACGACAACCTCATTTTAAAGAGCGATGTCTCTCAACTCGTGGGCATGGCTGCCATCCGGCGCAATCTCGATCCTGCGCGGGACCGCGCTACCTTGCTTAAAATGCAAGAGGAAATCCTCCAGTCGCTTATTGACCAGAAAATAATATTAGAAATGGCCAAGCTGGATTCGGTGGAGGTCGAAGAAAAGGAGGTTAACCAGGCCCTGGATCAGCAAATGGAATCTTTTGTGGCTAATGCCGGGAATGAAGCGCGGGCCGAGGAGATGTTGGGTCAATCGCTGAAATCATTCCGGCGCGAGTTCTGGCCAGACATGAAAGACCGCCTCATAACCGAAAAATATCAACAGCAGTTAATGTCCTCGATCACGGTCTCCAAAAAAGAGGTCATAGATTTCTTTAACACATATCACGACAGCATACCAGACTTCCCCACCCTGGTCAAGCTACGGCACTTGTTGGTGCAAGTTAAGCCAGGGGAAGGTTCCCGGCGCAGGGCTTTAGCCAAGTTGGACAGCCTTCGCCAGCGCATTTTAGCGGGGGAGCCCTTCGAAGAACTGGCAGAACGCTATTCCCAAGACCCGGGATCCAGCAAGAATGGCGGCTCCCTGGGCCTCGTACGCCGGGGCTCCTTGGTGCCTGAGTTCGAAACAGTGGCCTTCACCCTTCCAGTGGGGGAAATCAGCGCTCCCGTAGAATCCCCTTTCGGCTACCATCTCATCCAAACCAAGGAAAAACTGGGGGACAAGATCCGCGTGCGCCACATCCTCATTGCTCCCCAAATCACCAAAGAGGATGAAACCCGTGCCTATAACTACGCCTTTACCCTCAAAGACTCCGCCCAGACGCTCGATGATTTCATAGCCCTGGTTAAACGTTATTCCCAGGACGAGAAAACGAAGGACATCGGGGGCGACCTGGGATGGATCAATCCGAAAAATTCACCCATCCCCGAAATAGCCCAGGTGGTAAATCTGTTAGAGCTGAACCAGTGCAGCCGGCCGGTCCGCTCCAGTTTCGGCTACCATCTGTTCTGGTTAGAAGGGGTGAAACCGGGAGGCAAACCAAACTTAAAGGACCACTGGCCGGAAATAGAAGCCATGGCCCTGAATCAAAAACGCATGGAATGGTATTCAAAGTGGATAAGTGACGCCCGTGAGCGTATCTTCATCCAGATTCCGCAATGAAGATAGCTTGCCACCGGTGACCTTGGGGGTTATGCACATAATTAACTCACTTATCCACATAAAGTAGATTGTGAACCTATTTACATAGTTGCACGCCACAGAATTAGATTAGCGGATTGCTCGTTGGTTTACCTCCTTCTCCACAGTGATAATAAATAATAAGGTTATTTCTTAAATACGTAAGAAAAGTATTAAAAAGAAGCCTCCAATGTGCAAAAGTGACTCCCTAAAAATTGAACCGGTCAACCTGAGATGGGCGGTGAAAATACTTGTGATAACAGCAATATCGAGGTAAGATTAAAGGCTTTTTAAGAATCATTAAAGCCTAAAAAAACGGACAACAAACTGGACATCGAAATGAAACTTTCCACATCAAAGACCGAACTATTATCTGCTCTACAAAAACTCTCCCGGGCAACTCCTACCCGGTCCACCACCCTGCCCATTTTGAACTGCGTCCTTTTCGCCGCCGAAGAGAACGGCACAACGCTACGCAGCACCGATTTAGAAATCACCATTTTAACCAACATCGAATCCAGCATTGAGGAAACCGGATCGGCGGCTATTCCCCTGCAGCCCCTGATGGAAATCACCAACGAACTTCCCGATACCAGGATAACCCTCACGGTGGATTCCGAGCTCCATGTGGATTTGTTGACGGATATTGGGCGTTATGACTTAATGGGCAAGGCGGCCGAGGAATTCCCCGCAATGCCGGACGTAGATAACCGTAAGAATACCGGCATGGATGGTAGCGTGTTGCGAGCAATCATTTACTCCACCAGTTTTGCCGTAAGCAAGGATGAGTTGAAGCCGGCCCTGACGGGTGTCTTTTTCCAGTTTGGCCAGGATCGCCTAACCGCTGCCGCCACCGATGGCCACCGACTGGTGCGCTACCAATATAAAGATTATCAAGCTGAAGAATTTACGGGAGAGGTAATCATCCCTAGCAAATTCCTGAATCTGATCAACACCCTATTAGGCGCTGATAAACCCATTCAAATCTGGATGGGGGACAACCACCTCACCGCCAGCCTGGGCGCGGATAAAATTTTCACCCGGATTATTGACGAACGCTTTCCCGACTATGAGAGCGTTATTCCCACCGATAACGACAAGGAACTCGTAGTGGATCGGGAGCAGTTGTTGGCCGCCGTTCGACGGGTATCCATTTTCTCCAACCGTTCCACGCGCCAGATTGCTCTTAAAATGGAAGGTGACAAGTTAGTCATCACCACGGAGGACGTGGAGAAAGCCTCCAAGGCCCAGGAAGAATTGCCCGTTCAGTATACCGGCGACCACCTCACCATTGGATACAATGCCAACTACCTGCGCGACATTCTATCCCACATGCATTCTGAAAAGGTCATTGTGAAGTTGAAGACCCCTATCAGCGCCGGTCTTTTCTATCCCGACGAACAGAAGGGAGATAGCGACCTGACCATGCTGTTAATGCCCATTAGATTGAATGATTGACGGGGTTGCGGTACGACGGATAGAAGCGTTTGGCTTTACATTAGAATCGGCACAACTCGCATCCATGTTCTACCCGTTCTAACATAGACATATATGCAATCCATACAACAAGTTCTCGACGCTTATTTACGGAAGTCTGGCTTGGCGAAAGGCATTGCCCAGCAGTGCGCCCTGAACCTGTGGGCTGAGGTAGTGGGAGCTTCCATTGCGCATAATGCAACCCCCGAAAAGGTGGAACACGGTGTTTTGTACATCAGGACCAAATCATCGGCCTGGAGACAGGAACTACAGCTACGGAAGCAAGAGATTATTAAACAGTTAAATACGGCGGTTCAACATTCAGCCATAAAGGATATTTGGTTTATATGACACCCAAGACCAAGTACAGTTCTAAAAAGATCACGGTTCTAAAGGGTTTAGAGGCGGTTCGCAAGCGTCCGGCCATGTACATTGGGGATGTGGGCAAGCGAGGCCTCCACCACCTTGTTTATGAAGTTGTGGACAACAGTGTTGACGAGGCCCTAGCTGGACACTGTGACCGCATAAGAGTGGTGATTCAGGGCGATGGCCGCGTTAGCGTGGAGGACAACGGTCGCGGAATTCCCGTAGATATCCACAGCCAGGGCCGATCCGGGTTGGAAGTGGTTATGACCGTGCTCCATGCCGGCGGCAAATTTGACAAAGGGACGTATAAGGTCTCTGGCGGTTTGCACGGCGTAGGAGTTTCCGTGGTGAATGCCCTGTCGGAGCAACTCATTGCCGAGGTGTATCGCGATGGCCAGGTTTACCGCCAGGAATACGCCCGTGGTAAAACCAAGACCAAGCTCGAAATCGTTGGCAAAACCAAAAAGCGTGGAACCAAAGTCATCTTTTTGCCTGATAGAAACGTCTTTCAAAATGTCGAGTGGGACTACCATATTATTGCCGATCGCCTACGGGAGCTGGCCTATTTGAATAAAGGGTTGAAAATTACCCTGGAAGACCAGCGTCCCGACCAACTCTACCAAGACACGTTTCAATTTAAAGGGGGATTGTCGGATTTTGTTGTCTTCCTGGACGGTAATACCCAACCGATCCACCATAAGGTTATCACCATTAACAAACCCGACAGCGATGTGCCTATAGATGTGGCCCTGCGATATAATGATACCTATACGGAAAAAGTATTGTCCTTCGTGAATAATATTAACACCATCGAGGGAGGCACGCACATGTCCGGTTTTCGCTCGGCCTTGACCCGCGGCCTCAATACCTATGGAGCCAAAAACGGTTTATTGAAAGGGAAAAAGGGAGAGAAAATCACCCTGAGTGGAGAGGATTTTCGCGAGGGCCTCACGGCGATCATTTCCGTCAAGGTGGCCGAACCTCAGTTTGAAGGGCAAACCAAGACCAAGTTAGGGAATGGAGAGGTAAAAGGGATCGTGGATTCGGTCATATTTGAAGGATTGCAGGAATTTTTAGAACAGCACCCAGCGGTAGGTAGGAAGATCATTGGCAAGGCCCTAATGGCCCATCGTAGCCGGGAAGCCGCACGCAAAGCCCGGGAGTTAATTCGTCGTAAGAGCGCTTTGGAAGGTGGGTCGCTCCCGGGGAAGTTGGCGGACTGTTCTAACCGCGACCCGGCCATGTGTGAGCTGTTCCTTGTGGAAGGAGATTCGGCCGGCGGCTCTGCCAAGCAAGGGCGTGACCGACGCTTTCAAGCAATACTTCCTTTGCGGGGTAAAGTCATTAACGCTGAAAAGGCGCGTATTGACAAACTTCTGTCTAATAACGAAATCCAAACCATCATAACAGCTCTGGGAACAGGCTTTGGCGGGGATTCGGAAAACGGCGCGGTGATGAAACCTACCGGGACGGATTTCAATATCGAGCGCTTGCGGTATCATAAAATTATCATCATGACCGATGCCGATGTGGACGGGAGCCATATCCGGACGCTGCTGTTGACCTTTTTCTATCGCAAAATGCCGGAGCTTATCACGGGCGGCCACATTTACATCGCCCAACCACCCCTCTACCGCATACGGCAAGGAAAAAAAGAGTCTTATGCCTTCAGCGATACCGAGCAGGATGTGCTTATTGATCGTTTCAGAAGGGAGAACAAAACCAAGAAAATTGACGTCCAGAGGTATAAGGGGCTTGGTGAAATGAACCCCGAACAGCTCTGGGCCACCACCATGGATCCCGAGCAACGATCGCTTCAGCTGGTGACAATCGAGGATGCGGCTGAGGCCACCAGGATTTTCACCGATCTCATGGGTAGCGATGTGGAAGCACGCCGGTCATTCATTGAGAAGAACGCCCAGTTTGTAGTCAACCTGGACATTTAGTTTTATTGAAGGATTATTAGTCGATGGATATTGTTCGAGAGCATATTTTAAAACGTGACATTGTTGATGAACTAAAGGAGAGCTACCTTAATTATTCCATGTCCGTCATTGTGTCCCGGGCACTGCCCGATGTGCGTGACGGTCTGAAACCGGTCCACCGCCGGATTTTATTTGGGATGGAGGAACTGGGAGTGCAGTGGAACCGACCATTTAAAAAATCGGCTCGTATTGTGGGTGATGTATTGGGTAAGTACCATCCCCACGGTGACAGTTCAGTGTATGATGCCCTGGTTCGCATGGCCCAACCATTCGCTATGCGCTACCGCCTTGTAGAGGGCCAGGGTAACTTCGGTTCGGTGGACGGCGACGGCGCCGCCGCCATGCGGTATACAGAAGCACGAATGTCTCGACTGGGTGGGGAAAGCTTACGTGATCTAGACAAGGATACCGTCGACTGGATACCAAATTTTGACGAAACCCTAAAGGAACCCGGCGTTCTTCCAACCACCTTCCCCTGTTTGTTGGCCAATGGCTCGGAAGGAATCGCCGTCGGCATGGCCACCAAGATACCCCCCCACAACCTGACCGAAATCATCAATGCCCTCATCGCCGTGATAGAAAATCCAGATATTGATCTGGATGAACTACTCACCCTTGTGCAGGGTCCCGATTTCCCTACCGGAGCGATTATTTATGGCGGTGATGGTATTCGCAAGGCCTACCAGACGGGCCGGGGCAAAATCACCGTGCGTGCCCGGGCCTATATGGAAACCGCTAAGCAGAACCGGACCAACATTATTATCAGCGAGCTGCCGTACCAGGTGAATAAGGCCAACTTAATTGAACGCATAGCCGATTTGGTGCGAAGAAAACGCATTCAAGGCGTGAGCGATATCCGAGACGAATCGGATAAGGAAGGCATCCGCATGGTAATAGAAATAAAAAAGGATGCCAATCCCCATGTAATATTGAACCAGTTGTACAAATTCACACAACTTCAGGACACATTCGGGATAATCATGCTGGCGCTGGTGAAGGGTGTACCCAAATTGCTAACCTTAAAACAGGCCCTTAAGCATTTCATCGATTTTCGCCATGATGTTGTGGTGCGGCGAACGCGTTACGATTTACAAATTGCCGAAGATAAGGCCCATATCTTAGAAGGATTAAAGATAGCCCTGGACAACATCGATGAAGTTATCAAGATCATACGCGGTAGCAAGGATCCGCAACACGCCAGCGAAGGGTTAATGAACAGCTTTGATCTATCGGAAAAACAGGCCAAGGCCATCCTGGACATGCGCCTCCAGCGGTTGACCAGCCTGGAGGTAGACAAGGTCGTCGCTGAGTACAGGGAGGCAATCAAGCTGATTGCTACCTTAAAGGGCATTCTGGAGAGTCGAGCCCAGAGAATGGCCATCATCAAGCAAGAGTTAGAAGAGATACGCGAGCGGTATGGGGACGAACGATGTACCGAGATTATTACCGTGGGAGCTGATGTTTCCCTGGAGGATATGATCGCCGAAGAAGACATGGTAATCACCATAACGCATAATGGCTATATTAAAAGGACCCCGGTAACTACCTATCGCAGTCAGCGCCGCGGGGGCCGCGGTGTGCAGGGCGCCTTTTCCAAAGAGGATGATTTCATCGAGCACCTATTTATCGCCAATACCCACAGTTACGTTTTGTTTTTTACCGATCTTGGGAAATGCTACTGGCTTAAAGTTTACGACATTATTCAAGGAGGGCGGGCCACCTGGGGCCGGGCGATTGTGAACCTTATCAACTGTGAACCCGGTGAGCGGGTGGAGGCCTTCGTAACGGTGCGGGAATTCGACGATCAGCACTATATCGTCATGGCTACCCAGAGGGGAATTGTGAAGAAGACGGTCCTGTCTGCCTATGGAAGACCCCGGAAAGGGGGTATCTACGCCATTGACATTCGGGAAAACGACCGGTTAATCGATGCCGAAATTACCAATGGCAGACGGGACATTATCTTAGGGACACGCGAAGGTAAATCCATTCGGTTCTCCGAGGCGGAAATTCGTCCCAGCGGTCGTAAGACCATGGGGGTAAAAGGAATCGCCCTGTCTACACCTGATGATAAAGTCGTGGGAATGGTCATAGTCAAGCGGGAAGGAACGATATTAGTAGCCACAGAGAAGGGTTTCGGAAAGCGCACCGAGGTCATTCAGTACCGCACTCAGAAACGCGGTGGGAAGGGCATTATGACCATGCGCACGACTGAACGAGTAGGTAAAATGGTGGCCGTTATGGAGGTCGTGGATAGCGATGACTTAATGGTCATCACCAGCAAGGGGGTTCTCATGCGCCAGGCCGTGTCAGAGATTAGAACCATCGGGAGGGTAACCCAGGGTGTTCGCTTGGTGAAGTTAGATGAGGGCTCCGAGATTGCTTCCATTTCCAGGGTGGTTCACGAGGACGCTCCCATCGAAGGCAAGGAGGAAAGGTCCGAATCTCCGGCAGTAGGCTCGCCAGACGCAACACCGGAGGGGGACGCTACGCCAACGGCGTGACACTATCTTCTAATTTAACTAAAGTTAAGGATCGGATAATGGCGGCCCTGGACCGCGCTGGTGTCCACCGGACCGTTACTATCGTGGCCGTCACCAAGACCCACCCCTTTGAAACAATTTTAAAAGCCTACCAGGCAGGCCTGACCCATATTGGCGAAAACCGGGTACAAGAAGCCCAAAAAAAATTCTCTGCAGGTCCTAAGCCTCCAGGCGTGGCTTATCATATGATCGGACATCTCCAGAGCAACAAAGTAAAGACGGCTCTGGAACTCTTTGATACTGTCGATGCCGTGGATTCCCTAAAGCTAGCGGCTAAAATTAGCCACCGCGCCCAAAAAACTGGGCGAACAGTTAACGTACTCTTGGAGGTAAACACCAGCGGTGAGGCCACCAAATTCGGCTTCTCCCCCAAAGCGACCGAGAGCCTGCTGGCCTGCCTGGAACTTCCCGGTATCTCTGTGAAAGGCCTCATGACCATTGGGCCACTGACCGACGATAGAAAGCGCATCCGGGAATCTTTTGTTCAACTGCGCCGATTACAGGAAAACTTGAATGACCAGAGACCAACCTCCGTACCACCACTTGTAGACCTGTCTATGGGCATGAGTGGAGATTACGAAATTGCGGTGGAGGAGGGGAGCACGATGGTTCGCCTGGGTACCGTGCTGTTTGGTCCGCGCCGCTCATGACTCATACTCAACCCTATTCAGCGCTGTATGTCTGTTCTGATCCCGGAGCGTGGAAAATAGCAGTTATTCCGGAGCGGCAACTCGCCCGTCATTATATTGCTCATTTAAATGCTAAATATATCATCTGGCCAGGGGAAATTGATGCCCAGGGGGTAAACCCCGGGAACCTCGACGCCCTGTTTAAGGATTTACCTCGCGACGGATTACTTCTCTTGGACAGGGTGCGCGAAGTAGCGGGATTGGTCTCCATAGTGGGTCATGTTAATCGTTCGGGTATCAATATGCTGATTGGCAAAACCCCCTATGATGGACGGCCACAGTTTCCCGATATGAGCTATATCTACAACTCCATATCGGGCTATCCGCAAGTCGTTGTCCACACTCTGGGGCCGGAACGGTTCAAGGCGCCTCCCCAGGAGCCCGGCGTTGTGTGGAGCGAAGCCGTAGGACTCGTGGCGCCGGTATTCCATTACCTTGGTTTCTCCCTCACAGCCCTGGGCGGGGATCCCTCCCGGGTGTCTATATCGGCCGAGCTACCCGACCTTTCGATGTCCGTACAAAGTTAGGGTTTAATTTTAGCGTGTGCTTTGGCTATCCGGGCCCCCAAGCACACGTTATTTAACGCCAGGGCAATGTTGGTTTGTAAAGTTCGCCCGGCGGTTAATTCGGATAATCTCTTCAAAAGATACGGGGTTACCTCTTTGCCGTGTAAGTTGGCCCGGGTAAGGTCCTCGCGGGAGGTGTTTAGATACGATTGCATTTCCTCCAGGGGAATTTCATCAGACTCCGGCACGGGGTTAGCCACCAAGAGGGCACAGGGCATATTTAAAGCGCGTTGGCTTTGGTAAATGGTGATAATCTCATCGATTGATGTGACACGGTGAGGGACTGGTATCCCGGATTGACGGGAATAGAAAGCCGGGAGCTCCTCCGTTCCGTAACCTACTACTGGAACCCCCCGAGTTTCCAGGTACTCCATTGTCTTGGGAAGGTCCAAAATCGCCTTAGCGCCAGCTGAAACCACGATGATGGGCACCCGGCTTAAAAGGGGAAGGTCCTGGGAGATATCCATCGATTGCTTTGCGTGTTGGTGGACCCCGCCGATGCCCCCGGTGGCCAAGACGGAGATGCCCGCTTGGTGGGCTAACCAACAAGTGGCGGAGACGGTCGTGGCCCCCAGTACCCCTGATGCCAGCGCCGTTCCCAGATCCCGGAAGGCTACCTTATGCACGGTTTCATTCCCGGAAATTCGCCTTAAGTCCTCTGACTGTAGACCGATATGTATCTCACCGTTGGTCAACGCTATCGTGGCGGGCGTGACCCCCAGTTGACGGGCTTCTTCCTCGGCTTGCCGGGCAAATTCGAAATTCTGGGGGAAAGGCATACCGTGGGCGATGATGGTGGACTCTAACGCCAGGACGGGAGCCCCTCGATTCAGGGCCTCTTCAACCGCTGGTGAAAGGCGAAATTGTTGCTTGTACATGGAACGGAAGTTGGTCTGTTTACCTCCAATAACACCACCCTTTTATGGAGCCGCTTTCCCCGTGAATTTGGCCCGGCTGTCGTTGTAAATTGGCCACAGTTAGGCTTTGATAATGGTTTCCTCCCCAAGATTAGGTGACATCACCGAACGGATTCGCACGTGCACCAAGTGTCCCTTCCACCAGTCCCGGAATCGCGCTGTCCCGGGTACTGGCAACTCCCGGGCGCGGATCGTGCTGGTTGGTCAGGGTCCCGGTGAGCACGAGGACGCTGTGGGCGTTCCCTTTGTGGGACCGGCTGGTGAATTGTTGAACCATCTTTTAAACATCGTCAAGTTGGAAAGAAAAAGTCTGTGGCTTACCAATGTGACCCGTTGTTTACCCCCGGAGGACCGCCTTCCTAATCGCCTGGAGGTTCGCACCTGCGCCGCCTACCTTTTAGAGGAGCTCCAGGCCATTCGTCCGGAAATCGTCTGTCCTTTGGGCAATTTGGCTCTGGGTGTCCTATTGCGGAAACCAGCCCCCATTCTTCAGTATCATGGAAAAACCATCCCCACACAACACTATTTTCTCTTTCCCATGATTCACCCTGCAGCCGCCCTGAGGAGAACAGATTATCTGCCTCTTATCAAGAAAGACTTTCAGGCTCTGAAAGCCTTTGTAGATTCCAACCCCACCCTGAAACCGCCCCCGGGACAGGAGAGTCTCTTTTAAAAAAGCCAGAATTGGACGATAAAAACACTCCTCATACTCTGGACCCAACTAGTTTTGGCTTATCCCACCGGGTGATCTTGGAGGCCGTTGGCCCCCACCAAATTCGTATTGTCAAACGTCGTAAGAGCCGCATCATCATGAAAGATGGAAAACAGCTATTGCAACAGGCCCAACAGATTAAAAAACAATTTCCTGACGTGACGGTGGAGGTCGCCACGACGGCGCCTGTTTGTAGCAAGACCAGGGCTTTTTTACAGGGA